>JAFDZO010000012.1:0-192269 GCA_018266845.1 Bacteroidota bacterium | reverse complement strand
CTGGATTCGAACCAGCGACCCCTTCGTCCCGAACGAAGTGCGCTACCGAGCTGCGCTACATCCCGTAATTTGTTTCTTTGAACCGAGACCCTCCCGATTCCTATCGGGATGCGCTACCGAGCTGCGCTACATCCCGTAATTTGTTTCTTTGAACCGAGACCCTCCCGATTCCTATCGGGATGCGCTTGCCGATGCTATCGCTACATCCCGATTTATTCAGAATATTGAAATAATGAAATCAACATCCCGAAACCATACAATATATTCATAAAATTTATTCTTTAAAATCCCTTTATTACGCATATTTTTCATTGGATATTGCCTTGAATATCGCTCTTCGTTATAGTAATTTTAATGTCGGAACTCATTTCTTTAAATAATTATTAATTAATTTCTTAAATCTTACCTACAATGTCTACTGAATACAAAGAACCTGCTCCCTATAAAAGAGGCGAAGCAAACCCATTCGAAAGTATGATGGTCAGATTCGACAAAGCTGCCGAATTATGCAAACTTGATGAAGGGTTATACAATTATTTGAAATATCCAGTTAAGCAAGTGATAGTATCTATACCTGTTATGATGGATAGCGGAAAGCTTGAAGTATTTGAAGGCTACAGAGTAATACATGATAATATTCTCGGACCATCAAAGGGCGGAATAAGATACGCTCCCGATGTTGATCTTGACGAAGTAAAGGCGCTTGCTTCATGGATGACGTGGAAATGCGCAATTGCAAACATCCCTTACGGCGGGGCTAAAGGTGGTGTTAAGTGCGATCCGTCAAAATTATCTAAATTAGAATTAGAAAAAATTACAAGAAGATATACTGCCAATATGCTTGATGTATTCGGACCGGATACCGACATCCCGGCTCCCGATATGAATACCGATGAACAGGTTATGGCTTGGATTATGGACACATACAGTATGCACAAAAGAAATACCGTTACAGGCGTAGTAACCGGAAAGCCGATTGTAATCGGCGGCTCACGCGGAAGAAGAGAGGCTACAGGACGAGGCGTAATGATTGCAACTCTTTCTGCTCTGAAGAAAATGGAAATCAATCCTGAGGATACAACATGCGTGGTACAAGGCTTCGGAAACGTAGGCTCAGTCAGCGCAGACCTGCTTCACAAACAAGGCGTAAAAATTGTTGCTATCAGTGATGTATCGGGAGGTTATTATAATCCAAACGGAATCCATGTTCAGGAAGCAATTGACTACGTGGCAAAACATAAAAACCTTGCAGGCGGTAACTTCGGAGACAAAGTTTCAAACGAAGAGCTTCTTGAGCTTCCTTGCGATATACTTGTTCCTGCCGCTAAAGAAGACCAGATTTCAGCGCACAATGCAGGCAACATTAAAGCTAAATTGATCGTTGAAGGCGCTAACGGACCTACTTCAGCAGATGCTGACCAGATTTTAAGAGATAAACAGATTATGGTTATCCCTGATATTCTTGCAAACTCAGGCGGTGTTATTGTTTCTTACTTCGAGTGGGTACAGGATAGAATCGGTTACTTCTGGGAAGAGGATGATGTGAACAACAGGCTTAACAGAATGATGAGAGAAGCATTTGAGAATGTTTATAGTACTGCTTTAAAGTACGATACCACTTTACGTCTCGGCGCTTATGTTTACGCTATTGAAAAAGTTGCAGAGGTATTAAAGCTGAGAGGAATTTACGGTTAATCGTTTCTAAATAAACTTTATTATAAAATTTCGTTCCGGTTTCTACCGGAACGGAATTTTTTATTTTATATTGATACTTATCTTCAGAGGTATTTGAATATTTATAATCGAAATCTTTTTTTTTCGCTTTTAGTATTTTTTTTCTTTATTCAAAAAGCTTTTCCTCAAAGCGATAACCGGAAACCAAAGACAAACCTCGAAAACATTGATGCTCTTCTTGAATCAAGTTTTGAGCTTTTGGGCGACCGGCTGATTTTGAATAAAGAGAAGGTATATTTACTCGAAATTAATGCTCCCGATAATGAAACCGAAAGCTATTTTAAGAGTAAAATAAAAAGCAGGTTTGCGGATTATAAGATTATTTCAGATGCAAATCTTGGAAGCGATGCGAAGATTGTCATAGACAGCTTAGCTCTTGATACAAAATATTTGCGGCTCTTTGAGAAAGATTTGCTGGGTAATAAGTATATTAAGCGTCAGGCAACTGTAAAATACTACTGCAGCGTTCTGATAACAAATGTTCAAGGATACAGATTTAATCAAAGTTTCACCGATGATTTTGCGCTGGATGATTTGAGCCTTGTTGAAAGCGATAAGTTTTTCTTTGCGCAGGGGGTAATTCCCCCGCAAAGTTTTTTTTCAAAATATTTAGTTCCTTCTCTTGTAATCTTGGCTTCGGCTGCGGCTGTGATTTTATTTTTTACAGTAAGGAATAAGTAAAATTAATTTTTAAAATTAAAATCAGAAATTTGAAATTAGGAAAAAGCTCACATTCATATATTAAGTCGGTTTGTATTGTTTTTGCCCTCTGTTTTTCAGCGTTGATTTTTTCTTCATGCGGAAGCTCGAAAAAAGGTGATAGAGATATTAATGATGACCCGGAAAAAGCCTATGAAACAGCATATAACAAATATAAAAAAGGCGACTACTACGATGCCATAGAAGACTTCGGCTTGATAAAGCTGAAATATTCTGGAACGAAAATCATAGATAAAGCAATTTTTTATCTTGGAATGAGCTATTATGGAAGAAAAGAATATGTTCTCGCAGCTTATGAATTTGAATATCTTTTAAAAAACTATCCCGGCTCTGACCTTTCGCTGAAAACAAGATACCAGCTTGCAATGTGCTACTACGGATTATCGCCTTCATATAATCTTGACCAGACCTATACAAAGTATGCGATACAGGAATTCAGAAATTTTATTGACCTATACCCGAAAGACCAGCTTTCCATTGAGGCCGAAAAAAGAATTGTAGAGCTAAAGAATAAGTTAGCCTTAAAAGAACTGAAAGCCGCAGAGCAGTATATGATTCTTGGAAATTATAAATCGGCTATAATTTATTACGATGCATTACTTGATGAGTTTTTTGAAACAGATTTGGCAGACGATGCGCTCTATGGAAAAATTCAGGCGCTTATGGCAAAGAAAAAATATGATGACGTGAAGAAAGAGATTGAAAGGTTTGAGTCAAAATTCAGAAACAGCAGCCTTATGCCTAACATAGAAAAAATTAAAAATAGATTGCCCAAATAATATGCTTCTTCCTAAAAAAGTAAAAGATTCTCAAGTTGAAATGGTAGAACTTGTTCTGCCTAATGATACAAATATACTCGGCAATCTCCTTGGGGGAAGACTCATGCACTGGATGGATATTGCCGCTGCACTTTCCGCCTCACGCCATTGTAATAATGTTGCGGTAACGGCTTCAGTAGATAATCTCAACTTCCACATGCCTATAAAGCTCGGCAACATAGTAAGATTAAAGGCATCTGTTAACAGGGCATTCAAAACTTCTATGGAAGTAGGCGTAAGGGTAGAGGTTGAGTCAATAAAATCCGGTGAGCTATACTTGTCAAACAGCGCATATCTTACATTTGTAAATCTTGACCCGTCAACTTTAAAACCCATTCCCGTTCCTGAAACGATTCCTGAAACAGAAGAAGAAATAAGACGCTTTGAACAGGCGCTAAAAAGAAGAGACCAGCGTCTCGCCTCCATTCACGGAATCTACAATAATACAAAGAAGTAAAACACAACTATACTGCCGGGGTTTCGTATATTTAGAAAATTTTATCATGAAAAAATTTTCATTACTTTTTCTTTTTGTTATCTTTTTTTCTCTTAAAGGTTTCCCTCAAACCGAAATCCGCTTTGAAGATAAAGTCAGAATAAACGAAGCATTAAAAATCTCTCAATTTGTTTCCGATAATATCTGGAAAGGCTGGAGCAAAACAGATTTTGCTATTCTTTTCATTTCTGATTCTCTTGAGTATTTAATAAATCATCCGAAGCCATCCGAAGATTTCACTCAATCATATTTTGATTCGTATCTTGGCGCAAAAATTTATGTGAGGAAAAAAATATTTCAAAGCAACTTCCTCGCAACCTTCCCTGCTGTAAATGGAGTAAACACAGTTGTTGTGGGAACACCGGAGAATACCGGGAGGAAAAGTTTAACATGGGTAATAACTTTACTCCATGAGCATTTTCATCAATATCAATTCGGGTATGAAAAATACCGGGAAGCATTAGATAAGCTTGATTTAAAAGACGGCGATGAATCGGGAATGTGGATATTAAACTATAAATTCCCCTATGAAGATACAGTTGTAAACAAAGCATTTAATGAATTAAAAACAAAACTTGTATCAGCTTATCAAAACATTAACACAAAATCATTTAAAAAGAAAACGGCAGAATACTTAAAGTCAAAAAAGGATTTCGAAAAAATTGTAAGTGAAAAAGATTCTAAGTATCTTGAGTTTCAACTGTGGCAGGAAGGTATTGCCCGCTGCACTGAGTATGACATCTTAGCATATCTAGTAAAAAACGATTATATGCTTTCAGGCGATTTTAAATCTTTAAATGATTATGAACCCATTGCAGATAATTACACAAAAAGATTAAAACGCCTCGACGAGGAAATTAATAAAGTTACACTTTACGAAAACCAACGAGATTGTGTCTATTCTTTTGGGGCGATTGAAGGTTTGATTTTGGACAAATACATGCCGAACTGGCGGGAAAAATATTTTAAAAATATATTCAGCACTACAAAATTATTTACGAAAAGATAAATGAAACTGACAGGAAAAAACCAAACATATTTTGAAAGCAATAAGAAACTGTGGAACGAGAGAACAGGTGTTCACGTAAAATCTGCTTTCTATGATAATGATGGTTTTATCACCGGGAAAAACTCTCTTAATAAAATCGAGCTTGACGAGTTAGGCGATGTAAACGGTAAATCTCTTCTTCACTTGCAATGCCACTTCGGGCAGGATACAATTTCATTCGCCCGTCTTGGCGCAAAAGCGACGGGAGTAGATTTTTCCGAAGAAGCTATTAAAAATGCAATAGAAATTAATAATAAGTGCGGAACAGATGCCGAATTTGTAAATTGCAATGTTTATGATTTAAAAAATCATCTCGATAAAAAGTACGATATTGTCTTTTGTTCATATGGAGTAACAGGCTGGCTGCCTGATTTAGATAGCTGGGCGGAAATAATCAGCCATTTTTTAAAGCCCGGAGGTTTCTTTTATTATGTCGAGTTTCACCCTATGGTTTGGATGTTTGATGACAGTTTTGAAAAAATCGAATACCCATATTTTAATACGGAAGAACCTATAAAAATTATTTCGAGTTCAACCTATGCAGACCGGAATTTAAAACTGCAAGAGATAAATGAATTCGGATGGAATCACAGCTTATCCGAAATTTTTAACTCCCTTACGGCATCAGGATTACGCGTAGAATACATTCACGAATTTCCTTTTTCACCTTACAACATTTTTCCCGGTATGTATCAAAGTGAAGACGGATACTGGAGAATGAGTAAGTTCGGCGATAAGCTGCCGATGTTGTTTTCCATTAAAGCCGTTAAGCCATAGGTGAATTTTCCGTCAACAACTTTTATTGCATAAATTATATAATAAATCTATTTTTACTTATAACCAAACCTAATATGTTAAAGATAAAAAATCTTTTTCTTATAGTTATTGTTTCGGCTGTCTTAACGGGCTGCAGCAAAACAAAAAATGAAAATTCCACCGGAAATAATTCTTCCGAAAAAAAGGGAGAAATTGTTAAGATAAACCTTCCGACTCTTCAATGCGCTACCTGTAAAAAAACAATTGAAACGGCATTAAAAAAAGTTGACGGAATTAATTCTATTAACGTAAGCGTAAAAGAGAAAACAGCTACTGTAGATTTTGATAAAAGCAAAATCAATCCCGATAAAATTGAAACGGAAATTACTCTAGTAGGCTATGACGCAAACAGCAAAAAGAAAAACGAAGCTGCTTATGAAAAGCTGGAAGACTGCTGCAAAATAGGGGGTCATCAGTAAAAAAATAGTAGTTCAATTTATGACCTTAATTTTATGCAATGAATTGTTAGGTTAAACCATTAATACCATTACTTTTTAATCAAACATTCTAAGCATGAAACGCCGGGAAATGATTAAAAAAGCATTGGGCTTGGGTGCTTTAATTTCTCTTCCGGGAAGTATAATTCCCAACGAGCTACTTGCTGACAGCAGTGAAATTTTTCCCGCTGGAAGCGCAATAGGAAATCCTTTAAGATTTCCTCCCGTCCTCACCGGTAACACAATGACTGCCTCGGTTACAAATCAAACCGTATGGCCCGGTCAAACTTCGCAGCTTGTTACAATTAATAATTCTTATCCTGGTCCTACAGTTATTATTGAGCGCGGCTCTACCCTCAATATAAATTTTGTTAATAATTTATCCGAAGACAGCATTATTCATTGGCATGGCATCATTGCTCCTGAGGTTATGGATGGTCATCCTATGTATGCAATTCATCCCGGACAAACCTATAACTATTCATTTCCGATTGTTCAAAGAGCCGGAACTTACTGGTATCATCCTCATGCCGATATGCTGACAGCATCGCAGGCATTCAAAGGGCTTGCCGGATTTTTCATAGTTACCGACCAATCAGAAAATGCCTTAAATCTCCCTTCGGGAAATTTTGATATACCGCTTTGCATTCAGGATAGGCGCAGCGTAAATATACCTCAGTTCACCTATAATCCAAACTCAACCGATATGATGGTTGGATTTTTAGGTGATGTTCCATTAATAAACGGAACACCTGATGCTTATTTTCAGGTAAGCCGAACTCTTTACAGATTTAGGCTGCTTAACGGTTCTAATGCCCGTATTTATAAAATTGCATTTTCGGATAACAGGGCTTTTCATATTATTGGAACTGACGGAGGACTGAAAGATGCTCCTGTTTCTGCTACATCGTTTTATATTTCTCCGGGGGAAAGAGTGGAAATTTTATTCGATTTTTCTCCTTACACAATCGGACAAAGCGTAACGTTAAAATCATTACCATTTACGGGTTCAGGCGGACCAACTTACCAGCAGGGAACAGAAATGAACCTCTTAAGGTTTGATATTACCTCAAATACTTCATCAGGAGGAGTGGTTCCTGCAAGCTTAACGCCTATTACTTACTATAATCCTTCAGATGTTGTGCGGACAAGAAGCTTTACCCTATCTCACGCTAGCGGAGGAATGAATATGCACCTGATTAACGGGCTGACATTTTCTATGAACAGAATTGATTTTGAAGTTCCGCAGAACGGGCTGGAGCAGTGGAAAATAGTAAATGCCACAAACGAGTTCCATCCTATGCACAGTCACGGAATATTATTTCAGGTGCTTTCAAGAAACGGCAGCACAACACTTGCTCCGAATGACAAAGGATGGAAAGACACAGTTCTGGTAAATCCTTACGAACAGGTAATTGTTCTCATTAAGTTCACACAGTACAAGGGAATTTATATGTGGCACTGCCATAATCTCGAACATGAAGATGACGGAATGATGTTGAATTTTAAAGTGGTTGACCCGATAGGTATAAACGAAGAAAATTCCGGTGTACCGAAAGATTTTCGTCTGCATCAGAATTATCCGAACCCGTTTAACCCTTCCACTAAAATCAAATACAGCGTTCCGCAAACTAATGGAGGCGTGAACGTAGAGCTTGTTGTACTTGATGAAACAGGAAGAGAGATTGAAACGCTTGTAAATAAAGTTCATACTTCGGGTAATTATGAGATACAATGGAATGCGGCTAACCGCTCAAGCGGAATTTACTACTGTAAACTGATTACAGGAAATTATACGGAAACCATAAAGATGATTCTTGTAAAGTAAGCATATTTCTTTTATATGCCGATATAACTATTTTTGATTTATAAACGTATAATTTTTATAAACCAAAAATATTCCCATGAAATACTTACTTGACTGGTTTGAAATCCCTGCATCAGACCTTGAAAGGGCTGCAAAGTTTTATTCAGCCCTGCTTGAATCGGAAATAAAAGTAGTTCAGTATGGACCATATCCAATGGCTTTTTTTCCATGGAGCGAGGATATTAATATTGGCGGAGCCATTGTCGGCGCGGATGAAGGAAAGCCCTCGGCGGACGGAGTTACTGTTTACTTTCATGCCGGAGATGAGCTTACATCAATGCTTGAACGCGCAGTAAAAGCAGGCGGAACTATTGTGATGCCGAAGACTAAAATATCCGATGAGGTTGGCTATATTGCAAAATTTAGGGATTCAGAAGGCAATACTATAGCTTTACATTCAAAGAACTAAATATTTTGCTCCTCATATTTCAATGTGAGGAGCTTTTTTTTGATAAAATTATTTCACTTTGCAAATCACCGAATTAACTCTTTTCACAGATAATATTTCCGAAACAAAAAATTTCTACGGGAATATTCTGTCGTTAAAAATAATTTCACAATCCGATAATCAAGTCGGGTTTCAGGCGGGTTCAACAAAATTAATTTTTAAAGAGTGCAAAAATACTCAAAAGCCATTTTATCATTTTGCGTTTAATATTCCTTCAAATAAACTCAACGAAGCTATTAGTTGGATGACGGGTAAAGTAAAACTATTACCAACAGAAGAAAACAGCGTCATCGCCGATTTTGAAAATTGGAATGCAAAGTCAATTTATTTTTTTGATGCTGCCGGAAATATAGCCGAATTGATTTCACGCTTTGACTTGAAAAATGAAACCGGTGAGAAATTCAATTCATCTCAAATTCTCTGCGTCAGTGAAATAGGTATTGTTTCAAACAATCTCCATTCTATAAAGCAAAAGTTAATCAATGATTATAAGGTTTCCGATTTTGTAAAAAGTGTGAACTCAGACACTTTTTCTGCTATGGGTGATGATAACGGTCTTCTCATTTTAGCAGTTGAAAACAGAAATTGGTATCCCACCACTATGCCTTCACAAAAATCGCCATTCCAGATAAAGTTTATTAATGATTTAAACGAATCTTATGTCATCACTGAAGAAATAGTGTAATAAGCATTATTCTTGATTATCCTTTCCGCGTTTTTTAATTTGTTTTTGTGAAGAAGCTAATATTACTTTTCTTCCTCTCAATATATCTTCCCTCATCTGCTCAGTTTGTTGACTTCGGCAGGAACAAAGTTCAATATTCCGATTTTGAATGGAACACAATGTCCACCGAGCATTTCAAAATCTATTACTACAAGGAAGCTAAAGAACTTGCAGAGCAGGGAGCATATTTTGCGGAAGAGCAATACAAAAACCTCGTTCAGAAATTCAACCATTCCCTTTACGATACGGTGCCTATAATTTTTTATGCATCGCCAATTCACTTTAAACAGACAAATACTTCTCCCGGATTTATACCCGATGGTGTGGGCGGATTTTTCGAGTTCGTAAAAGGCAGAGTTGTTATACCTTTTGAAGGTTCTATAGGGCAGTTTCAGCATGTGATAGCGCACGAACTTGTTCACGTATTCATGACATCGAAAATTTTATCGCAGTTAAAAATCCACGGGCAGGTTTCGGAACGTATGCCGCCGCTTTGGTTTACCGAAGGTCTTGCAGAATACTGGTCAACTAAATGGGATACACAGGCGGAAATGGTTTTGAAAGATGCCGTGATAAATAATTATATAGTAGGACTTGACGACTGGGAAAATTTTTATGGCACATATTTAATGTATAAGCTGGGGCAGAAAGTTCTTGAATACATAGCGCTAAATTACGGTGAGGATAAAATCCTTCAGCTACAGGAAAATTTCTGGATGGATGAAAGCTTCTCAACCGTTATGGAAAAAACTATCGGGAAAGATTATAAAGCGTTTGACAGGGATTTTCTGTACTATCTCAAAAAAATGTATTTGCCCGATTATGCAGACCACGATAATCCTTCGCAAGTATCAAAAAATATTTTTTCAGCCGGATTCGCTCATAAGCCTACATTTACGAATTTTAACAAGAAAGATGAAATATTTTACATAGGAAATCAAACAGGCTATACCAGTATTTACAAAACGAGCTTAGCAAAAAGAGGAAACTCTGAGCTTGTTGTTAAGGGCGAATCTTCCGATGAATTCGAGCAGTTTCATTTTTTCAGAACTGGTCTTGATATTTCTTTGAAAGGAACTCTTGCGTTTATTACACAAAAGGGTGATAGGGATGCGCTTCATTTGTTTGATATTTCCAAAGAAAAACTCATAGCGGATTTTTCTTTCGACAATATTGTTAATATCGGCTCGCCTTCATGGAGCAAAGACGGCAAGTTAGTTGCATTTCCGGCGACCGATTTCGGCGGAAGAAGTGATTTATATATTTTAAATGTTGATACGGAAACATTAACCCGGTTAACAAATGACTATTATGATGAACGCGATCCCGACTTTTCACCGGACGGAAGATATATTGTATTTTCATCCGACAGAACTTCATTCGGAATGAACAAGTACAATTTATTTTTATACGATTTGACGACAAACAAAATTTCTTATCTCACAATCGGCGATGAAATAGATTACAATCCGCGTTTTTCTCCCGACGGAAATAAGATTGTTTTTACCTCGACAGCAACAGGCGAACAGAATATCTGGATGATTGATTTAAGCAAAGCAGAACCTATGGAAACAGGCGGACACGGAACAAGCGCGTTCTGGGATAATCTTCCGCAAAATCTTGAAATGAAGCGTCTTACAAATTTCATTACCGCTGCATACGACCCTGATTTTGCAGGGGATAACAGGGTGATTTTTTCTTCCTATGAATTCGGCTCCATTACTGTAAGGATGCTTGATAATGTTTCCGAGATTTATGACACCTCCAAGATTGTAAAGAAAATTGATTTCTCCCAAAAAACTCATCCGTGGGATTTTGCTAAGATTGAATCGAATCCCAAAAAGAATCAGCTGAAGTATTTCAAAGATTACTCTCTTGACGTTGCTACAACTTCGCTTACAACTGACCCAGTTTTCGGAACTAATGCCGGAGGAATAATTTCATTAAGCGATATTCTCAGCAATGAAAAATATTATATTCTTCTTTTTAATAATTCCGATTCACAGTCAGAGTTTTGGAAAAGTTTCAATGTAGCTATATCAAAAGTATCTTTAGAAAAAAGATTGAACTATGCTTATGGCATTTATCATTTATCAGGTAAGCGATATGATTTAACCGAAAGTGATGTTTCTTATTATGAAAGAATTTACGGAGGATATTTAAGCTTCTCTTATCCTTTATCTTTTTTTAAAAGAATAGAAACATCAGTAAATCTGGCAGAGTCGAATAAGAATATAGATTTTCTTGATAACACACGCTCGCTCATTCTTTCAAATTCCATCAGCTATGTTCACGATAATTCTCTGTGGACATATACAGGTCCCATAGACGGAGTGAGATTTAACTTCACATTAGGATATACATCCGATATAGATAACTCCAATCTTAATTACTACAGCGTGCTTTTCGATTACAGAAGGTATCTGCGTCTTTCGCAGACTGTTGCTCTTGCTTTCAGAGGACAATACTTTATGAATGAAGGTAAAGCGCCGAGAAGATTTTTCATGGGAGGAAGCTGGTCGCTTCGCGGATGGGACAGGAATTCACTTCGCGGCAGCAAGCTGTGGCAGACAAATGCAGAGCTGCGTTTTCCGCTAATCAATGCCCTAATTTTAAAATTTCCTCTGGGTATAAATCTTGGCTTCCCGGGAATAAGAGGCGCTCTTTACATGGATGCAGGAAACACATGGGATACATTCGATAACTATGGAGAAACAAAGGGAAGCATAGGCGCAGGAGTAAGAATGAACTTATTCGGGCTAATCGGCTTAAGATATGATTTAGGAAAAAGAATAGAGCAGAATTTTACGAAACTGCAATCAGGATTGTATCATCAGTTTTATTTCGGCTGGGACTTTTAAATTGTCTCAGCCCCCTTACATAAAAAATCCATAACGCGTCCGGCTACGTAATCTGCAAGATCATTAAAATCTTTCGGATTATATTCAAAGCTCGGCATTGCAGGAACAATTTTTCCTCCTGCATCCATTATTTTACTCATGTTATCAAGATGAACTTTATTGATTGGTGTTTCGCGGGGAACAATGATTAAAGGCCGGGAATACGAAAAAGCAAAGTCAGCTGATTTTTCGATTAAATTCTTACTATCACCGCGCGCAATACCTGACACATAATTCATAGCGCAGGGGCATACTATCATTCCATAACAATCATATCCCGTTGTAAAAATTTCCGACTTTAAGTCGAGATTATTATGAAACTTTACTGTGGATTTTAAAAGAAGCACATCGGGAAAAAGCGTATTCAGATTGCATTGAGTAATATCCACTCCGCATTCATTCAGCAAAGTGTATTGCCCGTATTCGCTTACAATTATATCAACGTTAAATTCATTTAAAAGAAGCGCGCGCAGCATTCTGAGACTATATATAGCACCGCTGGTGCCCGTAATACCGAGTATTATATTTTTCCCGCTGCCGTTAAAAGATTTTATCAAGCCCTTTGTCTCGGTTTTTGTTTCTGCCTGCGCCATAATTAGTTTCTATTGATTAGGAAAGATACGCCGAAAAATATTGCTGCGGCTGCTATTACAAAAATAATGTTTTGGAAAACAAAAATCTGAACAATAAAAATTAAAACTCCAAACAGCATATTAAGCATTACTTCTCCCAGTTTCGAAAGGGAGTTAAATTTTGAGTAATCCTGAGAAAACGGCAGGCGTTTCTCAAACAATAAAAAAACCGAGTTTAACAAATACACTACAGATATAATGTACAGTAAATTCAGCGATACAGTAATTGAATCTAAACGAGTTAACAGCAATAACCCCGCTAAAACAAAAACAGGTAAAAGAAAATTAAAAAGAATATATTTTGATATGCCAAGGTTTAGCTGCTTAACATCCGGTATTGGAAGCGTATTCAAAAGACTTTCGCCGCCGGATGAATACTCATCTGCAATTCTTGTGTTTGAATAAAGCATTCTTGCGCTTATAATAAAAAGAAAAGTTATTGTTGGTGTCAGCACAAGCAGCGAATCATCAGCAGGAGAACCTGCTTTTGACATTACGTTTAAAGTAACGCCATCCGGGAAAAACACCAATACCACAACGCAAATAATAACCGGCAGCAGCAGCATAGGAATATACTTTGTTCTCAAAAATTTTGAATTCCGCAGATGGCATCTCAATAAATCATAAGAAGCTTTCTGGATATTTCCTCGCGCAAAATTATTTCGGATAAAATTATCCCAGAAAGAAAAAGAAAATCTTCGCTTGTTTATCTTTGATATAGGTAATATCTTCGATTGCAGCGCATGATACTTTCCCGACATATATTTGTAAAGCAGGAAATATATCACCGCAGTTATAATCACTAAAACCGGAATTAATAAAGGACTATATATCGCCTTCGCAAAAAACACCTGAGGCAGAAATCTTACAAACTCTATTTCCAAAATATTCTTCTTGCCAAGGCGGTAGGCTTTTGATGTAGCCGTAGAAGAATACATTACGAAGAAGAAAAATATCATTTGGAGAGCATAGATAAAAATATTTGTCTTCCCCGCAAAACTATTTATGATAATTAAATACAGGAAAAGAATAAGCCCCATAAATGCAAAATTGAAAAGCATGGAGCAAACTAAAAACAAAGCCGTCTTTACCGCATCATTTGTGAACAAATAAAAGAAAACAATCTGCGACGCGGAAGAAAAAATAAAGAATGTAAAGATTATTACTGCTGCTGAAATAAATTTCGCAGCAAACATATTGTTTTGCTTTAGAGGAAGCGCGGCTAATCCGTTATAATAATTTTTTGCAAGAAAGAGATTATCGAAGTCATTTAAAACAATAAATGAAATGAAAAAAATGTTAATCGAAAATGAGATTACGGCAAAACTAAACTCATCGTACCCGTTAAAATTATTCAGCGAAAGGATACCATTTGTTAAAAGGTAGGTTACTAAAACACCTAAAATTTTTCTTTTACCTGATTTTTCTTTATCTCTGAAATCAAGTTTCAAAAACAAGCTGAACAACTTCTTAAGCTCTCCCATTACTTTCCCTGATTCATTTTTTTTCTGTAAACATCTACTGCTTTCAGATGGTCTGCGTAGTTTTCTGTAAATGTATGTCCGCCCTCTCCTGTTGCAACAAAGAAAATATAGTTATGGCTTTCAGGATTTATAGCCGCCTTAATAGAAGAAACCGAAGGATTATTTATTGGTCCCGGCGGCAGCCCTTTTATTATATAAGTATTGTAAGGTGATTTTATATGCAGGTCGTCATAGGTCAGCCGTTTCTTCGGTCCGTCAGGCAGCGCGTATTGCACAGTCGGGTCAGCTTCTAACTTCATATTTTTTCTTATTCGATTATAATATACTCCTGCAATACGCGACTTCTCGTCCTCTTTCCGTGTTTCACCTTCTATAATTGAAGCCATTTTCATCACATCGTAAAAATTCATTTTCTTTGCAGCTATAGAGTCCATTATTTCAGGATTATTGAATACCCGCTTTCTGAATTCATTAAACAAAATTTTCACTAAACCTTTTTCGGTAATCTCAAGAGGAACATCATAAGTATCGGGATAAAGAAACCCTTCAAGCGATGTAATTGAATCCTTCAGCCCAAGCAGTTTTATCAGGGAATCGTTCTGGGCTTCTTCAATAAATTTTTCCTTAGACAAGCCAAGATATTTTTCGGCGAATTTACCTATTTGTTTTACCGTAAGCCCTTCGTTTACAGTAAACTTTACCGACTGAAACAGGCTGGGATCAGTCATAATATTCAAAATATCCAGCGTAGTCATACCTGATTTAAAAATGTATCTTCTTGAAATTATCTTATCGTCTTTTCCGGTTATCTTGCCGGCTATTTTCAAAATTACAGCGCTCGGAATAATATCTTTCTCCTTCAGCTCTTTTACTATCTCCGAAAAATTCTCCCCCGGGCGAACATCAAACTCTTTATCTTTTCCGTCTTTCCATTTATACTTTGAGTACAAGCTTTGCTGAACAATAAATCCGCATAAGAAAATGTTGAACGCGGAAAGTATTATTAAATATTTCGTGAAAACTTTCTTGGGGTTTCCCGCGGAAAATTTCCTGACAATATCTAATATAAAACTATTTTGTAGAAGTGTGTTCAGCATTTATTAAATTCAAAAGGCGGAAACTCATCCGCCTTTGTATTATTTCTTTCGCAAAATTTTCAAAAAGGTTTATTTAGCCGTAGTCGAATCGCTTACGCTCTTCAGCATTTCCAGCGCTTTTGTATCTGACGGCTTCAGCGTTACATATCGCGTAAGATATTTTTTAGCTTCGGCGTTGTTGTTTTGAGCTTTATAAAAATTTCCTAAAGCGAAAAGCGCATCTTTAAAATCAGGATAAAGTTCAATAGCTTTTAATAAATTCTTTTCATAGTTTTTCGCATCGTTAGCACTTCCGTAAACAATAGCAGCAAGGTAATAAGTCAGCGATGACTTTTCATCCATTGAAAGCAATTGATTAATTACATTCAATGCCTGATTTTGCATTCCCCTCTGATTTATAAACTGCCCAACATACTCTATTCCGCTGTTTACTCTTTTTGAGAGTATATGCGTTGAATCAGGGCTAAACTTAAATACCTCCATTACTTCCTGCGCAGAATTTTCAGGACTCATAAACAAAGGCGTTTGATTTACCACCCTGTACCATTCTCTTAGAAATGCAAGATATGAAACATTACTTTTCTTTAAATATTCTCTCATATACTCAACATAATTTTCATCATGAAGTTTGTTAATAAGCTCGGGAGTTACAAGCCCTGCTACATCAACAATTTTTCTCTGACTGTAAAATGCTATTGCCCCTACATCGTGTGTTCCGATTATATCTGTCTCTTTCGTGTTATCTCTTATCCATTTAGCTGCAACTACCTGCCTGTCATTGATATATCTACACTCTTCGGCATAAGATTTTTTATTATCAAAATAATTCTGAAGCCCAAAGAAAATTATAGCTACGGCAGCAAGTATGTTAAATCCGTTTGCAACCTGCTTGCTTTTAAAATACGAAGCTATAAGTTTTGCTGTTTCTCTAAACCCCGTCATCGAAACTAAAATCATAAACGGAATTATCGGCATTAAGTATCTTCCGAACCTGTGCGCATATGGCATTCTATACCAGTAAATGAAAACAAGCGCAGCTGTGAAAACTATATAAACAAAATTAGGGTTATATTTTCGTTTTATCGTATCAAAAATTAATTTCAACGCAGCTACTAAAAATCCGAACATGACAATTCCATAAGCCCCTGCCGTAAAATAATCCCAAACTTCTCCCTTTAAAAATACTGACCGGCTTCTGAATTCCGGCGCATAATAAGTAAGCTTTGCATTAAACGTATTCGGAAGTATCGAACCGGACAACTTGAGGTTCATTCCAAAATAAATAATAATTATACCGGCAAAAATTCCCGCTATTTTAAATAATTCAGTTTTTGAAAAAAGCTTAATGCTTTTATCTTTCTTTGCAAGATAAACACACCATAAATAATCAAAGACTAATGCCCCAAGGAAAGCTGTTCCATCCGGGCGTGTCCACAAAATCAATCCCGCAAAAACTGCCGTTGCTGCTGCCTGCCTTTTTTTATAAGCATAAACTGCTGCAATAAGCAAAAAGATGAACATTGTAGTCTCCATGCCGGAGTCTGCAATAAAATTCATCCATTTATCCACAATAAAAATAGCCGTGCATAATATGGCGAAAATATTTTCTTTACCGAACTCAAATGAGCTTAAACGATAAAACCATATCCCCGCGAATACAAAGAAAATAATTCCTAACACATAACTCAGCACCATTTCATTTTTTGTAATAAGAAATCCGGCGGCAAGAATCATTGTGTAAATCGGTGAAGTAGAGCCGGCAGTGGACATTTCATTTTTGAAATATGAAAAGCTTCCGTACTCGGCAAGATTTTTTGCAAAAGTAAGATGAATCCACGGGTCATCAAGCGGAAAGCCGTTGTAGCCGTTTGCAGCATTTGCCGAAAAAAGATAAAGCACGGCAAATACAATTGCCGCAGCAGCTATCGAAATGTATATAATTAACGACTGGTTTTTGTTTGGTTCAAAAGGTATTTCAATATTTACCTGTTCTTTTGCAGAGTTTTTCTTGTTTTCTGCCTTCTTATTTTTAGCCATTTTTCAAGTTAATTACAGATAAAAGTAATTTCAATTTACTTTTTTTTAATGAAGAATTATCTGTTTAACCACAGAGACCACAGATTTAATAACACAGAGCGCACCAAAATAATGTAAAATTTACTGCCGGTAAATTCTTTGCTGAGCTTAATATAACAATATAGATAGAAAATAATTTATATCTCTGTGTTCTTTGTGTAAACCCTCTGTGTTTTCTGTGGTTAAGTGGAGCCTATTATTTTCCCGGATAGAAAACTCTTTTTCCAGAATACAATCTTTATCGTTTTTCGTAAATAATCTTCTTATATTCATATACTTATGGCAGCGATAAAAATTCTGGTCGTACTTTTCTCTTTAGTAAATGCCGGACAGCTTGTTCTTATGTCAACAGGCGGCGCAGAAAAGTCCCGTCTTACACGTATTCTTGAAATGATGAATTTAAACGCGCTCAATGTTTTTCCCGGGTTAACGGTTTCGATAATTGTATTTGTGCTCGCTATCTTTACGTTTTTTGCGTTTCTGAAACACTATATTACATATAAGGAGCATTACTCATCCCTGCTCAGTTTTCTCATTGTTGCAAATATTCTTCTCAGCTTTGCCATAGTCGGCTTCAATTTTTTCTTTTACTTTTTCGGAGGGTAAAAATAAACATTGAAGATTTTTTTACGTATAGGTAATTTACTAAAACACAAAATATGAAAAATATATATACTTTCGCTTTGCTTCTTGTAATCTCCCTCTTCCTTGGGCTTAAAGCGGCAAACGCAGATGAAATTGCTTTTGAAAAGGGAACATTCAACGAAATCTTAAAGAAGGCAAAAGAACAAAACAAAATAGTAATGATTGATTTCATTACTGACTGGTGTATCTGGTGCAAGCATCTTGATATGAGAGTTTACAGCAATAAAGCCGTGGTGAAATACGCTGAGAAACATCAAATTAACTGGAAGACCGATGCCGAAAAAGAAGGCAAAGACCTTGCAAAAAAATACGGAGTGAACAGCTACCCGACTTTACTATTCGTTGATGCCGATGGAAATGAAATTGATAAAATAATAGGTTTTTACCCTGCACCTGATTTTTTAGAAAATATCAAAAAAATCAATGAGAGAAAAAGCTCATTAGCTTATTTGCAATCGAATTACAATAACAATAAAACCGATTTAAAAGCAAATCTTGACCTTGCAAACAGATTAATTGCAGAAGGTAAAGCCGATGACGCTAAAAAGTATCTCAATTATATCATTCAAACTGATGTTTCAAATTCACAGGGATATACAGATGATGCAGAGCTTTTAATTGCAATGATGGAAGTAAAAGATAAAACTTCTGAAGCTTACATAAAAGATGTTAATATACTATTAGAAAAGTATCCGAAGACAAACCTTTCTAAAGATGTCAAACTATTTCTTTCAGATAAATACACAGAGAGCAAAAATGATGAAATGGCGCTATTAACACTTAAAGGGCTTTATAAAAAGTTTCCCAAAGATGATATGGTTAAATATTATTTCGGACAATACTATCTAAGCAAAGCGCGAAAAATAAATAGCGACACAACATCAACAGAAGAAAACTACAAACTGGCAGTGCGTGATGCCAAGAAAAGTATTCCTTATTTCAAAGGAGGAATATTTGAAGCAAGTGCTGAAAATGTACTGGCAGATTTATATTTCAAACTTGGAGATAGTAAAAAAGCTAAGAAATCTATCAACAGAGCGCTTGAGTTATGGTCTGACAATAAAACATACAACAAAACCAAAGATAAAATCTACGGTACAAAATAATTTTTTATTCAATAAATAACATTCAACCTGACAGCTTATGCCGTCAGGTTTTTTTATGCAAAAAAAATATGGGCGAATTTAACAAAGAATTTATGGACGAAGCCGTGAAAATGTCCAGAGAAAATGTAAAGAACGGCACCGGCGGTCCTTTCGGGGCAGTAATTGTAAAAGACGGGAAAATAATCGCTAAAGGCAGCAACAAAGTTACGGTAAAAAATGACCCGACTGCCCATGCGGAAGTTGAAACAATACGCGAAGCGTGCAAAGCGCTGAATACTTTTAATCTTAGCGGATGCGAAATTTATACAAGCTGCGAACCCTGCCCTATGTGCCTTGCTGCAATCTACTGGGCGCGGCTGGATAAAATTTACTATGCTAATAATAAGCACCATGCTGCTGAAATCGGCTTTGATGATAAATTTATTTATGATGAGCTTGACTTAGCCCACGATGCAAGAAGTATCCCAATGCTGCATTATCATTCAGATGAAGCGCTTGAAGTTTTTAAAGCGTGGCAGGAAAACGAAGATAAGATAGAGTATTAAAATAATTATTTCATTCCCGGCTTCATTGCCGGGACTTGAATCATACAATCATCCTCACAATAATTCCGCACGCAGCAGCAGCAACAATAAGGTAGAGTGTATTTACTTTAAATCTGAAAAGTATAACTAAACTTACCGCAAAAATTACATATGTTGCTATATCAATCAATGAGCTTCCCGATAAATTATAAGCTGTAGAAAGTATTGCCCCAATGGCGGCGGCGTTTGCTCCTTTTATGAATGCTTTCAGATAAAAATTATCTTTGAACTTTGCTATGCTGTGCGCAAGTATTAGTACAAAGCAGAACGTGGGAAAGAAAATACAGAATGTGCTTATTACAGACCCCCAAAATCCTGCTGCCATATAGCCGATGAAAGTAGATGTAATCACTACAGGACCCGGTGTAATATTTCCGAATGAAATTCCCGCCAGAAAATCCGTCTGGTTCAGCCAGTGATAATTATTAACAACATCCTGCTGCAGCACTCCTATGATAACAAATCCGCTGCCGTAAGTTAAGCTGCCTGTTTTTAAAAATACCAGAGCAAGGTCAAGCAGCTTTGCTCCCGCTGTCTGAGTTGTCTGCTGAATAAATGCCAGCGGCGAAGCAAGAACTAAAGGAAGGAAATTTAATTTTTGAGATTTGTTTTCTTTTATGCTGTAAAAAACTAATGCTATCAAGCCTGAAGAAACTATCAGATAAAGAATCGGAACTTTTAGAAAAATTGTAAGGGCAATCGAAGCAAAGAAAATAACATACAGTAAATAATCTTTCTTTAAAACATTTTTGCTTAGTTTTATTCCAGAATGAAGTATGATTGCAATGATTGCAGGGCTTACGCCGTACAGCGCATTTTGCAGGTAGCTTACATCGTTATACTTCTGATAGAAAATGGAAAAAATCAAAACGAGAAGATAAGAGGGAAGCACAAGCCCGAATCCCGCTAACACTGCGCCCGGAATACCGTGCTTGAAAAAGCCGTTATACACTCCAACCTGAAAAGCCAGCGGACCAGGCGCTATCTGCGCATATCCGAAGTAATGCTCGAACTCTTCTTTATCAAGCCATTTTCTTTTTTCAACAAGGTCGGTACGGATAGTGTTTATTATTGCCAGCGGACCGCCGAAACATGTTGAGCCGACATAGAGATAATATTTAAACAGTTCCCAGAGTGTCAGATTTCTATCCCCTCTTTTTTAATAAATTCCTGAATAAGTTTCTTATGCCGTTTGTTCAAATGTCTAAGTGTGGAAATCACCGGTCTGCTTACTATTTTACTTTTTTCTTGTGAAAGCTCCTTCAAAAAAAGCAGAGCAGTTTCGGGATGCCTGATTCCGAAACTGTTATTGAACGTCATTGCAATATTCCATTTTACTTGTTCGTTATTTATCTTCATCCATTTTTTTAGCTGTGAAATAACCTCTTCTGTGTGGTGATTTGCAAGGTGTGAGCCGAGTATAAACGGACCAAGATTTTTTTTAACATATACTGAAACATCACTCATCAACGGCTCAAGTATTTCAAAAGCATTTTGTAGTTTCGATGTATCTTTTTTGTCAGAATATGCCAGTGCAGAAAATACAACTGCCCGTCTTACATTTTCCGATTTGTGTTTTGCCCACTGTAAAATTGTTTTGTATAAATCAGGATTTTCTTTCAACACATTGATAAAAGCTCCGGCTGCATATTCGCGGACTTCCCAGTTCTCACTATCGGCAATTTGTAATAAAATTTCTTTTGTTTCTTTTTTATTGTGCCTGTAGCCCCGCCAGATAATGCTTATGCCTATTTCATGAGAAACATATTCTTTTCTATCACATAATTTTTTTCCTAAATTAAAAAATATTTTTTCGGAATTTTTGTTTTCTGTAATTCGCTTTGTAATTTCCTTTATTGTAAATCTTTTTATGTCTGTTTTCGGAGTGCCTGCGTGAGCCGTTTTGAATGTATCGAGGTAGCTAATTAACTTATCATATTCATTTTTGTCAATGAACGATAATATCTTTTTCTTCTTTTTTTCATCAAGCATTTTTCAAGTTAAAAACAATAAGGAAAAATAAAAAGATAGAAAGATGTTATTGTTAGTTTCTAAAGCGGGTGCTTTTGTGAAACAGAATTGTGAACTTCGTTACGACGCAGGAGCGCCGTAACGAGTATTGTAAAGATGTTATTGTTAGTTTCTAAAGCGGGTGCTTTTGTGAAACAGAGCTGTAAACTTCGTTACGACGCAGGAGCGCCGTAACGAGTATTGTAAAGATGTTATTGTTAGTTTCTAAAACGGGTGCTTTGGAAACAGAGCTGTAAACTTCGTTACGACGCAGGAGCGTCGTAACGAGTATTGTATTGATGAGCTTCTCGATAACCTGACAGGTTTTTAATCCTGCAAGGCCAAGAGCATATTTATAGATAAAACAAAAAACCCTTTGATGAAATCATCAAAGGGTTCATACTTTATACATACTACTTTCTACTTAATACTAAAAAAACTACTTTGCCTTTTCATCATATTGCTTTTTCACCCAGCCGGTCAGCATTTTTGAGTCGGGACTTATTGCAAGCCCTTTATCCATATAAGATTTTGCTTCGGGCAGTTTTCCTGCGTCAATCATACATAGCGCCATATAACCGTAAGCGGCATCAAGCCCCCAGTCAGGCAATGTTTCATCGGAATTTTTTATCAAGCCGTAAAGCTCAATGGATTTTTCAATCAAAGGCTGCGCCTTATCAATTCCGCCGCCGAATGCTGCCGGCGTAAAATAAGTGGCAATACCTTTTACTAAGTAAAATCTCGGATTAGTCGGGTCATATTTTTTGGCGCTCTCTTCGGCTGCCGTAACATCGGCAATAATCGTCTGCATCTTATCCATTTCATATTGGAATCTGTTATACTCGAGAGACATCTTTAAAACATAGGCATCGCCAAAATTATCTCTTTCAAGTATTGATTTCTCCAATAGGTCAAGCCCTGACTGTGTGTATTTTTTAATTTTATCATTATCCTTCTTTTCCATTCCTGTTGTAGAAATGTTGTAATCACAAAGGGCGAGATAATAGTTCACTAGCCATGTGTTTTTCTTCAACTGTAAAATTCGTTCAAATTGTCCGCGCGCCTTTATCATTTCTTTTTCATCGTATTTATCTACTGCTGTTTTCAAGCTCTGCTTCGCCTTCACCATAGCTTTTGTAAAATCATCATCGGCTTTTAAAGCTGTATTCAAACCGAATGATACAAGAAGCAATACGAGTAATATTGTTTTTTTCATTGTTATTTTTTTTATGATTTAATTTTTAAAGTTGTAAGCCTACTCCGAAGTAAACGATTCTTTTATTTAAAGAATTTATTTCTATTTTATTCGAGTAATCGAAATTGTAACTGTATTGATAAAGATTCTTTGTGTTCAATACATTGTTAAATGCTACAAATACTACGCAGAACTTGTTAAACAAAGATGTCAAATACTGGAAGCTCATATCCAGTCTTGTATATGTCGGAAACCTGTCGCTGTTTTTCAGCGCATATACCGGAACATATACATCCTGCACGGGGTCATAGGTCGCGCTTGTTACAGGAGTGTAAGGCTTGCCTGTTGAAATTCTATAGGTAAAACCTACGTTAATTGCATCCGTAAGATTATAACTCGCAGTAAGGCTCATATTATGGGAAATATCATAATCTGAAGATGTCTCCTGCGCGCTGTCGTAAGGTTTCCTTTTTGAATCTGCATAAGCATAGGATAGCCATCCTGTAAATTTATTCTGATATTTATACTTTAAAAAGACATCTACACCCTTTGCATATCCGCTTCCTATTGATTTCAGATAAAAATCATTCGGGTCAAACGCAGTAAGATTTCTGTAATCTTTGTAATAACCTTCCACTCTGAAAACAATATCGCCTTCCTTATTATATTCATACCCGAGAATGTAGTGCATAGCATCTTCTGCAACTAAATCATTATTGTTTGCGCTGAGATAGTTTTGCGGAGTTGCATACTGATGATAAAGACCGATTGCCCCGCGCACAACATTATACTTTGCAAGCTGATAACCAACTGAAAGTCTTGGGTCAACACTGATTTTTTTAGAAAGGGTGTGATAATCACTTCTTATACCCGGAATGATAAAGAAGTTCTCAGAAATTCTCATCTGTGTTTCTATATATCCGCCTATTCTACCTGAATTTGAACTTGTGTCAATCTTTAAGGAAGGAGCATTCAATCTTAAGTTGTATGAATTTTGAGGTACAGTGCCTTTCGTCTGATTTTCAAGGTATTCATACTCAACCCCCGCGTTCAAATCTGTTGAATTGCTTACAGGCTGGGTGAAATCTACTCTGCCTTTTGCATAATAATCTTTTGAACGTGTATCTAAAATTCCATAGTTTAATTTTCTGTTGAACAGACTTACAGATGCGCCCGCGCTCAAAAGCGATGTTGTGCCCGGCGCAAAAGAAATTTTGTAGTTAGCAAAATAGTTGTCCGAGTTGGAGTTGAAATATCCGTCATAAGAAGGACTGGTGTTTCTTATTCCGATTGCATCGTTTGTGTAATTAAAATAAAGCTTCATATTGCCCGTTGTTCCGAACTTATACGCAAGAGTTCCGCCTGCTCCTTGTGTTTCAGGGATTTTGCTGTAGTCGCCTGTTTGTCCGTTCAATTCAAAAAACGGCTTAAGGTAGCTTTGCGTTAGCGAGAAAGTTCCGCCGAATTTTCCTTTGTTGTTATATACACCCGAAAGTCCGCCGACACCCACTCCGATAACTGCAAACATTCCGGTAGTTGTGGGCATGTCA
This sequence comes from Bacteroidota bacterium, assembly GCA_018266845.1. Lineage (GTDB taxonomy): Bacteria > Bacteroidota > Ignavibacteria > Tepidaquicellales > Tepidaquicellaceae > JAFDZO01. Next base: position 167,882 of record JAFDZO010000012.1, on the reverse strand, counting down.
TATGATTTTAAATCAAGAACTGCGGAGAGAGCGTTTCCATACTTAGCAGAAAATCCTCCGCTTGTAAAATTTATTCCTTTTAAGCTCCATGGATTCACGGTAGAAAATGAAGATGTATTATATGAATCATCAAAGATGAAAGGATTGTACAAGGTTGCCTGGTCTAAAATAGTAATCACTTCATCAGGGTCGCCGCCGCGGACAGTAATACGGCTGCCTTCATCTACCTGATTTGAACCGGGAAAAGTTGTAAGCGCGCGGTAAAGGTCTGCATTAGCTCCGGGTATTCTTACAATTTCCAGAGGAGTAAGCGTAACCTTTGAATTTTCCCCCGAAGTAAATGAGCTTGCCGTAACAAGAATCTGCTCGGTAGTTGTTACGTTTTTAGTGAGCTTAATATCCAGAACAATATTCTGTCCCTGCTGAATATCAATTTCTGTTGAGTACGATGAATAATCAACAGCAGTAACAAGCAGCTTTTGCTTTCCTGTTTTTTCAGTTTCAAATTCATACATACCTTTTTCATCGGTAGTTGCTCCGTCTATAGTTCCCTCGATAACTAAGTTTGCTCCGTTAACAGGTTTGTTCTCTTCGCCTTTTACAATACCGGAAATTTTTACCGGAACTGTAGCAAGAGAATCAGCAGCGAAAGTATTCGCTGAAATAAATAAGAGAAGAAAGAGAGTAAATAAGTATTTCATTTTTATTGTTATTCTTTATTCAAACACCAAAACTCTAAAATCACTAAATCACACAAAAATTTTTAATATAATGCTTAATTCTGTTTGGTGATATTTTGTGTCTTTTGTGTTTTCGTGTTGAACACTAAAGTTATTTTAAAATTTTAATTTATCTATATCGCGCGCAATTTTTATATCGCGCATTGATAATCCTTTTACATCATGTGAAGAAAAAGAAACCTCAACGGAAGCATATTTCAAAGTAAGGTAATCGGGATGGTGGTCGTGCTGCTGCGACAGCGCGCCGATTGCAGTTGTCAAGCCCATCGTTTGAGGGAATCCTTTGGTTTTATAAGTCTTTACGATTGAATTCCCTTTTTGTTTCCATCCCTTTAAGCTTCTTAATGCTTTGGAAAGCTCCGTTTTAGTCAGTTTTTCCATTTTTTTGAGATTTACTATTATTTAACAATTCTTCCAGTTTTTCTATATAGGCTTCAAATGCCTTATGCCCTTTTGAAGTTATCTTATAACGTGAAACAGGTTTTCTTTCGATAAAGTTTTTCTTTACTGTTATATATCCTGCATCTTCCAGCTTGCGCAAGTGCACACTCAGGTTTCCGTCAGTAGCATTAACTTTTTCTTTCAGAAAAGTAAACTCTGCCTCCTCTACAGAAATCAGCACTGCCATAATTGCAGTCCGAATCCGCGAGTGGATTAAGTCATCTATTTGTGTATAATCAAAATTGCCCATTAATAAAGTAAAATCATTTTAAGCATTAGAAACTGTAAAATCTTTTTTCCACTTTGAAAGCAATATAAATCCGGGAATAACCTGAAATACAATTATAAATATTCCGTTTGCAAGCAGAACTTCTATGCCGCTCAGATTGAACATTACAACGGATGCTCCCCACCAGCAAAATGCCAGCACCTTTAACATGGTATCGGAATAAATCGTACCCGACGTAAAATATCCTACGCCTATTACCGCAGCAATAAGCGGGCTGATTGAGACATACTTTATCGAGCCGGATATAATTCCAGCCAGCACTATCACCATCATTGTTATGCCAAGTGATGACCAAAGCGCAGGAATTACTTTGCTTGCAAGCCCTGTCGTCTTCGGATTTTTGCCTTCTTTATATCCCCAGTAACCCGAAAAAAACCACCCGGCTAATATACATACTCCCCAAAGGTAGTTTGGATTAAAATCAAAATCCAGTTTCTCAATCAGGTAAGTTGCAAGACTTGCAATACTTATTAAGACTCCCCAGAGAATATAATATTTACCGTTATTTAAGGCAGACTTTCTGCTTTCTTCGATTACCCTTTTAATGAATAAAATTTCAGATTCAATGTTTGAACTCATTGTTTATGATGTTTATTTTAGATTTTGAGATTTTTTGTTCAGTATAAATCCCGGTATAACTTGCAGCGCTATCATTAAAACCGCATAAGCCAGAATGGATTCTACTCTTAAACTTTTTTCCATTACCATTGCAAACAAACCGACTGAACCAAGCCACCAAGCATAACCGAGGTATTTTACCATTTTATTATCAACAATACTGCCAATCAAGAAATACATTACCCCCAGCACAGCCGCCATTGAAGGGCAGATTGCAAAAGATGAGAACGTTCCGCTTAAAGGGGCAACAAAGCCGAGTATGCACATCGCAACTCCGCACGCCATTGAAATACTTGCTATATGCCTTTCATTGACTGCCCGCGCTGATTTTCCTATTCCCTTTTTTCTTCTGTACCACGAAATAAGGAATGAACAAATCCATCCGACAGCAACAATTATTATCCATGCGTAATATATCTGGCTTCCTGCGCCGGAAAGGATAGCAAAGTAAGTATTGACCAGCCCGAAGAATACCAGAATTCCCCACATAATAAAATGCCAGCCGTCAATAATTAAGTTCGGGCGGGATTGTTCCATAACGGATTTTATATAGCTAAGCTCGGATTGAACTTTTGTAGTTTCCATAAAGCACTTTGTTTTTTAAAGTTCTTTACGAAAATAAAATTTTTAAGTTTCAAAAGCAATGAATAGCAGGGTTAGTTTTTCTGCAAAATAGAATTTCTCACTATAAACCATAAAAAAAATGGATTTTCTATCTTCGGTAAGAAGGAGAATTGTCATCCAATTCATAGCTCATAATTCATAATTAACTCAACACACGACAAAAAATAATTTTAGAATGAATTATTTTTTGTCAAAATTAGACATTCCATCGGGACTTACTAATAATGCAGTAGTCTCATCCTAAAGAAATTGTGTGAAAAGTCAAAAACTAATTGTAGGTTCTTCGTCCAAAACCCCGTTTGGGACGGAAAGTGCCCGCAAAACTCCGTTTTGCAACGAAGCAGAGCTTCATAAATTATATTCCTTGTGAAGCAGGAGCTTCGCAAGGAGAAATGTGGACTTTCACTCAGCCTCTATAGGATAGGGTTACAAATTTTTTGTTGTGTGATGAGCATAATTAAAGCCCCCCTTCTGAATTGAATAACTTCTCTATTTAAAGTATTTTATACGACTACAATTAAATTTAAACTCACACTTATATGAAAATCGGAGTTCCAAAAGAGATAAAGACCAATGAGAACAGAGTTGCGCTTACACCTACCGGAGCGGAAGTCTTAAAGAAAAACGGTCATAAAGTATTTATTGAAAAAAATGCAGGTATGGGCAGCGGATTTACCGATGCAGAATACAAAAAAGCAGGAGCTACAATTCTCAATACTCCTAAGCAGGTTTATGATACAGCTGATATGATTATGAAAGTAAAAGAACCGATTAAACCGGAATATAATTTAATTAGAAAAGGTCAGACAGTATTTACATATTTCCACTTCGCTTCATCGCGCGAGCTTACCGTCGCAATGATGAAATCAAAGTGTATCGCTATTGCTTATGAAACCGTTCAGAAAGAAGATAACTCTCTGCCTCTTCTCATTCCGATGAGTGAAGTTGCAGGAAGAATGGCATCACAGGAAGGCGCAAAATATCTTGAAAGAACAATGGGCGGACGCGGAGTCCTTCTCGGCGGCGTACCCGGAGTTGAACCCGGATATGTTGTAGTCCTTGGCGGCGGTATCGTCGGAACAAACGCTGCAAAAATTGCTGCAGGATTCGGCGCAAGAGTTACCATTCTCGATAACAATCTTTCAAGATTAAGATACCTCGATGACGTAATGCCGAAGAACATCACAACAATGATGAGCAATGTCGGTAATATCCGCGAGTGCGTAAGAAAAGCTGACCTCGTTATCGGCGCAGTACTTATCGCCGGCGCAAAAGCTCCTCACTTAGTTACACGTGATATGCTGAAGATAATGAAGCCGGGCGCTGTAGTTGTTGACGTATCTGTTGACCAGGGCGGATGTATCGAAACCTGCAAGCCGACAACTCACGAAAATCCGACCTACGTTGTTGACGGAATAGTTCACTACTGCGTAGCAAATATGCCGGGAGCAGTGCCGTTCACTTCCACACTTGCTCTTACAAATGCAACGCTTCCTTATGCAGTTGAAATTGCAAACAAAGGCTACCATAAAGCATGCACAGAGAACGAAGAAATAAAATTAGGATTGAATATGATTGACGGAAAGATAACATACAAAGGCGTATCCGATGCATTCGGCTTTGACTACACCGATGTAAACGAAGCGCTTGTATAGTTGCCGGTTGTTAGTTAATAGTTAACAGAAAAATAATTGAAATATCAAAAGGCATCTGCTGAATAAGCTGATGCCTTTTTTTGTTTAGGTAAATCCAAGTAGCCGTTGTTGGTCTCCGACCAACAACCACTGGTAAATTTTTTTGGATATTAATTAATCCAAAATAAAAATATTTTACCTAAGTTAATATTTCTACATTTCTATAAGATATAATTAACTGTAAACCAGGAGTGGCAAACGGAAAATTAAATATCCTGCCATGCCTGTTGATTTTACAGCCCTATTTTCCCCTTCCAACTGCAATTTTTTAGTTGTTCGTCCCAAAATATGCAATTCAAAACCTTCTAATCTCTTCAAAAAATCCATTATGGCACATGCTCCTTAAAAGGAATTGGATAAGAATTTATAAATCTTTTTCAATTGAAGAGAGAATTGCGGCCTCCCTGTTTAAAAGAAAAGTGATTTAATAAATATTCCTATCCAATCCAAAATTTCAAAGCTATTTTAGTATGACGGAAAGTATAAAAACTTATCACGCAAAAAACTAAAATAAAATTTTCTTTATTCCATAATTTAATTCTTGTATGCGACTTATAAAATCCATATTGCCGTTAGTGTTTGTATCATTAATCTGCATCAGCTTTTTTTCCTGCGGGGAAGATAATCCTGTAACTCCATCCGATAATAGTTCGCTTGACTCAGCCAGGTTCAGATGGAAATCCTATGTAATAGATGGAGAAGGGTATTACAAAGGTGTCTGGGCAAAAGATACTGATGATGTGTATGCACTAAATTCTGTAGGCGACCTTGCACATCTTAATAATAATGTTGGGACTTTGATACAGTATGTTGATTTCCGGGGTGCATACCTGGTAAGCTATAATTCAACCACATCTTATATCATAGGCTCTACCAGAAATGTTGACTCATCATTATGCAGAATACTTAAATGGAATGGAAGTGAATTTCAGGATATTCCCGTAGGGAATAATTATTATCTGTACCCGTATTATGGTTTTGCATTCTCGGAAAATGAAATGTGGATTGTAGATACTAAGATAAGAATGTATAAATTTTCCGGAAATAATCTTACAAGATATAATTTCCCTGTTCCGAACGATACTAATTGTTCAGTTCAGAAAATATTCTTTGATTCCACTGCGCAAAAGTACCGGTTAGTATTATTAACAAATGATAGTCCGTCTCCGGCTGACTTAGAGCGTATCTATTTTGTATATGATTTTAACGGAATAAGCTGGGAAAAAGTTAATGAATTTAGAACTCCAATCTATGCTCCTAATACTGATTATGTTGAAACCCGCTATATCAACGGATATTTCTTTACTAAAAAATACGGCGAGCTATCGATATATAATAATTCGGGATTTACTCCGTTCCTAAAATCTAATGGATTTATATTTGGAGGAGGACTTGACGGATATTCCCGAACTAACATTATGACTGCGGGTTTCCAGCCTGATGCAGCAAACGGAGAAGAATATTTTCTATTCCACTGGAACGGAAAAAAATGGAGTAAAGAATTTAAAACTTATCCTGTCAGCGAAGGAAGAACTTATTTAATAAATGAAAATAATTATGTCGTTGTTGATAATGATGGGGTTAATAAGAGAACAAAATTCACAATTGGTCTTAAAAAATAAAATTTTAATAAAATGAAAATAAAATATTTTGTTATATTATTGTTAATGCTGACACACATTTCATTCGCTCAGCAATATGGCACTTCGTCAATAACTTCTGGCAGCGGACAAAGTTGCTTCGGTGTTCAATTCCTTAATGCAAATACTGGATTTGCAATAGTTCAGCAAAACGGCGTAGCTAAACTGGCAAAAACAACTAACAAAGGTCTAAATTGGCAGTATTCTTCGCTTCTTAATTCACAATATCCGGAAGAAGCTTCAATGCAAATCATAAATGAAAATACTTTTTTCATAGCACATGGCAATTACCTTGATAAAACTACTAATGGAGGAGCAAATTGGTTTCAAACGAATTTTGGCTTCAATCCCGGAAACTCATTTAAATCGCCCATAAAATTTTTTAATGCAAGCATAGGGTATTGGGTTATCCGAAGAAATAATGAGACTTATGATTTGGAGATTTATAAAACCTCCGATGGGGGAAGCAATTGGTCACAAGTATTTACTTACAGCTCAAATGTATATACTTATTACATAAAGGATATTGCCTTTGACCCGGTTGACCCAAATATTGTTGCTTTTGCAGGATGGGCTTTTAATCGTACTCCAAATTCTAGCTCTTATGCAAACTATGTAATGTTTATAACATATGACGGCATGTCAAATCCCGGTAACGTAACCAAAATAGAAGATGGGCATGCTTCAAATTCTCTATCTGGATTTTCATCTGTTCAGATTGTTAAAAACGATAATAATCAAAGGGAATTTCGAATGATTTTAAATAGAGTAACTTCAACTGTTGACAATATCTATTGTGCAGTTTTAAATTCAACTTTGTCAGAATATTTTGTTGCTGAGCATGGAAGTATTTCAAATGTTTATACAGGAAATGGAATAAAATTCACAGATTTTAATAATGGTTATTTGTTAGCTCAAGGAAAAATTTACAAAACTACAAATGCCGGAGTTAACTGGAGTATAGATTATTCAATTTATTCATATGATAATTCTTTTTATCAAAGATTAAATGTAATAGGAAATATTATTTATGCAGCAAACTTTAATGGAACGCTTGCAATAAGGCGATTAAATTCAAATCTTACTACTTTCAGAGATAACATTTCTATAAGCTCATCTTTCGGCATTCAGGATATTCCGGGAGCTTCAGGTTACAATACTTACAATACTCCGGTATCTTCATATTTATACGGCGGGAATATTAGTATGACTACAAATTATTTTATTAACGAAAATCAATCGAACGAAGCTATATTTTATAAATGGAGTACAGGTGAATCCATTACTAATCCTTCTGCTTATTTATCGTCAGACGGAGTATTTTCAACCAGCTACAAAACAAAAAATCTCTCAACAGATAATACTGCAATTTCCAAATCTGCTTCTACAAAATCATTAAAAGAAGCTCATGGAAATATTGATAGGATACAAACTTCCATCGGCGGAATATTTTTTTCACGCTCTACAAACAACGGCACTACTTTTGGTCATGAAGAAGTAGTTAATACACAAAATAGCACAGCAACGAATAATATCAATCCATATCTTGCAGAAGTGAAAACAATTCTATCAGGCGGTGTAGATGCAGGTAAAAATTCTGCAGTCGTATGGGAGCGAAGAGATGCTGATAGTATATTTATAATGTATTCACAAAGAGAAACTATCGGGGGTTCAGGAAGCTGGGGGGTAGATTTAATTGACCCTGTAAATAATCCTTATGGTAATTCGTTTAAATTAGAAGTCCCTGGAAATCTTTCTTTTGAATCTAAACCTAAACTTTCAGTAATAAAGAGTGATATCTCAGACAACCGATTCACCGTAATTTCATATTTGAAACCTGACGGCAACAGTTATAAATTAATGGCAAGAGTACATGTTCCGGGTATTTCTCCTGTAGACAGAGTAATCAGCGCAGGTAACATTTCTGACTTTGCAATTTACAGCAAGCCTAAAACTTCAGGCTCCGGTCATGATATTTATTATGCATTTTTAAGAGATAATCATGTATTCTATAAAACGGCAAGCTTTTATGTTTACGGTGCTGCCTTTGCTACTGATTCAACTTCACAAACAAACATTTCAAGCGGTGATGGCGCAATTACTTTCCGATATTCACCTGATATTTCCCTTAGAAACGGATTACCTGTTATTACTTATCAGGGAAAATATGCAATTGCGAGGGCGTATAATATCGATGGCGCAACCGGATTAAATCAGGCAACAGTTGTCAACATGAATTTTTACCCAATAGTAGTAAAATATGCAACAAGTTCGACATCATGGAGCAGTTTTATAATGTATAATTCAGACGGTGTAAGCTCTCAACAAAATCCAAATATTGAAGGCTGCACAAATGCAAATGCATATATGGTGAATTTTTCAAAGAATAATAATCAGTTTAAGCACTTTGTAAAAGGAGATAATCTGAACGGATATTATTGTGAACCGAGTACGTTTACAGGAACAGATGTAAAGCTGGTACGTAACAGCTATACTTCCGCAACAGGAGGCGCAATAAGAACAACATTAAATCCTTCTAATTCTTTATACTCTTTAGGTGAAAGTAATATATCTGTTACGAATAGTAATATTCAATCCCAGGACAATGCTTTTGGTAATATAAAAGGTGTAGTTAATATGAATAGTACAGATTACGTATTTAATTTAGGTCCGATTATTATTCAGTCAGGTCAGCAGGAAGTACAGGAAATTGATATGAATGCAGAACCTCCTGCATTAACTTCAAGTGCAGAATTCAATGAATATATGACATCAAGTCCGTTTACTATGCATACAGGAGATACTTTAATAATTGGAACTTCAGCATTTCATAAGAAATGTCAAGGAGGCGAATACTATCCTATGAAATACACAGTTAACTTATATGATTACTCAACTAATGAAGTTTTTCAGGAGCTATTTTCAGATACTTTAAATCTGGAAGATGAATCAATTGTTGAATACTATAGAGGTTACGTAATGAATAATCTAGAGGTTGGAGGTACGTTTTACATACAGATACAAGTGGAAGATTTAAGCGGAAAAGATGCTATTTATACTCTTAGTGGAGTGTATGACGGCGATGAACCATCCGGCGATAACATGGCAGCAGGTAAAATTTATGTTGATTTCAAAAATTCCGGAAATCAAAATTCTCACTTAAATGTTAAGCCATCTTCTTATTCTTTAACACAGAATTATCCGAATCCTTTTAATCCTACAACCACAATTAAATACAGCATTCCGAAAGACGGATTGGTAAAGATAAGAGTGTATGATATTTCCGGAAGAGAAGTTGCAAATTTAATTAATGAAGTTAAGACGGCAGGAAACTATGAAGTGAAATTCAACGGCTCAAATTTATCCAGCGGAATGTATTTTTATAGAATAGAATCGGGTGAATTTGTTGAGACGAGGAAAATGATATTAATAAAGTAAGATTTAATAAAATGTATTGATTACGGGGACGCCGTCCCGCTAACAGCGGGAGGGCGAACGCCCCTTTTTTTACCAATCCCGAACCGCTCGTAACCATTAATATACTGTTATAACAAAACTTAGAAATTTTTATAAATTTTACAAAATTGTTTTAACAATAATTTACCTCAAAACTTACGAGGGGGCGTAAATTTCACCCCGTAAAAAATCAGCAATTTAGCCCTTTTTAAAACCGGAAATAAAAAAGCCGTCAGGAATTTCTTCCCAACGGCTTTAAAAAATCTCAAAAAATAGCTTGAAATTACTTAATCAGCGTCATCTTCTTTATGCTTACAAAATCCCCTGCCTGAAACTTATAGAAGTAAATTCCGCTCGGCAGTTCCGAAGCGTCAAAATCCATCATATAGCTTGCTGCCTGAAGATTTTTGCTTAAAAGAGTAGCAACTTCCTTACCCAGCATATCATAAACCTTAAGAGTTACAAACGAATTTTTCGGCAAGTCGAATCTTATATTCGTAGTAGGGTTAAATGGATTCGGGTAGTTCTGCATCAAAGCATATTCCTTCGGAAGCTCGGTGCTGATATTGTGAATACCAATCGGGACTGTTGTCCAAATTGCCTGCTCGACAATAGGATTATTTAGCTTCCAGGTTACTGCGGAGTCTGCACCTGAACTGTCAGCGCTTGTGTATGCTCCGGCTCCAATTCCAAACCAGCCATGGAAGTACCACATTGTTCCGTTATCGAGAACCCTTCTTGAAGCAATTGCAAACTGCATAGTAGCGGCTGAATCAAAATACTGCCCATTGCCTACAACAGACGAATATGCAGTCGATCCTGTCAGCCTATATTGCGGTTTGTAATTAGCAGTAATTGTCTGGCTGCTGTTCACGTTAATTGTCTGAGGGTTTGGTCCCCCGTTTGACCAATTGACAAAAGCATATCTTGTGCCTGAGCCGGTTGATGGAGTTACAGCCTGTAAATTTACACTGGTACCGTTTGTATAAGTAAATGTCTGTGTTGTTGTGTAAGGTGTTCCGTTAACATTGATTGTTACAAGACCATTTCTGTTAGAGCCGACTGTAAGGAATGAGGTGTTTACAAGCAAATCTACATTTCTTGTATGAACCGGCACGCCCCCGGGTCCTGAACCTTTTATCGTTAATTTAAATAATCTCGAATTTATTGTTCCCACAGATTTGATTCTTAATCTCACTGAATCCGGGAATGTTGTAATGGAGTCTTTTCCGTTTACAAATGATAACTGCAAAGAGCCTGATGTCGGCAGTGAATCCAACGAAGCCGTGAATTTTACTCTATCGTTATAAAGTTTTACAGCCGGAACGCTTACTGTTACAAAAGCGGAGTCGTTATTTCCTACTGTCGTACTTGTTACATTTGTCTTCATTGCATAATCCGGGAAATAAGCGGTATAGCTTCCAAAGCTGCCGCTGCGGAAATCTGTCCAAGACATAATTGAGTATTTTCCATTTGAACCGACAGCATCATAATCCCCTAAATACGAAGGTGTTCCGCCGCCGCCGCAAGATGTACAGTTAATTCTAAATTTTTTATTTGATACTGCCTGATTTGGAGCAAATGTTGCGCCGCCGTCGTCTGAGTAGGTTGCATATACAAGACAGCTGTCGCTGGTTGGGCAGTCTCTGGTATCAAGCCATTTTATAAATAATCTTCCTGTTTTTTTGTCACACCATGTTGAAGGATGCCATTGATTATTTAGCTGAGGGTTAGCATCATCATTTACTCTTTTTTCTGTTGACCAAGTAACTCCCTGATCATCAGAATATCTCAACCAAATATCCGGTTTGTTACCGTCTCCTGCCGGGAAGTTTGAAGCATAAATAACATATAGGCGACCTCTGTTTGGTCCGTAGCTGTTATCGCATGTAATCATAGGATAAGGTCTTGTCCTAAAGTTTTCAACGGAATTTCTTCCGCCGACAATTGTACCCACAACATTTGCATACTGAACCTGTGAAACCTGCGTAAATGAAGCGCCGCCGTTTGTTGAGCGCCAAAATGTCCAGACTGCTGCAAATGAGCTGCCTGTATTAGTTACAACATAAACACATCCTCCGGGAATATTTCCACCGGTTTTATTAGGACCGACACAAACCATCATGCCCGGCAGCTGGTTTGTTGCAGAAAATGTTATGTTAAATGTTTGACCGAAATCGGTGCTTCTTACAAAATTACCGGGGGTCATAACCGAATATACGTAGTTTGCATAAGGTCCGCCTGTTTGGTCGCAAGCTATCCAGTTCTTATCATTTCCAACATTACCATTTACTACAGATGACCATGATTGTCCGCCGTTAGTAGATTTTGCAATTCTGGTTCCCAAAATATTCGGGTCGCCATACATATTTTCAAAATACAAATTTCCCAAACTGTCAAAAGCAGTTACGGGGTCTCCTCTCATTGGTTGTCCCCATGACGGATGAACAGTAAACCAGTTAATCCCGTCAATTGTATAGTGGGGTGTAGAACCGGTTAAAGTTGTTGTGTTGTTGTACGCGGTGAATGAATTTAACGCATTATTAGGGTTTACTGATAAATGCGGTTCTGCAAAGTCAATTCCGATATCAAAGTTATCGAAATAATCAGAGCTTGTTACTACAAAGGGTAATTGAGCGCTTTGATTACCGGGTCCGAAATCATAGAAATGCCTTGGAAGCTGATCCAAGTTCGGATTATCCTGAGAATATGCAAACCCGCCAAAAAAACCTAAAATAAAAAGGGGTAAAATCTTTAGAAAGTTAACCTTCATTTTATTGGGTTTAGTTTTTTAAATAATTGTTAGTAAAATAAAAATTATATTCTTTTAATGAAACTAATTTATATTGAGATAAAAGTAATGGTATTAATTCTATGAGGGTAAAGGGATGAAATTGCAGGCAGTTTTCAAATAATGATACTGCCTGCAATTTAAGAAATTATTTTAGCAGAGTCATTTTTTTTATGCTTACGTATTCCTGAGTAATAAGTTTATAAAAATAAATTCCGCTGGATAAATTTTCAGCATTAAAATCTATGATGTACCTTCCGGGCGAAAGCTGCCTGTTCAATACCACATTTACTTCCTTTCCGAGTAAATCATATACTACAATTTTCACCGGACCATATTTTGCTACATCAAATTTTATGTTCGTTACCGGATTGAAGGGGTTCGGAAAATTCTGCTCAAGATTAAACTCGGCAGGAATTTCACTTGTAATATTCTTTATTCCTATCGGAACATCTGTCCAGAGCGCTGACTCTACTATTGGTCCCTGTTTTAAAGACCATGTTACCATAGAATCGCGACCCGTGCTGTCAGGGCTTGTATAAGAACCGTTTCCTGCCCCAATCCAGGCATGGAAATAATAATTCGTTCCGCCTGAATTTATTCTTCGTGATGCAATGCCAAACTGAAATGTCTGAGCAGAATCATAAAATGTGTTTGCACCGAACATACTTGAATAAGAAGTTATTCCGGTAATTTTATATTGAGGCATAAAATTAGCCGTAACAGAAGAATTTCCATTTACGGTAATCGTCTGAGGATTTGCTCCGCCATTAGACCAGTTTACAAATCTGTATCTTGTCTGCGTGCCTGAAGAAGGCGTTACTGCCTCTAAAGTTACATTGCCCCCGTTTGGAAAAACCTGCGTCTGAACATTATTATAGGTTACTCCATTAATCTTAAATTCAGTAAGTGTCGGCTTGTTAGTAGAAACCGTTACGTATGAAGAGTTTGCAAGGAGATCTATAGTTCTTTTGTGAACAGGCGTTCCGTTTGTACCTCTGCCTGTTACTGTTACTTTATATAATCTTTGTGATACATTACCTACTGTTTTAATTCTTAATCTTATAGAATCAGGATACGCCGTTACAGAATCTTTATTATTAACAAAACTTAAATTGATTGAACCCGATGCAGGAACCGTATCCAATGCTGCGGTAAATTTCACCCTGTCGTTAAAAGGTCCCTTCACGCTTGGAATGGTTACTGTTACAAACGAACTGTCATTATTAGCCATATAAACACTTGAAGCAGAAGTTGTCATTGCGTAATCAGGATAATATCCGACATAACTTCCGAGTGTATTTGCTCTTCCGTCCATCCATACAGTAAGAGCAGTTTTATTAATTGCTGCAACTCCAAGATAATCTCCTATATAAAATGCCTGTCCTGAACCCTGACTTTGTTTCATGTTATCAGGATTGAATAGCGTTGTAGATACCGGCGAGTTAGCCACAAATGTAGCGCCGCCGTCTGTTGAATACGAACCGTACATTTTTGTTTGAAGATTGTTCGTCGGGTCTTCTCGGGAATCCATCCAGCTTACATATATTCTTCCGTTTGTATTATCCACGCTGATTGCAGGCAGCCATTGGTCTGCTGTTGTTGCGTCGTCATTTACTCTTACCGGAGTTCCCCATGTTTGTCCGTAATCGGTAGAGCGTACTACATATACATCTGCTACATCGGGACCCAGAGGATTTGCCTCGTAGGTAACATACACGTACCCTCTGTATGCTCCGTAACTGCCATCTGCGGCAATCTTCGGAAATGAATTTGTTCTTATACATCCTTTTACAGTCTGTCTCCCTGAACAAGAAACTCCTGAACCTGAGAACGCAGTTGCATTTACCTGTGGTCCCATCGTTGCGCCGCCGTCTGTTGAGCGGGCTACTAAAATATTTCCGCCGCTTGTATTTGCAGTATAAACGCTGCCACCCTGAATTAACCCGTTAGGACCTACACAAACATACGCGCCCTGATCGCCTGTTAATGTAATAGGGCTTGACCAGTTAACACCGCCGTTTGTGCTTCGACAGAATCTCATTCCTGTTGAGCCGAACTGTCTCCACATTGTATAGAGATAATTGGAGTAAGGTCCGGCAGTCTGGTCTGCGCAAATCCATTCTTTATCGGAAAGTCCAACGGTTGTTGAAGTAACTCTGTATGCTCCCGAAAAAGTTTGTCCTCCGTCGGTAGAGCGGGTTACCACTACTCCATACGTGCTACCTTGCTGATAAAGCTGTTCGTAAATGATGTTTCCTAAGCTGTCGAAGGCAAGAACAGGGTCTCCGAGAATTTCGCTTGAAGCAAATCCCGGAAAGCTAACAAAAACCTTTGTCCAGTTATAGCCGTCGAGAGTATAGTAAACACTATTTGTATTAAAAGCGCAAATACTGTTTAGAGGGTTTCTCGGATTTGTTGCAATGTGCGGCTCGCCGAAATCATTGCCGAGAAAAAAATTGTCATAGCCGTTAACAGTTTGAACAGTGCTGTTTACAGCATCAAACTGATTTTGATAGTATCCCGGAGGAACTTTAACTACAGATTTTAAATTTTCCTCATTCGTTTGTGAAAACGCCTGGCTTGAGAAAATTAAAATAAGAGCAATGAGGGAAAAGAACTTTTTCATTAATGATTGAGAGTTTTAGTTTTGACTGCTAAATTAACTCTTCAAATATTGAATTTAAAGAGATTTATTGAGTTTAATCATCGTTCAGAAACACTGATTATTTATGATTAACATAATTTCACAGATTAGAATTTATCTCATAAAAAATATTATCCGTGTCATCATAAAAATCTTATTTATCTGTGTTCCTTTTCAAAAACATCGGATAAAAATTTTGATTAGTATCTTTGAAAAATATTCTTTAATCTTCAATCGAAACAACCATTCTTTTCGCTTTAAAATTCACCCCTGCGTTTTTTAAAAAACAGGTTTTATTTCTATAAGTTTTCGGAGTTCTAAAAAAATATATGAGGAGTATTTTTCTAAGGTTTTCAGCCGGAAAATATTTCTCTTTGTTAAAACCAAAGGAGGAACAAAATGACAAGCGTAAAAGATTTAATAAAAAAAGATCGCCTTCATTTTGTAAAAAGCGGAATGACGGTCGCTGACGTTGCAAAATTTATGGATATGCACAACGTAGGCGCTGTGCCCGTTCTTAAAGAAGGAAACAAGCTCGCAGGAATTTTTTCCGAAAGAGATTTGCTTCGCAGGTGCGCTGCTAAAGAACTGGATTTAAGCAAAACCCTTGTTGATGATGTTATGACTAAGGGAGTGATTCTTATAGAAGCTCACGACACCCCCCATTACTGCCTGCAAATAATGAAACAGGAAAATATACGGCACATTCTTGTAAGAGAAAATACCGACCTTATAGGAATGCTTTCTATACGCGATATTATGTATCACGATATGCAGGAAAAGGAAGAAAAAATCGAGCTGCTTAATTCCTATATTCAGTTTAACGGGTAAAGCACGTTTTCCGAAACTCTTTTATTCTTAGGGCGGTTGTAATTTTTGAACAAAAACTCATTCTATTTAATGGATTTTAATAAACTGACTGAAATAAAAACGCTCGGCGGCTTAAAGAAAGCCGGGTATAAAACGCACTCTGTAAAAGATGAGATAAGACATAATCTTATTAATCGCATTAAGAATAAAGAAACAATTTTTGAAGGCATCGTCGGATACGAAGATACGGTTGTTCCGGCAGTCGTAAATTCTCTTCTTGCGAAGCACGATATTATTCTGCTCGGGCTCCGCGGACAGGCAAAAACAAAAATGGCGCGTATGCTTGTAAGCCTACTCGATGATTATATTCCCATTGTAAAAGGCTCGGAGATAAATGATAATCCGTTTCACCCGATTTCAAAACATGCCGTTGATATGGTGAATGAAATGGGAGATGAAACAGAAATAGAATGGATAAGCAAAGAGCAGCGTTACAGCGAAAAGCTTGCAACTCCCGATGTAAACATTGCCGATTTAATAGGGGACATTGACCCGATTAAAGCAGCAAACCATCGGCTGCACTATTCCCACGAAGGAGCTATTCACTTCGGAATTATCCCAAGAACTAACAGAGGAGTTTTTGTTATCAACGAGCTTCCCGATTTGCAGCCAAGAATTCAGGTCGGCTTGCTGAATATTATGCAGGAAAAAGATATTCAGATAAGAGGATTTAATATCCGTATTCCCCTCGATGTGCTGATGGTCTTCACCGCTAACCCCGAAGACTATACTAACAGAGGAAACATTATTACTCCGCTGAAAGACAGAATTGATTCGCAGATAATAACACACTATCCGAAGTCGTTGGAAGACGGAATAGAAATTACAGACACATATTCATGGATAAAACGAAGCGAGGGCAAAGTAAATATTCCTTATTACTTCAAGGAAATTATTGAGATGACTGCAATGCAGGCAAGGGTAAGCGAGTTTGTTGACCAGAAATCCGGCGTAAGCGCGCGGCTGACGATTTCCTCTATGGAAAACCTTATCAGCAACGCAGAGCGCCGCTCGATAGTTAATAACGAAAAAGATATTTATCTACGCATCTGCGATATTAACGCTGTGCTTCCCGGAATGACGGGAAAAATGGAGCTTGTGTTTGAGGGAGAGCAGGAGGGTTCGATAAAAGTTTCCCGCGCTCTTCTATCAAAAGCCGTTAGGGAAATCTACAGAAAATATTTCCCTGACCCGCTGTTAAAGAAAAAGAAAAACGATAAACCCGATGCCGACCCTTATGCGGAGATAGTCGAGTGGTTCCAGTACGGCGGAGTAGTGAATATAAAAGATAACATGAGCTTTAAAGATTATTTCAACGAGCTGAAAAAAGTTGACGGACTTGAAAAATTTGTGAAGAAATATTCGCAGTACTACGAAACGGAATACGAGCTTGCCGCTCTGATGGAATTTGTGCTCGACGGCTTGCACCAGAATTCGAAAATTGCAAAGGATGATTCTGATGTTATAGTGTCATACAAGGATATGGTAGGCAGCATGTTCACTCAGCAGAAAAATTACGGCGATTATGATGACGATTTCAATTTTAAATATTAATCTCAAACTTATTCAATAAAATATTATGGCAAAGTCAAAAATATTAGATACAAACAAAAAAACCGCTGAAGGTTTATCTAAACTGCTATCGGATACCTTTATGCTATACTTAAAAACTCATAACTTCCACTGGAATGTTAGGGGACCAATGTTTCAAACGCTTCACTTAATGTTTGAAACTCAATACACCGAATTGTGGACTTCAATAGATATTATCGCCGAAAGAATCCGCTCGCTCGATGCTGATGCGCCGGGAACTTTTTCGGAGTTTAACAAACTTACTTCAATAAAAGAAGAAAAAGGAATTCCTAAAGCAACGGATATGATAAAAATTCTTATCGCTGATAACGAGAGAGTTGTAAAAACTGCAAATGAGGTTTTCCCAATAGCAGAAAAAGCAAATGATGAAGCTACGCAGGATTTGTTGATACAAAGAATCAATACTCACGAAAAAACTATTTGGATGCTGAAGGCAATGCTGGAATAGTCAGTTTCAAGTTTCAAGTGCCAAGTTTCAAACTATTCCCAATAATAGATTTTTTTAACCTGACAGGTTTTTAATCCTGTCAGGTCAGGAAACATTAATTGCTTTTTCTTCTTACGAAACTTCTTATTTTAATGCAATAGTTTCATAGTCTCACAATTGGATAATAATAAAAAGAGATTTATTTTATGGAAAATTCTTTTGCTGGTCAATATTGGAATTTGGCATGGTGTCTTATAGGTTTTCTAGGATCTATGTATGGATCTATTGTATTTGCGAGATGGGGTAGATATAAAACAACTGTGAGAACTATTGCCTTAGCAAGAGTTCATTTTGAAGGATATCCAATAGGGATAAATGATTTACAAAGAGCATGTAAATCGTCAGATGATTTTTGGAGATTACTCGAAAATTCAGAATGGTCACTGCGTTCCGAAGGACAGTTTGCAACGGCATTAAAAGTTAGAAGACTACAGAGTTTTGTTTATATTGCTAATGCCAAAATTGGAAAAATGTTAAATTTAAGAGCAAAAAATACTGACATTAATATACATTTCATGGCATTTCAAACAGAGTACAGAAAAATTTACGACTCAGAATTTATTCAATTTGAAAAAAAATTTAAACCAAATTGGATTGCTCTTATAACTCTGAAACCTCACCCAATATTACCAACGAAAGGTGGGACGGAAACAGTTGACTATTTTAAAAATTTAAACTTTTAGTTATTTTAAATTAACTCCATTCTGACCTGACAGGATTAAAAACCTGTCAGGTCTATCGTGTTTAGGTTAAGATATTTCTCTTAACCTTTTTTATTTTATAGCGTATTTTAGCAAAACATAAGTTTAAAAATTGAGCAATATTATAGAGGTAAAAAGCCTCGTTAAAAAATATGATTCATTAACTGCTGTTGAAGGGATTTCATTCGAGGTAAAAGAAGGTGAAATATTCGGGCTGCTTGGTCCTAACGGCGCAGGAAAAACTACCACGCTTGAAATAATGGAAACGCTCCGCGATAAAACTTCAGGTGAAGTTACTATCTGCGGTTTATCACTCGATAAATCTCCCAATGAAATTAAAAATATAATAGGTGTTCAGCTTCAGGCAGCGGGGTATTATCCAAACCTTACTTTAGTAGAGCTTCTTAATTTATTCGCAGGACTTTATAATGTTGATGTAAACACAATGGAAATGCTTGACCTTGTTGACCTGAAAGAAAAAGCTAAGGCAAAATATAAAGAGCTTTCCGGCGGGCAGAAGCAGAGATTTTCCATTGCAACAACTCTGATAAATTCGCCGAAGGTAATTTTCCTTGATGAGCCGACAACAGGACTTGACCCGCAGGCGCGAAGAAATCTATGGGATCTTGTAAACAATATCCAAAGCAAAGGCACAACTGTAATGCTTACAACTCACTATATGGATGAAGCAGAGTTTTTATGCCACCGTGTAGGAATTATTGACAAAGGAAAAATTATCACAATAGATACTCCGAACAACTTGATTGACCACTTAATCAAAAAAGGGTTTAAACGACCCAAACAAGTTAAGGAAGCAACACTCGAAGATGTGTTTTTGGATTTAACAGGAAAGGAGCTTAGAGACGAGTAATGGAGAGAAAATATAATCAAATACGCGCTATGCTTTCAATCTCGAAAGCAAGCTTAAAATCAATAACACGAAATCCTTCTGCGGTGGTTTTCAATCTTTTATTTCCGCTGATATTTATAATTGTGTTCGGCTTCATAGGCGGCGGAGGTTTTTCCGTTGATTTAGCCGTTGAAGAAAAATCCGATATGGAAAACCCTGTTATTCAGTCTCTTCAAAACATAAAAACGATTAAGTTAAAAACTGGTATTCCCGATGAAGAGTTGAAAACAAAGCTTGAAAAAGGTCAGATTGACGGCGTGATAGGAATCACAAAAGGATTTGTAGATAACAAAATTTCTTACAACGTTAATCTGAAAACAAGTTCCGCTTCAATGGATAGAGGCAGCGTGATAAAAATGATTTTGAACGACATTGTTGATAAAATCAATCTTTCAAAAATAAATATAGATGTACCTCTTGCAAGACTTAATGAGCAGATAGTTGAAGGAAGAAAATATAAAACGATAGATTTTATTTTGCCGGGACAGCTCGGCTTTTCACTCCTAAGCGCAGGGATTTTCGGAACTGCCTTTGTATTTATTAATCTACGTCAGACTTTCGTACTGAAAAGATTTTTTGCAACACCGATAAAAAGAATGTATATCATTCTCGGAGAATCCTTCGCAAGACTGATTTTTTCCATTTTCAGTGCAGTAATTATAATTGGAATTGGTAATTTTGTCTTCGGCTTCACGCTTGTTCACGGCTTCGTTACTTTTCTAAATATGATACTGCTTTCCATTATCGCGCTGATAGTTTTTCTGGGATTCGGATTTTTGGTTTCGGGTATTGCAAAAAATGAACACGCAGTTCCGCCGATTGCTAACTTAATTACGCTTCCGCAGTTTTTGCTTTCGGGAACGTTTTTTCCAATATCAAATTTCCCGTCGTGGCTTCAGCCCGTGGCAAAAGTATTGCCGCTTACTTATCTGAATGAAGCAATGAGAAAAATTGCTTTTGAAGGCACGAGCTTGTTCGGAGTGGGAAATGACATTTTGATTTTACTAGGATGGGGAGTTGTGATATATCTTCTTGCGGCAAAAACTTTTAAGTGGGAATGATGTTAAAAGAATTTTTGGCAAACCCAAAGAGTAGATCTTTGGGTTTGCTGTTTTATTAACGAAATTAATTTCCTAAATCAGGACAGGTACCTGGCTGTAATTCAACCGTTATTACTGCATTTGTACTAGGAGCAGTTAATGTAACGGTTCCATAACCTACCATACCATCACAACAAACTACAACCGTATAAGTACCGGGCCCCAATCCATTAGGCGCATAATAATACGAAGATCCTGTAGAGCTTGCATTATAAACATTCAAGTTTGACTGATCTTGTATTCGGCATGTTCCTGTATAACAATCAGGCTTGGTAAATACCTGTATTGAATATGGCGCAGGAAGGTCGGATTTTTCGCCCGGAACAATTGTGCCGGCAAACGAACTAAGTACAGCAATGAGGGAGATAAATACTACTACTTTCAAGGTTGGTTTCATAGTTTTAACCTTTAAATTTTAAAAAAACAGTTTAAACCAGAGGAATTAACTAAACTTAATTACTAATTATACAAATATCAATACCGAAATTACGAGGTAATTTCTAAGTTTTATTAAGTTTTTAACTAATATTTTTCTATTTATATAAAATTCAAGATGTAAAATTCAGTTTTTAGAGATTCGAACTCTTTTGAAACATTTCCCTATATCAAATTTTCCCTCGTGGCTTCAGCCCGTGGCAAAAGCACTATCGTTTACTTATCTGAATGAAGCAATGAGAAAAATAGCATTCGAAGGCGCTAGCCCGATAGGAGTAGGAAATGATATTTTAATTCTGCTCAGCTGGGGAGTTGTGATTTATCTATTAGCGGCAAAAACTTTCAGGTGGGAGTGATTTATATTGCATCTTTACTCTCGTTACGAAGGTCCTCCTTCGTAACGTAAATGTTTTGCTTCCCAAGGTGGACCTTGGGAAACAGAAATTAGAAAATATTTATAAAAAAACCTGGCAGGATTGAAAACCTGTCAGGTTAAATGTCATAATTGGATTCCCGCCGAAGTTTATCCCGCGCTAGTTGCGGGACGGGAATGACAGTACACTAGTTTTTCGGAAAATACCCTATACTGGAACCTACCCATGTCTTACCTTTATTAAAATCTACGCCCATCATTTTTCCTTTACCCATTCTTACAAGATTTATTACCGGCACGGGTTCTTCGCCTTCGTTCCATAAAAATAAAATTCTTATCTCTACTTTTGCCGGCTCGTCAAGCGTTTCGACTACGGGAGCGTAAGTGATTTTTTTCTGAAGAACAAAATTCCCGCGGTCCTTTACATTTTCTATGTCTTCTTTCTTTACATCGAAGATAACGCCAACTCCCGCGAAAGAGAAGAGCGGCTTCAATACATAATTTTCTAAATCAGCAGGAATTTCTTTCAGGTCGCTTAAGAAAATACTTTCGGGTGCATATTTGCTCTTTATAAACGGCAGAATATATTTACTGATTTTAAAAAACCAGTTCGGATGCGCCACCCATTTTACATCGAGGTCTTCGCTGATTTTAAAATTATATTTTATATCGCTTCTGTTTTTTAGTTCATCATAAATAACTCTGTTGTAAATTCTTTTTATCTGAATTTTTTTTCCGTCTTTATGGTAAAATAATTTCTTTCCTTCTTTTTCAATATCTCCTATATGAACAGGAGTAATGCCCAGCCAGTCATCCGTTGCCCAGAAATCAATCGCTGTTTTTTGTTTATCCGGCTCAATTTCGAGAAGAATAACATTCTCAGGATTTTCATCGCCGATTAATGTCTTCTTTAGTTTTTCTAAGTACGTTTCATGCGTAAGTCCGCGAAAGCGGTGAGTATAGTTTTCAGGAATATCGAAGTGAGCGCGCATTTTCATATCAAGTAATTCCTGATAGCAGTAGAGCGACGCAAAGCCCTGAAGCTCAATCAACTGCGGAAGATAATTTCCATCGCTGTCTTTCGTTACTGCAAAGTCAATTGCAAGTAGTTCGGTGTTTGCGCTTTCATTTGGTACTTCAAGTCCGGGCGGAATAGCATTCTTTGAAAGCTCTTTGAACTTATCGGATTTTAAAAAATTAAGTATATCAATGCATGCATTTGAAAGCTCGTCGCGTAGCTCTGCCGGAATGAACACCGGAGTTTCGGAAATCTTAAATTCAATCGGCTTATATGCAGAATTAATATCCTTCAGGAATGCTTCGTATTTTTCCTGAGTAAATTCTTTAATGTACTTTTCTCTGAGAGATTTTATCATATAATTTTATTACAAATTTTATTGCTGGTTAAGGAGTTTTCCTTTGATAATATACATAGAATTATTCTGTGATACAGCAGCCTCGGATTTTAATTTCGTGTAAATTGATTTAACTATTAACGTTGTATCACCATAAGGTAAATTAGAATTTGTTGTTTCTTTCAAAATCTCGTCATAAAACGGCTGCGTTGTCGGGAAAATTATATCTCCTGTTTCAGTAATAATAGTTCGATCCGTAATAAAATCAAAATTATTATCGGGACCAATGGCCGGTCCGTGTCCGATATACCGGTCTAATCCTGTAACGTTCAATACAGATTTTCCATCTGGCAGGGTTGGTGATTGAATAGGGTTGGCAGGGTCAATAAAGGCAATTTTTAATTCGAAACCTATTTCAGTTATATTTGAAGAAGGAAGTTTGTAAACATTTTTCATTTTCATTGCCCAGGCAAGAGTATCTGATTGTGGACTTACATTTCCGGTCTTTATCATTTTTAGTACAAGAGTATCGTTATTAAAAGTAAGCGAGTTTGTGCCGTAAGTTTTTCCTGTTCCTACTTCCCTGTATGATACTGCAATAAAATCGTTATCAGAAATATTATTTTTTAATCCTATAAAGCCGGCTGAATAATTTACTATATATTCAGAAGGACTCAGTTTTCGGAATAAGCCGAAATATCTTTTCCCGGGAATAATTCTCGGGGCATAATAAGACGTATCATATCCTGCGCTTCCCGGTAAAGGGGGTAAGTCAATAATTGCTGACACCATTCTTCTGTCAGCAGTTGTTGAATTTGTTAAAATCCAAACTTCAAAATTTTCAGTTGAAACTCTTCTTGAAATATTTTCAGATGAATTCAGAACTCCATCGCTTTCGAAGTCTATGAAATTACTTTTGTAATTTGTATCAAGGAAATAATAGTTATCGGAATAATTCCAGACTTTGATTTCATAATCTGATTGCTGTAAAATCTGATTAACAGGATTGGATTGATGACAGCCGAAATAAAAAATGGAAAGAAAAAAAGTTAGAAGCAGATTGAGACCAATTATTTTTTTCATAATTGTTAAGAGAATTTAGTTTGTGTTTTTCTCTGTAGAATTTTTCTCAATGTGCTGTGTGTAAATTGAAAAATATTTTTAATGACCGGTTGTAAAGCTCCATACGGGACCTTCTTTGCTTAGCCCGTGATTATCTTTTGCTGTTACTTTCCAGAAGATAGTTCTGTTTGTATCTGCAATGCCTAAATCCGCTGCGGGATTTATCGCATTTTTTACAAGTGTATCAGTAGGATTGTTTGTCATTCCGTACCTTACATCGTATCTCACGGTATCTCCTGCATCCGGGTCTGAACAAGTCCATGTAAGAGTAATAAAGCCTGAAACATTAACCGCTCCGTTAGAAGGACTTGGATTTGATGGTGTATTCGGATACCTGTTTCCGTCAGTTGAATTTGTAAGTACCTCATCGTTTTTGCTGCATCCCTGAACTAAAAAAATAAAAAGAAATAAAAATATTATTCCTGAAAACTTCATTCTGACGGTTTATAAAATTCCGCTTGTTATTATAGGAAGAAATTCCCCCTTTTCCATTACCTGAACATCGTCGCACCAGATGCTGTTCTTTATGCTAACGCAGTCAATATGAGTTGTGGAGCTCCACTTTGCGCCTGTGTGCGCAGAGTAAGGATGTCCGAATGCCATGTGAATCGTCGGCAGTTTTTCATCCTGCAAAATATTTCCTATTACATTTTTGCACGCTATGTTTGTGCCGATTGCAAACTCACCTACTCTGTTGCTGTTCTCATCTGTCATTGTGTATGCAGTGAACTCTTCAAGAAGCTCTTTATTATCGCATGTCATTTTTACAATGCGCGAATCTTTTATTTCAATTGTTAAAGGGGTGTGAAGTATATCACCGTATTTTTGGCAGAGATAATCGCCTACAACTCCGTCAACGACGAACGTTCCGTTTACATTCCATGGTGAGGTGAATATTTCTCCTCCGGGAAGATTTCCCCACTTATCGGGAGAAATAATGCCGGATGTCTTCAGCCATTTTAATTCAGGAACAAATTCTGCAACTATGTCTGTTCCGTTATCTGATGTGTGCTTAATTATCTTTGCTTTGCTTGCTATATCAATCAGGCGCTGGCTGATTTTATCCACTTTAATAAAATCCGCTCTCATGCCTTCCATCATAATCTGTTTGTTGATGTTCACCATGTGTCCGTGTCTAATTTTATGAGCGTCAACAACGTAAGTCATCGAAGCGCGTGAACGAAGCTCGCCCATCTTCGGAGTAGCTGCAAAAATACTTACCTGCGATTTTGCAAGGTCGTCCAATATCACCTGCGGCAAATCCCCGGGTATCGGTCTCGGAGTGTAATCTTCTATTATGAATGTGGCAAACTCTGCCCCAACTTTCTTTATCTCGTGCTCCATCGCCCTTGCAATATCAATTGCATCGTTATCGGCAATGATTGTAATTCTTTCTTCTGGTTTAAGTCTTAAGCAAACATTGATAGCATTATATGCGCCCGGCAGTAAGTCTGCGTCAACTTCCGTGTTAATTTCCATTTGACTCATAAAATATTTTGGGAGTTTTTTTCTCGTTACGAACATCCCCGTTCGTAACGTAAATTATACTCGTTCCGACACCGGAGTATCGGAACGAGAAGATTTATTAAAATTTTTTTACAGCCCTTTTACTGTTTGTTCCGTAATGTAATCCACAACCTTCTTCAAATCCTTTGTCTCTTCATAAACTTTCAATTGCCTGTCAGCGCCCGTTCCGTTTTCCATAATTTTAAAAATATTATATACTTCATCGCGCGAATCCAAATCTACTATCACATCATCCACAAACGCAACAAGCTCGTGCATAAGGAATTTATAATCCACCTCTTCCACCTTGCCGAAGTCAATCATCTTGCCGTGAATGCCGTATCTTGCGGCGCGCCATTTATTTTCCATGATAAGAGCGCGTCTGTAAATTCTGAACCCCAAATTTGCGCGCAGCAGCTTATACAGCTTTGCAATCACTGCCTGCATAATTGCAGCAAGAGAGATTGTCTCGTCAACCGTCATCGGCACATCGCATATTCTGAACTCAAGCGTATCGAAGAACGGATGAAGTCTTATATCCCACCAGATTTTCTTTGCGTTATCTATGCACTTTGTTTTGATAAGTACATTTACATAATTTTCATACTCTGCCAAGCTTGAAAAGAAATCCGGTATTCCCGTGCGCGGGAATTTGTCAAACACTTTCGTCCTGTACGAATGAAATCCCGTGTTTCTTCCCAGCCAGAAAGGTGAGTTTGTGCTCAGCGCAAATATATGCGGAAGAAAATATCTCGCCGCATTCATCAGCTGCAACCCCGTCTCTCTATTATCAATCCCAACGTGAACATGCAAACCGAAAATCAAATTCGCTCTTGCAGTCTCCTGCATTTCGTTTAGTATTTCGTGATAGCGCGGATGATCTGTTATCTCCTGATCTTTCCAATGCGAAAACGGATGCGTGCCCGCAGCCGCAATACGCATTCCCGATTCAACAGCAACCTTACTAATATCTCTTCTCAGCTTCGATACTTCCTCACGCGCCTCATGAATATCTTTACAGATATTCGTACCCACCTCTACAACTGCCTGATGCATTTCCGGCTTTATCTGGTCATGAAGCCGCGACTGCCCTTCGGTAACAATCTGATTCATGTGAGACTTCAGCTCGCGCGTCTCAGGGTCAATTATCTGGAATTCTTCCTCTATGCCTAATGTGAAAAGCTTGCTTTTCATACGGGGTTAATTTTAGTTTGAAACTTTGTTCGCCTAAGATAAGGAAAACTTTTTCAATTATGAATGTAGAATTATGAATTAAGAATCATTGCATCTCAGAATTCAGATAGCAGATTTCAGAATTTTTAAAATAATACTAAAATTACTGAAAACCCTATATCACAAATCTGAATTCTGAACTTACATCAAAATCTTAAATCTAATTTCTTAATTCTTAAATTCCCAATACTCACTACTCAATACCCAATACAATCAAAAACTATTTCTTCTTCTTACTTACTTTTTTTTTTACATCGCCGTTCATTAAAGGAGTATCGTTCGAGAAGTTTCTTACAAACGTTCCCCATGTTAAATTATTCTGTCCCTCTTTATGGTTCTGCGCTCTTCTTATTGCCATGTTAGCGGCTGACTCCACCACCCACTCAAAATTTTCTTCACCCACTGAATTCTTATCAGCATCCGGCGCGGGATTGCAGAAGTCAATCGCAATCGGAATTCCGTCCCTCACCGCAAACTCAACTGTATTGAAATCATATCCCAGTCCGTTATTCAGTCTCAATACGTAATCTCTTATTGTATCAAGAAGTTCCTGACTTACATCGTGATTAGCAACGTATCTTAAATGGTGCGGATTTCTTGGCTCGTAGTGCATTATCTTTATATCCTGCCTGTCAATGCAGTAGCATCTGAAATACGAATCGAACTTTATCTCTTCCTGAAGCATCATCACAAGCTGACCCGTTTCATTGTAAGCCTTGAAGAACGAATCCATATCGGTAATCTGATAAACATTTTTCCATCCGCCGCCTGCAAACGGTTTGAAGTAGGCAGGGAAACCGGTGTATTCAAAAATGCCTTCCCAGTCAAGCGGGAATGCAAGGTTTCTGAACGATCCGCCGTTTGTATCCGTGGGATGCTCGTTAGAAGGAAGAAGCACTGTTTTCGGAACTGGCACGCCCAGCTTTGTTGCAAGAGCGTTATTGAAAAACTTTTCATCGGCGCTCCACCAGAAAGGATTATTGAGCACTGCGCATCCGCTGATAGCTGCGTTTTTCAGGAAGCCGCGGTAAAACGGAACGTCCTGCGAAATTCTGTCGATAATCACATCGTAACCGCAAAGCTCGCCCTGAACAACCTTATCAATATTCACAAACTCAGCCGTGATGCCGTCAATATTTTTTGAGTTCACTCTGTCAACAAAAGCCTGCGGAAAAGTATTTTCCTGGCCGAAGAGTATGCCGATTTTTTTCATTTAAAATGTTTCTCCTTTTATATTATTAATTTATTTTTTTTCTATTTTTTTCTACACTCGGAAAGTTTTTTCGGAAAGAATGTAACAATGTTGTATCATCATCTTGATATGCCACTATTTCGCTATATCACTATTTCACCATTTGTAAGCGAAGCTGTAAAATACCTAAAATAGCGGGGAGTTTCAATGTAGAAGGGGGCTTTCTTGAATATTATTCGCTTGTTTTAAAAAACAAATTTTATAATATTTTTCAAAAATAAACTTAATTATATGTTTGATAATCAAGCAGTAGAAATAATATTAAATTCTTTTACTTTTCCAATCTTGACCAATATTTTATCTTCATTCATATACGATAAATTACTTAGTTCCAAAGATTCTGAGGATTCTATTCTAAGCCAGACTATTAAACAAGTTATTGATAAATATTTTAATGAAAATATAGAACTGAACAAACAGTATTTCTATTCACTTTTTGAAGATAAAGAAGTTATAAATGAACTAGAGAATTTTAAGAAAGGGAATGGAGAAATCTCTATTGAATTGTTATCTAAAAAATTTATAGAATCTGGTTTTTATTATGAAAGTGAATCTGAACAAATTGCCAAGAAAATCATAATAAATTTTTTCGAGACATTAAAAGAAAATATATTAAATTCAAAAGATTTAGGAAAATTATTCCACCACTTTATTGTGGAAAACAAGTTAACTGATATTATAGGGATTCTTCAATCTAGTACTAGAAAATTAGACATCATTGATTCAAAAATTGATTCAGGGAATTTTATTAATTCAGAGCACTTTGCTAGACTAGAGGAAAAAATTGATAAAATAGATAGTATTAAAAATTTTTCCTCATTGAAGAGTGATTTTGAAAGTAATGATTTGGAATTCACTTCAAAATTTAAAATTGCTAACGAAAATTATAACACCCAAGAGTTCAACACTGCATTAAAGATTTATAAAAATTTGATCAATGACTATAGTAATTCAGCCAAAATTCCTCAAGGTGATAAAAATAGATTATATAAAAATGCTGGGTTAGCGTTAATTAATTTGGGAAAACATGAAGAAGCTATATCTTTTTTTGAAGAAGCTGTAAAGTATGCTACCAATACATTTAGAAATAAAACATCTTTTCTTTATCTTTATCTTCTCAAAAAAGAATATAGCCTTGGATTGGAATTTATAAGAATAAATTTTAGTATCGTAGAACATAATGAAGAGGTAAAAATATTAAAGGCAGAATTTTTAGCAAGAGAGAATAAAATTGAAGAAGCTTTAAAAGTATTTTCGGAAGAAGATTTAAATAATCGAAATGTTCTCTTTACTTGCGCAATAGGACTTATGAGGGCAGGAAAAGAAGAAAGAGCCTTAACCTATTTTCAAAAATTATTAGAATTAAAAACGGAAGATCCCGATGTATATTTAGAATATGTAATTTGTAGAATAATTCCGAAAGTAAATGATTTAAATAAAATAGGCACACGGTTAAAAATTAAAAATACAGATTCTCAGTCATTTTTTGCTGAAAATATTGAAATGTTAAATAATGCACTTTCGGTTTTTGAAAGGCAAGATAATAAATACAAAGTAAGCTTATGTGACTTTTATTTAGGGATGAATTATTCATTGATTGGAAATATAGAAAAAGCTTATGAACATTTTATTAAATGCAAAAATGCAAATTACATTGACGAAGAATTACATTTTAACTTAGGGGGTTGTCTATTGAATAAAGGTAAGATTAAAGAGGCAATTGTAGAATTTGAAAAAGCTTATAAAACAAACTCGAAAATTACATTAAAGCACTTAGTAAACGCTTACATTTTTGGTAATGAATTTGATAAGGCTGAAAATTTATTAAAAGATAATGGGATTACTTTTGAAAACCTCAAAGAACAATTAAATGATGAAAATTTTCAACTATTTTTAAAATTATGTAGAATTTATGAGGCAAAACTTGACTATGAAAGAATTGAAACGGTTCTATCTGAAGTTGAAAAAAAATTTCCTTATAAAAAAGATTTAATACTAGAAAAAGTTGATTATTTGGTTTTAGTTGAACGAATAAGTGAAGCTATTGAATATTTACAAAATTCTATATCTAAAGTTGAAGAAGGAAACGATGTATTATTATTTGAACTTGGGAATTTATTTTATGAAATTGGTAGATGGGAGGAGGCAGAGGATATTTTTATTAAGTTCTTTAATGCAAACGAAGTAGATTACATTTATAGAGCACTACTTAATTGTAAATATAATCAAAGAAAAGATTCAGAGGTATTAGAAATTACAACTAAGACTTTAGAAGAAACTAATAATGAATATAATAAATTTATATTCGATATTAGGGCGAATGTTTTTTTTAACAATGAAATGTATTATGATGCTATTAAGTTTCTTAAAGAGTTAGCCATTCGTGAAAAGAATTATCAGTATTTTTTTAATTTAGCTGTTTGTGAATTTAGAGTTAATAATAAGGATGAGGCTCTCAAAATTTTGAATGCGAAAGTAAACGAAATGATTAAAAATAAAGAATATGAATATTTAAGTAGAATCTCCGGGTATTTAAATTTGTTTGATGAAAAGAAAAGAGCTATTGAATTATCTTATCTTGCATTTATTAGTAATCCAAGTGACTATCGTTTAGCAGAAATGTTTATGCATAATTGTCTGACTTGTTTAGAGAAAGAAATTTTTGATCAAATCTCCGAGGAAATAAAAAACCAATATCATGAATTATTAGAAAATTGGGAAGAAAAATATCCAGAAAGCAAGTTCCTTAAAAAGATTAAAATAGAAAACGATAGTGTATTGAAAACATTGGAAAAGCATACACCTGAATATGCAGAAAGAGAAGATATATTTGATACATATATAGCCAGAAGGCTTCCCTTTGGGTCACTTGTTGAGTATACAGGCAAAACCTTTTTTGAAATCTGGTATAGCCTTACTCGTACACCTAATGGAAAAATCCATGTATTTAGCGGAAATATAAAAGAATTTGAAATTAGTAATTTAGAAAAAAACAACTTAGTAGTCGTTGATCCATTATGTTGCATTACTTTAACAATCATCGATAAATTTAATTTTTTGAAATATCTATTTACTAATATATATGTACCACAAAATTTCTTGGATGAGTTGAATAATTATAAAAACTCAATACAACCCTTTCTTACTCAAGAAAGAAATTCGGTTGTTAAAATTAAGGGACAAATTATTCCAATTTCAATATCAATTGATGAAACAAAAGAAGAAGTAAAACTAATAGATAAAATAATTAATAATATTAAACCTTATGTTTCAGCTCCAATTAAAAGTTACATAGACCCTAAATTGTTAAAGAGTTTGGATAAATCATCTACTCAGTCTTTGAATTTGGCAATAGAAAAGAAATCACTTTTACTCTACGATGATAATGTTCTTTTTAATTTTGCTCCTAATATTAGTTCTGAACTTTTGGTTTGCAGTTCTTTTGCTTTTCTTAATTATTTTTCATTAATATCGCAAAATTCAAATCTTGGACTAATATTTACTCAACGAGAACTCAATAAAACTATTAGTACACTTATTTCAAAAAATTATTTTATTTTACCCATTAATGTTCCAGTGATATTAAGTGGAATTGTGGATGGAAATTTTGAAAAAAGCAGTGAGGCGTTAAAAACAATTTCCTTATTTAAAAATTTAAATTATAATAAAGAAAGTACAATCCAGGTCGTCAAAGAATTTATTTTTCATCTTTTTATGCTAAAAATGGATGAAGATAATAGAAATAAATTCTTTGATTATACAATGGATTCTTTATCAACTAATGAAAGCAACCTTGAAAAGTTCTATATAAGATTTTTTGAAATTGTTACGGAATCAGTTAATACATTTAGAAATGATTTAAAAGATGATAAAGAATCAATAGAACAGATAGAAGAATTCTACGAATGGTTTAAAAAAATATTTGAGACGTGGAAATTAAAAAAAGATTTAGTTTAATTTGAAAATGGTAGCTAAACCAATCCTAATTTATACCACCCCTAACCCCTCCTTGTCAAGGAGGGGAAACCAGCAAATAATCCGGCCTTATAAATTTTCCGTCCGTTCCGCCGTCAAATCAAACCTTATAAACCTTACAAACTTTACAAACCTTATTAACTTTGTAAACCTCCCACCACCGCGAAAATAAACTCCTGTAAATACAACAAATCTCCAAAAATTTGAAAACCTTAGTATTGTTTTAACAATAATTTACCTCAAAACTTACGAGGGGGCGTAAGTTTCACCCATAGTTTTTTCAGCAACTTAACCCCTGCCCAAAACCCGCCCTAAACATTCTCTATAAAAATCCTCTCATCCCGCACCCCTGCCTTAACGAGAATCTTTATCGCCTCGCTCAACATAGCCGGAGGTCCTGTGATGTAATAATATCTCGCCGAAATATCATTTGTATATCTCCTAAATATCTCCTCGTTAAAAACCCCCTTTTCGTAGCGCTCTTCTTCGCCCTCTTCAAAAATCGGGATAAACTCAAACGAAGAACTCTCATACATTCTAAACTCATCCATAAACGGAGCGCACGCTGCCGTACGGTTTGCATAAAATAGGGTAATCCGTTTATGAACCCCCTTTTTTTTCCAATAAGAAACAATGCTCCTTACTGGGGTAATGCCTGTCCCCCCGGCAATGAATACGGGGCTGCCGTGAATATTATCGGCATTTATTTCTCCAGCCGGATTTTCAAAAACAAGCTCTTCACCTTTAACAAGATTTAATATTTTCCCGGAAAAATCAGAGCCGGATTTTCTAGTTATAATCTCTATAAAATTATTTTCTCCCGGAGCGTTTGCAATCGAAAAATGCCTTTTGTTCCCCTTGCCGTCTTTTGCCTCAAGAATAGGAATCGTAACAGAAGCATATTGCCCTGCTTTATAGTAAAAATCTTTTCCGGTTATATCAAAATACAGAGCGTGTGTATCTTTGCAGATTTCTTTTTTTTCTATGTACCGTAGGTGAAATGCCATTGAAAATTAAGATAACTAAATTATAAATAATTTTAAGTCCTGTTTAGTTCCGTATGCGGGATTAATGTTCAAGAACAAAAGTTGTTTCTGAAAGAAATTGAAGCAGGTCTAATACAAAAAAATGAGTTTTTATTTCGCAGAGGCGGGAATTTTTTTAAAAATAACAGAATTGTATTTCAAAAGGCGTAAAGTTATTTTTAAATATAAAATACCATATCTATGTTTCAACTCTCAAAAAAATTATTTTTATCACTTTCATTATTAGTATTTTCAGTTTCGTTTTACGGGTGCGGATATAATACCTTAGTAGAGCAATCAGAAAAAGTAAATAGCGCTTGGGGACAAGTGGAAAACCAATACCAAAGAAGAGCTGACCTCATCCCGAACTTAGTAAGCACCGTAAAAGGCTCGGCTGATTTTGAAAAAAGCACTTTGACTGAAATTACCGATGCAAGAAGCAAAGTGGGTTCGATTCAGATAAAAGCGGAAGATTTAGACGACCCGGAAAAATTTCAAAAATATCAGGAGGCGCAGGATAAATTATCCTCTGCGTTATCCAGGTTATTAGTTGTATCGGAAAATTACCCGCAGCTACGATCAAATGAAAATTTCCAGCAGCTTCAGTCTCAGCTTGAAGGAACAGAAAACAGAATCGCCGTAGAAAGAAAAAAATTTAACGATGCTGTGCAGGAATATAATACTACTGTAAAAAGTTTTCCGAGTATAATTGGAGCAAAGATATTCGGCTACAAAGAAAAATCGTACTTTAAATCTGCTCCGGGAACCGAAAAAGCACCGGATGTTAAGTTTGATTTTGACAAGAAAAAAGATTCAGATAAAAAATAAGTCTAATAATTAATTAGAAAAAACTTGCAGGCTATAGTAATGGCAGGGGGATTTGGCACACGCTTAAGACCTCTCACAAATAACATTCCAAAACCGGTTGTTCCGATAGCAAACACTCCCATTCTGGAGCATCTTATGGCTTTGCTAAAAACGCACGGCATCAATGATATTACCGTGCTTCTTTACTATCAGGCAGAACATATAAAAAACCTTCTCGGTGATGGTTCAAAATACGGCATGAGCATCCGCTATGTAAAGCCCGAACAGGATTTTGGAACTGCCGGCGCAGTGAAGCTTGCGGAAGAATTTATCACAGATGATTTTCTTGTAATCAGCGGCGACGTGCTCACTGATTTCAGCTTAACGGACTTAAGAAATTTTCACAAGGAAAAAGATTCAACCGCAACAATCTCACTTTTCAGCGCGGAAAATCCTCTACAGTTTGGAATTGTCCTAACTGACAACGAAAATAAAATTGTAAGATTTTTAGAAAAGCCGTCCTCATCAGAGGTTTTTTCAGACACAATAAACACGGGAATCTATTACTTCAAAAAAGAAATTTTTGATTATATCCCCGCCGGAGAAAACTTTGATTTTTCCAAAGACTTGTTCCCGCATCTTCTTGCAAACCAGATTCCGCTTTATGGTTTTAAAAATACCGGTTACTGGAGGGATGTCGGTAATCTTGAAGAATATATCTATGCAAACCTTGAAGCGCTTAGAGGCGACCTTCATTACATAAAAGTAAAAGACGCAAAAGGTAACTGCATTGACCCTTCTGCAAAAATTTCTGAAGCAGCATTTGTTGAAAATAGCATTATAGGAAAAAATGTAGTTGTTGAAGCTGGAGCCAGCATAAAAAATTCTATTCTCTGGGATAACATTTATGTAAGCTCCAAAGCAAGAATTCTCTTTGACGTAATCTGCAAAAATTGCAGAATCGGCGAAAACGCAAGAGTAAACGATTTTGTTTTCATAGGTGATAACTGCGAAATCGGAAAAAATGCTTTCATAAGCTCAAGCATAAAAATTTGGGACAAAAAGAGAATTGAAAACAATGCGAAAGTAACACGAAGCCTGATTTATGAAGACACATTCTTTAACGAATTATTTACAGACTCAAGAATATCCGGGCTTTCAAACCTACAGGTTAATCCTGAGTTTGCATCCAAGCTCGGCTCTGTTTACGGAGCGTTTATCGGAGAAAGCAAAAAAGTCGTTATAGCCCGCGATATTGATGATATTTCAAATATGATTAAGCGTTCTATTTCATCGGGTATTATGTCGGCAGGATTAACGGTAAAAGATTTGCAGGTTTCTTCCATTCCGCTATTACGGCAGGAGCTAAAAGGCGGCGCAGGTTCAGGCGGAATTTTTGTGAGAAAATCTCCTTTTGACAAAGCGACCACCGATATAATTTTCTTTGATAAGGATGGCAAAGATTTGTCTAGCAGCAAAACTAAGGGAATAGAAAAATTATATTTCAGCGAAGAGTATCAAAGAGCAGATTTTTTTATGGTAGGCTCAATCAAATACCCGGAACGCACTATCGAAAAATACAAGGAGCATTTCCTGCGATGCCTCGATGTCGAAGCTATTAGAAAAAGAAGATTTAAAATTGTTCTTGATTACAGTCACGGAATAACGGCAGAATATTTTCCTGATTTACTGGGAGAGTTTAACATTGAAACGGTTTCTCTTTCCGCTCACTTAGATAAGGATAAAATCACGAGAACACAGGAAGAATTTGATATTGCATTCAGGCAATTTTCTTACGTGGTTCGCTCGCTTAATTACAATTTTGGATTTATGATTGATTCCGGCGGAGAGAAAATATGGATAATGAACAATGACGGAGAAAAAGTTGACGGCGACAGATTTTTAGTGCTGATTACGAAAATGTTTTTGATGGCAAACCCAGATACGAAAAAAATTGCCGTGCCTATTCAGGCGACACGGGAAATTGATTTGGTATGCGAAGAATTCGGCACTGAAGTGGTTAGAGTAAAGGACAGCCACTACGCGATGATGACTGCATGCGATGATAAAGATGTAAAGTTTGTAGGAGGAACAAAGGGCGGATTTATTTTCCCTGAGTTTCTTTATGCGACAGACGGAATGTTTGCGATTGCAAAAATACTTGAGCTTTTTGCAAAAACTAAATCGAACGTTCACGATATATTAGACGATACTCCAAGACTTTTTATGATGAAGGAAAATATAGAGTGCACCAAAGAAGAGAAAGGAAAAGTAATAAGGCGGTTTATGGAAGATAATATGGCGTATCATCAGACACTAATTGACGGCGTACTGCTGACATTCAACAAAACAGACACCGTGCTTTGTATCCCCGATAAAAGCCGCGACATTATTCACCTTAATGTTGAAACCGATGCGCAGGGAAAAACCGATGCGATAATAAGAGACTTTAAGAAAAAAATAAAAAGCTATCTTTCGGAATAAAAATCCGAAAATTTTTTAAACAAATTAAATTTTCAGTTGTAAAAAATGAAAATCAGTGAAATTTTAGAAGAGAGTATTATTTCAGTCGGCTTAGACGCAGCAGATAAAACCGATGCGATAAACCAAATAGTTGATTTGGCTAACAACTCCGGTAAAATTTTAAACCTTGAGAAGGTGAGGGGATGCGTTCTTGAAAGAGAGAAGCTTGTTTCCACCGGAGTAGGCAAAGGATTTGCAATCCCGCACGGAAAAACCGATGCCATAAGCGATATTACGGCAGCGTTTGCTATATTAAAAAATCCGATTGATTTTGAATCAATTGATTTGCAGCCGGTAAAGTTTATTTTCCTTCTTGTCGGAAAAGAAAACTTGCTGAATGCGCATATAAAACTGCTGAGCAGAATTTCCAGATTAATGAACAAAGACGAATTCCGCCAGCGGCTTTCTGAATCAAAGACAAGTAAAGAAGTTCTTGAGATTTTTAAAGAAGAAGAACAAAGCTTTCTTGATGTATAATCCTCATTAGAATAAATTCAAATTTTACCTCTTGCTACACTCTATTAATTACACAATTTCTTTTGCAAATCCTGCAACACATTACTGCGAGATTGAAATAAATTTTAACAAAATAAGCTCTGACAAGGTTACTCTTTTTCTTCCTGTTTGGACTCCCGGTTCATATATGGTCAGAGAGTTTGCCCGTCAGGTTCAGAATGTTCAGGCATTTTCCGCTTCAGGAAAAAACCTCGCCATTTGTAAAACCAGAAAAAATCATTGGCTGGTAGAAACAAACGGAGAGGACTCTTTTACTGTAAAATATAAGGTTTACTGCAATGAACTCACAGTAAGAACAAGCGAGATAAACGATGAACACGCTTTTATAAACTGCTCTAATGTATTCATGTCTGCCAAAGGGATGGAGAATGAAAAATGCTCCGTTAAAGTAAATCCGCACTCAAGCTGGAAGAGTATTTCAACAGGCTTGGAAAAAACCGGCGACAACCTTTACGAAGCAGATAACTACGATGTGCTTGCTGATTCTCCTATAGAGATAGGAAATCAGAACATACTTGAATTTGAAATTTTAGGAACAAAGCATTTCATTTGTTTATACGGAAGAGGAAATTATGATGAAGAAACTTTGGTAAAAGATTTTAAACGCATTGCCGAGATTCAGATAAATTTCTTCGGAGGAATGCCGTATAAGCATTATACTTACATCTGCCACCTTGTAGAAAAAGGGGGCGGAGGTCTTGAGCACTTAAACTCTTTTGCGGTTCAGTTTCCAAGGTGGAGCTTCACGGATGATAAATCTTATAAACAATTTCTTGGGCTTGTATCACATGAATTCTTTCACCTATGGAATGTAAAGAGAATAAGACCTCTCGAGCTTGGTCCGTTCGATTATGATAACGAAAATTATACCTTCGGTCTCTGGGAAGCCGAAGGATGGACCAGTATTTACGATAACATTTTCATTAGAAGGTGCGGCGTTCTTGATAACAAAGGATACTATGAATTTATTGAAAAGGAAGTAAATGATATTATGCGGTTTCAGGGAAGATTTAACCAGACCCTGCTTGAGTCGAGCTATGATACGTGGATAAAATATTACCGGCAGGATGAAAATTCAAAAAATTCGACGGTATCTTACTATACCAAAGGCGCGCTGGTTGCGCTGATGCTTAATATAGAAATTATCACTTCAAGCAACTGTGAAAAATCCCTTGATGATGCTTTAAAAACTTTGTGGGAAGATTATAAAAAAGATCCCTCAAAAGGATTTACCAATGAAAGAATAAAAGAAATCTGCGAAGAGCTTGCAGGAAAAGATTTATCTGAATTTTGGGATAAATATCTTGCCGGACTTGATGAACTGCCCCTCTTTAACTACTTACAAAAAGCCGGGCTGCAGGCAGTGAATACAAGAGAAAATCACCTTACATTTGATATTGAAATCAATCAAACCTCCGGTAAAGTAATAGTTGCAAAAGTGTTTGAAGGCGGAAGCGGATATACTGCCGGACTTAATAATGGAGATGAAATAATTGCAATCAATGATGTACGGATTGAAAAAGATTACGATAAAATTCTTAAGAACTATAAATTAAATGATGAAGTAAAAGTTCTGATAAACAGAAAAGGATTCATGAGGGAATTTAATATTATACTAACACCGGCTATTCCATTGTATGAAATATCGGAAATTGAAAACATGACTGACGGGCAGAGGAAAGTTCTTAATAAGTGGTTATTGGGATAACTTCACCCTGAAAATCTGTTACTTAAAATTACAAATCCAACAACTCAAAATTAATAATAATATGCCGCAAAAATACGTTTACTTCTTTGGCGGGGGCAAAGCCGAAGGCGACGCGAAAATGAAAAATCTCCTTGGGGGCAAAGGAGCCAATCTTGCAGAAATGGTAAATATAAAACTTCCTGTCCCGGCAGGTTTCACGATAACAACAGAAGTTTGTACTTATTATTATGACAACAAAAAGAAATTCCCTTCTATACTTAAATCACAGGTACTTGATGCGCTGAAAAAAGTAGAAAAGGTAATGGGAAGCAAGTTCGGCGATGTAAAAAATCCTTTGCTTGTTTCTGTTCGTTCAGGCGCGCGCGCATCAATGCCCGGCATGATGGATACGATTTTAAACCTCGGTTTGAATGATAAAACCGTAGAGGGCATGATAAAGAAAACGAATAATCCGAGATTTGTTTATGACTCATACAGAAGGTTTGTTCAGATGTACGGAGATGTTGTATTGGATTTAAAGCCTACGGATAAGCACCAGATTGACCCCTTTGAAGAGATAATCGAAAAAAAGAAAAAACAGATAGGCATTACAAACGATTTGGAATTTAATGCAGAAGATTTGCAGGAGCTTGTAATAGAGTTTAAGGCAGCTATTAAAAAAGGTACAGGAATGGATTTCCCTGATGATCCGATGGAGCAATTATGGGGAGCCGTTGGCGCTGTGTTCAGATCATGGATGAACGACAGAGCTATTGTTTACAGAAAGCTGAATAAAATTCCGGTAGAGTGGGGAACAGCTGTTAATGTGCAGGCAATGGTATTCGGAAATATGGGTGATACATCCGGCACGGGCGTTGCGTTCACTAGGAATCCTTCTACAGGTGAAAACGAATTTTACGGTGAGTACTTAATGAATGCGCAGGGAGAAGATGTTGTCGCCGGCATAAGAACACCTCTTCCTATTTCAGAGTTGAAAAAGGAAAACAAAAAAATCTATGACCAGCTTGAAAAAGTGAGAAAGACTCTTGAACTTCATTACCATGATATGATGGATATTGAGTTCACCATACAGGAAGAAGTATTATACATGCTTCAATGCAGGGCAGGAAAAAGGACAGGACTTGCTGCAATCAAAATAGCGGTAGATATGGTTAAAGAAAAACTTATCAATGCAAAAGAAGCTATTCTAAGGGTAGAGCCGGGACAATTAAATCAGCTTTTAAGACCAATCTTTGATTTAAAGGAAAAAGAAACAGCAATAAGAAGCGGAAGATTACTTGCAAAAGGATTGAACGCAGGACCCGGAGCCGCAAGCGGAAAAGTGTATTTTAATTCTTATGATGCCGTTAACGCGAAAGCACGCGGCGAAAAAGTAATTCTTGTAAGAATTGAAACATCTCCCGAAGATATCAGAGGTATGAATGCCGCAGAAGGAATATTAACCTCAAAAGGCGGTATGACTTCCCACGCAGCTCTTGTAGCAAGACAGATGGGGAAAGTCTGCGTTGCAGGTGCAGGCACACTGGAAATTGATTACCTGCTTAAAGTTCTAAAAGTAAAAGGAAAAACTCAGGAAGTAAGAGAAGGTGATTATCTATCCATTGACGGCTCGACAGGTGAAATAATCGTAGGAATGCTGGAAACAAAACCCTCTGAAGTATTGCAGGTTTTGATTGATAAAACTATGAAGCCGGCAGAATCAAAAATATTCA
Source organism: Bacteroidota bacterium (assembly GCA_018266845.1). Taxonomy (GTDB): domain Bacteria; phylum Bacteroidota; class Ignavibacteria; order Tepidaquicellales; family Tepidaquicellaceae; genus JAFDZO01. The sequence continues at coordinate 127,739 of JAFDZO010000012.1, read as the reverse complement.
GATATTATGACAAATTTATGACATGGGTTGATAAAAACAGAAAACTTCATGTGAGAACAAATGCAGACCAGCCTGACCAATCTGAAAACGCTGTTGCTTTCGGAGCAGAAGGTATTGGACTTTGCCGTACGGAACATATGTTCTTCGGAGGTGATAGAATTGATGCTGTCCGCGAAATGATTCTCGCATACCGCGAAGAAGGAAGAAGAAAAGCATTAGATAAACTGCTTCCTTATCAGAGACTGGACTTTGTGGAAATCTTCAGAGTGATGAAACAGAGGCCTGTAACAATAAGGCTTCTCGATCCACCACTGCATGAATTTTTACCGCACACGGAAATTGAAATCCGCAAGCTGGCTGTAATGATTGGTACGCACGTAGATGAAATTAAATATAAAATTGACTCGCTAACAGAGTTCAATCCGATGCTCGGACACAGAGGTTGCAGGCTTGGTATCTCGTATCCTGAAATAACCGAGATGCAGGCGCGCGCGATATTTGAAGCTGCTGCAGTTGTTCATAAAGAGGGATTGAAAGTAGTGCCTGAAATTATGGTGCCGCTTATCAGTCATGAAAATGAATTTAAGACTCAAGCCGAAGTAATAAGAAAAGTAGCTGATGAAGTTATGAAGGAAAAAGGCGTGAAGATAAGTTATAAAGTAGGAACAATGATCGAGATTCCCCGAGCAGCATTGGCAGCAGGACACATAGCAGAGCATGCTGAATTTTTCTCGTTCGGAACGAATGACTTAACGCAGATGACGTTCGGGCTTTCAAGAGATGATGCGGGTTCGTTCCTTCCTTATTATGTTGAAACAGGAATATTAAAGGGCGACCCGTTTGAATCAATTGACTTAGACGGCGTTGGAGTTCTGATGGAACATGCGGTTAGAAAAGGTAGAAGAGTAAAACATGACTTGAAAATCGGAATCTGCGGAGAGCACGGCGGTGAGCCGGCTTCGGTAGAATTCTGCCACAGATTAGGACTGGATTACGTGAGCTGCTCGCCGTTCAGAGTGCCGATTGCAAGACTGGCTGCGGCAAGAGCAAACCTGAAAGAACATAAATAACTGATGTTAACGAAAAAAGCTCAGAGCAATCTGAGCTTTTTTAATTTTAAGCTGCAGGGGAAGGATTCGAACCTTCAAGGAGTAGTTAGCCCTCTTTTTACAAAGAAAATTTTTCCCATGTTCTCCGCCGTCGAGACCGGACGGTGTGTCTGCCAGTTTCACCACCCTACAATGGTGTCTACAAAAATAGACAACTTTGAGGTTGTTTTCAAGTTAGTTTTATATTAAAAATCGTATATTGCTATAAACAGCCTATAAAACAATATTTATTTCTTAATCTCCGTCCCTTCAAATACAAGTCTGCTGTCATAAACACTTACAAATTCAGATAGTTCATACACATTTCTATATCCATAGCCGTAAAGATTGATATACGTTGGAATATTTAATGCAAGAGTAATAGGCTTTAATTTGATGACTTCCACGCCGGATTTTGTTTCGTTTTGTTTTGTCTCATCTATAATATTGACCGTTTCAGATTCTCCTTTTATCTGAGCATTTTGAATTACCTGCAAATTGAGTATTTGCGGCTGCACCATTTTTGTAGGGAAAAATTTATCATCATTATCAAAATTATTATTGCAATAAATCAGAATTTTCGCATCGTATGAAGGAATTATTCTCGCAAGATTTTCCTGGGTGAAATCAGAAAAATTCAAATGCACAGCTCCTTTAATGTGCTTTGCATTATACATTTTATCAGATCGCGCATCAAGGATGATCACCCCCTGCTTTTTAGCTTCTTCGTTGAACTGGTCAAGCGTAAGCAACCGTGTTTTGCGGTGCTCTTTTGCTTCGGCTACGAGCTTTTCATAGTCGTCAATATTAACCTTTGAAGGAATTTGAGCTTTAAGGGAGAGAGAAGTGAGGACTAAAATGAATAAAAGACAAAGTTTTTTCATACTGCGGGATTTAAATTATTAGTTCTTTTTAATACTCGGAATTTCGGATTTTGTTCAGCTGCCTAAAAAGTAACATTTTTGTAACATTCTTATGTGGTTTCTTGTACCGAAAAAAGTAACATTATTGTAACATTTCTATTTTAGCTGCTGGAAAAAGTGGCATTTTTGCGCTTTTTGGACGAATGCTATTTCAATATTTTGCTTTTCGCTTTTTGAATAGTAACATTTTTGTAACATTTCTATTTTTTTGGCAGCTGCCGGAAAAAGTAACATTATTGTAACATTTTGAAAGAACGCTAATTCACTCTTAGTAAATTTTTGCAAAGCATTCAGCAAATGAACTACTTACTTCTCAAAATATAAATAATAAATTCCAAAGTAAATCAAAAGTTACCTATTACTGCTAATAGGCAAAAATATTTTTATTTGTATTTACAGAAATTTCTGGGTTTCTTTCAGCTTTTCAACTGCTTTATGACAAGTTCCCCCCGCTATTTTTTATTGTAAAATAAACGAAGAAACAGATTATAAACCAACGCTCCGCAAACTGCTCCAATAAAAAGCGGTATAAGCAGTTCGATACTAATCAAAGATTCGCGGAAAGAAATGTAAGCGAGAGTTACTCCGGTAATAGCAAAACTTGTGATAAGTCCCGCCGGCGCAGATGCCAAGAATTTTCTGAAGTCAGCTAAAATTCCTCCTGCAATCCCGAGTATAATATTTATAATCCATAAAGTTTGCGCATCAGGAATTAAAACAACTTTAATTTCTCCTCGCGGCTGAGTTGTAAATCCTGCATAAGTAATTGTAAGAACGCAAACTGTAATAAAGCATAAAGCTCCAAGAATAAATAATACTCGGTCGAGTTTACTTTTTTGAAGATAGAATTTTTCAGTAGGGGTTGGCTGCATTTTTTAATAGTTATTCTTTTTTCCCATATTCTTTTCCTTTTAGCTTTACATATGTAATTGAAGCTTGTGTTCCCGGGTACTCGATGTAAGGAACGGGAAAATAGGTTAAATAATACATCTGATAGTAATTTGCAGAATTTATATAAACGATTCTGGGAAATGGTTTTCCGCTTAAGGTATCATATGTTATCCCGGTAAAAGTAATAAAATTTTTTGTCATATTACTTTGTTCGTACTCTTCGGGTATTTTTGAGATATCAAGACTGTCAATTTTAAAATCTAGCTTGTACATCTGCTTTTTTCCCACTAGCTGATTTTCCATAAGTACATCACCATTTTCCTCTATTTGTACGTTGGATGTTGAATTTTCGTTTTTATTAGTTTTTGAGTTTACCTTAGTTATATCCAGAGTAATAAATTTCTTCTTTCCTTCATTTTTTACATCCGTACATTTTATAGTTGTAATTTCTTTTTTAGAAGGAAGTTTTTTTTGTTCGCCTTTAATTGAATTTTTATCGCCAAGGGTTCCTTCGCTTTTAAAACTCACCTGCTCAGTAGCATAAATAATCTGTATTTCATCACCCGGCTGAACATCGTAATCGGCTTCCACAGAATCTTTCCTCAATAAGATTTCAGCAGCAGTTTTAAAATAATTTTCTGAAAGCGCCTTCTTTAACTCTTCTTTATTCATACTTATTTCAATTTTTTTTTCATCTCCATTTTCACAGTAAATAAAAATATTATTATCCGCGGTTGAAAAATATTTTATCGGGGAATGTGCATCCGGTACAAATTCAGGCTTAGGAGAATATGACCTTGTATCTATATACTCATAGCCGATGTTTTCCTCATTTCCGAAAAGAACACCCTTGTGTTCTTCGGGTTTTAATTTTAATTTATGAACCATTTTAAATTTTCCGTCAAGTAAAGTATATTCATCAGGAGTTAGCCTTTCGTATTCATAGTACACTTCGTGTTTATCATTAAAGTTTTTAAATTTTTCCCATTTGAATTTTTTAAAATCCGAATTATTTATTAAAGTATCTTTTACGAATGTTTTAGTATATAAAAATTTAATATCCATGCTCTTTCCATCTCGTGAATATTCTCCTGAAAAATAAATTACAGGAGTTTGAGCAGATACAGAACTAATTATCTGACTACAGGAAATATTTAACAAAGCTAAAATCAAAAATAAAAATAATTTCATATAAGTTACTTTATGGTTTACACTCTTACTAAATCCACCACGTTCTCTATATGGTACGTATGTGGAAACATATCAACAGGCTGGACGGAATTTATTTTATATTTTCCCTGTGAACAGATGATTTGCAAGTCCCTTGCCTGTGTAACGGGATTGCAGCTTACATAAACAATTTTTTCAAAATCACTTTCTGAAAGTATCTCGCATATTTTCGGATGCAGTCCTGCACGCGGCGGGTCGAGAATTACTTTATTATATTTATGAAGTTCGCGTACATCATTGGAAAGCAGAAAATCTTTTATATCACCCAGTTCAAAATCTACATTGGAAATACTATTCAGCTCTTTATTCTGGAAAGCATTTTTGATTGAGTCTTCCACAAGCTCAACACCCTTCACTTCTGCAACTTCATCGGAAATAAAAATTGAAATAGAACCTGTGCCGCAATATAAGTCCAATACTTTATCTGTTTTTTCAAAATTCCCTGCCTTTGCAGCAATATCGTATAATCTTTCTCCCTGCTTTGTATTGGTCTGAAAAAATGAGTTAGCAGAAATTTTAAATTTATACTTTAATCCGCTATCTTTATTGAGAACTTCCTCTATATACCCTTTACCAAAGACGATTTTCTCTTCCTCACCGAACGCTACCTGCGCTTTTTTGCTTGATATTGCATTTATGAATGTCGTTACTTCCGGTGCTATATTCTTTAATCCTTCGGCATACTTGGTTATTAACGGCTCATTATAATCGTAAGTAATTAATGAGACCATAAAATCAGCCGAGTTTTTGCATTCGCGGATAATTAAAAATCTTAAAAAGCCTGAATGAGTTTCTGTAGTATAAATGCTAACTCCTCTGCTTTTTAAAAATTCACGCGTGTAATTTAAAACTCTGTTAGATACCTCTGATTGTAAAAAGCACTCTTTAATATCAATTATTTTTGAATGAAATCTCGGCACGTGAAGTCCTAACGCGAATTCTTTTTCTTCTCTCGTATCTTTATCTATATCTTCTGCCATCAGCCATCTGTCATCGGAAAAAGAAAATTCCATTTTATTCCTGTAGTAAAAAATATTTTCACTAGGCAGCGCCGGAGGAATTTCAAGATTTTCAAATCCACCTATTCTTTTAAATGCTGTTCTGACCGCTTCAGTTTTAAACTCAAGCTGCTTTTCGTAAAAATAATTCTGAATTTTGCATCCGCCGCATGTTCCAAAGTATTGGCAGCGAGGCTCTATTCTGTAATCAGAAGGTTCTAAAACTTCAATTAATCTTCCTTCGCCGTAGTTTGATTTCTTTTTCCTTAACTGAATTTTTACCTTATCACCGGGCAGAACTTTATCTGTAAAAATTACAAATCCCTCTTCCGTTTTTGAAACACCTTTGCCTTCGGAATTTAGCTCAATTACATCAAGTATCAGCTCATCGCCTTTCTTCATTATTAATGTTATTTTATTAAACGAGTATTATAGCTAATTTCTCAAATTAAATTAAGATTTTTAAGTCAATTTTAGAAAACGTGCCCGCAAAAAAATCAGAAGCAGAAATCATTAAAAACGGAAAGAAAGTTATTACAATCGAAAAGAGGGAAATAAACTCTCTCGAAAAAAGATTTAACGATACTGCATTTGCAAAAAACTTTGCGGAGGCGGTCGAGCTTATTTTCAGATGCAAAGGAAAAGTTGTTGTTACGGGCGTGGGGAAATCAGGAATCATTGCGCAGAAAATTGTAGCTACGTTTAACTCGACCGGAACATATTCCATTTTTTTACACTCTGCAGATAGCATACATGGCGACCTTGGCATACTTCGGGACGGCGATATTGTAATTGTTATTTCCAAAAGCGGAGACTCATCAGATGTTACTCAAATAATTCCGCTGCTAAAAACTCTCAAGCTCAAAATAATTGCAATCATCGGAAACATGAATTCAGAGATTGCAAAATTATCCGATATTGTGTTAGATGCTTCTGTAAAAGTTGAAGCATGTCCTCACAATCTTGCGCCGACATCATCATCTACGTCTGCTCTTGTTCTTGGCGATGCGCTTGCAATTGCGCTGCTCCAAAAAAGAGATTTTTCGAGGGAAGATTTTGCAAGATTTCATCCGGGTGGAATTCTGGGCAAAAAGCTTTTGCTTAAAGTGAGTGATTTGCTGCAGGATGAAAACAATATTCCGAAAGTTAGTGTTGATGCAAACCTGAAAGATATAATTTACCAGATTTCTTCAAAGCGACTGGGATGTACGTGCGTACTGAAAAAAGATAAAGTTGCAGGGATAATAACCGATGGCGATATAAGAAGACTGCTGGAAAAAAATATGGATGGGCTGCAAAATATAAAAGCAAAAGATATAATGAATTCCGTTCCGAAAATTATTCCGCCGAATATACTTGCCCGCACTGCGCTTGAAATTATGGAAGAGAACAAAATCACGCAGCTGATTGTTGCAGATAAGAAGAGAAAGGTACTGGGGATTTTACACATGCACAGACTGATAGAAGAAGGGCTATAAATTGCAAAAAATATTTTACATAGTATTTTTTTTTCTTTCTGTAATATTCATATCCTGCGAAAATAAATTTGAACCGCCGAAGTCTGACTTATCTTCCGATAATGTTCCAATTCAGGAAAGCTGGAACTCCGTTGTAACTTTTTCCGACTCGGGATTTGTAAAAGCAATTTTAAAGGCAGGACATATTTCTGCTTACAGCGATAAAGGATATACCGTTATTGACAGTGGAGCCGTTGTTGATTTTTATAAGAACGGTGAGATAGTTTCTACATTGACCGGCAATAGAGGGCGGGTAGAAGACAACAGTAAAGATATTGAAATATATGACAGCGTAAGAGTTGTGAACAAAACCGGAAGCGAGCTAAAGACATCAAAGCTCCTATGGAAAAATAAAACACAAAAAGTTTATTCCGATGTATTTGTGAAAATTACGACCCCTAAAGAAAGAGTTGAAGGTGTCGGGTTTGAGTCTGACCAGAATTTATCAAACTATAAAATTTATAAAGTTAGCGGTGTATTTGATAAGTAAATATTGCTTGATTGTTTTTTTGATTTTTTCCTGTACGAAAATTTTTGCGCAGGAAAAAGTAGAACTTATTCATGCGGATTCTCTTTCCGGTTCTACCGAAAATGGAGTAACGGTGCGGATTGCAAGCGGCAATGTTCAGTTCAAGCAGGGAAACATAACCGTTTACTGTAACTCAGCTACACAATATATAGACCAGAATAAAGTTGAGCTTCGCGGCAATGTAAAGATGTATCAGGATACATTATCCTTGTTTACTTCAAGGGGAATTTATTACGGCAATGATAAGCGCGCCACAGGAGAGAACGGTGTTACGCTGAAAGACCCAAACGCAACATTGCGAGCTAATAGCGGAGTGTATTATTTCAATGAAGCTAAGGCTGAGTTTCACGGAGATGTGATAATAGTCAATCCAGAATATAAAATTACCTCCTCTCATCTAACTTATCTCAGGAACACGGAAGATTCATTTGCAAAGGGCAATGTAGTCGTTACAACTGATTCTGCTGTCGTTACTGCTGAGAACATAGATTTTTATAAAAGACAGTTCAAAACTTTTGCCTATGAAAAAGTTGTGATTAACAGCGATTCGACGATAATTTATTCGGATACGTTAACACATTACTCCGATAAAAAAGAGTCGTATGCCGCAGGTAATGTGAAGGTTGAAAGCATAAACAACAACACGGTTCTATTCGGGAATGCGCTTGAAAATTATGAGCTGAAAAATTATACAAAGCTTTCAGGAAAATCCAAACTCGTTCAAATTGACAAAAAAACTCCCGACACACTTTATATATATAGTTCGTTTATGGAGGCGTTCAGAACAAAGCCGGAGTATTATATTGCAACAGACAGCGTAGATGTAATAAGAACAAATTTTTATGCCAAGTGTGGGAGGGGAATTTATTTTAAAGACTCTGCAAAAGTTGCGCTGGAAAAAGAGCCGATTGTTTGGCAGGATAAAATGCAGATAACGGGAGACTCAATTTACGCCGAGCTTCCCGGTAATAAACTACAAAGTATTTTTGTGAGAAAGCTGAACATACCAAACACAAAGCCATCGTTCATGATTTCGCAGGGAGATTCTCTTTTTATTGATAGATATGACCAGATACGTTCGCGTGATATTTCGGTTTACATATCAGATGACAAAGCTGATTCAATACGCGCAATGGGAAATGCCTCAAGCGTTTATTTTATTTATGAAGAGAAAAAAGCTAATGGAGTAAATAATTCCGAGGGAGAAAATATTTATATTTATTTTGATAAGACGGAAAACAACGTAAGTAAAATCAGAATTGAAAAAAGCGTAAAAGGCGCATACTCACCGGAAACTGAAACCGGAAAGGCAAGTCTAATGCTTCCTGGATTTTCTCCGCGCAGCGATAAGCCGGTACGGAGGTGATTATTTTTTCTTTTTGTTTTTCTTCGTAAGCTCATCAAGTTTTTCCTGCGCCCATTTCACAGACTGCGGCACCATTGTCTTCATTTCGTCTTTCAGTTTTACTGCTTCAAATTCATCGTACTTCATTTTAAGTTTTGTAATTTTTTCGATTGACCTTATATGCTGCGAATATATTCTTTTTGCATCCTTTGAGATATTTTTATTCTGCTTTAAGAACAATTTATAATTTGTAATCAGATATAGCGCCTGCTCGAACATATCAAGTTCGTAAAAACATTTCAGCAGAAGATTTTTCACGTCGTATCTGAAATAAAAAAATTCGTATTTCACTTTGCTGATGTATTCCAGAGCTTTTGGATAGTTCTGTTTGTCGTACTCCATTAAGGCGTAACAAAAATCCCTCATGTTATCCTGCGACTCTTTTGGCAGCTTATCAAGATTCCTCTCAAGGAAACATATCAGCCAGTCATAATCTTTTTCCTCTTTAGCAATCAAAACGATGTTTCTAAAACCCAGAAGAGTTATCACTTGAGGTTTATCAGGAGCAGAAAACAACTGGTACTTATCCATCTTTTTATACACTTCAAGCAAATATTTATTAAATTCAAACTTTCCAAGATGAATATAATCAATACACAACGATGCAAAAGCATGAAGCATTTCAGATTGTTCCCGCAGCCCGAATTTTTCCAGATTAGTTGAAAAAATTTTTTCGGCAGTGAAGTAATAATCCGTTTTTGAAAAATCCGTCTGCGCAATATAAAAATAGTAATGCACAGCAAGAACAGGATACTCTTCGGGATAATTTTTCTTTATATACTCCAACAACGCCTCAAGATTGATGTTTTCAAATGCTTCATTAAGTAAACCGGCATTAGGTTTTATATTAAAATTATGCTCATTAGTGTATAATAAAGTTTTCAACTTCAGCATTTTCAGAATGAAAAAGAAAACAAGGTTTTCGCCTCTTTTTGTGGTGGTATCAACTCCCTTATCTTCTTTACTTCGACGGAAGAAAAAATCATATTTAAGGTCTTCCAGTTTCTTGCGATAAAGAAAAATTTCATCAGGGTCATGTTTTTTTATATCAATAGAATCGTACGCCTCGCTTATTTTTTTTATAAAAAGAGTATCGAGCATTCTGACGCTTAATGCTTCAAGCGCAGATGTGTTTTCAACAAATGGATTGCTTCTGGTAAACTTTATTGTAATGTAATCCTGCCCGTGCTTCAATAAGTCAGAAAGAATATTTCTTACTCTGGAATCATTATACTGCTTCCCGGGATAGAGAAATTTAAAAAAATTTTCTTTTGTAAATTTTGGATTATTAAATTCAGGATAAAATTTTTTGATAAACCTGAAACTTTGCAAAATCATTTTATCACGATTAAAAAAAGGCGAGTTTAAAAACCTGTCAAACTCTTTTATTTCATCGTGTGAAAATGCTGCGAGAAGGTCTATAAATTTTGATTTAAACAAATCAGTTTATAATCTTTACTTGAGATAAGTTTTTTAATATAATCTGCGGCTTTCTGTTGTACTCTGAAATTACTCCGCTTATTTCAACAGTCTTATTTTTAAAACGGTTCAGGTCGCCGAATTTTTCAAAATCATCTTTAAAAACCACTGCGGCAAAAGTATTTTTAGGAAATTTTGCATCAAAATTCATATAAGATACTTTTTCATTTCTGAAAACGTCTGCAACAAATCCTGTAACTATAGCATGCTTGCCAATGTATTTTGAAGATTGATTTGCTTTTATCGAGACAGCTTCCTGTTTTTGTGTCTGCTGGGTTTGCTGTTTAGCATCTGTCTTTAGCTCATCGGCTTTTACTTCCTTTTTGGGTTCTTCTGACGGTTTTTCCGAAGAGGGAGGATTATTTTGCTGTTCTATTTTTATTTCTCCGCTTTGCTCTTTATCTTCTTTCGAGCAGCCGGAAAAAATAAAAATAACGAAAAAAATGAGAAGATAAATTTTTTTCATAGGGGGTTACTTTTTCAAATTACTTTTTGCTTCATCAAGATATTTTTTTATCCCGCCTTCTAATCCCGGGTCAAGTTTTAATCCTTTTTCCATATAGTCAACGGCTTCTTGATATTTTTTTTGAAGCAAAAAAACTATTCCTTTTCTAGCCAGCGCCTCTGCGTTTTCAGGGTTAATCTGAAGCGCCTTATCATAATCAGCCATAGCCAAGTCAAGCCTGCCTATATCTTTAAAAAAAGCTCCGCGCGTTGTGTACATCCTTGGGTTATCGGGGGCTGTTTCAACTGCCTTATCAAGATACGCAATTGCGTTAGAAGTATCATTCATATAATAATACACAGTGCCTTTAATCCTGTAAGACTCACCTTCGTTGGGGTTAATTCTTAAAGCATTATCGGCAGCCAAAAGAGCTTCACTGAACTTTCCTTCAGAAGTGTATATGCTTGCAAGAGTCTGATACGAAAGAATAGCATTTGGGTCAAGCGCGATAGATTTATTCAAATCCCTAACGGCATCGGTTATGCTGCCTATAAAAAAGTAACAAGTGCCGCGTCCTGAATATGCTCTTGAATTGTTTGAGTCAAGAAAGAGCGCCATTTTAAAATCCACCAGCGCTGACTTAAAATCCCGAAGCAGCAAATAAGCGTTGCCTCTGGCTGTATAACCTCTTGAACTGTCCTTAAACACATTTATATATTGCGTGTAATACTCTGCGGCTTTTTGAGGATTTCCTTTAGCAAAATATTCGTTGCCCGTATCCATCAATTCATCAGGTGTGTTTTGAGCAAAAACTTTGAGAGCAAAGAAAAGAAATATGAAAACGAATTTTTTCATTTTTTACTTTAAGGAGGCTTTATTTTGTGATTCAATCATTTCGTAATACTTATTAAGAATAACAGTGCTTTCGGCAGATAATTTTTTAGAGTACATATTATCTTTTAATCTAAAAATAATGTTTGAACATTCAGGAAGCGAGTTAAACTCGGAGGTCAACAGAGACTTGCCTTCTTTAAAATACTCCATAGAACCGTTGTAGCCGCATTTATTATCTTTTGCTGTTTCATCCGAAATAGCCTGCAAAAGTTTTGCGATTATTTCTTTATCCTGTACCGTAATGATGTTATTTTTGTTTGTGAGCCTTCCTGTCTTATCATAGAAATAAAGCTTTACCATATCTGTTCCTGCAATTTGCTTATCAAGTAAGTTCTTAATCGAATCATCACATGAAAAAAATACACATGAAAGAATAACTATTAAAATGTATAAGGATTTTTTCATTAATTTTTCCAGACTTTCTTCTTTACTCCGCTCGGAATATTTACATAAAAACTAAGGTTCGGCTGATTGGTGTGAAATTTTTCTATAATAAGTTTCACGTATTCCCCTTTTTTCGGATTACTGGCATCAACTGTTTTCGCATACCAGCCATCTCCATTATTTACAATATTAGAAAACGAAATGCTCGACTGCACCTGCCCCGCAATATTACAGAACTCAACTTTACTCACAACGTATGTGGTTTTGTCAACATAATATTTTCTTTGTATGACAATTCCTTTATCGTCCGTTGTTTTAAAAATGAGGACATTGGTTCCCCCAAGCTCCTGAAGCTCAAGCGCATCGTTCTTAAATTTTACAATTTTTACTGTTCCCGTAAACGCATTCATAAGGTCATCATAGTAAGCTCTCATGCGTGTAACAGCGCTAATATTAGCAAAGTTTGTCGGACCCGTGATTGAATAATCATTGAGAGAATTAAGATACGTGAAGTTAGTTCTGCCAAAATATGCAGTTGCAACATCTACTCCAAGCGGACCGTCAATTTTAAACCACAAATCATTTTTTTTCTTTGCTCTTATTTCTATAGAAGCAGATTCATCCACTCCTCCCGGAGCTTTTATTTTTACTTCTCCTTCAGACAGGATATTATCTGTAAGTTCATATTTTCTGTTCACCTCTTTCATAATGTCAAGAATTTTGTTTTCGGTGTCATTTGCACCGGAGTACGCTTCGTCTATTTCCTGCGCGCTCAGAGAAACGCTGAAAAGAAATAAAAAAACTGCGAGAGAAAGTTTTTTCATGGGTATAGTTATTATTATTAACCAATATATTTTCATTTATCAATTAATTCAAGAAATTACGGGAGTAGATTATTGAAACCCCTCCGTAACAGAATGAGTCTAAAAGCGTATGAATTTATACAATGGATAATTATACAATAGAAACAAAATCACTCTGTAAGTCTTACGGAAAAGAGCAGGTTTTACAAAATGTAAATCTGGAAGTCCCGGAAAAATCTGTTTACGGATTTTTGGGGAAAAACGGAGCGGGCAAAACCACAACTTTAAAAATAATCACCGGACTTATCCGCTCTGATAGCGGAAGCTGTCATGTATTTGGCAAGAGTATAAAGACCGACAGAGAGTTTATTTTAAAAAATACCGGGGCAATAATTGAGTCGCCGGGATTTTATGCAAATCTTACCGCTAAAGAAAACTTGGCGTTATTCCAGTCTTACTATGGAACAGCAGATAAAAAACGGGTGGAAGAATGTCTGGAGATTGTAGAACTTCACAGTGAAAATAAGCCATTCGAAAAGTTTTCACTTGGCATGAAGCAGCGATTAGGAATTGCGTTTGCTTTGTTGAACAAGCCAAAACTTCTTATTCTTGATGAGCCGACGAACGGATTAGACCCTGAAGGAATAATAAAAATTAGAGAGCTAATAAAAAAATTCTCGCAGGAACTTAACATTACCATTCTTATCTCAAGCCATATTCTTCCCGAAGTTCAGCAAATTGCCACTCATATCGGGATTATAGATAAAGGAAGTTTAATAAAACAGGGTACGGTCGAAGAACTTTTTTCTTCTGAAAAAAGAGAATATACAATTTCAGTTTCGGACATTAAAAACTTAAGCAGCATTAACGGCTTTGATGTTAAGATAAGCAAAGAAAGAAACGAAGTTAAGCTAAGGTGCTCAAAAGATGAAGCAAGCAGATATATTAAGAAGATACTTGATAACGGAATAGAGGTGTACTCAATGACGTATAACAATAGTCTTGAAGAATTATTTTTCAATTTAACGAGTGAAAAGTAAATGTATAGTATCATCAAAAACGAGCTTTTGAAAATAAAGCGGGAGAAAATAAATTATCTCATAATTTTTATATCATTGTTCATCCCTTTGCTCAATTTACTTCTTACACTCAATATGAGAAGCCGGGCGAAAGACTCACCTATATTTAATATTGATTATTATATGGGCAATAATGTAACGTATCTTTCAATTATCTTCGGTCCCATGCTCATAGCGTTTATCGGAATATATCTTTTCTTAAAAGAATACAAGGATGGAACATTGAAAACCCTGCTCCTTACGCCTCTGACAAAGAACAAAATCTTTTGGGGAAAATTAGTATTCACTCTTTTATTTGGAGTATGCGTTGTAATGATTTCATATTTGTTTTCCATTCCGCTTTCATTAATTGGAGGCTTCCCGGGAATGAATGGAGAGGTTCTTTTTACTTATTTCATCAGTCATTTAAAAACAGGATTTCTTCTTCTTTCCTTCATACCTTTTACTTTTTTTATAACTTTGCTTTTTAGAAATATTCTTTTCGCTTTGTTTGTTTCTTTAATGTGCATGATTTCCGGCATGCTTATTGTCGGCAGTAAATACACTCCATATTATCCGTGGTCTGCAACAATACTTTTATGCACCCCCCAAGGTGAAAACGATATATTTATTCCCGTTTTATCGCTGACTTTAAATTTTATTTTATTTGCAATACTTTCGTATATAAAATTTACCAAAGAGGAAGTGTAATGATAGTCGATAACATAAAAAACGCACCTCAGTATTATTCATATGGTGAAAGATTTAAGAAGGCACTTGAGTTTTTGCAGGTTACTGATTTCAGTTTAATTGAAAATGGGATTATCGAACTTGATGGGAAAAATATTTACGCAATTATCACGGAATATGAAACAAAACCGCTTTCGGAAGGAAAATGGGAATCTCATTTAAAATATTATGATGTGCAGTATATTGCAAGCGGAGAAGAAAAGATAGGCTACGTCTTCAAAGACAAAGTAAAATTATCACAAGAATATAATGAAGAAAACGACTTTATGTTGTGGGAGGGTGAAGGAGATTTTATCACCGCGAAAACAGGCGATTTTTTAATATTGGGACCTGATGATATTCATATGCCTTCTATTCAGGTTAATGGAGTTTCGAAAGTAAAAAAAGTAGTGATAAAAGTTTTAATATAATCTATGACTGAACAGCTCATTGAAACCCTCTCAATAAACAACAGAATTAATCTTTATCTTCTTTCCTCATTAAAAGATGAATTCCTAAAAGATACCGCCGGCGGAAAAGGAAGAAATGTCGGAGAGCAGTTTGCGCACATACACAATGTAAGACTAATGTGGCTAAAAGTTTCTGCGTCGGACTTGTTAAAGGGATTGAATAAGATAGAAAAAGAAAATCCCATAAGCGTAAAGTTGCTTGAAAAAGAACTTAAAGCCTCTGGTGCCGCAATCGAAAAGTTAATTGAACAGAGTTGTAACAATAACAACGGCAGAGTAAAAGGATTTAAACCCCATTGCACTGCATTCATCGGATATTTAATTTCACACGATTCTCATCATAGGGGACAGATTATGCTTGCCTTAAAGCAATCGGGACATCCTGTTGATAAGAAGATTCAATTCGGGTTATGGGAATGGGGAGTAAGATAGAAAAAATTTCATTATCTTTGTTAATATGGAACAGATTAACCGAATAACGGTAAAGCCTGAAATTTGTAATGGCAAGCCTACAATCAGGGGTTTAAGAATCACCGTAAAAACTATTCTTGAATATTTAGCCGCAGGAGAAAGCACTGAAAATATTTTAAACGCTTATCCTGTATTAGAAAAAGAAGATATTCAGGCTGCACTAGAGTTTGCAGCCAAATCCATGAATAGGGAATTAGGTTCATTCAAAACAGTTGCCTGAATAAGCAATGAAATTTCTCGTAGATGTAAACCTTCCGAAAAACTTTTCATTTTTTAATACCGATGGATTTGTCCCTTTGGTTGATATTAATCCTCAAATGAGCGATGACAAAATTTGGGACTATGCCCTAGAAAACAATTTAATCATTCTTACTAAAGACTCAGATTCTTACTTTAAATCAGTTCGGGAAGAAAGTCATGTAAAAGTTGTTTATTTTAAACTTGGAAATCAAAAGCTTTCTGACCTCCACAAATATTTTTCAAACAACTGGAAATTAATCAAAGATTTAATAGAAAATAACCGGTTAGTTCTAGCTTCAGTGAACGAAGTTGAAATAATTTTATAGCTTTGTCTAAGCATCCTACACAATTAATAACCAAAAAAGATTTTGCACAGTTTCTAAATGTAAAAGAAAACAGCATTGTTGTATCTATACTGATGAAGTTGTTAAAGCTGGATAAGATGAATGAATTTTACGGACCTGTATCGCAGCTTGATGGAAATGAATTTATTGAAAAGGGATTTGAGCGGCTTGGTATTAAATATGAGATAAGCAAAAGCGATTTAGAAAAAATACCTAAAGAAGGTCCCTTCATAGTTACAAGCAATCATCCGCTTGGTGTAATAGACGGTTTTACGATGATAAATGTATTTACAAAAGTCCGCCCGGATTTTAAAGTTGTTGCGGATAAACTATTTCTTGGCGTACCTCAGATAATTCCGCATTTAATTATCGTAGATGCCTTCAGCGATAATAAAATTGCATCTAATGCGTCAACCATTAAGGATTTACTAACCTACGTTAAAAACGGCGGAAGCATAGGATTGTTTCCCGCAGGCGATGTATCGCAATTCAATTTCAAAAATTGCAAAGTAGAAGATAAACAGTGGAGTGATGTATTGGGGAAAATTATCGCCCGCCTTAAAGTTCCTGTGCTACCTATGTATTGCTCTGGCAGAAATAGTATTCTTTATCAAATTTTCACTAAACTACCCAATAATATAAGATTAGCAAAGCTGCCTTCTGAAATGCTGAACAAAAAAGGAACAATTACTAAAATAAAGTTTGGCGAGATAGTACAGCCAGGTGAACTGGAAAAATTTGATAACAATCAGGAGCTTATAAACTTTCTGCGGGAAAAAACTTATACTATGCGGGAAAGTTAAATTTTTTCTAGGTGCATTTTTATCCCATACTTTGGTCTTAATGTAATAGAAGATGAAAGAGCTATTCTGTGCCCCTTCTTCAAAGTCATTTTAAAATTCCTGCTGATTAAAGAAAGTATCACTGCTCCGTGCAGCAAAGCAAATCCTTCTCCAATACAAACGCGCGGTCCTGCTCCAAAAGGAATAAAGCTGAATTTTTTTATACTCTTCTTTCTTTCTGCATTAAATCTTTCGGGGTCAAACTTATCAGGGTTTTCAAAATACTTCGGATTTCTATGAAGCAGGTAAGGCGTGATAAAAATTGAACTGCCTTTGAAGACAAAATAATCGTCAAGATAAAAATCTTTTTCGGCAGTGCGCGGCAGCAGCCATACAGGCGGATACATCCGCATTGTTTCATTTAATACCATTCTAGTATAAACCAGCTTTTCAAAATCTTCAAACTCTATATCTCTTTTTCCCACAATCTCATCTACTTCTTTTCTTAAAATCTGTGCTTCTGTTTTATTTTGTTCAAGCAGATAAAATCCCCATGTCATCACTTTGGCGCTTGTATCTATTCCTGCCATGTATAAAGTAAAAATTTCATCGTATAGCTCTTGCCTTGTCATCTTTTTTCCTTCTTCATCTTTTGCCTCGAGAATTATTCCCAAAACATCATCTCGTTTTATATTTTCATTTATTCTCTTATCCAAAATTTTGTGAATCTCTTTATCTAAATTCTCTTTAGCTTTTGTTATTTTTTTTATTGAAGGAAAAGGAAGCCTTAAAGATTTCTCGGGATTTAAAAGATAAAGAGGGTTCAGCTTGTGGAACAAATCCATAAACTCGCCGGCATGTTTTGTTAGCGCAGAATTTTTATCATCTGAAAAAATTGTATTGAGAATTATCTCAACAAATAAACTCATCATCTCTTCATGAAGCTCTATTTCATTGTTTACCTTAAATCTCTCTTCCCATTCTTTTATCAAATTATTAACACATTTTCTAACGACGGCAAAATAATGTCCCCATCTTGAGCGCGTAAAAGCAGGGTTTATCATTCGTCTGTGCGAATGATGAAACTCGCCTTCGCTTGTAAGAATGCCATTGCCGAGAAGAATTTTTCCGCGCTGAAAACCGGGTCCCTTAGTGAAATTTTCGGGATCGCGTACTAAGATATAATCGATGTATTTTAAATCTGCAATTAAGTAAATTCTATGACCAGAAGCTTTAAGCATAGCAATATCGCCATACTCTTTATGAAGCTTGGAAAGATAACTAAGACCATCGGTAAGGAATGAAAGATAAGCATTTGCCCCTAAAAATTTATGCTTTGGTCCGGGCGGTTCCTGTATATTTTTAGGTATATTGTCCAAAGGTAAACCATTCAAATTAATCCTGCGATGTTTTAGATTAAAGGAAGAATTCAATGGTTATTTTTTCCCTCAAATTACTTTTGCTTTTTTCGTATTTTTACAAAATTTTGTTTTCAACTTGAAAAAATTTCTTACCGGAGTTTACGGATACCTTATTTTAATTATTGCTGCGGGCGTTACGCTGTTTTTTCTATTCAGCAATCTCACTAAAAAATCTTTCTATTCTGAAACAGGTTCTTTTAAAGTAAAAGGAATTTCAAAAGCAGTTAATATATATAAAGACGATTTTGGTGTTTCTCACATCGCTGCCGAAAACGAAGCCGATATGTATTTTACAATGGGATATATGCACGCGCAAGACAGGCTCTGGCAAATGGATATTTCCCGCCGCGCTGCCGAAGGACGTCTTTCCGAAATTTTCGGAAAAGATGTTCTGGAGTATGATAAGCTTTTCAGAACAATTGGTATTAAAAGAATTGCAGCCGACCTCTATAAACAAATCTCCCCTAAGTCAAAAGAAATTCTCGAACAATATGCCAACGGTGTAAATTTTTTTATAACTACTCATTCACAAAAGCTTCCGCTTGAATTTGATATATTGAATTATAAACCGTACGAATGGAAGCCTGAGCACTCATTGATGATTGTGCGTTTGATGGGATGGGAGCTGAATATTTCCTGGTACACAGATTTTCTTTTCGGAGAGATTGTGAAAAAATTCAGCTACGAAAAAGCAAAAGAGTTTTTCCCGAATTATCCTGAAGATAAGCCGTTCATAATTTCTGACAGAGATAAAGTAGCGGAAAAGAATGACACACTTAAAAGAACTACTCCGCCGCCCTCACAGGATAAGAATAAATCTAAGAAAAAAACTGCTGAAGTACTTGAGGATAATTTCAGAAATCTTACTGAGATTGGAAACGATTTTTATAAAACAACAATTGATGCAAAGCATTTCCTTGGAATAGATGGAACACACATAGGGAGTAATTCATGGGTAGTAGGCGGCAAAAAGACCGAGAGTAAAAAACCTATTTTAGCAAACGACCCGCATCTCTCGCTCTCCACTCCGGCAAAGTGGTATGAAATTCATTTATACAATAAAAGCAATAACTCAAATGTATCGGGATTTTCACTTCCCGGATGTCCGCTTATTGTAATTGGCCACAATGATGTTATAACGTGGGGTATTACAAATTTGATGAATGATGATTCCGATTTTTATATCCTCGAACGCGATTCTTCTGATAACAAAAAATATGTTTTAAACGGAGCATCGTATCCGATTGACTCACTGATTGAAAGTATTAAGATAAAAGATATTAATGATGAATATGATCTGACAGTTTATACAACAAAAAACGGTCCCGTGATTTCTAACTTAAGTTCAGCAGGATTTTCATCTAAACTTAAATTCACTGCAGGAAAAAATCAGATTGTTACTTTCAAATGGACGGGATTTGAGATGTCCGATGAAATTCAAAGCTTCTACGATTTAAACACAGCAAAAAACTGGGAGCAGTTTAAAAACGCTTTCAGGTTATACAATCTACCTGCTCTTAATTTCACCTATGCTGATACTAATGGAAATATTGGATATACTGCGGCAGGAAAAATTCCCATAAGAAAAAATTTAACTGATGATAATCTGGCATTTTATCCTTCTTCGGGAGAAATAGAGTGGACGGGATTTGTTCCTTATAGCGAACTCCCTTCTTCTTATAATCCCAAAGAAGATTATATTGTTACAGCGAACAACAAACCGGAAAAGAATTATAAGTACTATATTTCAAATTTATATGAACCGTATTATCGCGCTCAAAGAATTGAAGATTTATTGAAGCAAAGAAATAATTTTACTGCGGAGGAAACAAAGCTTGTACAAAGAGATGTGTTTTCACTGCAAGCAAAAGAATTCTGTAAATACTTGTTTGATGCGTATGCAAATGTAAAGATAATAGATAAACAGGAAACATATTTTCTTGATTTGCTGAAGAAATGGGATTATGAGCTGAAGTATGTTTCTCCTATGGCAGCGGTATATTCGCAGTTTGAAGTTGAGTTATATAATAACATTTACAGAGATAAGCTTGGCGAAGATTTATTCAGAGATTATTTATTCGTTAAAAATATTCCCGTAAGAAATACAAGCAAGCTGCTAGCGGAAAACAAATCATGGCTGTTCGATAATTTAACCCGTGATTTTCTTTTAAGGAAAAGTTTTGTAGATGCAATCAATGCCTTGAAGAAAAAATTCGGAACAGATGATGTTAATAAATGGGGATGGGGAAACATACACGAAGTATTATTAAAGCATCCTTTAGGAGGTGTCCCTGCGTTAAGTTCAGTTTTAAACATAGGTCCTTTTGAAATCGGCGGCAGCGGTACCACAATTGCCTGTGCCGAATATAATTTTTACAGCTCGCTGGAAAAAACCAACTACGATGTTTTTCTGGGCTCTTCAATGAGGATGATTGTTGATTTGGCAAATATGAAAAGCTACTTCACGATTATTCCTACAGGACAATCAGGACAGCCGCTCCATCCTAATTTCAGTGACCAGGCAAGAAGATGGCTTAACGGTGACTATAAAACTGTGATGACGGATTTTTCAAAAATGAAGGAAGCCGGTTATAAAAATATCATGCTTATACCTGAATGAACAACTCCGATAAATTTGAAAAATATAGACCGAAAAAATTTTTAGGGCAAAATTTTTTAGTTGATGAAAACATTGCAAGAAAAATTGTAGCTTCTCTGGATGTGCAGGCGGATGATTATGTGATTGAAATCGGTCCGGGGCAATCATCTCTTACCAAGTACTTATCCGAGCTTACAAAAAATTTTATTGCCGTCGAGCTTGATAAAAGCATTGCTGAAAAATTAAAGACTGAAGGTAAGATAGAAGTTATTCATAAAGATTTTCTAGAACTTGATTTTGAAAAGGATTTAAAGAGTTTCACCGATAAAAATAAAAAATTAAAAATTATCGGCAACATTCCTTATAATATTACATCGCAGATTTTATTTAAGTTGTTTGATAATGCAGGTATAATGGATTCGGCAGTATTAATGATGCAGAAAGAAGTTGCAAAAAGATTAGACGCAAAGCCGAACACAAAAGATTACGGAATACTTGCCATACAAACACAGGTTTTCACTTCACCAAAATTATTATTTAATGTCCCGCCCACCGCTTTTTTTCCAAAACCCCGGGTTGATTCAACTGTTGTTAAGTTTGTGTTTCACGGTAATAAGCATGATATAAAAAATTATTCCCTCTTTAAAGAACTAGTTAAAGCCAGTTTCGGACAAAGAAGAAAAACTATGCGAAACTCCTTAAAAAAGTTTTTTGAAGATAAAAAAATAAGTTTTGATAAAATTAATTTTGATTTCAGTAGAAGGGCAGAAAGTGTTACAATTGATGAGTATATAGCGTTGGCAGAAAATTTAAACGAGCTTATTCTGAAATAATATATATTTTTTCTAATGTAAAGTTATTGAGTGTATGAATAATTCTAGGAACAAACTTTAATAGATTTTTGTAAGTATTATCAAATGAATCTATTATTATAATTTTTAATTGAAGGTCTTTTAAATTTTGTTGATGAATTAAATTTTTATCAAGCGTAAAAAAACAATCAAATTCATTTTCAACTATAAGTTTTAGCAGTTTACCATTTTTAATTCCGTTCTAACCCATTTCACCAACGGTAAAAATCGTGAATCCTTTTAACTCCCTTCGTAGTAATTTAGGGAAATTTTCATCAAATAGAATCTTCATACTCATATTTTCCGCTTGAAACTATTTTACCCGCAAGATTCAAAACTTTCTCCATATGTTCTTTGGTAATTGAAGGATAATTTTCCAGAAAATCTTCCAAAGATTCTCCTGCTTTAACATAATCGAAAAGAATTTTCACAGGTATTCTGGTTCCATTAAATACCGGAGTTCCGCTAAGTATTTCCGGGTCTATATTTATTATTTTTTCATGCATAAATTAAATTAATTATACCCCCTTTCTTAGTCAATAACAATTTAAGGAAAGATAAAATTCTTTTCTTTTTCAATTTCAATCTTGAATTTATTGCAGTAATTTTGTGTTTATACTTTTCAGATGAACATTTCCCGCATAAAAGAAAAATTATATAATTCCGAAAAATTCAAATTCCTCCTAAATCTCATCGAGAAAAAAGCGCATCTGACCGGTGTAAACGGATCACTGGCTTCATTTATAATTTCCTATCTTTTCGAAAAGAAAAATAAAAAAATATTTTTGCTTTCTTATGATAACGAAAGAATAAATAAAATATACGAAGACCTGAATTTATTCATGGATACAGAAAAGCTTTCCATTTTTTCTACCAAGGCAAGCACAAACGATGACGCTTTTTCAAGGACGCTATCAGATATAACAGACAATCAGGAGTATATAGTACTCTCTCATATTTCCGAGATTTCTTCAAAAATAATTGCAAAAGACACATTCAAGGATTCGCTGATTGAGTTAAAGAAGAATGTGGATTTCAGTTTTGAAGAACTAATTTCAAAGCTGAATAAGTATCAATACAATCAGAATGATTTTGTGCAGGAAGTCGGTGAGTATTCTGTTCGAGGCGGCATAATAGATATTTTTCCTGAAAATTATGAAACTCCGATACGAATCGAGTTTTTTGGAGATACGATAGAATCAATAAGGGAATTTGATATTACAAACCAGCGTTCGATTAAAGAAATAGAAAATATTAAGCTCGGTATAAATCTTACTTCAAACGAAAGCGAAAATTTATATGAGCCAGATAAGCCGCAGTATAAAGAAGAAACAATTCTCGATTATCTCCCCGATGACACATTAATAATCTTTGACGAAGAAGATGTGATCAGGCAGGAGGGAAAAGATTCAGCGCACCTTGAAAAATTGGAAAAGTTTAGCTCAGTTTCAATTTCTGCTTTAAGTTCTTCAGATAATCCTGATTCAGTCAATTTTGAATCAAAGCCGCAGCCTGATTTTTATTCAAATATACGTTTGCTTCACTCAAATCTCGCGCAGTACAAGTTACAGGATTTTGAGTTATCAATTTTATGCTCCGATGAATATCAGTGCAAAAGAATAAAATCTTTAATAGAAGACTTCGATGACGAAAACGTTTCTTCGCGTGATGAAAATATTCATAAAATATCTGAATCCGGTTCTGAGGATAAAGTTTTGTTTCACCTAAAGGATAAGTTCGATACAGTTCCCGAATCATTTCAATCAGGATTTATTTTCCCCGATGCAAAAGTACTTGTTTATACCGAACACCAAATCTTTGGGCGTTACTTTAAAGTAATCAAAAAAAAGAAAGCTAAGTTCAAAGGCATTACCTTTGAAGAGCTTAAAGAAATAAAGCTCGGTGATTATATTGTTCACAGGGATTTTGGCATAGGAATTTTTTCGGGGCTTAAAAAAATTAACGTAGGCAATAATACGCAGGAAGTTGTGCAGCTTTCGTACAAAGGCGGCGATACTCTTTTTGTAAATCTTAATTACATTCACTTAATAAAAAAGTATTCAGGTTCAGGAGAAACTGCACCGGATATTACAAGGCTTGGAGGAGGTGAATGGGATAAGATAAAGCAGCGTACTAAGAAGCGCGTAAAAGATATTGCCCGTGATTTGATTTTACTTTATGCAAAAAGAAAATCAGAAAAAGGATTTGCATTCTCTCCCGATACTCACTGGCAGAAAGAGCTTGAAGCCAGCTTTATGTATGAAGATACGCCTGACCAGTACAGAGCAACTGAAGAAGTTAAAGAAGATATGCAGAATGAAAATCCTATGGATAGGCTTGTATGCGGAGACGTAGGTTTCGGAAAAACAGAAGTTGCAGTCCGGGCAGCTTTCAAAGCAGTTATGGATGGAAAGCAGGTTGCAGTTCTTGTTCCTACTACAATTCTTGCTGTTCAGCATTACAACACTTTCAGAGACAGACTTCATCCTTTCGCGGTGGACGTAGAGTGTATCTCAAGATTAAAATCAAAAAAGGAACAGAAGGAGATTGTTCGGAAACTTGAAGAAGGCAAGATAAACATATTAATTGGAACGCATAGACTTGTATCCAGCGATATAAAATTCAAAGATATAGGTCTGATGATTATAGATGAAGAGCAGAGATTCGGCGTAGCCGCAAAAGAAAAAATAAAAGCTTTAAAGCCGAATGTAGATACTTTAACGTTAACTGCAACTCCGATTCCGCGAACGCTAAATTTTTCTTTACTGGGCGCGAGAGATTTATCTATAATTAACACTCCGCCAAAGAACAGAAAACCGATTGTTACGGAAATAATTAAGCTCGACTGGAATAAGGTTGCTGAAGTAATTAAAAATGAATTGAACCGCGGCGGACAAATTTATTTTGTTAACGATAAAATTCAAAATCTTCCATTGCTCGCCGATACGATAAAATCTCATATTCCTTCTGCAAAAATCGGAATTGCTCACGGACAGATGTCTCCTCACGAGCTTGAAGACGTACTTGTAAATTTTATAGAAAAGAAGTTAAATATTCTTCTCTGTACTAAAATTGTTGAATCAGGTTTGGATATTACGAACGTAAATACTATCATCATTAACAATGCAAACATGTACGGGCTTGCAGAACTTTATCAGCTTAGAGGAAGAGTTGGCAGAAGCGACCAGCAGGCTTATGCTTATTTTGTAACTTCCAAGGGCGGAAAGCTTACACGAAATGCTTTGAGAAGATTACAGGCAATTGAAGAGCTGACAGACTTAGGTTCGGGATTCAATCTTGCAATGCGTGATATGGAAATAAGAGGCGTCGGGAATCTTCTCGGTAAAGAACAGAGTGGATTTATAAATCAGGTGGGATTTGATTTATTCATTACAATTATTGATGAAGCAGTTGCGGAGCTTAAAGACACTGAGTTTAAAGAACTTTTCAAAGAGGAAAGAAAGAAAAGAGAAGAAGGCGATGATGAAACAACGGGTAAGAAAAAAGAAACACTTTTCGAAAAACTAAAAATTTCAGCAAAAGCTCAGAGCACAATTATTGAGAATGATATTAACGCTTTAATACCTAAAGACTATGTGAAAAATGATACTGAAAGATTGAACATATACAGAAGATTATTTGAAACGAATTCCTATGAAGAATTGGATGCAATTAAAATGGAACTGAAGGACAGGTTCGGAGAATATTTAGACGATGTTGAAAATTTAATAAAGATTGTTTCACTAAAGATTAAAGCTACTGAAATAGGTTTAGAAAAAATTACAATCAGAGGGAAAAATGTTTCGATTTATTTTCCGGTAAGCAAAGAGCATCCCGTGTTTCAATCAAATTATTTTACCGGAATAATCTCTGCTATTTCTTCCGATAAAACAAGAAAATTTAATATTAGTTCGAATAAAATCCAACTGGAAATTGAAATTCGATTAGACTCAAGTGAAGATGAAAAACGACTTGAAGAAATTGGAAATATTCTGAAGTTATAATCATTATCTCCCACAAGAAGTATTGACCTTTTTTTAAGGTTAAGTTTAAATAATTATTAGTTACTTTTCGTAGGCAATTAAAAAACTAAACCCTCTCAGATGAAAAGCGCCTTACTAATTATCCTCGCTTCCTTTTTTATTTATAGCGCTGGATACTCGCAGCAAAGGATGAATGCAAAACCGGAAGGTTTTGATCCGTCCAAAATCAAAGTCGAACCCGAAAGATACGTTCCCGTAAATACCGAAAAAAGAACAATCACAACCGTGAACGGCACCTATATGGTTGACCCTAACATCAGAATTTTATCTACTTCCGGAAATCAGACTGAGCTTTCAGCAACTATCTGGACACAAAATCCAAACTACGTTTTCGTTGGAGCTAACAGCGACCCGGGACAAGGTTATTACTTTACAACTAACGGGGGAACTACCTGGCTTGGAGGAGATTTGCTTCCGAACTCTGTAGCAATTTCTTCAGACCCTGCAGTTGTTTTCGGCAGAACCGGGACTTTATTCTTCAATTACTTTGATAATATTATGGTTACAGACCGATCATCAAACGGCGGAGCAAATTGGCAGGGAAGAATAACTGTTCCCACTTCGGGTTCGTTTGATAAGAATCACATGGCAATTGATGATAATCCATCAAGCCCTTACTACGGGAGAATTTATGTAGTATGGACACAATTTGTTTCACCGAATCCGACTGTTCTTTCTTATTCAACAAATGGCGGAGCAACATATTCTGCTCAGCAGCAAATCGGTTCACCGCTTGCAAGCCATTACGAACAGGGATGTAATATTCAGGTTGGTCCTGACGGAACTGTTTATTGTATTTGGGCATGTCCGAATACAGGTTCGGCTAACGTAGAAGATTTAATAGGCTTCACAAAATCAACTAACGGTGGTGTAACATGGTCAGCACCAACTACCCCGTTAACAATAAAAGGTATCAGAGGAAATATTCTCACAACAAACATAAGGGTAAACTCATTCCCTTCAATGGCAGTTGACAGAAGCGGAGGTCCGAGAAACGGATATATTTATGTAACATGGACCCAAAGAAATCTTGCTCCGGCAGGTTCTGACGCTGATATATGTTTTGCATATTCATCAAATGGCGGCGCAACCTGGAGCACTCAATCAAGAGTAAATAACGATGCTTTAAATAACGGAAAGAACCAGTTCTTCCCGTGGATGACACTTGACCAGTCAAATGGAAGATTGGCGATAGTATTTTATGATCAAAGAGACTGCGCAAATAATGACTCTGTTAACACTTACATTGCTGTTTCAAATAATGGAGGAGGAAACTGGGATAACATCAGAGTTAGTGACCGCGCTCAAAGACCGGCTCCTTTATCCGGTTATGCATCCGGTTACTATGGCGACTATATTGCAATCGCGTCTCATAATAATGTTATCTGGCCCTTCTGGATGGATAACAGAAGCGGTCCTGCCCAGATTTATACTGTAAAAGTACAATCTGCAGTATATCCATTAAGCGCATTCAATCTACAAAATCCGGCAGCAGGTTCAAGAATTGTAACCGTTCCTGGAAGCACAACTCCTGTAACTCTTAGCTGGGATACTTCTGCAACAGGCGCAACTTACAAATGGATATTCGGAAACCCGACAATCTCGACAAGAAGAATTACAATTCCGAACAACACGAACAGCATTACAATGACACTAGGTGAATTGGATGTGATGCTTGCTTCAGCCGGATTTACAAACAACGGAAGCGCAACAGATTCAGCAGTCGGTCAATACAATGTTTGGGCTTTTAAAAATCCTTCTGCAACAGGTGTAGATTCACTCTCAGCAGCAAACGGACCAAGAGCGCTTACATTAAGAAGACAGGCGATCTCTTTAACAGCATTCTCTCTTTCTTCACCATCTTCACCGACAACAATTTTAACAAGCGCAAACGGTTCAAATGTAATCTCATTTAACTGGACTCGCTCCGGCGCAGGTTCAACATATAGATTCGTATATAAAACGGGAACGCTTTCAGACCCAGTTTCATTGAGACTGCTTGCAAATAACTCAGGGCTTGATTCCGTTTTCTCGCTTACATCAGCACAGCTTGATGCTTACATTGCAGGGCTTGGTGTAGCAGCGGGAGATTCTATTACGGGGCAATGGGCAATAAGAGCATACAGCTCATCGGACTCATTGCAGTCAACCGCTCCTGTAAGAACAATTACATTCAGACGCTCGCCATTGATGGCATTAAATCAGGATTTTGCTTCAACTACTTTCCCGCCTGACCAGTGGACGTTACAATATACAGGCACTCAATATTGGACAAGACAGGCAGTAAGCGGATATGGAACAGGAACCGGTTCTGCTAGATATAATATGTGGAACGCGTCAGCAGGAACAACGCAGTCAATTACAAGCAACGTATTCCCGTCTGCACCGAACAATTATTTGAGATTTAATTATTCTCACGCGTATTATCTGGCAAGCGGAGTTTTGGCAGCAGACTCAATAGGAATTTTTACTTCCACCAACGGAGGAACGACATGGAACTTGTTAATCACCCTGAAGGCAACAACTTCGCCTCAGCTTGGCGTAAACTCCTCTTCAAATCTTTCGACCGCGGCATCGCAAACTCAGTTTACCCCGACGGCAGCCCAATGGGCAACAAAAATTTTCTTAATGCCGAACGGGACCAACATGGTGAGATTTACCGGATACAGTGTTTTCGGAAATGATGCTTTTATAGACGATATAACTGCGGGTGGACCGACCGGAACAGGCTCTACATTGACTATGGCTCCTGAAAAATTTGAACTAATGCAGAATTATCCGAACCCATTCAATCCTGCTACGAAGATAAGCTTTTCAATTCCCAAAAATGGATTTGTCTCCCTGAAGGTCTATGATATACTCGGAAAAGAAGTTGCCTCGATAGTAAATCACGAAATGACGGCAGGCTATTATAATTATGACTTTAATGCTTCGGCTTTGGCTAGTGGTATGTACTTCTATAAGCTGGAGGCGAACGGTTTCACAGATACGAAACGAATGATGCTTATAAAATAAGCTAAAATTACATTTTTTTTTAATGGTAAGTTCGGGGAAGAAATTCCCCGGATTTTTTTGTGCCTAAAGTGCTATAAAATCATAGGGCGAAACTTACGCCCCCTCGTAAGTTTTGAGCTAAATTATTGTTATATCAATGTTTTTAATTACACAGCAAAACATTAATGTGTTGTTATAACGGTAATTAAATTGCTAAATCCCGTTGATGTTTCTTTGTACTAACAAAAAAGGGGCGTTTAGCCCCGTTACAAATTAATATTTACCTATTTTACTTTATTAGTGTCATCTTTTTGGTCTCTCTAAATTCATTGGATTCTATTCTATAAAAATATGTTCCACTGGAAAGATTTGAACCGTTAAATTTGTAACTATACGAACCGGCGATCATTTTTTCGTTAATCAATACTCCAATTTCCTTTCCAAGAATATCAAATACTTTCAAAAAAACAAAACCTGTTTTCTGTAAATCAAATCTTATTTCTGTAACAGGATTAAACGGATTAGGAAAATTCTGATACAGTGAAAATGATTTTGCAACCGTTCCTAAGTTCATTATGCCGCTTGTACCGCCGTTTGTTGTATTTAGTATTTTACCTATATTACAGCTCATCCATAACAATGAGTCATTATATGCGTGTATATGATTTATCCTGAATAAATTAAACTGGGATAAATTCTGGAATACCCAGTTTATCCCGCCATTGGTTGTTTTGTAAAGATGTCCGAACTCTCCTCCTGTCCAACCCGTTTTGTTATTTATAAATCTTATAGTTGAAAGAGACTCCGGTGGCTTTGGAATACTATCCCAAGTTAAACCGAAATTTGTTGTTCTGAAAATATCTCCTGAATAAGTGCTTACGAATCCCGTATCCTGATTTATAAATGAAAAATACTTAAAGTTAGGACCAAATCTTTGGGTTACAGAAGTATCCCAGAAAACACCAGCGTTTGAAGTATAATAAATTTTTAAACCCGCGCTCGCAACTCCTTCAAACTCATTTCTAAAGTAAATATCCCAAGCCCCATAAGTCGTTCTTAGTGTATCAAAAGAAAAACCGCCATTTGCAGTTAACAGGATTCTATCATTTGCTGCTATCCACCCTCTATCTCTGTTCGCAAAAAACAGTCCAGTATAATATGAAATAGCTGTGCCGCTTTGTATAACAAGCCAGTTTGTTCCGCCGTTTGTTGTTTTTAAAACAGTCTGACCATAACCGGCTGCATAGACATATTCTGAATCAACAGGAAATACACAAGTAAGTGTTCTATCGGGGAGGGGGTTGCTTTGCTGTATCCAGTTAGCTCCCCCATCCGTGGTTTTCAATATTACTCCGGGTGAATCGCCTACACACCATCCCGTTTTTTTATTAATAAATCTTATATCATTCAATAAACTACTTCCTGCATTGGATTGCTGCTGAATCCATTGTGAATGACCATTTTGCAACACAAGAAAAAAAGATATTATCAATAAAAAATTTTTCATTTTATTTTGCAAGTAACATTTTCTTAGTTATTATTCCCGAAGAAGTTCTTAATGAATAAAAGTATATTCCGCTTGAAAGAAAAGAACCATCAAATTTAACTAAATAGCTACCGGGCTGCTTTATCTGATCCACAAGTGTAGTGATTTCCCTGCCGGCTATATCATAAATTTTTAAAATTACCAATCCCTCATTTTTTATTTCATAAACGATGTTTGTTACAGGATTAAAAGGGTTCGGATAATTCTGATTTAATTTATATTCTAAATTAACCTCTACGCTACCCGGTCTTCCTAAACCATCTTTTTCTTTGCCACCTTCATCAGGAACCAGACCAACGGCATCTCCAAAATCAGAAGGAACAGAATATGTACCATACCTATCTACAGCTTTTACATAATATCTGATAGGATATCTTGATACATTACCCAGACCGGGCCAATAGCTTGGTTCACCGATTACACTGTAATCTATATAATATGGTGTTTCATTTCGAGGAAAATAAACTTCATCAATATATTGATAATTTGTCGGAACATTATTCATATCTCCTTGTACAGCTCTATATATTTTTTAAAGCTGTGTTCCATCTTCTCTTTCCATATCGGGCTCTTTATTTTGAACCCACGTTATCATAGGTCTTGCTATATTTTCGGTTTCAAGGAAATAATCCGATGTAATTCCCATAGGCTTTGAAGGTGGAGTTGCTTGTAGAATTGTTGTTTCGTCATATCCTCCTTCACCATCTCTGTAAACTTTAATCACAGCTTCTTGATTGGTGTTAAGACTTTCATAATAAATAAAAATACCTGTAGGTTTGTCATCCCAGTCATTAGTGTTTGGACTTGAATAAGGAGAAAAAACCTGATTATATCCAATATTCCAGGCATCCCATCTGTCACCAAAAGATGCAAACGAAAGCCAAAAATCTTTTTCGTTTGTATAAATTCTATCCAGTCCGGGAAATGTAGCGGTGTTTGTTTTACCCGGCGAGTACAAATTAGGGTAATAATTACCTGGTCCTAAATAATCTATTTTGCCGCTCATCTGATCACCGTATATTTGAAGATGATTAAACGGATTATCCTGAATATAAAGAGGTCTAACATGTTTACCTGCAGGTATCAAATGACCAAAAGGAAAAAAGTTTTTCCCGCCATAACCCCACTCCCATAAACCATCAGCACATTCTAAGTCAACATAGTTATTCACGTCAGTTGGTGGATATATTAGACCATTATAGTTATGATAAATATATACACCTTTACCATATTCGGGATTTACTTGTTTTAAAGCCTTTCTTTCGTGTGGTAATGTATCTCCATACATTCTAAAATCAGTGAAAGAGAGTTTTCTTCTGTTTGCAATCAGGAAATACTCATCGTCATTCTCATTTAACTGATTTATATGAACACTTAAAATTTCTCCCTGAGTTCCTGCAGAACCATATCTTGATGAGTAATCACTTAAATAATTTGTCGGGTAGTTATAATCGGCAAATTTAGGTCTTATATAATCCAGCTTTATCATTTCGCGTGGCGAAAAACCAAACTCCCAACCGGTTCCCCCCATCTTTGCGTATTCAATATGCCCGACACTTCCCATTAAATAATGACAGTATTCATGTGCGGCAACATCTAAAACAAAATCTTTGCTAGCAGGAGTACGTCTTCCATTCAAAGTAATACCTGAGCCTGTCTGATCCCAAAATTTATTGACTGTAATTTGTACATTACCATTTCTATACAATTCATAGTTATCTACTACTGATGAAGTCAAAACAGGTCCTAACCCACCCCAACCTTCATAATTAGCGGTTTCAATCACGGCATCGCCATCAGTTATTCCTATAGTTCTATGAATTTTAATTAGCATATCAAGTTTACCATCCGGTTGATGTAAAAAATTACCGTCGCTTAAATATGTCCACTGATCGAAATCAGGCCAATTAATATTAATAATCGGTTTTATATAATCATAAATCTCTTTATTTATCATGGCATTTCTATATGATACAGAATTATTTCCTGAAAATTGCTGGGAGTACCAAAGCTCTGTATGAGCTAAAGGAACATATATAGCTCTACCTATAAGGTGTAAGGACCCCCTAGAAACTTCGCACCAGTATCTACTAAAAGATTTTCCCGCGTATGCATTCCAGTAATCCGGCCTGGAATCATAAGTCTCAGCTATCATATCATTAATGTAGCTTGGCGGGTTTCCCGCAATCCACCCTTCAGCACTACCACCTGCCGCTTCATTTTGAAATTGAACAAAAACTAATAAGACGTTCATAACAGGACCGTTGGGATTATAACCACCTATATCTGTTCTGGCAGGTTTCCACATACCTCCACGAAAAGATGAAGGAGACGGATTTAAGTTTGGATCACCTTGCATACCACATCTGTATTGCATGGGGTTTTCCTGACTTTTTACCTGTCCCCCTAAAAAGGTGATAAATAAGAAAATTAACAATTTTGTTTTCATAATATTAAATTTGATTAGGGTATTATGGAAATATTTATAAAGAAAGCTCCTATTCTTTATTAAGGAGCATGAATCATAATAGATTTTTTAAAGAGATTAGAAAGTTTTAAATTGCATATTTTGGGAAGACCAACAAAAAAATTGCATTTGAAATGGGAAATTATAACTGTAAAATTAATAGGTATAGCAAGATATTTAATTTTCCATTTGCCACCCATGGTTTATGATTAACTACCAAATGTTAAGTTTAAATAATATAAGCTTAAGCAAGTTGAAATATATTTTTTGACTTTTTCTATCCAAAAATTTTTCACACCTCTTTTTTTATGGTTATCTTAACTATTTTTATCCGGTTCTCGTATATTTACATGATACATTTATGAAAGAAACAAAAGAAGTTGTAATTGTAGGAGCCGGATTCGGAGGCTTGCAGGCAGTAAAAAAACTTGCGAAGCGGAAAGACCTGAATATAACACTAATCGACCGCGCCAATCACCACCTTTTTCAACCGCTGCTCTATCAGGTAGCAACGGCTGTTCTATCACCCGCAGATATTGCCATTCCTTCACGTTCGCTCACAGAAAATTGTAAAAACGTTACTGTGATAATGTCTAATGTAACGGCTATTGATAAGGAAAAGAGAATTATTTTTTTCAATGACCGCGCGCTGAAGTACGACTATCTCATTCTTGCAATGGGAGCGAAGACAAGCTACTTCGGAAACAAGGAATGGGAAAAATATACAATTGGATTAAAAAGCCTCACCGATGCTCTGAAGCTGAGAAAAAAAATTCTTTTCTCTTTTGAAGATGCGGAAAACTATCCAGAAAATGCCGGGAAGCTTCTGAAGTATATTATCATCGGCGGCGGACCGACGGGCGTAGAGCTTGCCGGCTCGATAGCAGAGCTTTCGCATAACATCATCAGAAAAGATTTCAGAAAAATTGATACGTCGAAGGCAGAGGTAATTTTAATAGAAGGCGGCGCGCGCCTGCTGCCAACTTTCGATGCCGGCTTATCGGATTACTCAAAGCAAAGTCTTGAAAAGCGCGGAGTAAAAGTATATCTCAATACTAAGGTTAAAAATATCGAAGAGGGAAGAGTATTTACAGAGAGCAGAATGTTTGAAGCAAATACAATTATATGGGCAGCAGGCGTTGAGCCGGTGCCGTTCTCACGCGAGCTTGGTTTTCAAACTGACAGAGCGGGAAGAGTGATTGTGAATAAATTCTGCTCGGTGGATAGTAACCCGGAGATATTTATCATAGGGGATATGGCTGCCTTTACTGATGATGAAGGAAAGCTGCTGCCGGGGGTTTCACCCGTTGCGATGCAGCAGGGAAGATATGCAGCGCGGACGATAGTGAATGATATAAAGAAAAAAGAAAGGACTCCGTTCCGCTATATTGATAAAGGCTCGATGGCAACGATTGGCAGAAAAGATGCCGTTGCAGAGCTTGGCAAAGTGAAGTACAAAGGATTGTTCGGTTGGCTCTCGTGGTTGGGGCTTCACATATTTTATCTTGTTGGATTTAAAAATAAAATTTCGATTTTGCTTACATGGATGTGGAGCTATCTTACGTTCGGCGCTGGAGCAAGAGTGATACAATCGCCGATTGATGTGAAGGATACAGAAGTGTATTAGGGATTTTTCAACACTAAAGCTCTAACGACACAAAATACACAAAAGGAAAATACTAAATAAGATTTGTAAAAAAGTAAGCCCTTCCATGTTCTGCCTCAAGAACATAGAAGGGCTTAAAAGGTTTTAGATGGCAGGGTGAATATATTTTTTTATATCTTTTACGAGCTGCAACCGCTCGTTAGGGTTATCTTCGTACCTGACAAGGTAATTCATTTCCTCAACCTTGCTTTTGCTGAGGAAGTTTCTTTTTTTAACGGTGTTAACGTTCTCTCTTACGTTATCCGATGCGGCTGCGTGAAGCACTCTCACCGGAGTCATCCCGTTAGATTCACATACAACAAGGTACACGCCAGGGGTATCTTTCAATTGAGTGTAATCTAAAAAGGGACCCTGAAACTGTTTGTTCAAGATAATGGGTTCCATATTTTATTTTTAGTTTACTCTCTCTTGCTAAAACAATTTGCAAAAATATTTCCTTAAAAGAAAGAAAATAAAGTAGTAAAAATACAGAGATTAATTTAGTAAAAGCTCTGCCGGAATTATAAATACAATAATTTCGGATAAATTATTTGAGAAGATTTTAATATTGCAGAAAAAAAAGAAAACCCCCGCTATTCAACTTCTTCAGCGGGGATTTTATAGGGGGATGTAAAAAAATTTTTGTTTTAAAAATCCCGCCGCACAAAAAAGCAAACGGGATTTTCTTTCTTTGGGTAAAAATGTCAAATCTATTTTACTTCACTAAAAGCATTTTATTTGTAACCGAGCTTTCAGAAGTCTTCAATGTATAATAATAAACTCCCGATGATAAATTCGTCCCGTTAAACTTAACGCTGTAAGAGCCTGTATTCATCTTTTCATTTACAAGCGCCGCAACTTCTTTTCCCTGCAAATCAAAAACCTTCAGCGATACATTTTCAGCTTTTGATAAATCGAATTTAATTGTTGTCTCGGGATTAAACGGATTCGGATAGTTCTGATACAAAGTAAAATTCACCGGTGTCTCGTTTCCTGTTACTGAAGTGGGAAAATATTGCGTAACGGTTTCGCTGATTGTAACGTGTCCGCCGCCCGGACCGGCATTTCCCGCGGTAACCACTCCGTAATATGTAGGTCCTATAAGATAAGGGTATTCAGGATTTCCTAAAGAGTCAATTGTTAAGTAATAAGCATAAATTCCCGAAGGATATTCAGGCGTAACGGCTATTCTTCCGTTATGCGCATCAAGGTCTCCGCCGGAATAAGTTTCCCAATCTTCATAAAAACATCCCAACGGATATGTTGAGTTTATCGCAGGACCGTACTGGCTTGCCTGCAACACAGTTCCGTCTGGCAAGGTTGTTCTTGCTGTAATATTTCTTTTTCTGTAGCCGCTTTTCATTCGGCGGATTCCGCCGGTGCCGTTTGTATTCGAGTAAGCATAAGAGCCGTAAATCGGGAAGCCGTCAAACATATATCCTACCAGCGGCGAGTGCTGGCTTGCATTGCCTGAATACAATCTTGTCATATTAATATGGTAATGATATGCGCCTCCGGGAGCGGGATGCCCGCCCGATGTATCGAATCCGGTGCCTTCAAAGTAGTAAGCGTTTCTGTGCCATATTCCAAGGTTGTTGTAAGACATAGCATCGCCTGCATTGAAAGCTACAACTCCATTTTTGAAAACACCAATCTGCCCGCCGCCGACAGTTGTAAGCGTACCGGTATTCTGCACGGGCGAGCGTGTGATTTTAAACACCCAGCTTTGGTTTGTCGGAACATTAGGGTTCATAGCCCACGGACCTATATTATATGATGGAATTCCCGTGCATTTTACATATACAAAATTTGCCGAGTAAAATACCTGCTGCACATCAGCAGGAATATTATTGTAGCCGACGGCGCCGTTTGTATTTTGCTTCCATGTTGAAAGCACAGGCTGCGCTTGAGATGCTGTTGTTACTAAAACCATCAGCAATAAAATTATTTTTTTCATAAGCGTGGGGTTTGTTATTTTTAATTATAAACTTAGATGCAATTAATTTTCAAAACTTGCGGCTGAATTTTTTATTGTTTAAAGCTGTCTAAAAACTTTGCATTCTCTTCGCTTAAAGTTACAGCGGTTAGCTTATTATTATATGTATATGCAATGTGTCTTAAATCTTTTTCTGTGTTGAATGCAAAGCTGTATAGCAGCGTGCTGTCTTTATAAAAATTCATCGCGCCTGACGATGCGCAGTAAAGGTATGGAAACGGTTCGGAGTTCAGCAGCGTCTTAAGCTCGCTCATTTTTTTCGGCTCGGTGATAGGAACGTTCTTTATTTTCATCTTGCCTGTTGAATCAAAATCCATTTTGAACATAATGCTCATGTTATTTGCCTGCGATAAATCGGGAATGGAAGCATTCTGCGTTTTCTTTCCGCAGGAATAAACCATTATGAGAATTAACAATATTAACGGCAGAAATTTTTTCATATTAATCTTAGACGCATAAAAGTTGAATTTCTTGTTGTCTGAAATTGAATTAAATTAGAAAAATTTAATAACTAAAAATCCCGCTTTAATGAAAAAATTTTCACTTCTTGTTTTTACGGCGTTAATTGCTTTTACATTATATTCTTGCAGCAAAAAAGAAAACGATACAAAGCCTACAACTGAAACTAAAAAAGAAGAGCCGAAGAAAGAGACTGAAACCAAAAATGAAAAAGCTCCTGAAGCAAATAATCAAAGTTCTGGCAAGCTGGAAGTGATGAAGTTCGATAAAAAGGATGTGCCTTCCGATATAAAATACAAAGGAAAAATTGTAGGCGGCGCAAAATGGAAAGATGCTAACGGAGAAAATCTTTTAATAATTACCGAAACTGAAATTCAAAACGTAAAAGATAAAAACGGAAACGATGCAATTTCAAAGGAGTTATTTGCTTACAGCTATATAGTAAAGCCGGGCGAAAATACTCTGCTATGGCAGATAAACGATTTTGTGAAAGACTGCCCGCTTGACTTATCTTTGAATTACAATTTAAACTCGCTTACAATTACCGATGTTAACGAAAACGGCATAGGGGAATCAACGTTTCTCTACAGGATGTCCTGCAAAGGAGATGTAAGCCCTGACGACCTAAAGCTGATGATGCACGAAGGCAAGGATAAATATGCTCTGAGAGGAATGACTGAACTAAAATACAAAGTGGATGGAAAGACAACTTTAGAAGGCGGAGAATACAAAGCGGATGCTTCTTTTGATAAAGCGCCGAAGGGATTTCTTGACTATGCAAAGAAACAATGGAACAAATACAAAACGCAGGAGCTAAATTAATTTACAATTATAACTCCCCTGATTCCCAAGCTCCGCTTAGGAATTTTATTTTAAATTCCTTATGAAAAAATTTCTTTTCATATTTTTAGTTCTGGTATGCGGCGGTTTGCATGCGCAATTTAAAAGCAGCAAACCCGTTGCGGAAATTGAAAAGAATTTTCACATTAGAAGCGAAGTGCGGGCTTTAACAGATTATAAAAGCGATACAACCATAAATGTAAATTACTATAAGCTCGAACTTGCCGTTCAAAACTCGCCCGACCTTCTCATAGGTAAAGTTACAATTAATTCCGTTCCTTCCCTGTTTCCGATAAGCTCGTTGTTTTATGATTTGAGTTCTGCGCTTACAATTGACTCAATCACTTCTTTTTCAGGCAGTATAGGCTACTCTCACTCAAATGATAAAATAAATATCACACTGCCGAGAGTATTTAATTTAAACGAATTAATTTCCACCGTAATTTATTATCATGGAGTACCTGACCCCTCGGGATTCGGAAGCTTTGAGTTCGGCAGCCACGCAGGAACAAATGCAATTTGGACATTAAGCGAGCCATTCGGTTCAAGCGATTGGTTTCCCTGTAAAAATGTTCCTTCAGATAAAGCAGACTCAAGCGATGTATGGATTACCTGCGCAGATAATTTTACCGCAGTATCAAACGGATTGCTTAAAGAAGTTGTTCCCGGCGTAGGAACGAAAACTTATAAATGGCATAACTCATATCCTATTGCAAACTATCTAATCTCTATTGCCGTTACAAATTATTCACAATATGACGGATGGTTTAAATATTCATCTGCTGACTCTATGCCCGTCAATCATTTCATCTATCCTGAAAATCTTACACGGATAAAACCGCTTTTAGATAAGACAATTGATATGCTGAAATTTTATTCAAACACATACGGGCTTTATCCTTTTGTAAAAGAAAAATACGGACACGCGGAATTCGGGCAGCTCGGCGGAATGGAGCATCAGACCTGCTCCTCCATGGGATACTGGAGCGAAGATATAATTGCGCACGAGCTTACGCATCAATGGTTCGGCGATAAAATTACCTGTAAAGACTGGCATCACATCTGGCTTAATGAGGGCTTTGCAACTTATGGAGAGGCTTTGTATGAAGAATATGCGAGAGGAAAAATCGCTTACGATGGGTTTATGCTGCACGAAATGAACAACGCGAAAAATGCCGTTGGTTCAATTTATGTTCAGAACGTTGAAAGCGTATCGGCAATTTTCGATGCGGCGAGAAGCTATTCAAAAGGCGGGACGGTACTGCACATGCTTAGAAATGTAATAAGAGATTCTCTCTATTTTGCCTCTATTAAAAAATATGTTTCAGACACAACACTTGCATATAAAAGCGCCGTAACGGAAGACTTTCAGAGAAATGTTCAGCAGGTAAGCGGACAAAGCTTAAATTACTTTTTTAGTGAATGGATTTACGGAGAAAATTATCCAAAGTATTCGGTAAGTATGAGCGCAAGCGATGCAGGAAACAGATTGTATAACGTATCGGTAAAAATTGAGCAGGCTATAAACACAAATCCCGCTTTCTTCACAATGCCTGTTGATATAAAATTTTTTCTGTTTGACAGTGATACAACTTTCACAGTGTTTAATAATGCACAGACGCAGACATTTAATTTTTTATTAAAAGAAAAACCGGCTGCGTTTAAAATTGACCCAAATAAAAAAATCCTTTGTAAGATAACAGGTGATGAACCTATAACTCCCGTAAGCTTTGAGCTTTCGCAGAATTATCCGAACCCGTTTAATCCCTCCACCACAATTACCTATCAGGTACTGCGTTCATCGGATATTAAGTTAAAAATCTATAATACTCTCGGGCAGGAAATAAGAAGTTATTTTTTTGCTAACCAAAAAGACGGCAGGTATAAAATATTGTTTGACGCGTTCGGGCTGGCTTCAGGTACATATTTTTATACTCTCACAGCAGCGGATACTAAATCGGGCGAGCTGCTTTTTTCAGAATCAAAATCTATGCAGCTGATAAAGTAATTATATTACTTTGTTAAAAAGTATTTCGCAATCTTTTTTAGGAACACTAAGACCAAAATAATTTTTTAAAAGTTTCTTAAGGTGTAAAGAGCCGGAAATGTTTGTTTCTTCTGTTTCGTGATTTTCTGTTTTTAAAAATCTTCTGTCTATTATACTATAGCTTCCCTTTTTCGTTTTAATCGAGCAGACAATTCGCTGTGTGAACGC
Organism: Bacteroidota bacterium; assembly: GCA_018266845.1. GTDB lineage: Bacteria > Bacteroidota > Ignavibacteria > Tepidaquicellales > Tepidaquicellaceae > JAFDZO01. The sequence goes on along the minus strand of JAFDZO010000012.1, from coordinate 87,983 downwards.
AGAATCGGGAGAAGTGGAGTTGTAGAAATTTAATGCGGTGAAGTCAATTGGAAGATACCCTTCAAGCGTGAACGAATAAATATCAACCCAGTTGTTGCTTACTTTCTTTTTTAAAATGTAACCAAATGTCTTATCTTTTTTCAGAAAAAATTCTTCGTTCAGCTGCCTGAATATCCTGCCGGCTTTTAGTTCAATTGGAAACGAAAGACCGTTTCTATATCCGGCATCGGCAATAAAACTCTTTCCATTTATCTTAACAAGTATTATCTGGTGGCTTCTGTGTTTTATGGTATTAAAGCCATACATCATTCTTGCAAGGAGGAAGTTAACTTCAAATCCCATTTCCTTGAGAATGGAGTACAGCAGTCCGTTCATTTCGTAGCAATACCCACCCCTATTTTTCTCTACAATTTTTTTGTAAATATCTCCGGTATCTATAGAAATTTTTTTACCAAGATGAATGTCGAGATTTTCAAAAGGTATTGCGCATACATGGGCAAAATGAATAAGAGAAAGTGTATCAAAGCTGCAGTTTAATTTCCCTGCTTTTGAAACTCCTATTCTTTTCAAATACGCTTTAATATTCATTGCGCTTTATTCAATCATTATTTACCGCAACATATAAATCGCATTCTGAATCATCGGCATCACCTTTGAATCTTTCGTCATACACTTCAAAATCGGGCGCATCAAATTTTTTCTTGTTAGCCGGATTTTTCACCCACTCGCCATACACATAAGCAACTGTCTGAGAAAAATTTGCAATCGAGCCTTTGTGCGTAAAGACTGCATACTTATTATCGGGAATTTCCACAATATCAAATCCCTCGGGAAGATTATCAAAATCGCTCACTGCTACTCCGGCTATGTAATATATATTTCCCTCTGCATCCATATCGTAGCAAACGCCGTATGATTCGTTTTCATTAATTCGGTTTTGCGGCTCGTTCATTCGCGGAACAAACTTGTCCCACAAGTTTGCAATATCGGGCTGCGGGTTTTTGCCGACATATTTTAAACCTGCAACTTTAAATCCTTTTCTTTCTTTGTATGCTGCTTCCATTATTTTATTATTTGTTTTACGGTTTCTATTTTACTTTGAAGTTTTTTATCAATTATACTTTTCTGAATTTCCTCGTAGTCATCCGGGAAAAATATCCGCTCGATTTTTTTATCGTTAAGATAATGTATCTCATCACAAATTCCTGTGAGTGTTTCAAGTATGTGTGAAGTTAAGATAATAATCCGCCCTGATTTTTTTAACAGATTTAGTACGTTATAGAGAATTGTATTTGTCTCAAGGTCAAGATTATTGAACGGCTCATCGAGCAGCAGCAGCGGTCTTTCCAATCCGAAAATTCCCATAGCAGCAAGTTTCTTCCGCATACCGGAAGAATAAGTTTCAATCAGGTCATTAAGCGGCAGCTCGAAGATGCTGTTCCATTTTTCTATATCAAAATCCGGGTGTTTCCATTTTATAATATTGAGAAACTCGCTTCCTGTAATTTTTGAATAAAAATTATTTGCAGTCTCAAGGTAGCCTATATCTTTTAGAGTAATTTCCCTGTTTTGAAATTGAATGCTGCCGGCTTCAAGGGGTACAACTCCGCATATAGCCTTTAGCAGTGTGGTCTTGCCGGAACCGTTCAGCCCCATAAGCCCGTAAACTTTTCCTTCCTCTGCGCGGAGGGAAAAATCTTTCAGAACTTCGTGTGTATCGTATGTAACCGTTATCCCGGAAATATTAAGCATAGAGAATTGTATGTGAGTGTATCTAAATTAATTCTTTTCGTATAATATAAAAATGGCAACTGAGCTTTACATATTAAAGATAAGAATTATTTCCGCTTTACGTTGGATTGCTGAGCTGGGTTTCATACGCATAATTTTTCTTATCGGCGCAGCAGCGGCATTATTCAAGTATCTTTGGGATGCAAATAATTCTGTTCAGGGAATAATTGCAGTAATATTACTTAACGCCGGCGTGATTTTTTCGGTTCATTCATCCAGAAAAGATGATTTTTTTCTTTCTTCGATAGATGTAAAGAAAAAAACGCTGTATGCGCTTGAATATTTTTTGTACTCGATTCCATTTATAATAATATTATTAGCCTCGCAATATTTTTATTTTGCCGGTTATATAATTATCGTTCTTGCCGTAATTGTGAACATAAAAAGCGGCAGAAGATTGCAGTTAACCTTCAAAACAGGAAAATCTTTCTTTCCGCCTTACGCTTTCGAGTGGAAAAGCGGGTTACGCGTTAATTTTTTTCCCATAGCAATAATTTATTTATTCGGAATAATTTTCTGCTTTACGTCTGCTGCGGGAATTCTGGCAATAATTGTTCTCACCTTAATTTTCTCGTCGTTTTTTATTCAGAATGAACCGATTCTTTATATAGAAGCGTACAGAATTTCTCCGGAAAAATTTTTGAAAGCTAAAATTTTCCAGTCTTTAAAAATATACCTTTTTATAATTTTACCTATAGCAATATCACATTTAATATTTTTTTATGAGCGGTGGTATTTAGTGGCAGGTACCGTATCTTTGTGCTCTATTATTCTATCAGTATCAATAATAACCAAATACGCATTTTATGCTGAAGAAATTACTGAATCAAGAATGAATTATATTATCAGCAGTGTGATTATTTTCTCATTTGTTTCTTCATTTTTTATAACGGGACCGTTTTTATTTCCTGTGCCGTTTCTGCTTTCAGTATATCTTTACAGAAAAGCCTCACAAAATCTTAGAAAAATACGATTTATTGCGATGCAATAAATTTTTTGGAGCAATTATATGTATTTATTTGTTGCTTTTAATAGGTTACATTTACTGTTCACTATACCAAAGATTTTTTTAAAAAAACTATATACACCAATGAAAACTAAATATTTCTTCCTGACGCTTTTGCTTGTATTTATATGCGGGAGCAGCGTAAAAGCGCAGTATGTGCTTCAGGATGTTTATCCTTCCCTTACTTTCAATGCTACTACAGAGTGCGTTACTGCCCCTGATGCAGCAAACAGACTATTTGTAGTCAGCCAAAAAGGAATCATTTATGTTTTAAACATGAATGTAAACCCTCCTACGATGAAAGTTTTTCTTGATATTTCGAGCAGGGTTTCCTCTTCCAGTTTAGGAAGTGAAGTAGGGCTTCTCGGGCTGGCATTTCACCCGAGTTACACAACAAACAGATATTTTTTCGTAGATTTCACCAATACTCCTTCGGGAGGCTCGCTTACTTCATACATTGCAAGATATGAAGTTAGCCCGACAAACCCGGATTCAGCATTAAGAAGCACAGAAACAATTTTCTTAACTCAGGCTCAGCCGTATTCAAACCACAACGGCGGTAAGGTTGCTTTTGGTCCTGACGGTTATCTATATATTTCCTTTGGTGACGGGGGTTCCGGCGGCGACCCGCAGGGAAATGGTCAGAACAGAGCCACATTTCTAGGGAAAATTTTAAGAATTGATGTAAATACTCCATCGCCTGGAGGACCGTTATACTCCATTCCTCCGACAAATCCTTATTTTGGAAGCACAGCTTATAAGCAGGAAATTTTCAGCTATGGCATGAGAAATCCTTGGAAGTTTTCATTTGACCTTCCAACAGGAAGATTATGGTGCGCAGATGTAGGACAAAGCGCCAGAGAAGAAGTTGATATTATTGTAAGCGGAGGCAACTACGGATGGAACGTAATGGAAGGAAATATTTGCTACAGCCCATCTTCAGGATGCGATACAAGCGGAAAAATAAAACCGATTGTTGATTACGGAAGAACTGATTGCACCTCTATAACGGGCGGCTATGTTGTAAGAAGCAGTCCGCAGCTTCCGCAGCTTGAAGGACAATATGTTTTGGGCGACTATGGAACAAAAAAGGTTTTTGCTATATCTTACAACGGCGTAACGGCAACTTCAACTTTATTGCTCACTGCAAGCTCTGCTATTTCTTCATGGGGAGTTGACAAGAGCAATAATGTTTATGCGTGCACTTATGCTTCGGCAGGAAAATTACTCAGACTTGTTGATACAAGGGTTGGTGTTGAAAACTTAGGCAATATAGTTCCTGACCAGTATTATTTATTGCAAAATTATCCGAATCCTTTCAACCCGGCAACAAAAATTACTTTTGCGCTCCCGCAATCAGGAAATGCAACACTGGTAGTTTACGATAACGCAGGAAAAATTGTCCAAACTTTAGTTAATAACGAAAACCTGAATTCAGGCACTTATACAAGAGAATTTAACGCCGTAAATTTATCCAGCGGAGTATATTATTATAAACTGACGACAAACAACTTCAGCGAAACAAAGAAGATGCTTTTAGTAAAATAATTTTATAAGTAGTTTTTAAAAAAGAAAACCCTTTGTGAAAAAAATCGCAAAGGGTTTTTTGTTTATATAGTTTTTGGGGGTTTTTGGTTTGAACTAAACTCGTTACGAAGCTCCTGCTTCGTAACGTAAAACGGTTTCATAGCTATTTTATTAAAATCATTTTTCTTGTTTCTTTTATGTTATCTGTAAGAAGCATGTAGAAATAAACACCTGCCGAATATCGAGATGCATTCCATAGCACTTCGTGCACACCTGCTGCGAATTTTTCATCGGTTAATTTTTCTATTTCACGTCCTAGGATATCAAAGATTATTATTTTCACATTGCCGTCTTTAGGCAAATCAAATTTTATTTTTGTAGTGGGATTGAAGGGATTGGGGTAATTTTGATATAAATAAAAATTATCAGGAACGTACGCGGGAAAATTCGGAATAGAAGAAAGCGTGCCGCCTCCATCGGTGGTTTTGAGAATTTCTCTATAACGACCTACGCTATATCCATTAACAGAATCAATCATACTAAATGAAAATGTTTCTCCTCCGCGATTAATCTGAAACCAATTCTCCCCTTGGTTAGTAGTTTTATACATTGCGTTAAAAGAGTTTATGTATCCCGTTTTTTCATTGGGAAACTCTATGTAGCTGTAAGTTACCTGAGGTCCGGGCAAAGGTGTAAATTTCCAGGTATTGCCTCCATCGGTTGATTTATTTATTCCTCCAATTGATACAATAAAAATAATATCTCGGTTTATATATTTTATAAATGTACCACTGTGAACGGTTCTGAGAGTATCCCATGTGATCCCGCCATTTGAAGTTCGTACCAGCATAACTCCTCCTGCTATCCCAATATTCTCGTTATAGAAATCAACTGACCAGTTTTCTTCATAGCTTAATATATTTTGTGTGCTCCAGCTATCTCCTCCGTTTGTTGTTTTAACAAATATATTTCTTTTGGAAACACCAAACCCGGTGTTTTCATTTATAAATTTTATTTTTAAAAGATTTAATCCTGTTGAGGAAGGATGAGACACACTCCAGTTTACTCCGCCATTTGTTGTCTTATAAACATTGTTATCTGTAGCGCCGTAGATAACATTTTTATTCACAACTGACATTGTATAAAAATACCAACTGTAAGGTAATGAGGGTTTTAAGGTATCAAAACTAATACAGCCGTTTGTTGTTCTGTAAAGTTTTCCATCGTAACCGCTTATATAGCCGGTGTTTTTATCACAAAACATAACCTCATTAAAGTTTACATTTATAGTTGATTTTGTATAATTAATCCAGCTAAACCCTGCGTTTTCAGTTTTAACTATTTCACCGGTACCTCCTGCAGCAAGAATTTTCTGATTATTAATTACAGAAATTTTATATACTGATGCTCCGTTTAGATTGTTTATATTACTAAAAGTCCAGTTCAATCCTCCATTATAAGTTTTCAAAAAAGTATTATTATATACAGCGTAACCCGTATCATTTCCCGCGAAATATAGTTGACCAATTCCGCCGAAATTTTGGGCTATAAACCAATTCATACCACGGTCTGTTGTTTTCATTAGTTGGACATTCGTATTGTAAATACTTGTCCTGCCGCAGATATGTCCTGTATTTGAATTTGCAAAGAATACGCTATTGTCTTTTAAATACAGGCTATTTGGAATAGAGTCCCATGTGAGACCGTTATTTTCTGTTTTAAAAATTTTTGTTTTGTAAATAGATTGATGAATAAATTGATATTGATCAGCTACTGCATATCCCGTTGATGCAACAAAATATATATCAGAAAAGCTGCAATCATAACTGGAGTATTTTTCTTCCCAGTTTTCACCTCCATTAGTTGTTAGGAAGATTTTCCCGGAAGCAATAATAAATCCTCTGGTCGGATTTTGAAAAAACATTTTAGCTATATTTGCACCTGTTATGCTGCTTATAAAATACCAATTCACTCCACCATTGGTTGTCTTAACAATTTTTCCGGAATCAAGCGCAATATATCCCGTCGCTGAATCAACCATATACAAACAAATATTTTTCAATACCCAGGGCATATAAACTCTGCTCCAGTTAACACCACCATTAGTTGTTCTCAATATTTCACTCGAAGTGACAGATATACCGGAATTTTCATTGACCATCTTTATATCTATAATTGCATTTCCCGTCGGAGTGGGATTCAAATAAAACCACCCCTGCTGAGAAAAAACAGAGGCGGCTGCAAGAGAGAAAATTATGATAAAAATCTTTTTCATTGTAATGATTCTTAGTAAAACTACATTGTTTTAGCTTTCTAAGCAAAGATTTTTTTGGAAGATTATCCGAAAAATAACTTACTGATTATAGCTGTTTTGTGACCGAAATGGAAAATTGTTTGGATTAATGACAGATAACTTCTTCTGTCATTTTTTTGGACGGCTCAAGTTTGGGGCTGAGATACGGAATGCCGAGGTTCATTCCGCGGAGAATAAAAATTAATGCAAAGAGTAATGCAATTGCAGGTGAAAGCTTATTTATTTTTTTGCGAAGGTTTACATTTATGAAGTTGCGGGACATGGAAATTCCCATCATTACGGGTAGCGTGCCGATGCCGAACAGCATCATAAACAATGCTCCGCTTACCGGTGTGCGAAGCGCTGCTGCTCCCGTGAGAGCGATATAAATAAATCCGCAGGGAAGGAAGCCGTTTAAAATTCCGATGCCGAAAAATGACAGCTTGGAATTTTTAGCATAAAATTTTGCAAAGAGATTTTTAAAAAATGAAAAGCTGCTTAAGCCGCTTTGTATCGTGAAAAGATTATTATTTTTTTTGAAGAAAGGTTTTATGAGATAGAAAAGAATTGCAGTGCCGATGACTATTGATAAAATCTGCTGCAGTCCTGCCATGTAAATTCTTTCGCCGAAAAATCCGAAGAGCATTCCGAAAAGGGTATAAACAAAAATTCTGCCCGAGTTGTATGAAAATCTTTCGAGCAGAAAATTAAGTTTTGTTTTATTTACTGCTGGAAGGGATATGGCAATGGGTCCGCACATTACTGCGCAATGAAAACTTCCGAGAAGTCCCAGTAAAAACCCAGCCGCTAATTCCATATTAGTTAATAAAAATATCTGTTTGATTTAAGTAATCGGTGCCGTTCATTTTCCATAGCACTTCCATCTTCCAGCTGCCCTTATCCATTTTATCTGTAGGCATTAACTGCACTCCGTTACCATCTCTGTTTATATCTATAGAAAAATCTTTTCTCTTATCCATTGCGCGGTAGAAATTTATCTTTCCTGAAATTTTTTCAGATGCTAATTTTTCCGGAAAAGTTATTTTAATTTCTTTGCCGGTATTTTGAATAGAAATTTTTTCAGACAGCGCATTAGTTCTGTTAACCATATCTATCTTATCCTGAAACTTCAGTTCTTTCTCATAATAATTTTCGGAGACGAGGTCAATGTTTTTCGTCATGGAAATTCCTACCATCGCCCCTATACCAATTGCAAAGACTATGAATGAAATTATTATTTTTATTCCCCAGCTTATTTTCATTTTTCAAAAATTTATTTTATACTGTTTACCGGTCCGTTAAAAGATGTTTCAAGTTCATTAATTAATTTGTCCCCAGCCCATACCTGAACAACAAACGGCGTATTCATCATTTTAATTTTATCTCTCTGCACATACACCAGAAATTTCCCTTCCGTTACTCCGGCAGGGGGAAGAACTAAGTCATTACCGATTAATTTTATCTCACCGTCTAAATTATTCAGCTTCAGAGTTACCGGCACATCCTTAAAGGTTTTATTCGCTAAGTTTATATTATATAAATTTGTAATTCTGTTATCCGGCTGCTCCTGAAACAGCAAACCCGGTGTGCGGAGAATATTTACGTCAATTTCCCTTCTGTTTGAAAATAAGACTACTTGCAAAATAATTAAAATAGTAAGGACTATCGAGTAACCGATTTCTCTCGGAGTAATTTTAAATTTCTTTCCCGTTTCTATACCAATCGCCGAATCATATCTGATTAATCCTTTCGGCTTATCTATTTTTACCATTACCGAATTACAGGCATCAACGCAGGCAGTGCAGTTTACACATTCAAGCTGAGTACCGTTTCTTATGTCAATTCCCGTAGGGCACACATCAACACACATTTTGCAGTCAATGCAGTCGCCGGCTGTTCTTTCTTCGGCTTTTCTGATTTTCCCTCTCGGCTCACCGCGTTTATGATCATAGGCAATGACGATTGAGTTTTTATCCAAAAGAACTCCCTGTAGTCTTCCGTAAGGGCAGACGTAAATACAGGCATACTCCCGGAAATAAGCAAACACGAAATAAAATGCGCTTGAGAAAAGAAGAATCAAAAATAATCCCGTTAAATGATTAGAAGGATTATCGGTAACAATCTTTTTTAACTCCTCTATACCTATTATGTACGCTAAGAAAGTGTTACCGATAAGAAAGGAAATCCCATAGAAAATTCCCCACTTGGAGAATTTTTTAAAAATCTTGCTTCCTGTCCAAGGCTCTGCATTCAGCTTGCGTTGTTTTGAAGCATCACCTTCAATCCAATATTCAATTTTTCTGAAAACCATTTCAAGGAAAACGGTCTGCGGGCATGCCCAGCCGCAAAAGAGTCTTCCGAAAATAACCGTAAATAGAATAACAAAAACTATAATCGAAATCATTGCAATCCCGAAGAGATAAAAATCCTGCGGGACAAAAGGCACTCCAAATAAAATAAATTTTCTTTCAACAAAATTTAAAAGAAACAAAGGGTGTCCGTCATATTTTATAAAGGGTGTTCCGAATAAAACAGCGAGGAGAAAAATACTGAACAGTGTTCTTAAATTATATAATTTCCCCTTCGGTTTCCTCGGATAAACCCATTTTCTTTTTCCTTCTTTATTTACGATAGATATCTTATCCCTGAATATTTCCTGCGTTTCGTTCTTTTGAGTCATTTGATAATTCAAAAATTTGCTTTATAAAAAACTAACCACGTTAAACCTCCCCTCATCCCGCCGAGGCGGGAAGGGGCTTGGGCTAGGGGAAGTAATAACGTGGCAAACAATAAAATTATTACAACATTAAAATTATTTCTTAGTAGTTGTATCTGCTTTTTGTGTACCTGTTTTTAAAGAATCGGTTTTTACCGAAGTGCTGTCTGTATATTTATCGCCTTCGGGCTGCTTTGCATTAGGAGGATTAGTTCCTTTTAGCGATAAAACATAATTAGAAACTGCCTGCAGCTGTTTCGGGTTTAACTGGTTCTGCCAGCTAACCATCCCTTTTATAGGCACTCCATATTTAACTGTTTTAAAAACATTAACAATACCGCCTCCATGAATCCAGAAATCGTCGGTGAGATTTGGACCTATAAGTCCGCCTCCCGCTGGTCCGTGACAGGCAGAGCAGTTCGCGCTGTAAATTGTCTTTCCTTCGTTAAGTGTTGCTTCGTCCTGCATCAGCTTCACTGTATTTTCGTTTATAAATGCTCCCGTTCTGATAAGTTCTTCCCGCTGCATAGTCGCGACTTTCATTTCATCATTATACTCTTCGGCAGAAAGTCCGTTTATTTTGAATACGTGATAATTGAGCATATAAACAACAGATATAACTATAGTGCCGTAGAATAAAATGTTAAACCATGGCGGAATAGTGTTATCAAGCTCTTTGATTCCGTCAAACTCATGGTCCATCATAATATCTTTTTCTTTTTCAATCGGAACAGACCTGTTCAGCATATCTTTCAGCTTAGACCATGCCTTTGCCCGCTTAGGAGCGCCCGCTGTAATTCCTTCGATATTGCCGAAATAGATAACCATAAAGAGCATAAACGCAATTCCGACAATAGTAGCTGCAGCCAGATAATTGTAGTCGCTTTGATGCTGCGTAGTTGTTGTAGCAGTCTGGGCAAAGGCTGCCGAAGAAAATGACATCAGAGCTAAAGCTGTAATTAAAATTATTTTATGTTTCATTTTTTGATTACTCAAATTTTTTTGTCAAAATTTATTTTTCAAATGGAAGTTCGCTCATCTTTTCAAGATACTTTTTATCGGCTTTCAGAACCCAAACAGCAAGACAAATAAAGAATACAAAAAAGATAATCAACGAAAATACCGGATAAATCTCTATTCCTTCTATTGATGTTAATATTTCATTAAACATTTTCGAGCTTTAATTTTTATTAATTTTATTTTTCAGCTTTACTATCTGCTTTTATATCCGTGCCCATTCTCTGCAGGTAGGCTATAAGAGCAATAATTTCTTTGTTATTTTGAGCCGGCGCGCCGTTCTTCTGCAAGTCGAGTGTAATTTCATCTGCCTGCTTCATCAAGTCTTGCAGCGCCTGTTTTTCGTAACCCGGCGCATACGGAACTCCCAGGGTTCTCATTGCATTTATCTTGCTCTCTAAAGTTGAGTTATCAAGATTCTGTTTCATCAGCCAGTCGTAGTTTGGCATAATAGAACCCGGCGAAACATTGCGCGGATTTTCCATGTGATTATAGTGCCACAGATTCGGATATTTTTTTCCAATTCTCATTAAGTCAGGTCCTATTCTCTTTGAACCCCATTGGAACGGATGGTCATAAACATATTCACCTGCTTTTGAATATTCTCCGTATCTTTCAGTTTCAGACCTGAAAGGTCTTATCATCTGCGAGTGACAGGTGTAGCATCCTTCTCTAACATAAATATCCCTTCCCTGCAGCTCAAGCGGAGTATAAGGCTTGACACTAGGAATTGTAGGGATATTGGATTTAATCATGAATGTCGGAACCATTTCAATAATACCGCCGATTAATACTGCTACGGTTGCAAATATTGCAAATTTACCGGGACGTGTTTCAAGCCATCTGTGCTTCGATGAGTTATCCACAAATCCTTTTTCAAGCGCGGGAGCTTCTGCAGGTTCATTTGCTACCAACGACCCTTGTTTCATCGTCTTTACTAAGTTATACACCATCACCAGAACGCCTGTCAGAAACAAGGCTCCGCCCAATGCTCTTACCATATACATCGGAATAATCTGAATAACGGTTTCAAGGAAGTTAGGATATTGAAGAACTCCGAGCGGTGTGAATTGTTTCCACATTAATGATTGCGTTATTCCTGCCCAATACATCGGCGCAGCATAGAACACGATACCGAGCGTGCCAATCCAGAAATGGAAGGCAGCCATTTTTTTGGAAAACAAGTTTGTTTTATAAATTCTCGGGATTAGCCAATATAAAATTCCGAAAGTAAGGAAGCCGTTCCATCCTAATGCTCCTATGTGAACGTGCGCTACAATCCAGTCGGTAAAGTGCGCTATAGCATTAACATTTTTTAATGAAAGCATCGGTCCTTCAAAAGTAGCCATACCATAACATGTTACCGCAACAACCATGAATTTTAAAACAACATCATCTCTAACTTTATCCCATGCGCCTCTTAATGTTAGAAGTCCGTTAATCATACCTCCCCAAGACGGAGCAATAAGCATTACGGAAAAAACCGTTCCAAGCGACTGCGCCCAGTCAGGAAGAGCGGTATATAATAAATGGTGCGGACCTGCCCAGATGTAAATGAAAATCAATGACCAGAAGTGAACTATGGAAAGCTTATACGAGTAAACCGGACGACCTGCCATTTTAGGAAGGAAGTAATACATCAAGCCAAGATATGGAGTTGTTAAAAAGAAAGCCACTGCATTGTGTCCATACCACCATTGCACCAAGGCATCCTGAACCCCTGCATAAACCGGATAGCTTTTTAATAACGATACAGGAAGCTCTATGGAGTTTACTATATGAAGCACTGCAACAGTAACAACTGTAGCAATATAAAACCATATTGCAACGTAAATATGCTTTTCTCTTCTCTTAAAAATTGTTCCGAACATATTAATAGCAAAAACTACCCAAACCAGAGCAATCATAATATCTGCAAACCATTCAAGCTCTGCATATTCTTTACCTGTTGTAATACCGAGAGGCAAAGTAACGGCTGCGCAGACAATAATAATCTGCCATCCCCAGAAATGAATTCTGCTTAGCAAATCAGAAAACATTCTTGCTTTGCAGACTCTTTGCAGGGAATAATAGAGTCCCATAAATATTGCATTACCGACAAACGCAAAGATAACTGCATTGGTATGCAAAGGTCTTATCCTGCCGAATGATGTAAACTGATTAGATAGATTATGAACAGGGTGCACCAACTGCAGAGCTGCCAGTAATCCAACCAGCATTCCAACCACGCCAAATATAACCGAAGCTATCGCAAAATCTCTAACAATCTTATTATCATAACTGAATTTTTCAACAGTCATTCTGTTTTCTCCTTGGTATTAAATATTATTTAAAACTTTTTTTAGCTTTTCTCCAACCTCGTAGGCAAGTATTTTAAGCTTTATGTTGTCTATACCTGCCATTGTTTCAAGGGGATTAATGGCTGAAACCTCAACATCGCCATCCGGCTCTTCCTGCACTATTATATTGCAGGGTAATAAAGTGCCTACTTTATCTTCAAGCAAAATGGCTTTATGCGCAAAGCCGGGATTGCATGCGCCGAAAATTTTATAATTTCTAAAATCTACGTCAATTTTTTTCTTAAATGTATCTTTAACGTCAATTTCGGAAATTATCCCAAAGCCCTCATCGCTCAATGCATTTGTCATTCGCGCAACTGTCTCATCGAACGGCAATTTTGACCTTTTTGTGAAATAGTAATTCATAATTTTTTATTTTCTGATTTTGCAGGAGTGTTTTCTTCAAATAATATTCTTACAGAGGGAGTATAGCGGTCATCATACTGACCTGATTTAACTGCCCAGATAAAGGCAAGCAAAAAAACAGAAGCAACCGTAATACTGGCGCCTATAAGAATAAACATCACTTCCATATTGTAAAAGTTTGCTTCATAATAATTTTCTTCTTTTAGCAAAAAAATCGGTAAGGAATATTGCAAATAACACCACCGATATAGAGCTGACCGGCATTAATATCGCTGCAACTATCGGCGATAACGTACCCTGTACAGCATAAAATAGTCCCACAAAATTATAGAGCATTGAAAATGCAAAGCTTGCTTTAATTATGTTCATCGTTGTCTTTGAAAAATTCAGATATGTATTTAAATCTCTGAACTTTTCCGAACCTAATATCGCATCGCACGACGGAGAAAAGCACGTAACGCTTTCAGTAACTGCTATTCCGGCATCGCTTTGTTTCAGCGCGCCGGCATCGTTTAGCCCGTCGCCAATCATTAGAACTTTTTTACTTTTTTCTTGTAACGCCTTAATGTAATCTAGTTTATCTTCAGGTTTTTGATAAAATCTCATATCAGTTTCGTCTCCGAAAATCTGGCTGAGGTTCTCCTTTTCGTTATCATTATCGCCGGAAAGAACAGAGAGAGTTTTATCCTCCCTCAAGCTGCTTACAAGCTCGTTCAATCCTTTTCTGAAGTAGTTCAAAATAAGAAAGTACCCTTTCAGCTTTCCGTTTTTGCTTACATATACTTTTGAAGCTTTATTTTCACTTTCATCATTTTTAATTTCGCCCGCAGATACAAACTCTAATGTTCCGATTTTGTATTCATTTTGACCCGTAATGCCTTTTATACCTTTACCGGGAAACTCCTTGTAGTTTTCTAGAGTAAATTCCCCATCGCTTTTTATGGACTCGTAAATTCTTCTGCTTAGAGGATGCGTTGAATTTTTTACAAGCGATTTTATTTCCATAAGCTCAGAATTACTCAAGAGATTTCCATAATAACTCAGCTCGGCATTTTTTACCTGTGTAATGGTTCCCGTCTTATCGAACACAATTGAATCTATTTTTGAAAGTTTTTCAATAACTCCGGTATTTTTAAGATAGAAATTATTTTTTCCAAAAATTCTCATAGTGTTTGAAAGAGCAAAAGGTCCTGCAAGAGCTAATGCACAGGGACAGGCAATAACCAATACTGCGGTGAATACGTTTACTGCGATTTTTATATCTTTATTTAACCAAAACGCCCCTGCTGTAAGCGCAACAGCTAAAGTTATGAATGTGAAATATTTAGCAATTACATCGTTCAGTTTATTTTTTTGTTCTTCCGCTTTTTTAAACGCTTCATTATTCCATAGCTGTGTAAGGTAACTTTGTGAAACATCTCTTATTACTTCAAGCTCGAGAACATCCCCTTCCTGCCTTCCCCCAGCGTAAACTATCTCTCCGAAAACTTTTTCAACAGGTGTTGATTCACCCGTAACAAAGCTGTAATCTATGTTTGCGTTGCCTTTGAACAGGATGGAGTCGGCAGGTATAAGCTCTCCGTTTCTAATAATTATTCTATCGCCTTTTACAAGCTTATTAATAGGGATTGTGGTCTCTGATTTATTTTTTAAAACCGTAACCGATATAGGAAAATATGATTTGTAATTTCTCTCAAAATTTAAAAAATCAAATGTCTTCGTTTGTATTAATTTTCCTATAAGCAAAAAGAATATTAATCCGGTAAGTGAATCGAAATATCCTGCTCCGAAACCTGATACAACTTCAAATACGCTTCTTAAAAAAATTACAGCTATACCTAGTGAAATCGGAACGTCAAGGTTTATGTGCTTTTGCTTTAAGCCGAGATAAGCTGATTTGAAATAATCGGATGCGCAGTAAAAAAATACTGGAACAGCAAGAAGGATATTTAAATATCC
Organism: Bacteroidota bacterium; assembly: GCA_018266845.1. Taxonomy (GTDB): domain Bacteria; phylum Bacteroidota; class Ignavibacteria; order Tepidaquicellales; family Tepidaquicellaceae; genus JAFDZO01. The sequence continues at coordinate 72,969 of JAFDZO010000012.1, read as the reverse complement.
GAATAAAAATTTGTAATATGTTTCAATATTTCCGAATGACAGATATTCGGGAAAACTAAAAAGCATAATATTTCCAAAACAGAATCCTGCTATGCCGATTTTATAGTAAAGTTTTTTTAAGATTTTCGGCTTTTCATTTTCGGTAAGGTCATCAATATTAATTGCAGGTTCATAACCTATATTACTTAAAAGCTCTGCTACTTTCCGCAGGGAAGTTTCTTTCGTTTTATATGTTATGAAAACCTTTTTTTGAGTAAAATCAGTTTTGGAATTTACTACTGTATGGTCAATTTTGTAGAGATGTTCAAGAAGATAAATACATGATGAGCAGTGTATTGTTGGGATATAAAAAGATACTTTTGTAATTTCATCGTTGGAAAATTCAATTATCCTGCTTGCGGTTTCCTTGTCATCAAGGTAGTTGAATTTTATTCCTGCGCCAGATTCTTTTAAATTAATTCCGGGGTGGGTTTCCAGCGAATAATAACTGCAAAGGTTATTCTGAAACAACAGTTCATACACGGCTTTGCAGCCTGCGCAACAGAATAATTTTTCATCATAGAAAATTTCTTCTGCGCAGTCTTCACCGCAATGATAACATATAGGTTTTGTTAGTATTTCCTGCTGTTTCGGCATTTGTAAATATTCAATACAAAAATAGAAATATTTACTACCCTGCCAAATGATTTCTGTCAGGTTAAAATATGATATAAATCATATTTTAAAAGATTAATAATTAATAAGATAAGATTATAAAAGCCGGATGAGAGTGCTGAATTAGTTAGAAGATTTCATATCAAAGCTGAGCTTCACAACAGCATTGTTTTCAACCATTGTATTCCTGTTTCCTGACATAACCCCGGATGCCTTAAAGTTGAGAAAATCACCTGTTCCTGCTGTAATTATAGTAGATGCCTGAAATAAAGGATTTGAAGCATTTGGTCCAGAACCTTGTGAAGTACCCTGCGCCTGAACTGTGAAACTTGAACCGTTTTCAAAGGTAAAGACGTAATAATCAGTAAACTGCCCGTTTCCTTCTGTATAATCATATATGAAATATGAATTTACTGTAACAGAAATGGAATCATTAAAAAGCGCTATACCTGTGCCTGAAGCAGTTCCAATTCTGTGATTTGGATTATCCGGCACTTCAAGAAAATTGTTTTTGGTTATCTGGTATTTTATTGAAAATTTTAGATTTATATTTTGCGGGGTTAGCTGCTGTGAGTTCGCCTGCGAAAAGAATAATATAAAAAGAAGAAGAGATAAAAATTTAAGCATAATTTATTTCTAGTCCGCTTATTTCGCGGAGCTTTGCGCCGTTTAAAATTCTGATTTTTTTTCCGTCAAGTTCAATAAATTTTTCATTTTTAAAATCGGATAGTGTTCTAATCACAGTTTCTGTAGTCGTGCCTACAATGTTAGCAATATCCTCTCTCGGAAGAACAATTTCGATTTTTGATTCATCTTCGTCATGATGCCCTTTAAATGTATCCCTGAGATAAAACAGTGTTTCTGCTAATCTTTCTCTTACACTTTTTTGAGACAGGCTTTGTATTTTTTCCATTGCCAAACCAAGTTCTTTGCACAAGCTAACCATAAGCTGCTTAGAGATGTATGAGTTCTTCTGAAGCATATTCAGAAAATCTTCTTTTCTAATTAAACAGACAACGGTATCTTCAAGCGCCGTCGCTGAAGCAGCATAACCTTCCTCCGCAATTATTGCTCGATAGCCAAGAAAATCTCCCGGAATACCAAAACCGATTATTTGTTCTTTACCGTCTTTTCCCGTTCTATACAGCTTTATCTTTCCTTTATTTACGCAATACAAGCCGGGGGGAGTATTCCCTTCATAAAATATAGTTTGTCCCTTTTTAAAATGATTGCAGACTTTATTGCAGTTTATAACTTCTAAATCATCTGCAAAAGCAAAATTTAATAAAGACTCGCTTCTTGTTTCGCAGTCTTCACAATCAATTTTTTTAACTATCATGCTACGAAATTAACTTCTATTTTTTTTATTTTCCAATAACTTTCTTATACCTAAATTGGATTTACAGAAATCAATCTATAAAAAAAATTCTATTTGATAAAAAGATTCGGGAAATCTGTTACAATGGCATAAGGGGAAGCATTTAATGCAAGTTCTATTTCTGGTTCAGAGTTTACGGTATAAAAAACTAATTTTCTGTTTTGTTTTTTTATTGTTTCTAAAAGATATTTATTATAAGTATCAATTGAAATGGTTACAAAATCTGGGTTTACGATGTTTAAATACTCTTCTAATAAAATTGGAACGCTTTCAAACATTATAGATGTTTGAATTTTAGAATTTTGTTCTTTTAAAATTTTTATATCTTTATGAAAAAAAGAACCGACAATAAATTCAGACATTGGTAACTCCTCCAATAATATTTTTACGGAAAGTTCTAAAGCATCTTCAGATTTAACTTCAATAAGTAGTTGGATCCTTTTTTCTTTAACTATTTTAATTACTTCTTTTAATGTAGGAATATGTTCATTATTTTTGAGCTTTGCTTTTTTTATAGTGGAATAATCCATTTGATTTACAAACCCTACCATACTTGTCAATCTATCCAAATATGCATCGTGGAAAACAATTATTTCGTTGTCAGTTGTTTTCCAAACATCAATTTCTATACAATCAACACCTAAGTTTATAGCCGTCAGAATGCTTTCAATGGAATTTTCAGCAATTATACCAGCGGCGCCTCTATGACCTATAATTTTAATATCTTTATTTTTTAACATTTGCTACTTCAGTTGATATGTTCCAATAATAATCAAACCAGTTTTTGAAAAAATTAAAGTAGTGAGAATTAAAATCAGATCTAGTTTTTCCGTCATTCCATAAGTGAATATAAGGTTTAATACCTCCAATAATTTTTCCTTCTTTTAATTCAGTGAATCCTATAAATAAATGTTCATCATTAAGTAGAAACCCATGAAAAATTGGAGGTAGTTTATATTTTTTCATTTTAAGGGAAAACCTTATCAAGTCAGGGTATGTTGTATTAAAATTATTTGCTATTTGAATTGAGGTTTTTATATTTTCAGCTCGTATATTACTACCATCACCAAGAAGATTTTTCGTGTACTCGCTATCGGGATCAATAATTAGGCTATTTATTTCTAATTTTATATTGTCAAATTCCCTATTATTGATTATTTGGTTTTCAATCCACGGAATTACTGATTGTAGGTCAAGTCCCAAATTATGTACGACGATTTGGTCATGTAAATTAATTTGTTCTCTAAGAATAGGTAGTATCCTTTTATGTAATACATCATCTACATCTTTTACTATTTGAAAATTTTTTGGTGATGCATTTTTTAATTCTTGTATTTCATTTTTTAAGGATGAATTATCCTCTGTAAGTTTGTTAATTTCATTTTTTCCTATTTTATCCCTTTTTAAAGATAAAAAATGGACTATATAAGCAGCTACCAAGGTTGTAACAGCTCCCAATATTCCAACAAAAAGTGTTTCCGACATGATTATATAATTTGAGTTTTATTAAAATAAAATTATATTACTGAAGCTATTAATTCTTTTGCGCTGGCAATACCTGAATCAGTTACTTTATCACCGCTCAAGAGTTTAGCAATTTCAAGAATCTTCTCTTCTCCGCTTAACTGTTTTATTTCGGCAACAGTTTCTTTGTTGAAATCTTTTTTACTTACAAAGTAATGAGAATCGCTTTGAGAAGCAATTTGCGGAAGATGAGTGATTGAAATAATCTGATGCGATTTTGAGAGCTTTTTGAGTACTTTTCCGACTTTATCGGCAGTTTTTCCACTGATTCCTGCATCAATTTCATCAAAAACTAAAATTTCTATTTCATCGGAATCCGAAAGAACTGATTTTATTGCCAGCATAACCCGTGAAATTTCTCCCCCTGAAGCAGATTTTTTCAGCGGCGCAAAATCTGAACCTTTGTTCGTTTTTATAAAAAATTCAATATCATCAAATCCCGTGGATGTAAGTAATATTTTATTTTCGGATAATAGATTTTCTTCCTGATATTTGTACACATCAAAATTAACTTTAAATTCTGCCGACTCTAAACCCACTTCTTTCAAAATTGCCGTGATATTTTTTTCAAGTTCCTTTGATTTCTTTTTTCTTACATCTGAAATTTCTTTTGCTAATTTATAAGTTTCGGCTCTCTTTTCTTTTATATTCTTTTCTGCCTGCTCCGTTTCGTAATCAAAATTTTCAGCTATGTTTAGTTCTTTTCCTATCTCTTTCGCTTTTTCAATAATTTCATTTACAGACAAACGGTATTTCTTTTTTAAGAAATTCAAACTGCCCAGGCGTTCCCTGATGTGTTCAATTCTTTCCGCATCAAAATTTATATTTTCATTGTAAGAAATAAGAAAGTTTGAAACTTCTTTTACGTTAACAAGACTCTCTTCAAGCAGCTTTATATTTTCTTCAAGCGATTCATCATACTTTAATAATTTCTTCAGTTCTTTTACCGCAGAAGAAATTTCATTTATTACATTCGCATCAGATTCATATAAAAAATTAAGAGTTGTATTAAGCGAAGTTGAAATCTCCTCTGAATTTTCCATTTTGTTAAGTTCGGTTTCAAGTTCATCATCTTCATTTTCCAGAGGATTTATATCGTTTATTTCTTTCAGCTGAAACTCAAGAAACTCTTTTCTTTCGGCAAGTTCGTCCTTTCTGCTTACGAGTTCTTCGTATTGTTTTATACTTTGCTTTAATGCAGAAAAACTTTCGTCGTATTTATTTTTTAATGTTTCATTATTTATATACTGGTCAAGAATTTCTATGTGAGTTTCTTTATTCAGAAGCGACTGATGCTCATTCTGAGAATGTATATCAATTATAATATTTCCCAGATCTTTCAGGTCGGAAATATTTACGGGAACATCATTTATAAAATTTCTGCTTATACCTTTTTTAAGTAAATCCCTGCGGATAATAATATATCCGTTCTCATTTTCTATTTCTAAATCTTTAAGAAATGATATTACCTTTTTGTTATCCTTAAAATCAAAATACCCTTCAATAATCATTTTATCCGAATCTTTTCTTATCAGAGAATAATCTGCACGCTCACCAAGTATCATTCCAAGCGCATCAAGGATAATTGATTTTCCTGCGCCGGTTTCTCCCGTGAGAATATTCAGTCCGCCGGAAAAATTAATTTCCGCTTCTTTTATTATCAGATAATTTTTTATGAAGAGTTTTTCTATCATCAGGATTTTAACAACTGAACACTTATTACTTTATATTATTTATTTAAAAGAAGTAATAGTAGTAGTAATGATGTTAATAATGTCAGTAAAGTATATAATTCCGTTTTTTGTATCAATTTTAAAAGAAATAATGCTGATAACATTGTTAATAAATACACCGGTTCTGAACAAAATTTACATTGTTAAAAAAATGTTAATAATAAAATCTATTTATTTTTTAATAACTATTATCCGCTAAAAAATTATAAAGAAGATATTAACATTTATTATCAGGTAATGAGAATAAAAAAGGGATACAAAAAAATTGTATCCCTTAAAATTTTCATTATATCACAAAGCATGAGCTTGGTAATGAGTGTATATTTATTAACTATTACTGCTGTCTTATTCTCTCTTTCAGTTCAGTAATATCACTCAGCGTTTTATGATTTGTTTTACTTTGCTCTGAGATTGTGTTATAAGCATATAGAACCGTCGCATGATCTTTACCGCCGAAATTCAATCCGATTGTCTGTAATGTATATGTGGTAAGCTCTTTTGCAAGATACATTGATACCTGTCTTGCATAGGCAACTTCCTTAGTTCTCTTTTTTGAAAGTATTTGATTTTCGGAAACATTAAAGAATGAAGCTGCGGTAGAAATTATTGATTCTATCGTGATATTTTTAGTTCTCTTCACATGACCTACTACTCTGCCGATTACCTTTTCAGCAATCTCTAAAGTTATCTCGCCTTTTTTACTAAATACACTTTCACTTGTAATTCCTATAATACAGCCTTCAATTGTTCTTATGCTATCCTTCACATTTGTAGCAATGTAATGAATGACATCGTCGGGAGCAGTCATGTTATATTCATCAAGTTTCTTCTTGATGATTGCAACGCGCATTTCCCAACTTGGCGGCTGAATATCTATTGTAAGTCCCCATTGAAAACGTGAAATCAATCTTTCTTCAATCCCCTGAATCTGATTTATTGGCTTATCACTGGAAAAAATTATATGCTTACCTTCAGCAAAGAGCGAATTGAAAATCTGGTACATAAAATCCTGCGTCTTATCTTTTCCGCTGAGATTTTGAATGTCATCAATAATCAATACATCGAGTGATTTATAAAATGAATCAAGTTGTGATGCGCTGCTTGCATTTTGTGAAATACCTGCGCGATTCTTGCTGATGCTGTCTATAAATCTGTTCGTAAAATCGGGAGTGGTTGTATAGAAAATTTTCTTACCCGGAGACTTTCTCATTATTTCATTACCAATGGCATGAATGAGGTGAGTCTTTCCGAGTCCTACACCGCCGTAAACAAAGAATGGATTGTATGCTTTACCCGGATTATTTGTAATGGCGTATGCAATTTCCACTGCAAGCTCATTGCTTTCGCCTTTTACAAGGTGTTCAAAAATATATTTAGGATTTAAGTTATGCTCATATACTTCAGTAGTTTCTTCTGAAACCGGTTGAATATCATTTCTATAAACATTTTGTCTAATGCTGTAAACATTTTCAACGGCATTATTTTCCTGTTTTACCGGTTCTTTTGCTGCATCTTTTATTTCATACTGAAGTTTCCCGTTTTCACCAAGAAGACCGCTTGAAATGATATTTGAGATAAATTTATTATATCTTTTTTCTATTATTCCATAATAGTCTTCACTTGGAACGGATATGGTAAGAATATTATTCTCGAAACTTTTCGGTTTAATAATTGAAAACCATGTTCTTATTTCATTTTCGGGAATATTGAGTTTGAGAAGCTCTAAAAAATTGTTCCAGACTGCTTCATGCTCTGCTGAAAACTCTCTTTTTATTTCTAAATCGCTCTGTTTTTCTAATAATAAGGCTGGGGTAGAGGATATACTCATTTAAATCTGTTTTAGAAAAATTATTAACAATTAAAAATTGCTTAAAAAGTTACTTTAAGTCTTAACTAAAAATCTGTTCGATTTTTCCCCTTACAACTAAAAACTTTAAACAGTGAACTATAATTATAAAATATTGATTTTTATAGTTTTGTTCTTTGAATAAAAAGTTATTAACAAAGAATGTTAATAATTATGTATTCTTAATACTGAATTTAAAAAACACAAGGTGTGATGAAAAAGTTATTAACAAAGTTCTAACAAAAAAGTGTCTCTAAAATTTTCATACTAATATTACCAAAACTTGTTCATACTGTCAAGAAGAAATTAATGTATTTGCAAAATAAATTTTTTCTCCTATGAAAAATCTGCAAAATATTTTTTGAAAAAACTTTCTGCGGAAAAATTTTTTTCGTTGCTTTTCCTTACAGCCAATAAAATATAAAAATTATTCAATTCTTTTTAACGTTTACTTTAAGTAAGTTTGTTATCGTATGGGTAAGAAAAGCTCCTCTCTTTTAATCAATGATTCTTATGCAGAAATTGATTTAAAAGCTCTCAAAAATAACTTCTTTATCATTAAAAAGCTATTTTCAAAAACAAATTTTGAGAATAACTTTGTCTGTTCGATAGTAAAAGCCGATGCCTACGGTCACGGAATGCTAAGATGCGCGGAAGAACTTGCCTTAGCCGGAACAGATTTTCTCGGAACCGCCGATTATTCAGAATCCCTTCGGCTTACGGCATATTTAAAGGCAAAAAAGATAAATACTCCTGTTTTTTGTATGGGTACTCTGCCGACTTCAAAAGCTTTTCTTGAAGTTATTGCAAATGAAAATTTCTATTATACAATTGTTGATTTAGAGGATGCGAAAAAGCTGAATTCTGTTGCTGCGTTATTTAATAAAAAGCTGAATGTGCAGATACAGGTGGATTCCGGTATGAACAGAATAGGTTTTCCGATAGAAACTGCCTATGAAGCAATTGCAAAAATTGTGAAGATGAAGAATTTAAATCCCGTGGGGATTTATTCTCACTTTGCAACCAGCGAAATACCAAAGCATAAATTTGCAGTTCATCAGGTGCAGCAATTTAAAAAATTTGTGAACGAGGTTGAGGAAAATCTTCATAAGTTTAAGTACAGGCATATTTCAAACACAGGCGGAGTGTTTAATTACAACGAAAATTACTTTAACTTTATAAGACCGGGAATTTCGCTATATGGATATTATCCCGATGATGAATACTATAACATAAAAACAGGATTAAATCCTGTGATGAATTTTAAATCCCGCGTGCGCTTCATAAAAAAAGTGCCGAAGGGCAGAAGCATTTCATACGGAAGAAAATTTTATACCGAAAAAGATACTTACATTGCCTCAATTCCAGTAGGTTATGGAGACGGCTATCCGCGCTCGCTGACAAATAAAGGAAAAGTTCTCATTAAAAATAAATTGTACGATATTGTTGGGGCTGTGTGTATGGACTGGATTATGGTTGATATAGGTACAAAGCCGAAAGTGAAAATAAATGATGAAGTAATTTTGTTCGGCAAGGAGTATCCCGTGTATGAGCTTGCAAAGATGGCGCGCACGATTCCCTATGAAATCACAAGCAATATTACTCCGCGCATTCCGAGAATTTATATTAACAAAAGCAGATAATTTTATTATTTTATATATGGCTTTTTGAACTTGAAGAATAAGGAATATCTAAATATTATTTTTAATAAGCTGTATCTGCTGCTTAAGTCTTACGATCTTGCCTCGAAAGATTTACACCTCGTTAATAATACTTTCAAATTCATTTTAAATTCCGATAACATCTTACGAGACCTGTTTGTGCTTTCGTCCGTAAATAAGCTGGATGCTTTCGTTAACTACATTCTTTTTATTCTTAAAAAAATAGAAGAAGAAAAAATTACCTATGCAAATCTTGCTTACAATATTGATACAGATGCAAAATATCTTGAGAAGGAAATAATAAATTATTTCTCCGTTGAGCCGAAAAAGATTACCGAAAAGGAAACCAGAAGAATAGAGCCGCCGAAGATAGTGATTAAAGAAACAGAAAAGGTTGATGAGTATGTAGATGAAACAATTGCGGATTTTTACAGTCATGCAGATGATGATACAGATAATATTATTACAGATGAAAATTTTGCTTCCAAGAGAAATAATCTTGAGCTTGTAGAAGTAGAAAGAAGCGATGATGATATAAATGCTGTGTTCAATCTGCCGGAAACGAAATCAATAGAAGAAAATCCGATTGATAATGAGCTTCTTGAAACATCTCATGAAAATATTTCCGTAGAAAGTGATTTTAGTGAGTATGATGATAATGTAATAAGTGAATCTGAATTCAAATCAGAAACAGAGAAATTTATCGAAGAAACAATTTCGGCAGAGTATGATTCGGGCATTGTAGAAGAAAAAGAAAAAGTAAATACGACAGACAGCTCATACTGGGATATACCAGACGAAGAAGTTATAGAGGAAAAAACGGAAGAGGTTTATAACGAAGAGGGCGTAGAAATTACAGAGGAAAAATCCGTAGAGGAAGAAAGCTTTGATACCGTATTTGAAGAGAAAGAGACCGAAGCTGAAGAAAAGAAAGATACAGAAGAAATTGTTGCCGAAGATAAGCACGAAGATGAGATTGCTGAAGAAAAAGAGGAAGTAAAACCGGAAGTAACCGAGACTTCAGAAGTAACTATAGAAGAAGAAATTATACAATCTGAAATTTTATTCGATGCGCCGGAGCTTACAGAGAAAAAAATAATTACCGATGAAAAACCCGAAGAAGTTCTCGAAAAGCAGATTATATTTGATGAACAAAAAACGGAACCCATAGAGGAGAAAAAAATAGCTGATGATTATTTTGAGGTAAAAACTGCCGAGGAAAAAATAAAAGCTCAGGAAGAAGAAAAGATAGAGGAAGCAAACGAAGAGTTTATTCAATACGAAAATTACGTTTTACGAACAAACGTAGAGCTTAAGTTAGATTTTGAAAAAATGATGGAGTTTGCCAAGCGACTGAACAAAAATTACGATGAAAGAAATCTTATCATTAAAGATGTAATTGATAAAACCTCTTTCCTTGAAAACTGCTCACGCGAGCTTTCTCTTGAAGTTATTACAAATATTTACGAAACATTCAAACTTTCATTTGAAAAAATTTCGGATGGCAAATACGATTTATCGGAGGATACTCTCAATATTTTCATAGACAGCTTATCTCTTATAGAAAGTCTTCTCAAAGGCGATGATTATCTAGCTTATGATACACTTATAAAATCCCTCGATAAGCTGCGAAAGAGTTTGTTGAAAGAAAAAAAGCAAAAAGTTCAGGCAGAGCAGAAGCAGAACGAAGAGAAATCAACCGAGAATACCCTTTCAAATTTATATCCTGATGAGCACAAACTTTTCATTGCGAATAATATTAGAAAGAAAATTTCCGATATAGATAAAATTTTTAATTCTCTTAATGACGTAGATGGTTCCTACGTACAGATGGAAGCCCTGAATATTTTAACTGCAAATCTGAACAACTTTAAAGAGCTTGTAGGTTACGCCAATACAATTCAGTTGGGTTCCCTTGCGAAAGTTGCTGAAGGCGGATACATATTGATAAAATATTTGCAGAATTATCGCAAAGATCCAACCGAAGAGATTTGGAAAGAAACTTTTAAATATATTGTTTACGTGATGAGGCTTTTAATTCTCAATAAACCCGTAGAAGACCTTGAGTTATTTATCACGTATCTTAACGAACCCATTAAAATTTATCTCTCTAAGGAAAACAAATAACTTTAATTTTAAATCTTTTAAATGAACAACTACGCAGTAATTATGGCAGGCGGAGCCGGAACAAGGTTCTGGCCCAAAGGAACGAGCAAGCTTCCTAAGCAGTTTTTAAACATCTCTCACGAATTAGATACAATGGTTCAGCAGACCTTTAAGCGTCTTACTGAATTTATCCCGGCAAATAATATTTTTATAGTTACGAATGTAAATCACAAGAATGAAGTCCGCAAGCAGCTGCCTCATCTTCCTGAACACAATATAATTGCGGAGCCAATAGGAAGAAATACCGCCCCTTGCATAGGACTTGCAAATTTATTCATACAGCAGTTTGATCCAAAAGCAAATGTAATTGTTGTTCCCTCAGACCATCTTATAAAAAATCATGCCGAGTTCAAACGCATTATGAACGCAGGATTAAAGTTTGTTCACGAGCACGGCGGAATAGTTACATTGGGAATAACTCCGTCTCATCCTGAAACGGGCTACGGCTATATCCAGTTTGATCCTGATAAAGCTACTGACGAACCTGATGGCAATGAAAAAATTTACAAAGTAAAAACATTTGCCGAGAAGCCGAACCTTGAAGTTGCAAAATCATTTTTAGCAAGCGGCGATTTTTTATGGAACAGCGGAATGTTTATTTTCAGAGCCGATACCATGATGGACGAAATGAAAATTTCTCTTGCCGATGTATATGAATCACTTATGAAGCTTGTTCCGGTGCTTCACTCTAAAGATTTTGATAAGACACTTGAAATGGTTTATGCACAGATAAAAAGTATTTCAATAGACTATGGTGTAATGGAAAAATCTTCCAATGTTCATACAATCAAAAGTGATTTCGGATGGAACGATGTCGGCTCATGGGATGAGATATATAACATTTCAGAAAAAGATTCAGAAGGTAATGTAAAGAAGGGCAGGACTGTTACAATTAACTCCAAAAATAATCTTATCATCAACGACCAAAAAATAGCTGCACTGATTGGTGTTGAGGACTTACTTGTTATTGATACGGATAACGGACTTCTTATTTGTAAGCGCGGAGAGTCGCAGTCAGTTAAAGAAGTTGTAGAGTATTTAAGAAGAAAGAATTTGGACCAGTACCTATAGTACTAAATTTAGTTGTTTATATTACAGTTTTTGTTGAGCACCTTTTCCAAAACGAAGAGGTATTATGAAATTAATTTTTAAAAACCAAATAGCAGCTTTGTTTGTTATTTGGTTTCTTTTTTTATGTACGGATTATTCTTTTTCTGCCGATACAGTTTCAGCAAAGTATTTTCCGTTGGTAGTTGGGAATTCTTATACGTATCTCCAAACGAACATGTTTTTTCAACAGTCAAGAAGTAAAGCTCTCATCACCAAAGATACTCTTATTAATGGAAAGAAATATTTTTACTGTATTGGGTTTCCTGATTTTCTTCCGGGCTGGATAAGGTATGACTCTGCTCGTTCAAATCTTTTAAAATATACCGCCGGCTCAAGCTGCTCAAACTACAACAATGAAAGCATTGTGGATAGTTTAGCAATGTCCATTAATAATTCAATTAATTGTTCTATCAATTCTATAAATTTGAGGCGATGTACTGGAATTGGAAATCAAGTTATATTTGGTGAAACAAGAAGCACGAAATCTTTTTTACACGATGGGCTTATTTACTCTAATATTACTTATTCTTCAGGAATTGGTATGACAGGATACTGCTCGGGCGAACCACCGCCATGTGAGACATATTGGACGTTACAGGGATGCGTACTAAATGGAGTTGTTTACGGTGATACTCTTTTAACAAGTGTACAGAGCATCAACACAATAGTACCGGATAAATTTTATCTTGCGCAAAATTATCCTAATCCTTTTAATCCCGAAACAAATATTTCTTTTTCTATCCCTGAAAAATCATTCGTAATCTTAAGAGTATATGATGTAATGGGTAAAGAAATTGAGGAGCTTGTAAATCAAAATTTTTCAGCGGGAAGTTATCAGTTAAAATGGAACGCAGGAAATTCGCCTTCGGGAATTTATTATTATAAAATTACCGCAGGAGATTTTTCAGCGACTCGCAAAATGATTTTGGTTAAATAATTGCGCTGCCTCGTAGAGACGCAATGAGGAAACGCAAAATATTGTGTTTCTACCCTCAACGGATATTTTAAAAAGTTCATTTCTTATTTCATTTTTTATAAAATCCATTAGATGTAATTTTATATTACAGGCAAAAATTATAAACTGTAAATATGAAATTAGACCATCTTGGAATTGCCGTTAAATCATTAGAGCAATCCGTTCCATTATTTGAAAAGATATTCGGAGTAGAGGCTTCTCCCATGGAACACGTTGCCGAACAAAAAGTAAACGTAAGAAAACTACATCTGACTAACTGCGATATTGAGCTGCTTGAAGGAACAGCGCCGGATTCACCCATCTCAAAATTCATAGAAAAAAAAGGCGAAGGAATTCATCACTGTTCATTCGGTGTTTATGATATTATTGATAAGCTGTTCCATCTGAATAACGCAGGAATAAATTTAATAGATAAAACACCAAAGACAGGCGCAGATGATATGCTTATAGCTTTTCTTCACCCGAAATCAACGGCAGGAATTTTAATGGAACTCTCCCAGCATAAATCTTGAAATCTTATTGAAGAAAATCTGATTATATGCAATACACCGGATGGAAGAAATAAAAATAAATACCGAACTCTCTACCAAGCTTGAAAATCTTCCAACCACACCGGGAGTATATCAGTTCAAAGATGACAAGGGAAAGATACTATATGTAGGCAAGGCGAAAGTGCTGCGAAACCGCGTGAGGCAGTATTTCCAGTCTCGTCCGCAGTCAGGACGGCTGATAACGATGATTTCAAAAATCCGCGATGTGGAAATTATCACTACGGATAACGAAGTCGAAGCGCTTATACTCGAGCTTAATTTAATAAACGAGCTGAAGCCGCGATATAATGTAAACTTCAAAGACGATAAATCCTACCCGTATATTGTAATCACAAACGAACCCTTTCCGAGAGTTTTCCCCACAAGAAAAAAACGTTCCGACGGCTCAAGATATTTCGGACCTTATACCGACGTGAAAAACATGCGTTATGCGCTGAAGTCAATCAGAGATATTTTTATGATTCGCTCATGTAATTTAAATCTTACAGAAGAAAATATTGCAAAAGGAAAATTTAAAGTATGCCTGGATTATCATATTAAAAAATGTGAAGGTCCGTGTGAAGGACTGGTTTCACGCGCCGATTATAACGAAATGATAGATGAAGTTGCAAAGCTGCTAAATGGAAAAACCTCTACGCTTTTAAAAGACCTTAATCAGAAAATGAATTTCTATTCTTCTGAAATGCTCTTTGAAAAAGCCGCGAAGCTGCGGGATAAGATAAATGCAGTAGATGTATATTCGTCTAAACAAAAAATGGTTGATGAAGAGAGAATAGATAAAGATATTTTTGCGTTCGACAGGCAGGATAACGACGGAGTAGGAATGATATTGAAAATCCGCGACGGCAAAGTAATAGGCAAGACGCATTTTTATATGGGCAATATGCTTGAAAAAGCTGATGAAGAAATTATAGAAAATCTTGTAACGATGTATTATACAAAGACAGATTTTATTCCCGATGAAATTTATTTGCAGAATGAACTTGAAAATCCCGATGCAATAAAAAGCTGGCTTGAAGAAAAGAAGCAATCAAGAATAGAATTTGTAATTCCGAAAATCGGAGATAAGTACAAGCTTGTTTTCATGGTGAAGAAAAATGCGCGTTTGATGCTTGATGAATTGATTTTATCCAAGATGAAAAGAGATTTTACTCCGCCATCGCTCGAAGCATTGAAGAGAGATTTGAAGTTAACGAAGCTTCCTAGGAGAATAGAATGCTATGATATTTCTCATATACAGGGTACAGATACTGTTGCCTCGATGGTGGTTTTCTTAGATGGTAAGCCGAAGAAATCTGATTACAGAAAATTCAAAATTCAGTCAGTGATGAATGCAGCAGGTCAGCCCGATGATTTTCTTTCAATGAGAGAAGTGATATACAGAAGATTTAAAAGATACAGCGAGAAAGATGAAAAAAAAAATGAGAATACTAAAACAGATGAATCATTTTCAAGCGAGCCTGATTTAATAATCGTTGACGGAGGAAAAGGACAGCTTTCATCGGCGGTGAAAGTGCTTGAGGACTTGGGAATAAAAAATATTAACATCATAGGGTTAGCAAAAAGATTGGAAGAAGTTTTTCTTCCTGAGCAATCAGATGCGCAGTCAATTCCGAAAACTTCCAGCGGTTTAAAGCTGCTTCAAAGAGTAAGAGATGAGGCGCACCGCTTTGCAGTAACGTTTCATAAAAGTATTCGCGATAAAAGAACTTTAACATCGGAATTGACTTCAATTCCTGGAATTGGTGAAAAACTTGCTAAGAAATTGTTAACACAATTCGGCTCAGTTGAAATGATTAAAGAAAAAATAAACAGCGATTTTGAAACATTTGAAAAAACCATAGGGAGGAAAACAACTTTTTTGCTCAAAAACTATTTTTTTCCTATTACGTAAAAGTTATTCTAATTATATTTTTTGTGAAAAAAATTTTTAATAAAACTAAAAAAATTGAGTAAAAAAACTAACACGGAGACAAAAGAGAAGACCGAAAAAAAGGAAATCAATTTTGAATTCAGCCCGTATGTAGCTCTGCAAGTAAGAGACTTTGATAATGCTGTAGAGTTCTATAAAAATATTTTTGGAATGGACTTGATTAAGAAATACCAGAAGGAAGCTCATTTCAAAAAAGGAAAATTTAATTTCTTTGTTGAAAAGCAAAAGCCCGGAAGAGTAATTCTTGAATTTAAGGTTGCGGATTTTGACGAAGCAAAAACTTTGCTGGAAAGCGAAGGATGCGTAATAGTAACACTTTACAACAAGAAGAGCGCGCTCTTTCTTGACCCTTATGGCGTGACGTTCCACATCTTTCAGGAACTAGAATAAAATACCCCACCTTTTTAAAATTTAAATCAGCGCATTTGATTCGCGGCAGGAGACAGGTTCTGCTGTGCAGGGGATTTTTTGTCCGAAAAAATGAAGCCCTAAACTCCTATTTTTTCATATGGTGAAACTTACGCCCCCTCGTAAGTTTTCACGTAAATTACTGTTAAAACAATTTATGCGTTTTCTGTTTTTTTGCTAATGCTAGAAGAGATATTAGTAGTGTGGGGAAATTTTTTTCTTTATAATTCGCACTTTTTCATCAGTCAAATATTGCCCGTTTCATACGTTGCGAAGCCCCGATACCCTCTGGCAAAATCCGCTTTGTAACGAGCCTTCAAAAATTTTTTCTTTCTATTTTTTTTCTTAAATCATTTTCCTCTTTTTTGCGTTATACATAATAGACTGAATTTCTCAACTGGAATTCACTACTTTTGAATGAACTAAACCCTGAATTATGAAAATAGGATTTTTTCAATTCAAGCCGGAACGCGGAGACGTAAAACATAACGCAGAAAAAATTTATGATTCTCTCATTGATAAAGATTTTGATTTAATGGTTCTTCCCGAGCTTGCCAATTCGGGCTACCTTTTTGCAAACAGCGAAGAGCTTGAAAGCGCATCAGAAAATATTCCCAGTGGAATTTTTTCGCAAACTCTTCTTGAGCTTTCCAAAAAGAAAAACGCTTACATTATTTCCGGTGTCTGCGAAAAATTCATAGGAGAATTTTTTAACTCATCTGTATTATACTGCCCTGACGGCTCTTATAAAATCTACCGCAAGCTGCATTTGTTCGATTCCGAAAAGCAATGGTTTACTGCCGGCAATATGCCTCTTGAAGCTTATGAAATTCATCTTACGAAAATCGGAATGATGGTATGCTTCGACTGGATTTTTCCCGAAACAGCGCGCACGCTTGCTCTGCGCGGAGCTAAGATTATCTGTCATCCTTCAAATCTTGTTATGCCTTACTGCCAGCAGGCAATGTTCACGCGCGCTCTTGAAAATCACGTCTTTACTATTACCGCAAACAGAATCGGCAGCGAGAAAGTAAACGATACGGAATTATTTTTCACGGGTGAGAGCGTTATTGTCTCTCCGAGGGGAGAATATCTCGCGAGAGCATCAAAAGATAGTGAGGAATGTATCATAGTAGAAATTAATGAAGAAGAGGCCGGCGATAAAAATATAAATCCCAACAACAATTTGTTTATAGACAGAAGAATGGGATTCTACGAAGTTTAGTTGTCCGATATTAGTTATTAGTTATATCGGTAACACAGATAAATATGATGGATATGATTTCACAGATGAAAAATACAGGATAAATTTTTTTCACAATGTCATTAATAAAATCTGTGTCATCATAAAACTCATATTCATCTGAGATTTATTTTATTAAAATCATTTTCCTTATCTCTTTAAAATTCCCTGCAGTAAGAGTATAAAAACATATTCCTCTTGTGAGATTGATAGAGTTGGCAATTCATGCCCCCTCTCTTAGTAAACAATGAAAGATATACGGTTTCTTACTCATAGTACTCGTACTCAAAATAAAGGTTGAACACTGGGAAGTCGCGGACTGATGATTCGATTCTTTCTAGCAGATTGTTTGTGCCGTAGTAATAGTATATTCTTTCGTATTCCTCGCGGGGGACAGTTCTTTTAGAAATAAATTCTTCCATCACAGCAATTCTCTGAAGCATTCTATTATTTTTCATTATATAATATTTTGTAAGACTTCCTTTTGTGCACATGATTGTATCTAATGAATTTCCATTCAGAGAATTTTCATTTGTTGTGCCGGAATAATAAATCCGTGATTCACCAAAGGAAGAGACAGAGTAAAGCCCGGTAATTTTATTTTCTTTATTGAAATCAGCGCTGAAATGAAAATAATATTTATCGTAAGCATTATAGCTTGAAATATAGAGAAACTGGTTTTCATCTCCCGAATATGTCAGTTCGTATTCCTGCGGAAACTGCGAGCCTTGCCACTTAATAAATTTCTGAAGCTGCCTATCGTAATATAAAAATCTGTACCAGGAAAATTCTTTTTGTTTATCTGAGGTAGTTCCCGTAATTTCGGTAAGCCTCTCTGCGTCATCGTAAAAAAATTTCATAGGGCTTTTTAAAGCATTAGAATATTTGGGGATGTACTCTTGAATAAATCCTTTAATATTTATTTTCATCAGAGCAAAATCTTTTTTGGCTGAGTCTTTTCCATAATCTAAAATCATTTTAACTTCTTTAACTTTATTTTGTCTGAAGTCATCACGCTCCTGCTTTATCGCTTCACCAAGAATAAAGATATCTCTTATCACTTCCGAAGCATTAATATTATTATATAAATCTGCGTTCAAAAGATTTCGGTACATACTTGGATTGCTGACAGATACTTCAAGATCATCGGAGTGAGCAATTTGAAATTCCGGCTCGGTCTTTTGACTTGAGCAAGAGCAGAGAGCAAAAAGGGAAAGCGTGAGAAAGTAAGTTATTGCTTTCATGTAATGAAAATAAATTAAGAGCGTTTATTCTAATACACCTGTAAAAAATAAAAGTTCCGGTGGAGTAAGTCGAAATGAGTAAAAATTATTTTACTATTGCAAAAATTAAAGCACTTCTGCCGCAATAAAATTGCGGACAATAAACCACTCCTCGTAAAAGAGGAGTGGTATAAATGTTACTTTACCAACACCATCTTCTTTGTCTCTTTAAAATCTCCTGCATTCAGTGTATAAAAATAAATTCCGCTCGGAAGATTATATTCAGTAGAATTAAAATCGACATCATAGCTGCCTGCGTTTTGTTTTTCATTTACAAGAGTGGCAACTTCTTTTCCGAGTAAATCAAAAACTTTGAGCGAAACATTTCCGGCAACTAATAACTGATATCGGATAACTGTAGAAGGGTTGAACGGATTTGGGTAGTTTTGAGAAAGTGAAAATTTATCAGGGACTTCTGAAGAGATAAGCC
Source organism: Bacteroidota bacterium (assembly GCA_018266845.1). Classification (GTDB taxonomy): domain Bacteria; phylum Bacteroidota; class Ignavibacteria; order Tepidaquicellales; family Tepidaquicellaceae; genus JAFDZO01. The sequence continues at coordinate 54,073 of JAFDZO010000012.1, read as the reverse complement.
TGATATCATCACGTAAATCTGTTCTGTACATGCCTGAATCTCCTGCTGCAAAAAGATAGTAAACCATAGGACCAGTTACTGAGTTTATGTTTAAATCTGTCAAACCATAATTGAAAGCATAGCTGAAATTCAAATTGAAGAATAGTCCTTTGCCGGGTAAAAGATTGGTTCTGGTTCCTACAAGAGAAAAACCTGAGCGCATAGAAACACAAGAGTAACTTATGGAGTCTGTAGCAATTCCAAAATTGGTTTTTGTCCAGTTGCTCCCTGAATTAGTTGAATAATAGAATCCTTTGTTTTCGGTGCCGGCGCCGACATAACTGTTATTTGCCGAGATGCTAATTATTCCAGAGCTTGGGATGGGGATGCCGTTATTAATGACCTCCCATGTGTCTCCGTTGTTTGTGGAGCGAAATATTCCGTTAGAGTAGGTAACCGCAAACAGATATCCGGTTATGTCATCAGTCGTCATGGCAGAGATGGCGGCTGAAGATGGAATGCCCGAGCTTTGATTAGTCCAGTTCATACCATCATTCGTTGTTTTGTATATGTAATTGCTAAAGACGAATACGGTTGAGGGATTTTTGACACATATTCCTGAAACGGGAAAGGATATGGAGTGTGTATAATTATAGGTTACGCCGTAATCTGATGATTTCCAAATCATTCCCGGGGTCAAGGCATATACTATATTATTATTAATGCTAAAATCTAAAATTGGTTCATTAATAGGTTCAAATGTTTTCCGCGAATAGAATTTCCAATCGTTTCCAGCGTTTGTTGAGATATAAAGTTCATTGTTTGCCAATGCTCCGAGAATATAAGGGCTGTTTACTCCACATAAAATTTTATCAACTTTTGCCAAAGGAATACCATATACTTCTCTTGTCCAGTTATTACCATCGGGAGTTTTTAAGTTTCCACCATACGGAGAGTTTAACATAACATTACCGTCAGCCAATTTAACAAAATTTTCATATGTTCCATGAAATAGCTGCGAAACAGGATTCCAATTTGCACAGTTGTCATTTGATTTGCAAAGAACAGACTGATAACCGGTTACAGGTTGAAATACAGAAAGATAATTGTTGCCCGTTAAGTGTATTATAGCAGTAGGAGAAGTATTACCGATTCTGTTAAACGAATTTCCTCCGTCAGTTGAAACAAATAAATCTTCATAAAGTGTTCCTACAATAACTCCTCTTGATGAAATAAAAATTTTATTTTCATCGCTAACATAAATAAAAAAATATCTGTCGTTTTTTGGAACTTCGGATACACTGACCCAGCTTAAGCCGTTATCTGTTGATTTGAATACACCTCTGTTTCCCAGTGCATAACTTTTATCCTCGGTAATAAAAAGTTTTCCGTTTTGTTCGATGGCAATATTTGAAGCATTGTAGTCGGAAGTGAGTCCGTTGTTTCTCGAAGACCAGCTTACTCCGTTGTTGCTTGAATAATATACACCCTTGCTCGTAGCTGCAAAAATCAAATTTCCCCTAGAAGCAAACCCTGAAACACTCAATGAGTCCGGCAAGCCATTGGTAATTTTTTCCCAGTAGTTTGCATCGTATGATTTGTAAATGCCGTTTGAAACAGTTCCAGCTAGAAATATTCCTGTTGAAGTATAATGAAGCGATAAAACGGTACTTTCGAATCTGTATTCATGCTTCGTGAATTTTTTGAATTCACTTGTGGTTTTGTAAACATAGCCACCACTATATATAAAATAATTATTATTATTATCTTTGCAGGTTTGTTTTGTGATGCTTACAGAGAAAGTTGTTTTTTCCCATTTATTATATTGAGCCGTAGTTGTTTTACAAATTGTTAGAAAGAAAAGTGCTATCATAATCTTTTTCATCGCGGTAGATTTAAATACGTAAATATATGATAAAACTTATACGATTATTATGAATTTATCAAGATAATTTATATACCTTCCCTTTATCGGGGGCGATGATTCTTTTATCGGGGTATTTTTTTACTGTGTGGCTGCCCAGCGAGTTGATAGCAATTTCATCTCCGTGCACGATTATTATTGTTTCGGGATTGAGATGCTCAATCATTCCTTCAAGCTCTTCTTTGCGGGAGTGTGATGAGAAACGGAAATTCCCTATTTCGCATTTTGCTTCAACTCCTTGGTCGTACATATTAAAGTAAAGCGTTTCATAAGGCTTTGAGTTCTTTATTAAGTAGCCGGGGGTTTCGGGGTCGCAATATCCGCAGACAGCAATTCCGAAATTTGCTCGTGGAAGAAACTGGCGCGCTAAAATATAAGAAGCAGTGCGCGGCATCATCATACCGCTGGTGGCAATTATTATGGAGGGGTGTTTGTAAAAATCGCCTTTGTAATAATCCATTCTTTTGAGAATGTTAATTTCGATTTCCGAAAGCTTAAATCCTCTTTTAATTCTGTTTACCGTGTAGTTATAATCATCATAAATATCATTAATAGCTTTCGACATCGGACTATAGTAAACCGGGACGTGGGGAATTTCGTTCTTTCTCATTAAAGTATGCACACGCATCAAAAGCTCCTGCGCCTTGCCGAGCGCAAATGAAGGAATTAATACAGAGCCGCCTTTATTAATTACTCTATTAATAAAGGATGCAAGCCGTGTCATTTCGTTTTTATAGTCGGGATAGTCTTCAGTAGCACAATTAGTTGATTCGGTAATAAGTATATCTATTTTGTGCCCCGGTAAATCTGCTTTAGGAATGAGAGACTGGTTTCTTAAGTTAATATCTCCGGTGTAAAATATTTTTTTTCCGCCGGCATTAATTAATACAGAAGCAGAGCCGAGTATATGCCCTGCATCAAAAAATTCAAAAGAAATTTTTTCATTAAGAAAAACCTTTTCGTTGTAATCATAACGTTTCATTATCATTGGAATAATATCAAGTGTTTCTTCTTTATAATTACTTATTGTGCTTTTATCAAATTCAAGTTCGAACTCCTGCTTAAGAATTTTTGTTGTATTGCTTAGCATCACTTCTGCAAAAGAAAGAGTAGGCTTTGTAGAATAAATTTTTGCGGAGGGAAAAAATTTCAGAAAATAGGGAAGCGCGCCCAAGTGGTCAGTATGGGCATGTGATATTATTAAATGTTCTATGTTTAAGTTTTTTATTGAGTCATAATCAGGAAAAGAAGATACGCCGCGTGCACGCGGATGAAGTCCTGCATCTAAAACAACATTAACATCGTTAAATGAGATAAGATATGAGTTTGCGCCTATTTCGGTGCCGCCGCCAAGTACCTTAAAATTAATCTTCATTTTTTGAAATTAATTTATTATATAGTATAAATGAAGTCATTAATAGCTTATAGGCTATGGATTTCTCTTCCTTTCTTTAGCAGCTTGGCGAAAAATCACTAAAAACAGGCACGATATGTGCAAAGAAAATAGATAGTTCTTTGGCATAATAATTGAAGTTTTGTGGTGTAGAAAAAAATTACAACAATTTCTGCAATTTAATTTTCTCTCTTGACTTTCACTTACAAAATTGTGAATTTTGTTGTATAGGAAATCTACTACACAAATTAGTATGACTGAGAATCTATTAAAGCTGGGATTTACAGAGAAAGAAGCGAAAGTTTTCTTAGTTCTCTTGCGCGGTGACCTTATGGCTGCTTCTGATGTTGCCAAAGAGGCAAGCATTAGAAGAACAGATGTTTATGATATTTTGAGGGATTTTACTAAAGCGGGGTATATCAATGAAATAGATACTAACAGAATCACAATGTTTCAGATGATTGACCCAAGAATTATTGGTGATAAAGTTCAAAGTGAAACAATCCGTAAGGCTAATTTACAAGCTCAAAACGCAAAAACTACTTTTGAAAACTTGTTTCCTCTATATAAGTCTAAGATTTCGTCCAATCAGGAGTTTATTAACATTGAACTTGTAAGAGGGCATAATAAACACAGAAGTGCTAAATTTACAGAATACACTAAACAAACTCAAAACGAAATACTTTTAATGGTAAGATTAGCTAATCAGGCAAGTATTTCTGAGGAAACAGATGGAGCTATAGGTGGGTTTATTAAAAAAGGCGGTATATTTAAGTGTATTTATGAATCTACTGAGTTTTTAAAGATTAGCGCTAATGGGGGTACTTTACAGTCGTACGCGTTTAAAGAAGCATTAGAAATATTTAAAAAATTTGAGAAGCGGGGCGAGCAAATTAAATTTACCTCTGAACAAATAGCCAATTTCGCGATTTTTGACAGATACACTGTTTATTTTAACATTTTTGAGCCAGTGCTTCCAAGCAGCAAAAAATCTGATATAATAATTAAGAATAAAGAACTTGCAAATTATCTTGCTAACACTTTCGAGTTTTATTGGGGGAATTCGAAAAAAATTAATGAATTAATATAAACATATATTTATGAAAAACCAATTACATAAATCAGGTAAGATTTCGATCGCGAAATTCCTTCTTTTGATTTTACTTTTAGGGGCTTTCTTCTCGCTCTTTATCCCTAAAGAATCAAAATCTCAGACTTATCACTTGACCGGGACCGTATTTGTTTACCTAAGTGATGCAAATGAAAATGACACTACTGGAGTTTCCAGTTCCTCAATATTAAAGCTCTACTATATGGATGGAAGTGGGAACCTTGTATATATTAAGCAGACGCCGGTAAACTCTGATGGAACTTTCAGTACTTGGGTCAATACAACATCAGATTTATATGCTGTAATATTTGAGGATGATCAGGATGATAATTTTGTAACGAGTTTTTATCCGGGATTTTTAGATTATGAAAGCGCAGAGCCAATAGCATTAAGCGAAGCGGTTAACGGAGTAATAGAAATTGACTGGGGAGCCGTTGGAAAAGAAATTGTCGAAAGACCTCTTACATCAGATATAGTTACCGTTAACGGCAGAGTTTCACTTGAAGGCAGCTCAGACTTCCTTCCTACGATATATGTGTTCCAAGGCGATATGCCTGTAACATCTGCGACTGTAAGAAGCGACGGTTCTTACTCGCTTAATATTTCAGTCGGTGATTACGAAGTGTTCGTATCTGCTCCGGGTTATGAAAGCCAGTCGAAGTTCGTAAGTTCGGCAGGCTCTAAGAACATGAATCTTAATTTTGCTTTAAGTACATATAGAGGGGAAAGTTTAACCAATTCGATATTAACTTCCGATGGTTATGTTCTTAATCAAAATTACCCGAACCCATTCAACCCGACAACGAATATCAAATACTCAATACCAACTGGCGGATTAGTGAAATTATCTATTTATAACTTGCTTGGAAAAGAAGTAGCAAGCCTGATTAACAGATACCAAGAAGCAGGGTCATACAGCATCGAATTTAATGGCTCAGAATTGGCGAGCGGTGTTTATATTTATAAACTGACATCAGGTAATACAGTGGTAACTAAAAAGATGAATCTCATCAAATAAGATTATATATTTGTAGTTCATAGGGGGAAGCCGGTGTGAGTAATTATCTCGCATCGGCTTTGTTATTTTAGATAGAGAGATTAATGTGTTTAATCTCTCTTTTTCTTTTAGTATTTTTGACTAACACTACTGTTTCACGTGAAACACCTTTATAGCTTGTGCTGAAAAGCTTGCGCTGATTGTTTCACGTGAAACATTTTTTTATATGGAAAGATATTTTGACATAATCGTTGTAGGTGCCGGACATGCCGGGGTTGAAGCCTCAATTGCTTGCGCAAAGATGGGTCTTACAGTAGCTCTTGTTACAATGGATTTGAGTGCTATTGGCAGGATGAGCTGTAATCCCGCTATTGGGGGCACGGCTAAAGGGCATTTGGTACGGGAAATTGATGCCTTGGGCGGCGTTATGGGAATTCTAGCGGATAAGACAGGAATACAATTCAAGATGCTTAATAGGTCTAAAGGTCCCGCCGTGTGGTCGCCTAGATGCCAGTCTGATAAAGATTTGTACTCGTTAGCAGCAGCCGAAATGGTAAAATCGTTTGCTAATATCACGCTTGTTCAAGACACTGTTCAATCGCTAAAGGTAGAAGAACAGCAATCCGGTGTTTTCAAGTACTCCATTAAAGGAATTGTTACAGAGCTTGGCAGCAATATTCAGTGTAAATCGGTAATCATTACGTCAGGGACATTTCTCAATGCAATTATGCACACCGGCACAACTCAAACTGAAGGTGGAAGAGCTGGAGAGAAAGCTGCTAATGGGCTTTCCGATAATATGCTTGAATTGGGATTTGTAACCGGAAGACTAAAGACGGGAACTCCACCGCGTCTTGATATAAATACAATAGATTTTTCAAAAACAGAATTACAGGGCGGAGATGGTAATCCTAAACCTTTTTCATTTCGAACTCCTTTAGAAAGCTTTCCTATTCAGAGACAAATTGACTGCTTCCTTACTTATACCAACGAGCGTACGCATGATGTATTAAGAACCGGATTTGAAGAGTCCCCAATGTTTACGGGACGAATAAAAGGAGTTGGACCAAGATATTGTCCGTCAATTGAAGACAAGATTTCCCGCTTCTCTGAAAAGCCGCGTCATCAAATTTTTCTTGAGCCGGAAACTTTGAATGGTGAAACAATTTATATGAACGGCTTTTCTACGAGCCTTCCATTAGAGGTCCAGGAGAAAGCTGCAAGAACGATTACCGGGCTTGAAAATGTAAAAATCGTTAAGAAGGGCTATGCAGTAGAGTATGATTTTTTTCCTACGCATCAGACAAATCTTTCTCTCGAAACAAAGCTCGTCTCCGGTTTGTTTCTCGCCGGGCAGATAAACGGTACATCCGGCTATGAAGAGGCAGCAGCTCAAGGGCTTATTGCCGGAATAAATGCAGGGCTGAAAGCAGCAGGGAAGGAGCCGTTTATTCTAAAAAGGAGCGAAGCATACATAGGTGTCTTAATAGATGACCTAATAAACAAATGTCCCGAAGAACCATACAGAATGTTTACTTCCTGCGCGGAGTACAGGTTGATTTTAAGGCAAGATAACGCCGACCTGCGCCTAATGAAGTATGGATATGAATTAGGACTTTTAGAGCAAACTGCTTATGATAAGATGACTGCTAAAAAAGAGCTAATTCATGATGTAATGAATTATTTTTCATCAAACACCCTTACTCCAAAGGAAGTTAACGAGTTTTTAAAAGAGAATAATTCATCAGAAATCACGCAAGGGGAATTCATCTCAAATCTAGTAAGAAGAAACGAGATTAAACTCTCGCAATTAATTGATAAAACAATACTTAAAGGAAGCAATATAGTTCAGGGCTTGGTTAACAATCCCGAAGTCCTCGAGCAAATAGAAATAGAACTTAAATATAAAGGTTATATTCAAAGGCAAACTGAGCAGGTAAATAACTTTAACAAAAATGAAGAAATTAAGATACCTGAAGACTTTAAGTATGACCGCCTGCGTTCTCTTTCGGCAGAGGCGCGCGAGAAACTTAACAGCATACGTCCGAACAACATTGGACAAGCTATGCGTATTGCCGGAGTCCGTCCGTCTGATATATCCGCCCTCTTAATTTACATGCGCGGATAGTATTTAATCTCACAAATATTTAAAAAGAAATAATGCAGTGTCGCCTTAGAAAAAGAGGCAGCGCTGCATTTTTTTTTATTCCTACGCAGCAAGCAAGCCTGTGCGCTCTCCATTAGTTCATTTCAAAATTTATGTAAGAATCACTATAGATTTTTATTTTGAGTGTTCCTAAAATAAAATTATTTTTATCCATCACTCTAAAAGAAATAACTCCCTGAATGGAAATAGAGAAAAAAATAATCTTCTGCGAGTACATAGATTCAAAAAATACGCCGATAAATCCCCGCAAATCATTTGCGCTTGGACCTGCGGGTGTAAACGTGAAATTTTTCATAAGTGATTGTGAAAGAGTAAGAAGTTCCGGTAAGAAATTTCTGTATGAAATATCTAAAGTAAATAAAGATTTCAGCGAGGAGTATCAGGATGCAATTTTTACCGAACTGAATTCTTTGCAAAGAGCGCATGCAGATTTTACTTTTTTCAAAGCTGGTAAATTTAAGGTAAAAGTTTTTGATTCCAAAAAGAAAAATTTACTGAAATCAGGAACGATTTTAATAAAAAATATACAAAAATGAGGTCAAATTCTCGTTAGATTTAGTAGTTACAAAAACCTCATTTTTAAGTTATAATTGCAGATTTTACCCGTTTTTCCATGTAAAAATTGTTCGGTTTTCAGTTAGAATCGGCTGAAAATCTCTTTGAAGAACGGCAATCAATATTAGTAATTTTGTACCGATAGCGTAAGAAACAAAACATTTACTAAAATGAAACCAGCAGACTCCTCTAACTTCGAGAACAGATTTTTCCTCCAGCCATTACGGTTGGGGGTTTCTGCACACAGTAAGGTAAATAGTTTGCCTTACGCTATCAAAAAATGAGATGCGTCTCCGCATTTTGGAGACGCATTCTCTTATCTCAGAGATTACAAAATTCTAATATTAAAACAATGAGTACAGCGATTCAAACCCAATCCTGCTCCTATAGCTGGATTAAGGAAGTTACCGGAGCAGCAGCTATTTAAAGCTTTATAGGGAAAAATTTTTATAAACATTTATCAAAACTAAAACATTATCCCATGATTAAAAAAATTATTATCTCGTTGGTAGTTATTGCGTTCTTGGCTACTGTGTATGAGGTAGCTTACGATTTTTCCGGCGGCGCGCCATCGTGCACACAAAAGCCCGGAAGCACATACGTAGGCTGTTCTTGCCACGGAGGACAGAATGCGGGATTATCAAGCAGTATTTCTCCCAATACTGATATTACTATAGGCACAACGCAAAATATGACCTATACAATTTCACCGGGCGGTACCGGTCAAGCCGGCTTTGACTTAGCGGTTCAGGATAACAGAGGTTTCTTCCTGCCCGTAAGCAGCGGAGTTACCGTAACAAACACAGAAGCATATCATAATACACCGAAAGCGTTAAGCAGCGGTTCGGCAGCATGGACAGTAAAATTTGTGCCGACTGTTACAACAGCTCAATCAGTAACATTCTATGCTACAGGAAAGTCGAACAACGTTTCTCCTCAATGGAATTTTGCGCAGTCAACTGTTAATATTTCCGGTTCGTTTCCTAACGGAACAGTATTCAGCCCAAGCGATAACAGTTTTGAAACATTCGATAATTTTCCTTTAAATCAATCTAATACATACGATAGATTTGCTTCGATTTATCCGCAAAGCGATATCGGCACTTCAGGCACAATTACAAAGCTTGCATTTTTTGTAGGAAAAGAATCTTCAACCAATGGCAATATTCAGATTTGGATGAACCACAGAGGCTCAACAACATTTCCAGGACCCGAGACTGTAAACAATCAATTAGGCGGCGCAACACAAGTGTATTCAGGAAATCCTTTCACAAACTGGGAAGCCGGCTGGGCTATGATAGATTTGACAACTCCTTTCGCATACGACGGCGCAAACAATATTGAAGTAATAGTTTATAACGATAGAGGCGGCTCTCCAACATCAGATACAAAACAATTTTTAGCGAAAAACTATGGAGTATCAACAAGTATGTATTGGAGCAATACAAATAATGGAAATGTAAACGGAACCACATACTCTATCAGACCAAACATCAGGTTTTATAAAACATCTCCGCCTCCTGCTCCGACGAATGCTTCAACAAACTCTATTACAACAAGCTCAATGGTTGTTAACTGGACTGCGTCAGGCGGTTCAACAGACGGGTATAGAGTTGTATTCAAACAAGGCAACACTGCGCCATCCAATGAAAACGATGGTGGAGTAGCAACAATTCCCGGTGCAGCATCAAACACTTATACAATAACGGGTCTTCAGGCAGGTATTCAGTACACCATTGCCGTTTATTCAACATCCGGTTCATATTTTTCAACAACCGCTCCAACAGCAAGCGGAACAACAACTGCAATTACAAATCAATATACATTTACAAATGAGCAAAACGCTTCTTTAATACTCGGACAGCCGACGACAGAAACAACAGGAGCTTCAAACTATGGCGGACTTTCAGGAGCTTCAATGTCAGGACCGTATGGAGTTCATATCATGGGTATGGATTCAGATAAAAGAATGTATGTATGCGACAGGGGAAATAATAGAGTTCTTGTATTTAACACCGCTCCGACATCAAACTTTACAGCAGCTAATTACTGTCTCGGACAGCCGAATTTCTCAGATAATACAGCAGGAACAATTGCCAGCAAGCTGAGCGGACCTTCAAACTGCGTTACAATCGGCGACAGATTGTTTGTTGCTGATGCAAACAATCACAGAATAATGGTATGGGAAAATATTAACAGCCTTGCAAGCGGGCAATCGGCAAACTTTGTATTAGGTCAGCCCAGCTTCACCTCAGGCACAGTTAATCACGGACTTGGATTTGGAACTTGCGATAATAAGAGCTTATATCTTACGGACGGATTCAATAATCCTAATGGAATGGCAACAGACGGAACGAAACTAATTGTTTGCGACGGATATAACAACAGAGTTCTTATCTGGAACAATGCTTCAGCAATCACATCTAATATGGCAGCAGATGTAGTAATTGGTCAGCCTGACTTTACAACTAAAACGGCTCCTACGCTCGATAATTCTACAGCTGCAACACTATATGAACCTTCTTCAGTTGCAGTTACGAAGGATGGTAAATTAGTTGTTGCCTCTGCTCAGGAAAATAGAGTTTTAATTTATAATACAATTCCAAATACAAATGGCGCATCGGCAGACATGGTATTGGGTCAGACAAACTTTACAAACAATCAGGCAATTTTTACACCGGCAGCTGATGTGCTTTACAAGCCTGTTTCTCTTTCAGTTTCTCCAGGTACAAATAAATTAGCTGTATCGAGCGATAACTCTGCAAGAATAATGATTTGGGATGTATTTCCTACAACTAATAATCAACCGGCTACACATGTTCTCAATAAGCCGAATCTCACTTCAAATACAAGCACAACTTTCTCAAATGAGAACGGAGGAAATGCATGTAATATGTATCCATACAGCGTTGCATGGTCGCCAAGCGGAAAACTATATGCAGGTGATATCTTCAGAAATGCAGTATTAAGATTTGACGGAGGAGATTCTGCAGCGAAAGGACCTCAGTCTCTTTCTTCAACTCCATCAACACAATATAAAATACCGCTTTCAATAATCGGTTCTTCATTCAATCAATTTGCTATTGCATTTAAGTATGGACCAACACCTCCAACTGATTTGAACGACCCTGATGCGACGATTGAGCACGGAATAGTAGGAACTTCTTACGAGCTAAGTCCGGTGTATTGTAATACAACTTACAGCTTCAGAGTTTATGCAGAGAGAAACCCTTCTTTCGGTGTCTATGAATATACTGATGGCAGCGCAACAGGAACGTTTGTATCCGGCGCGCCTTCCGATTGTGAAAATCATCCGATTGTTACCGGAAACGGAGAGGTATGGTGTGTAGTTCCTTCCGTTACGGGGGATACAACATTCCTTGGAGGGAGCTTTACGGGATTTATGACAAAGGACGGAGCAACTACATATAGTAGAACAGGTCTCGCAGCTATTGATACCAAAACAGGCAACATGCTTAACTGGACTTGTAACATAAATGCAAACGGAATAGTAAAAGGTTTGCTTTTAGATAAAACAGGAAGCGCCTTCTTTATAGGAGGAGAGTTTACAGATGTAAACGGTGTTTCAAAATCAAGATTGGCAAAAGTAAATACCGACGGTTCAGTTGTAGCAGGATTTACAACCCCTAACATTAATGCTTCGGTTGGAGATCAGGGCGGTACATGTATGGCGTTAAGCGTTACAAAAGATACTTTGTTTATAGAAGGAAACTTCTCAGATATTAACGGAAACGCAAGAAAAAATCTTGCATCAGTTCTTGCGTCCGACGGAACATTAACAAGCTTCGAACCTGCAGATTTTTATCTTGCAGCGGCAACATGCAGATTTATACTTGTTTCAAAAGACGGAAAATCAGTCTGGCTTGGTTCAAATTCAACCGGATTAAACTTTAAATCAGTTAACATTGCAACAGGCTCAGATGTGGGCGAGTTTGACTGGCAGATTGACGGAGGCTTAGTAGCATGCGGAGTAATTCAGGGCAACTACTTATATCTCGGCGGAGCATTCCAACAGATAATGGGTAATACTAATGTACAAAGATTGGCAAAAATAGACCTTTCAGGTCCTACACCTACACTTGTTACTTCGTTCAACAATGGAACAGGAAGCAGACCGAGTGGAAACGTAAGAAGAATATTCCCGACTGCAAATTCATTATATCTTGTCGGCGAATTTAATGACATTGGCGGTACACCAAGAAATAAATATGCAGCAGTAAGCACAACAGACGGCGCTGTGCAGTCATGGAATCCGAATTATCCAGTCGGACAAATTTCACATACAATAGCCAGCACAATTGTAGGCACATACTCTTCGGGAAAAATGTTTATGGTTGGTTCGGGTCAGAATGATTTTAATAAATTCTCGGCAGTTTCCTTTACGCCTCCTGCAACAAATCTTGACGGAACTGTAACAATGAACGTCAATTCAAACACTACAAATATTTTTGCAAACAGCGCAGGAATTATGGCAAAGCTCACAACGGGCGGCTCATCGAATATGGGAAGCACAAGCGTTATAATTGCCGGAGCAGGCGGTGATACTTCGATAGTAAACGGCTATGTGGTGCTTGAAAGATACCTACAGGTAAACCCGACAAGTCAGCCGGGCACAAACGTAACGGTTCAGTTCTATGTTCCGAAATCTGAAATGGATGCTTTTGCAGCATTGAAACCGGGATTCGGAAATTCAGGAAATAACTATGCAGGATGCAGGGTGCACAGAATGAACAATTCTGGAACTTATATTGAAACGTTCATCCCGACAATAACAATTGACGGCGAAACAGTGATTATCTCATTTAGTACATCGGGTTTCTCGAAATTTTATATCAATGATACCCCTGTTCTTCCTGTAGAATTAGCATCATTTACTTCTACAGTAAATAAAAACAACGTTGATTTGAATTGGTCAACTGTAACAGAACAAAATAACAAAGGATTTGAAATTGAAAGAAAGAAAATCAATACGGACGAATGGCAAAGCGTATCTTTTGTTGAGGGCAAAGGCACCACAAGCACCCAGCAAAACTATACTTATGCTGATAGAAATCTTCAAACCGGCAAGTATAATTATAGACTGAAACAAATTGATTTCAACGGCAACTATGAATACTACACATTGAACAACGAGGTTGAGGTGGGTATTCCCAAGACGTTTGATATGTCTCAAAATTACCCGAACCCGTTCAATCCTTCTACAAAGATTAACTATCAGCTTCCGAAAGATGCCTTTGTGAAAATAAATGTATATGATATGACAGGAAGATTAATCAGCCAGCTTGTGAATACGCAGCAGCAGGCAGGATATTATACAATTGATTTTAACTCAGGAATGACAAGCGGAATTGCCAGCGGAATATACTTCTATAGAATAGAAGCAGCGGATTTTGTTTCGACAAAGAGAATGGCTTTAATAAAATAAAGAGTGGGATAAACGGAACACTCCTCTCTGGGATAGCGCTCTCTTCCCGAACAGGAAGAGAGCAGAGAGGAAAATATGATTTCCCGGCTTTTAAATTATAACCTATATGAAAAAAATATTACAAGTTTTATTTATTACAGTTTTGTTTTTATCGGCTGTATGCTTGACTCCTTCAAGCATATTTGCCCAGCCGCCTGCGCCGACTAACTTTACTTCGGGGACAGTTACGGCAAGCTCTGTTGTTTTAAACTGGACTCCGGCAAACGGCGGGGAAGACGGATTTAGAATTGTTTGGAAACCCGGCAATACTGCTCCATCTACAAATACAGACGGGGGCTACCATAATGTCTCCGGCGGAAATACGAGCGCATATACTGTAACAGGCTTGCAGGCAGGGCAGCAATATACTTTTTCGATTTACTCAACACAGCTTAACTCTTTCAGCCTCACAGCTCCGACTGTTACTATTACTACAAACAACTATAACTCGACTACATTTATAAATGAACAGGCAGCATCGTTAATATTTGGACAGAGCGCAGTAGAAGATTTCAGCAATACAAATGCCGGCGGGCTTTCAGCAAGCTCTTTGTTTGCCCCTTATGATGTTTTTGTTCTGCCCGGCGCAACGATGAATTCCGAAGGGAAAGTATTTGTAGCCGATAAAAGCAATAACAGGGTTTTGATTTTTAATTCGATGCCCACTTCAAATAAGCAGCAGGCAGATGTTGTAATAGGGCAGAGCGATTTTACTTCGAACGGTTCAGGGAGCGGAGCAAATCAACTGAATAATCCGGCAGGAGTAGTTTCAGACGGAACAAGATTATTTATAGCAGATGAAGGTAATAACCGTATTTTGGTTTTTAATACTATTCCGGTATCAAACGGCGCTTCGGCAAATATTGTTTTAGGTCAGACGACATTCGGCGCAGGACATACTGCCCCTAACAACGGCGGCAGAAGCGCAAGCACTTTATATTTTAATAACGGCTCATCTTACGGCACAGGCATGGCGTTATATACCGGAGGATTTTCAAGCAAGCTTATTGTGTGCGATGGCGCTAACGACAGAGTATTAATATGGGATGACTTTACTTCCCTTACAAACGGGAAAGCTGCTGACCATGTAATAGGGCAGACAAATTTTACCACTAATTCACAGCCGAATACAAACTCATCCACGGCAGCAACTTTATATAGCCCGAAAGATGTGGCAGTAACTTCAACAGGAAAATTATTTGTATTATCGAGACTTGAGCATAGAGTATTAATTTATAATTCCATACCAATTACAAACGGCGCATCTGCTGATAATGTTCTAGGACAGACAAATTTTTCAAACAATCAACCTTCGTTTACAAATACTGCATCTGGTTTTTACTTTCCAAGGTGTCTTGCAGTAAGCTCTTTAGATGACAGACTTTGTGTTGCAGGTTCTGGGAACAGAATATTGGTATGGAACTCTATTCCTGCTACAGATAACGCAGATGCTGACAATATTTTAGGATTCCCTGATTTAACAGCATCTTTTAGAACAACATTTTCAAATGAAAACAATGCCGGTTCATCCAACTTTGCAACTAATATATCATTTGTTGATGGTATGTGTTGGACTGATGCAGGAAACTTATTATGCGCAGATGCAAACAGAAGCGCTGTTTTAAAATTTAACGGAGGCGCAGGAATTTTAACTTCACCAAGCTCTGTAACGGCAGGCACTATAACAGCAAACAGTGTTCAGGTAAACTGGTCGGGAAGCGCTGCTGAATATTTTAATGTTGTGTATAGGTATGGAACAACTCCTCCTACAGGTTACGATGACCCGTTAATTGTCGGCAGTGCAGACGGAGTTTCAGGTAATACAGTTACGTTTTCGCCGGTACCTTGCGGAACTCAACTGAGCTTTGCCGTACTTGCAAAGAAAACACAGTTTGGTTCGCAGTATGCGGCAGTAAACGGAACATTGAACACAAGCTCTAGCTCGTCATCCTGTATTAATTTTCCTATATTTGAGAATGGAAGCGTCTTCAATATTGCAAATTCTATAACCGGTGATACGATTTTTTGCGCGGGGTCATTTTCGAAAATTTACTCAAAAACAGGCACAGCATATACAAGAAGAGGTTTATGCGCTATTGATGCAAAGACAGGAAATTTATTAAATTGGGTTTGCGATGTTGGTACAAATCAAAGCGTAAATCAGGTTTTAGTAAACAGGACAAACGGAAAGCTATACGTTGGAGGCAGCTTCAGCACAATTAACGGAGTTACGCGTGATGGAGGTCTTGCAGCATTAAACCCCGATGGTACGGTTTACACTACTTTTAATCCGGTTGACAATAACGGCGGAATCGGTTCCGGTCAGGGAGGAACGTGTATGACATTTAACTCAACTAATGATACATTGTTTTTCTGGGGCCCTTTTACATCATTTAATGCAGGTTCGGTAAACAGAGATAATATGGCAGCAGTACTTTGCTCTAATGGTTCTCTAACAGACTTTGCTCCGGCAGGAAGCAGCATAATTAATACTGCTACGTGTCGCTTGTTCGCTCTTTCTCCCACAGGAAAATCAATCTTAACCGGCTCAAATAATGCAGGAAAAGAGCTTCGTTCCATTAATATTGCAACAGGAATGGAGACAGGTGAGTTTGACTGGCAGACTTCTGGCGGTCTTGCAGCAAGCTTATGGTACGACGGAGTAAAATATTTATATATCGGCGGCTCTTTTGATACTTTCATGGGGCAAAACAATGTAAGAAGATTAGCTAAAGTAGATATGTCAGGACCTACACCTATATTGGTATCAACATGGAATAACTCTGCATCAACAAGACCTAACGCAACAGTAAGACAAATTTTTGGAACATCTTCTGCGTTATATCTTGCAGGTGATTTTACTGATATTGGAGGAACGGGAAGACAGAATTTCGGCGCAATGAAAATAAGTGATGCTTCACTTATGTCTTTTAATCCCGGCATTACCGGAAACAGCGGAGGAGCAAGAATTGCTCTCGGCGGCTCTTTGCAAAATGGAGTTGTATATATGTGCGCAGTTTCAGGTTCAAATAATTCACAATTTTCTGCAGCAGAAATTACAGTCCCGCCTTCGGTTACAAACGGCTCGACAACAAATTCAGTAGGAGCAGGTACAACGGTTAACTTTACAAATTCTACGGGATTTCTTGCAAAGCTGACTACTAATACATCAAATTTAGGCAGCACAACTGTAACAGTCTCCGGCGCAAACGGAGATACAACAGTTATAAACGGCTATGTTGTTTTGGATAGAATAGTTACAATCACGCCTACAACACAGCCGGTAGATAACGTAACAGTGCATATCTATGCTTTAAAATCGGAGATGGATTATTTTGCTTCTCTTCATCCAGGTTTTGGAAACTCGGGAAATAATTATAGCGGATGTAAGATTCACAGACTCGGCGCAGGCAATTCATACGTTCAGTCATTTACTCCGACTATCACGATTACGGACGATATTGTTGATATAGCTTTTGACACTCCCGGATTTTCATCTTTTGCTATGAGCGATGACGGGCTGCTTCCTGTGGAGCTTGCAGGCTTTACTTCATCGGTAAATAAAAACAGCGTAACTCTTAACTGGCGAACTGTATCGGAGCAAAACAATTCGGGTTTTGATATTGAACGCAAAAAAGAGAATTCAAATGAGTGGATTAAGGCGGGCAATGTACAAGGTATGGGTACGACAAATTCCGAGAATAACTACAGATTTGAAGATAAAAATGTTGCATCAGGAAAGTATTACTACAGACTGAAACAAATTGATTACAACGGCAGCTATGAGTATCACAATTTGACAAACTTTGTTCAGGTAGGGATTCCTGCTAAGTGGGACTTATCGCAGAATTATCCTAATCCTTTTAATCCTTCAACAAAGATAAACTTTGATATTCCTAAAGAGTCATTTGTGAAAATAAGCGTGTACGATGTTACAGGCAGGTTAGTAGCGAACATAGTGAATGAGAGAAAAGATGCGGGATACTATACTATTGAATTCAATGCTTCTGCATTATCAAGCAGCATTTATTTTTACAGAATCGAAGCAGACAACTTCACGGCAACAAAGAAGATGATGCTTTTAAAATAAAGAATTTTTTTTTCATAGAGGATAAGGAAGACCTGCGCGGAGTGAAAATTCCGGCAGGTCTTTTTTTTATCTAATCGGGTTTGGATTGTTAACATATTGAATCTCTACCGGCTTTTTTTCCGCAGGCATTATTGCGGCAACTACCATAATTAAAAAGCTTACTATCCACAAATAAAGAGCCGGACCAAATGTAGCAGGCACTTTATCACCCGCTTCATTCAATAAAATCTCGGTTACGCCAAACGCTCCGAATGAAAGGAATAAACTGACAATTGCAAACATTGAAGAGACTAACCTCATCCATGGTTTCTTTCCGAAGAGAACGAAAAATAAATTTACGAAATATGGGAAGTTTGCCAGCCAGGAAACGAACGGGGCAAATCCCATAAGAAATGAAAGCCATCCGAATGACAGGCACATAATTCCCATATAGCCTGAATCGGATGTAGGTCCTCTGTATGCATCAGTGCAGCATGCAACTATATAAAATAGAAAAGAAACCACGACAAGAATTTTTTTTACAGTTGGCATAAATTTTTTATTAAATATTAGAGCCTTTTCTTACTATAACTTCAGAGCCTTCGGCAAGAAAAACAGAAGAGGGCTTTTGATTTTGTAAAAATGAAAATCTTTTTCCGTATAGATTACTAAAATCACAATTAACTTCATATCTGCTCACGTTATGCAGTTTCCACTTCGGATGCTCTACTTCGTATTCAGATGTTTTGCTGTCTGAAACTTTCGTATATCCCCAGTAATGCTCGGTGATAAACTCTTCTTCGGAGTTTTCTGCTGCCAGAAAGGATTCTTTTTCGGTTTCAGCTTTGATAAAATTCCAGTTATTGTTATGCTGCCAGAAATATCCTGTATTAATTTTGCCGTCGTGAATGCTTAATTCATTTTTCATAGGCATGGAATCGTATTTTTCCGAGTAAATATTATTTGCAACTAGCTCAATAAAAAATTTTGGCACAATTTCTTTTATGAAAGTAACGCCGCGTTTCCATTCGTTCCCCGACTTATACTTAACATAAAATCTCAGGTTCACTTCTTCAAAATTTGTGTGAAAGGGAATTTTCATTCCCATTATTTTTGTATCAAGGAACATAAATCCAACAAGACTGATATAGCATTTGGAATTAAAATAATCCAGCTCCGTTTTTGCAGGCACAAATTCTGTAAGCGCATCCGGGCTGATTTCATAATTCGCCATAATAAGATTTTTCCAGAATGCAGTGAGAAAAACGGGTTTTTGTTTCAATTTAATGAGTTCAATGCGTTTCAATATAGTAATTGAGATTGATAATTAAAAAGAACTTACAGATATTAATAGCAGAATAAAACCTAAAATGATAAAAACTTTACTAATTATCTTAATTGTTATAGCAAATTTTGCTTTTTCGCAGTCAATAAATAACATGACTTTGCTTGGCAATAAAAACGAATTTACCACCGGCGGAATTCCATCTGGATTTCATTATTCATCCACTTGGGGTTATACTGCCCCGAACGGAAGGGAATACGCAATTCTCGGACACTATGCCGGAACAACATTTTATGATATTACCGACGCTCCCACAACGATAAGAAACTGTGGAACGGTTCCGGGTCTTGGCTCACAATACAACTACCGCGAGTTTAAAACTTACTCTCATTACGCATATATAGTATCTGAGGGCGGACAAGGCGTGCAGATAGTTGATTTGCAATATCTGCCTGACTCCGTTCACTTTATAAAAAGTTATACTTTCGGAACATATACTCGTTCACACACAATATCAATCGAAGGAAAATATTTATACTGCAACGGCGGAAACTATAATAACGGCGGAGTGTTTATTCTTGACTTAACCGACCCTGTAAATCCTGTAAAACGCGGTCAATGGGGAACGCGTTATGTGCATGATTGCCAGGTGAAAAATGATACAATTTTTGCAGCCTGTATTGATGACGGATACGTGGCAATACTTGATGCAAAAAATAAAGATAGCATAAAGCTTATTTATCAGTTCACATATCCAAATCCTGTAACTCACAACGCATGGGTAACTGAGGATAGAAAATATTTAGTTACCACTGATGAAGGGGGCGGCAACCACGCAAAAATCTGGAACATACAAAACATTTTTGCGCCTGTTCAAGTGGCAGATATAACCCCTTACGAGCTTGCCATGGTGCATAACGCTTATATTCGCGGAGACAGCTTATATCTTGCTCACTACAGGGCGGGAGTGATAATTTACAATATTGCAAACAGGAGTAATCCTATAGAGGTTGGTCATTACGATACATATCCCGGCACCGGAACAGCCTATCAGGGCTGCTGGAATGTTTATCCTTATTTTGCATCGAAAAAAATCATTGCTGCCGATATTGCGACGGGGCTTTATGTTCTTAAACTTGGTACGGCTTCTAATATTACTCCGGGAATAATTTCAAACGTTGCGGAAAAATATTCTCTTTCGCAGAATTACCCGAATCCGTTCAATCCTGAAACAAAGATAAAATTTTCTATTCCTGAAAATACATTTGTAATGATAAAAGTCTATGACTTGCAGGGAAAAATAGTGGCTGACTTGGTAAACGGCACATATTCACAAGGCTCTTATGAAATAAAAATGGATGCAAGTAAATTCAACCTTTCAAGCGGAACATATTTATATAAAATAGAGACGAAGAACTTTTCTGAAACAAAGAAGTTTACATTGTTAAAATAATAATGATAAAAAATTTATTTTTCCTTTTTATTCTTGCGCCTGCTATTTTTGCCGGAACGAAGGACACTACTTTTTCTGGAGATTTGAACAGGGATAACATTGCTGACCGTGTAATAGTATCATTTACTACTAATGACGGAGCGTACAGCTATATTCAGGGGGATTTTTCCGTAAGCATAAATGGAATTGTGTACAAAGATAAATGCGAAGAGGCGGAAGTTTTTGATGCAAAGATTGTTGATATAGATTCGGATACTCCCGCGCTATTGGTTTCCTGTTTCGGTACGGGTGATGTGGGTGAGTTTTTTTTCTACCGCTTAAAGGAGGATAAAATAATTCGGCTTGGAAGTATAAAGATTTGGGGAGGCATCGAGGTTCCGGGAAACGGAAAAATTCTCAGCAATGAATGGATGGGCTTTTGGTCTTTGCACGGAGAGTATGCAGTTAATTCATCAGGTAAAATAGAAATGGTGAAGAAAGATACTTATGATGTAAATGTAGAAGGAACTGTGCAGAATTCTTTTAAGATTTTGAAATCAAGAAATGACAATTCCGAAGTCGTTGAAACTCTCAAAGCAGGTATAAAGATTAAAGTTATGAAGTGCGATATTTCTCCGGTGTGCAAAAATGAAGCCGGCTATGACGATGAATATGAATGCGACTGGTATCTCGTAAAATCAAGCACGGGAAAAGAAGGCTGGGTGAGATTCAAATTTCTTAGAGACAACACAACGGATTTACCATGGGCGGGATAAACTATTTGTTACATATATGTAACTACGTGTCAATAAATAAATACGGCGGAAATTAATTTTCCGCCGGGTTGTTTATCATACTCAGTCCCAAAAGGCGCTCCTCTTCTGGAGTTATAGAAGCATAGCCCCACAATCCTCCTGAAGATTTCGCAACCGACTTAGCAAAAGAAAGATAGCTTTTATAAAGCTCTATTGCGAAACTCTTATCCAGCTTAGGAAGAATCTCATTCAAGTTTGCAAGCTCTTCGGAAATAATATTCTGCCTTTCGATTAAATCCTTGGGCAGGGTTTTTACCTGCTGCGCAATCGCATCCGCAATATATTTATCCACTTCTGCATAATATAAATGCAAAGGAGATTCCATATCCGATGCCCTGAAATGCGTGAGCTTTTCCGAATAATTTATTTCCTTTTCATCAATTTTATTATCCGCTCCTGCAATAAGAACTGCTATTAAAGCGGGCGTATCAAGCAGCGCAGTTTTTTCGTCTTCGTTAAGATTTTTGAATTGTGGTATCATTTACAATAAATTTTTAGCAAATTTACCGATAATAGGAGAAAGTCTAAAGAGACTATTTTTTCCTTACAGTTCATAATTAACCGCAACGAGGCTGTGAAGAAAACAGCAAGCATCAAGCCTTATTTGTGTCATCACATTTAACAACGCCTTTTTGTGTTCCAAAATACAAAACCCTCTTTTTTTCTCAATCCATTCTAAGTATATTACCAAAAACAATCCCGCCATTATATTAAAAAGTAAAAATAACTTGAACTTTACAATTATTTTAAGTTCGTTTTTAATATTAGTAAAATTCGTTTTACAGGTAAAATAATCCCTAACATTAAAGGAAGGAGAAAACTTAATGCAAAATGTTTACAAACTATTCCTGGCATTGTTGTTTTTTGCAGCAGGGTTAAACAGCTCTTTCGCGCAAAAAGACTATGTCGTATTTGATCTCACCGGCACGGTTACTAATGCGGAAACCGGCGAACCAATCAGCGGTGCAACAGTTAAATCAGGTGATAAAAAAGCCGTAACCGATTCAAAGGGCAACTATACCTTGAATCGTATGATGGCAGGTACGCAGACTATTACTGCCTCTTTCATCGGCTACGAAACATCAAAGCAGGACTACTTCATTGACGCAACACACACGGTTTTAGATTTTAAATTAAAGCCCGGCTCTTTATCAACTGAAGAAATTATCGTTGAAATTAACAGAGCAAAGGAAAGAGAAACCCCTGTTGCTTTTACAAATATTACCAGCCAGCAGATTGAGTCGCGCATTCACGGACAGGATGCTCCTTTGCTCGCAAAAGGAACTCCCGGTCTTTACGCCTATTCAACCGACGGCGCAGGTAACGGCGAGTCGCAGCTTCTTGTAAGGGGTTTTTCACAAAATTATGTTCAGGTATTAATAAACGGCATTCCGACAAATGACCCGGAGTCAAATTCGGTATTCTGGTCAAACTGGGGAGCGGTTTCATCTAATGCAGGCTCTATCCAGATTCAAAGAGGCGCAGGTTCTTCTCTTTATGGCTCAGGTTCTTTCGGGGGCTCATTTAATATCTTAACCGAAAACCCAAGCCTTACTCCGTTTTACGGCGCTAATTTTTCTTACGGCGACCCCATGAATACTATGTATGGTATAAAGCTTAGCTCAGGATTACTAAGCGGAAAATTTTCTGCTGCGCTTAATGTTGACAGAAAAATTGCCGAAGGTTCAAGAACAAGCGGCAGATACGAAGGGCTAAACTATTATACATCGCTTTCTTATTATCTTAACAGCAAAAACAGCCTTAAGTTTGTTCTTCACGGCGCTCCGCAGGTGCATGGATATTCATTCAGTCAGGATGCTATTTATTTCACAAAGTTCGGATATAAAGCAAACCCTGCAAACTTTCTTCCGCTTGATATTGTAAATCAATTACCCGCTAATAAGCTGGGACCAAGCTACGGATTGCTTGACGGAAAAAATGATTTAAAAGACGGAAAGTTTGTAAACTTAGCTCACAATTTTTTCCATAAGCCGCAGGCAGAACTTCATTACACTTTTGATATAAACGAAAAATCTATACTCAGGTCAACTGCGTTCTTATCTCTCGGAAGAGGAGGAGGCTCAAGCCTGAATAATAACGGAGCAGTATTTACAATCAAAAGACCAAGCACCGGAAACAATGGTACATCAATTGATACAGTTACTCTAAACAGATATGGTTCGGAAGGATATATAAACACTCTAACCGATGCAAATGCGTATCTTAGCACTGCATTCCAGAGAAACAGCTATTCTCTGCACAGCCAATTCGGGCTACTTTCAAACTTCCAAACTCAGCTTTCAAAAAATCTTAATATTACAGCAGGGTTTGAGGTAAGAAGCTGGAAGGCAGACCACCCGGGACACTTCACAAATCTCTATGGAAAAGACAGTATTACACAAACATACGGAGCATATAAGAACTCATCATCTACCGTTGCAGATACATCTTTTACTCGCTCTGTGTTTCAGGGTGATATAGATAGAGGTGATGCAGATATTGGCTCTCCGTTTGACTTTAGTCTTTCGACAACTGACCCGACATACAAAACACAATACAGAAATTACAAAGGTGAAACACCTCAGCTTACTTTATTCACTCAGGCAAACTGGTTTGTAAATAAGCTGAACATTATGGCATCGCTTCAGTATGTCTGGTATAAATATACACTGACAGAAAATATGCCTTCTGAAAATGCAATCGGTTTGAGATTAACATCTTCAGAGGTATCAGCGCTTGGCGTTACTAAGGAAGGTCCCGATGGAACAGGTAAATTTTATATGCGCTCTGCCACAGGCGGAAGATGGTATCAGTTCAATCTTGTTAACGTCAGCCGCAGCAGAGGTTTCTTGCAGCCCAAAATCGGATTTAACTACAACATAAATGATAACTGGAATTTCTTCGGTAACTTTGCCCACGTCGAAAGATTTATTGACCTTGGAGTTTATTACAATCAGGGAGCAGTTAACCCGAATGTCGAAGATGAAAAATCAAATCAGTTTGAAACCGGATTCGGGTTTGCTACGCAGGATGTTTCGGCTAAAGTAAACGGATACTGGATGATATGGGATAACAAAGCCGCAAGAATTCAAGATATTACAAAAGCAGGACAGCCGGGATATGACAGAAACGGATTCCGTTCTGAATTAGTCGGGCAGTCAACACACAGAGGAATTGAATTTGAATTCAACGCGAGATTGGATAAAGTTACAAAAATAAAAGGTCTTGGCGTAAGAGGTTCGCTTACATATATGGATAACAAATGGACCGATATACTTTCAAGCGTTACAACCGAAGTAAGGTCTAACGGATTAACATACAGAAGAGCTTTTAATACTTCAGCAAGAGATTTTAACGGAAATATTGATACGCTTTTCTTTGACGAACTGAAAGACCAGCCGGTTGCAAGCGGTCCGCAGACGATGATTTCATTGGGATTGACCTATGACTGGAAAGGATGGTTTGGAGGAATTGATATGAACTTTGCTGCAAGAGATTATCTTCTTGATGGCGGCACTTATACGGCTGTAACAAGCGTCTATCAGGGAACCAATGCTTCAAATGGAAGAGATTATTATCTTTCTACCTATGATAATCAGCTTCCGACCAGAGCAATCTTCAGCGCGTATGCAGGTTATAATTTTATTTTACCGAAACTTTTCAAAGGAACAATATCCCTGCAATCAGCTAATTTATTCGACAAAGATTACTTTGCAGCAGCCGATAGATTCGGTGTTATTCCCGGAGAAAAGAGAACATTCAGAGCAAATCTTACTTTAGGATTCTGATATTTTGATTAACTTAAAGACCTGTCAGGTTTTTTATCCTGACAGGTTAAAGTTTTTTCTCGTTCCCAAGCTCCTGCTTGGGAACGTATATTACTCCGGCAGCTATTTTTATATCTGGCAAATATTATAAATTGATTCGGTAAAATTGTGAATAGAATTTCCCTCAATAAAAGACTTTTCTTATTTCTCTTCTCCCTTCTTGTTTTTTCTCAGGCATACTCAAAACAAAAACCGAAGCTTGTTGTAGGTATAGTAGTTGACCAGATGTCCAATGATTATCTAAGGCGCTTCGCAGATAAATTTTCGGAGGGTGGATTTAAAAGATTACTCAAAAGCGGATTTTATTTTAAAAGTTCCTACTATGATTACGTTCCTACTGTAACGGCAGCAGGGCATTCCTGCGTTTATACGGGCACGCTTCCGTTTATCAACGGAGTGATTGCAAACGAATGGTATGACAGAACAAATAACAAAATTGTTTACTGCGCAGATGATGAAAATGTAAGGGCAGTGGGAGTTAACACACCGAAAGAAAAATTCTCTGCGAAGAATTTACTCGCTTCCACTGTTACTGATGAGCTTGTTAAAGCTGATAAAAACTCCAGAGTAATAAGTATTTCTTTAAAAGACAGAGGCGCAGTTTTTTGCGGCGGTCATTTAGGCAAGACGTTCTGGTTCGATAATGTTTCTGGAAAATTTATTACAAGCACATATTATATGGATGAACTTCCTGAGTGGGCGCGGAAATTTAATGAAAGAAATCTGAACGATTTTTATCTTAGCCAAATCTGGAACACATTTTATCCTATTGAAACATATACGGAAAGCACTGCCGATGATGTGCCATGGGAAACTTTGTTTAAAGGATTAAAGCATCCTGTGTTTCCCTACGATCTTTCATTTTTGCGGGCAAAAAATCCCGAACTACTCGAATATACAGCCTATGGAAATGATATACTTAAAGACTTTGCTTTAACCGTATTTAATGATGAAAAATTAGGACAGGGAAACGAAACAGATTTTTTCTGCATCAGCTTTTCTTCTACGGATAAAGTTGGACATCACTTCGGACCTAATTCAATTGAAACTGAGGATACATATCTGCGGCTCGATAAAAATCTTGAAGAGCTTTTTAATACATTAGATAAAGCTATCGGCTTTGACAATATACTCTTATTTTTAACATCCGATCATGGAGTAGCTCCTGTGCCTGGCTATCTTGAAAGCATAGGTGTCTCATCGGGAAATCTTGATACGAAAAATCTTAAAGACAGTATTGATATTTTTTTAAGCGCTAAATATGGAAATGATGATTATGTTTTGTGGATAGAAAACCATCAGATTTATTTTAATTATAAAACACTTTTAGAGAAAAATCTAAGTGTGGAAAAAATATCTGTTGAGGTCGGCACCTATATTTTGAATTACAAAGGCATTATCGAATCGTACACTGCCGCAGGAATAGAGAGCGGGTTTTACAATACAAGAGATGCAAGGTTTTTTCAAAACGGATTTATAAAAGAAAGATGTGGAGACGTGATGTTTGCGCTTGATTCTAACTGGATAACAGATATGAAAAGGGGAGCTACACACGGAACTGCCTATAGATATGATGTAAATGTTCCTTTGATTTGGTTCGGCGGTGGAGTAATTCACGGCGAAACGGATGAGTATAATTCGCAGTGCGATATTGCTCCGACCATATCTGAAATTCTTGATATAAGAAAGCCGGATAAGAGCGTGGGAAAATCGCTGATGAAAAAAATTATTAAGTAAAATGGGTTAAGCGTAAAGTAATTTTGCAACAGATACGAATCAATAGCTTTGTAAAGATGAGCTTAATTTTAGTAAAACTCTGTGTTCTTTGCGGTTAAATTTTTAACTCCATATCCAGTATTTGCTCTTCGCAAAAGTAGGATAAACCATTGCGGAATCATCCGCATCAATTTTCACCTGAATAGTCTCTCCCTGTTTCAAATACGAAAGCTCCGAAACATCCATCATCCACGAGACGGATTGTGAATAAGATTCACCTTCTTGCGGTTTCACTTCAAGCCGGAGGTCAACTCTCATTTCGCTTCTGCCAATTGCAGCGGAGCGTATGATGCTTATGATTACAGCGGACGCAAAAACTGCGCGGCGGAATTTTTCGTCATATTCGGCGAGCTTGTTTTGAATTTCCTTTTTTTCTTTTGATTCTCTGGTAAAAATTCTGATTATTGCAATTAAGAAAGCGCTAAAAACAAGAATAGCGATTATAGCGACCGGCAGCTGTAAAGACATTTAAAATTGTAAAAGTTTATAAAAAATAGCTCAATTATTTTATTGTTAAAACAAAAAGATATTGCGTTTGCCAAAAACCCTCGAAATAAGGTGTAGATATAACAGGTGTTTATTTCGAAAACTCTGGAATAAGCGTAAGTTCTAAATTTCCTTCCTCATAATATAGTCATTCATAAAATATTCTCCTATAGGAACGTCAATTTCGCATACCTTTTTAAAACCCAGCTTCTCGTAAAAAAATTGCGCGGGGTTGAATCGGTTTACGTTCAGCTCAATCACATGGAATTCATTTTTATTTAGCTCTTCCACCTTTTCCAGCAGAATTTTTCCGAACCCTTTTTTCTGATGCAATGGATGAACATAAAGCTTCGGCACCTTGACTGTATTCCCCTCCCGTACAAACGAGACAAAAGCTGCCGGGGATTTATTTTCATAAAGGATAAAAAATCTATGCCCGTTTCCAAATTGCTTTTTTAGAGATTCAGAGGAGTACATTTCACGGTACATAAAATCAAATTGCTCCCTCGATACAATTTTCAAATAAGTAGCCCCCCACGCAGGGAAAGCAATTGATGTAATTGTCTTAATGTCTCCGGCTCCGGCTTCCTTTATTTCTATAGGGGAATGTGAAGAAAAATTCATCTTTAAAAATAAATAAAAATAAATTATAATTTAATGATAACAGAATACATCTTCTTATTTTTAGCTCCCCGCTTTTACGAAAATATTTTTCGTATCAATTTTTTATTTCTAATATATGAAAATAAAATTTTTATTAGCTTTGCTTTTTTTTACCAATATCTCTTATGGCGGATGGGTGCAGCAAAACAGCGGGACAACAAAAAATCTTTACGGAGTAAACTTTAACCATGGGAACGAAAACCAGGTTTGGGTCTGCGGTCAGGATGGAACAATACTTTATACTTCAAACGGAGGCGCAACGTGGATTCAGCAAAACAGCGGAACAACCAATACTCTCAATGCGATAATTTTTATGGAGCAGGTAGGCGCGCCGATCATAGCTGTTGGAAATAACGGAACTATTTTACGATGCTCAATATCAAATCTTGTTTGGAATATAATTCCATCGCCGACGCCAAGAAATTTAAGAGACGTATCTGAATTTAATTTCATAGCCGTTGGAGATTCCGGCGCAATGATAAGAAGCACTGATTTAGGGCTGACATGGTCGCTGCTTCCGCAAGTTACCACTCAAAATCTTAATGCTGTAACAGGTATATTTTCACCGACTGCCGTAGGAAACAACGGGACAATTCTTCGTTCAACAGGTTCCGGCGGAACTAATTGGACACTTGCTTCAAGTCCCACGGCTGAGAATTTATACGGAGTTCCTCTTTTCTTTTCAACCTATATGATAGTAGGAGGAAACGGGCTTGTTATTAAAAGCACAAATAATGGAGCTAACTGGAGCCAGCTTACAACTAACACCGGAGCCAAGTTAAGTTCAATTGAGTATTCAGGTAACAACGATAGCAGGGTTTACATTACCGGAAACAATGGGATAATTCTGAAATCAACAAACAGCGGAACAACTTTCGGAAGACAGATAAGCGGAACAACGGCGAATCTAAATGCAAACTTTTTTTACCTTAATGACTTAACGGGATATATTGTAGGAGATAATGGAACGATTCTTAAAACGACGGATGGAGGCGGGGCATTTACCTACACTCAAAATAATAATTCTGTTATAGAAAACTTTGCGCTATATCAAAACTACCCTAATCCATTTAATCCTTCAACAAAAATAAACTTTGAGGTGCCGAAAGAAACGTTTGTATCAATAAAAATTTTTGATATTCAGGGAAAGGAAATCGAAACTCTTGCCGGGGGTCTTTATTCTCAGGGAAGTCATAACATGGAATTTAATGCAAGAAATTTAGCAAGCGGAGTTTATTACTATAAAATGGAAGCCGGAAAATTTTCAACTGCAAAAAAAATGCTTTTAGTGAGATAAAATAATTTTCCTCTTCATTAGCAGGAATTATTTTTTATTCGGTAAAAAATTTTCCATTTTAACTTCCGTGAACGATTTGCCGCTGACTTTGCTCTTAGCCCATGAAATATAATCAAAAAAATTGAATGAGTGCCTTTCCTCTGTACTCTTGTAAAGTTTTTGAAGCTCATAAAGAAATTCACCGAAGCTGTCTTTCACTTCATTTTTTGTTACTGAGTTTTTTAAGTTTTTGAAGTGCTTAAAAACAGCGCTTTCAAATTTTGTAATTCGGTTTCTGTCCTTCCAGAATTTAAAGGTGTTATTTACAATGTACTCAAGGTGTTCTCTATTCCCAAGCTCATAGTGTATTACAAGATTATAAATCTTGCTATGAGCGTATAAATCTTTTCTATGGTCAGGTTCGGGGGCGTTTAAAATTTTATTAATCCAGTTGAGAGCATTATTATAATCCCCTTTTCCAAAGTACATGCAGGAAATGTAAAAATAGAATTGAAAAGTTTCCGTGTTTCCTATCTTTGGTTGATATTGCTGTAGCTTATTAGCAATTGATTCTGCCAGTGTAATTCCATTCTCAAACTGACCCGTATCGTAAAACATAATCAGTTCCATTTTGTAAGAGAGAAATAAAAGATTTTTGATATAGTCAGTATGTAGTATTTTATAACGCTCAGGTATGCTTCTAAATCTTTCAAGATAGTAGAAAAATTCGTCATACTTTTTTGCATAGGTGCAGGCGGAAACCATATTATGCGAGGCAAAGAAATAGTTTGTTGCCCGTCTTGCTATTTGCAGCGGATTTGCCTCAATCATTTCAAGAAACTGTTTTGTGTAATTAAAATATTTTATATGGTCTCCTGTCATATTATAGTAAGCAGTATGAAGGTGATAGAAAAAAGTTTTTATGGTGTATGTATCGCTCTCATCCAGTTTTTTTAGATGAGGATGGTTCATTATTTCTTTTGCTTTTCTTATCTCGTTTTTGTTTTGGAGATATCCGTTATTAAGAATCAAAGCCGAAAGCCTGCTGCCAAGATTTTGAATTTCTGATTTCTTCTTGAGCTTCTGCAGCGCATTTAATTCCTCTTTAAAAACATCATTTAGCTTCTGCTCAACATTATCATATATGCCCTCTAGAAGAAGATTTTTTTCATATTGCAGAATCGAATACAGCTTTGAAAAATTCTCGTAAGAGTATGAAATCTTTTTTGCTTTTCTAAGAATCTTCCACGCTTGTTGAAACAAAGCCTTATCCATAAGGAGTTCAATATTGATGACGTACTTGTCAAGTTTATCATCCAGTGATTTTTCTGCACGAATTGCCAGCAGGCTTCTTAATATTAAGTCATAAAGATAATTCTTTGCAACTGACAACTGGTTTAAGTTTTCTCTTTTACCAAGCTTGACGCTTATTAGCTCCTCATCGTATTCAATGTTTTTTTCAACCTGTCTTTCAATTTCTTCAAACAGCTTAAGTGAAAAATTTTCTGCCGAGGCAAAACGCTTTGCGAATTTTTTAAAATATGCGCGCTCGGTTTTTGAAAGTGATTTGATTAATAAATATAAATCGTCAGAAGATTTCTTCAATTGAGGGTTTTTTGTACAAATTTAGCAAATGATAGCTCATTTCAAAATCTAATTAATGGGGAGTAAAAAATCCACAAAATATGTTATTTTTAAGGTTTTTTGGTTATCATCTATATTCCCGGCTTCTAATTTTTAAGAAAATTCGATTTTTAAACCGGGCAATCTATTAGTAACTTTGTATCAATTAATTCAAAGCGATGGAAATGCTGATAGACATAGTAAAAGTGAGGGTAAAGAAAACCATTATTGATACATTACTTTTGAAGCTGCTAATCATTCTAGGTTATCTTCTTTACGTCTGGTCTTAAAAATTTTTTAAATGGAGAAGCTCAGGGCGATAAAATCCGATAGGGTTAATTACAATTTGTGCGAGGATTGTAACCGGAAAAAATCGTCCGCCATGCTTCACTAACGACTTCTCTGCTGGTATTGCGCATAGTGCGAGAATGCTCATACCGGCAGAGAATTTTTTTTATTTACACTTCATAAAATTTCTGTAATTCATAATTTTGTTAAAGCGGATTATGGAAATCATTTCAAAAAATATTCAGGTTACTAAAACTGCAAGATATTTTCTTTCAAAAGAAAATTTTGAAAACGTTACTACCGTTATGTTTGTGCTTCACGGCTATGGAATGCCGGCTGCTAAATTTCTTGAAGAGTTTTCTTCGTTAGATAACAATAGTACTTTAATTGTTGCGCCCGAAGGGTTATCAAGATTTTATACTAAAGGATTCTATGGAAATATCGGCGCATCGTGGATGACTAAAGAAGACAGGGATTTTGAAATATCTGACTATGTAAATTATCTCGACGAAGTTTATACCGAAGTTTTAAGCAAGCTGAAACAAACAGAGAAAATAATTATACTTGGATTTTCACAGGGAGGGGCGACGGCTGCGCGATGGGCTGCTTCGGGAAAATCAAAAACAGATGTGCTTATTATTCATTCCTCCGATATTCCTAAAGACACGGATTTTGAAAAACTAAAAGTTAAAAATGAGTTTATGAAAATTTTTTGTTTGTATGGAAATGAGGATAAAGAAATAAGAAAAGAAAATTTTGAGAACAGTGTGAAACTTTTAAAAGAGAATGAAATACAGTTTGAATACAATGGTTTTAATGGAGGTCATGAAGTCAGTATTGATTCAATTCAAAAAATTATTTCAGATTAACTCCAAGAAACTCCACTGCATTCTTCCACAATAATTTCTCCTTAATATCATTTGTAAAATCCATTGCCTCAATTAGTTTTCCCGGAATATGCTCGCCCAGCGGGAAAGGATAATCAGAGCCCATGCAGATTTTATTTTCTCCCATGAGATTGACAATGTATTTCAAAGCATCTTTATCGTGTACAAGCGAATCAAGATAAAACTTTCCGATGTACTCCCGCGGATTTATGTTGTTATCTACTGCGCATAAGTCAGGTCTTACATTAAATCCATGCTCTATTCGTCCTATTGTAAAAGGAAAGGAACCTCCTCCATGGGCAAAGCATACTTTCAAATTTTTTAATCTTTCAAATATCCCTCCGAATATCATTGAGCAGATAGCTCTTGATGTTTCCGCCGGCATGCCTACTAACCACGGAAGCCAGTACTTCGGCATTTCCTTTTTGCCCATCATATCCCATGGGTGAACGAAGATTGCCGCGCCTAATTCTTCCGCTGCCTGAAAAAATTCAAAAAGGTTTTCATCGTTAAGATTCCACTCTTCCCTGCCTTCGCTTGCTTCTATATGCGAGCCAATTTCTATTCCGGCAAGCCCAAGTTCTTTTACACACCGTTCCATCTCTTTTATAGCGAGCTTTGGCGACTGCATTGGAACAGTGCCCAAGCCAATAAACCTGTCGGGATAATTTTTTACTATTCCCGCAATATGGTCATTTAAAAATTTAGAAAGGTCTAAAGCATCATTGGGTTTTGCCCAGTAGCTGAACATAACCGGTACAGTGGATAGCACCTGCATACTTACCTTATGAGCATCGCACTCGTGCATACGTGTTACCGGATCCCAGCAGTTGCTTTCAATCTCGCGGAAAAATTTTCCGTCAATCATCATCTTCGCGCAGCAAGGTTTGTGATGTTCAAGATTCACCCAACCTCCGTATCCGTATTTACCTTTCAGGTTCGCCCAGTTTTCAGGGAGAATGTGTGTGTGGAGGTCTATCTTCAGTTTCGAATTATGAGTTCCAAGTTCCAAGTTACTTTTCTTTACCCTTTAGAGTTATTTGAATACTTCCCATAATTTTCAGTAATTCTTCACAATCGGTTAATAGTGAATCAAACATTTTCTTATCAATAAATCCGGTATCGTTTAATAATCTTAACCAGTATCTAGTTTCTTTTGCTTCTTTATAAGAAATGGAAATTTTATGGGAAAAATCTTTTCTCGATTGAGCTCCCGAGGCTTCTTCAACATTAGCCCCAATAGAAGTTCCGCACCTCAAAATTTGTTTTGACAAAGTAGTTTCGTGTTTCGTTTCTTTCAAATGCAAATATAGTTTTACAATCCTTATTGCGAACCTATATGATTTTTCTTGAATTATGCTTTCTTTCACTTGGAACTCGTAATTTGAAACTTGAAATTAAATTTTCTTAGGTGGTTCCATTACGTGTCCGCAATTTTTACAAGTTCTCAACTCTTCAGAGGAATAAAATTCTTCAAGCAGCGGTGGAAGCTGAGTTACAATATTGGTTAAGGTGAAAAATTTTTCGTACAATTTTTGATGACAGTTTTCGCAATACCACTGGAAGCCGTCAAGCTCGCCGTCATTTCTTTTTCTCTCAATTACTAATCCTACGGTTCCGGCTGGTCTTCTTGGTGAGTGAGGCACTCTTGAAGGTACATAATAAACTTCCCCTTCTTTTATGGGTACAATTTTCTGCACACCGTCTTCAACTATGCCGACTTCAATATCACCCTCTATCTGATAAAAGAATTCGGGACCTTCCTGGAAGTGATAATCTTTCCTTGAATTCGGTCCGCCGACTACCATTACAATAAAATCTCCGTCATATATGCAGGCATTACCTACGGGCGGTTTGAAGAGATGACGGTTTTCTTCAATCCATTTTTTAAAATTTATTGGAGCGATTGACATTTTGGTTTCTCCTTGTGTTTTTATAAGTTTTTTATTTTAGTTTCCGTTTGTTGTAATATGTTTTAAAGCGCCGGGAATATTCAGCTTTCCCCAACCCCATGTACTATTAGGAAGCTTACCCATATGTTCTTCCTGAATTGCAGTATTTCTGATAATACTTTTTATTTTAGAATTAGTAAGTGTCCTGTCATATTGAAGCATTAAAGCAATAAGTCCTGTAATATGAGGCGCAGCAGCGCTTGTACCGCTAAAAGTTCTGTAAGTAAAATTTTTGCCGGTAGCAAAAGTTGAGTGCCCCGGCGCGCATATATCAACTCCTAAATCTCCAGTAATGGATGGTCCTCTTCCGCTATAAACAGCAATATCTCCAACAGCTTTTTCATTCCAGGCATAGTTAACAACATAAGCTCCAACTTTTATTGTGCTATCCATCGCAGCAGGATAGGTTAACGTTCCCTCTGTGCCGAATTTATACTTCCAATGAGTTTTTCCGCTCCACGATTGCGAAACATCGTTAACGCTTCCGCGAATGACAATATTATTTTTCGGTTCAAAGTTCAGAGTCCAATCTCCTTCTACGGATGCGGAATCTTTTTTGTAAAATCCTAAAGCAAGCAGAACATTTCCTTTACTGCTTTTTTTATATTCGTAGGAGATTCTATAATCCTGTTTGATAAATCCGCTTCCGCTTGTAGGTATGCTGTAAGTTTTTAAATCAGGAGCAATAATGTCTATAGATTTAAAGTCGTCAACATTCCCTTTCCAATGGATTGATACAAATATTCCGTTATTTAATTTGTTGCCAGCTAATCTTTCGGAGGTAATTGTATAAGAATATTTTCCATCAATTTTCATCGTATCGTTAAACACGCACTTTGCAGCAGCTAGGTTTCCCGTAGCAGTTACAACAGGCATACCTTCTTCGCAATACTGTCTTCCAAGAATTTCTTCTGGTGAAGTTCCGTCCATTGGTTCCCATGCCCATTCACCGTCTTCGAAAAGCATAACATTTGCGCCTTCTTCCCTCATAAACTTCATTAAGTCGGGGAAATTTTTTACGAAGCGCGGAGTGTAGTCATAATTAATATCAGCCATTACTAGCTCTGCATCAGGAGCTAATCCATGAAGTTTATGTAAACCATAAATTCCGCCTATGAGCATTCCGGCTACACCTGTTCCATGGTTAAAATACTCATCACCTTCGTTTTTTATAAGGTCAATACCTCTTCTTCTTATGCTGCCGTCTTTTTGTCTAACGGCTAAAATTTTTGAAGTTTTTAATCCTATAATTTTTTCTCCGACTTGTAATTCTTTTGCTTCAAAATTTGCCGGAATAAAAAATTGCTCTCCGTAAGTTGCGTCGCTTTCTGTAAATCCTGCTGCCTCTCCATAATCTCTTTTCCCGTTTTTGTTTTTATCGTTGTAAAGAAAATCCATATCAGGATTATAAACATTCTTATCTGAAATTTTAAAAGGTCCAAAAGTCTTATCGGTTATTTCCAGATAGTTTAAAATTTCATTATCTGAAATTAGTCCATCGTTGTTTAAATCAACTCCGTCTATTCCCATTGTAAATTTTCCATCGTCATTTACATCTATCCAGTTAAACTCTCCCCCATCGGCAAAGAAAAAGAAAGGATGAAAAATATCTATACCGGAATCTATATCACCGATAACAATGCCTTTGCCGGTAAGAGGATTTCCGTTTCTATCTGTGAATTTTTCTTTTAAAACTGTTGTAATATCCGGCTCTTTTACCTGAGCTATTACAGATGAAAAGGTTATAAAAAATAAAAAAAGTAGTTTGAGAGATTTCATTTGTTGTGTATTAATAAAGAGCTTTTCCGACTTTCGATAATATAATAGAGAGCTGACCTGCGTGATACATCTGGTGAAGCTGCCAGTAAAAAATAATTCTTTGCTTTGTTTTAAAAAAATCTTTTTCCGGATTTTCCATTCTGCCGTGCGGTTCGTTTAGTTCTTCATCTTGAAGTTTCGAATAAATTTTTCTGTTCTTCTCAATTGTTGTTTTCCATTGCTCACGAAGTAATGGAATTGGCGGGTAATTTTCTACGGGCTGTAATTTACTCCCCTGCCCGAACATTTCGTAATAATCCGGGAATAATAAATCACCTTTACCCATAAAGACAGAGAAATCATCATCACTTGCAATCAGGTGTCCTAAAACCCAAACACCATGGTTTTTGCCCGGTGTTATTTCCATTTTTAAATCTTCATCTGATAAGCTGTTTAAACTACCATTCACCCAATCAACCATTGCTTCGAACTGAGCAGCAAATTGTTTTGAAATTGTGTTTGACATAAGAAATTTATATTAATTTGAAGGAGTAAGTATTTTTCCGGCTTGTGAAGTTAAAATTCCTAACTGTCCTGCGTGATACATAGTATGCAGCTGCCAGTGAATTATTACATCTTCTTTTGTTTTCCAAAAAGCGTTGTCTGAATCGTTTTTATTTGAATGAAGTTCTTGTAGTTCGTTATCAGTTAAAGCGTCATAAATTTTTTTATTTTTTCTGATTATCTCGCTCCATTTTTCACGAAGCTCAGAAACCGGCGGATAATTTTCTACCGGTTGTAATTTACTGCCTTCACAAAATAGTTTTTGATAGTCTGGGATAGTTATTTCTCCCTTTCCCATATACAGTGAAAAATCATCTTCACATGCAATCAGATGCCCGAGAATCCAGACACCGTGATTTTTGCCCGGAGCAATTTCTAATTTTAAATCATCATCCGATAATGTCCGTAAAATCCAATCTGCCCAGCCTGCTGACTCCACATATTGCTTTGCTAATAATTTTGAGAGCGAGTTATTCATTTTCTAACTAAAAATTTATGAATTCATTGTAATATCTTCATGCGGGAGCAGTTCAAGAAAATGCCATACAGGGCAATATGGGTCTGTAGGTCCGAACCACTCTTTATTTATTCTTCTAATTTTTCCGTCATCTGTTTTTTCAAAAACAGAAACGCCCGGGTAGAAATTTTCTCCGCCCTGAAAACCCATTTCTTTAGTAAAATCGTTTTCTTTTGCCGAGTAACTTGTCATCGTCCACCCTCTTGAATTTTTAAACTGTCTGTGCGTTTCCAAATCATCGCCTGCAATGAGAACGACAGCACTTTTTCCCCTGCCCTCCAGATATT
The DNA here is from genome assembly GCA_018266845.1 of Bacteroidota bacterium. Classification (GTDB taxonomy): domain Bacteria; phylum Bacteroidota; class Ignavibacteria; order Tepidaquicellales; family Tepidaquicellaceae; genus JAFDZO01. The sequence continues at coordinate 16,957 of JAFDZO010000012.1, read as the reverse complement.
TATATATGCCGTTTATTCCGTCTGCCCACATCGTGCAATATGAGCAACTCTTGCCCATATTGTGAATTACAAAAAGATTTTTTTTACTGCCGAACATTTCGGAAAGCTTTACCTTTCCTCCGTCAAGAGAGGTGAACTCATAGTCCTGCGATACAATCGTATCACCGAGCTTTGCATTCAGCTCTACCATTCTCTTACGGGCTTTCATGTAATCTTCATAGAGGGACTCAAGCTCTTTATTGATTGAGTTGATTTCTGCTTCAGTCATGGATTTGGATTTATTTTATGAAAATGAGAAGGAAACTGTAACATAGCAATACGGAAAAATAACAACAAGAAATAAATTAAGGAGCAGATTTGTTGTAGAGTAGTAGTAAAATGCAAAAGCAAATTATAAAAATTTACTTTTGAAATACATTTAATTTTGAATCGAATTCTTCAAAAAAATTAAAACTTGAAAAGAAAAATTTTCCATTTATCTTTATCAATCATTTCAGATTTTAATTGCGATTCATTGAAATACCTCATTATATTTTCCGGGACTTCCTTATCGCTTACAATTGCTAGATAATTTGCACCGTAATTCTTCAAAGAATCGAGAAGGTCTTTATTTAAATCTGAAGTTTTAATAGACCAGCCTTTTCTGTAAGAGGCAGATAAGATTCTTGGATCTCTTGGATCTGTATCTTCGATAGACGCTATAATCACATCGTTAATGCTTGTGTTTCTTTTTATGAAATCAGAAGCACTAAGCCTGAGATAATCAGGTTTGTAGTTGGTTATTTCTGTAAATGAAATATTGCTAATGCAGAGTAATAACAATACGGCTGAAATTATATACTTAGACTTTAATAATGACTGGGTAAACTTGTTTTTCAATGAGTCAATACCAACAGATATATAAAAAGAAGAAATAATTAAAAACGGAATCTGATAATACTCATGGATTAGGTTTAAATTAAAAAAAATAATTACATACAGAATGAAGCCTAAACCCAATATATGGAAGTACATTTTGTTTTTAATTCTGACAAAAAATGAATAAACAAAAAAAGGCAACCCGATAAGTGAAATAGTATTTACGCAAAGTCTTATTGCAATTTTTATCCAGTTTACGGGATTAAGCCTTAAGCTAACATCTCCAAAATACCAAAATGACATATTAATAAATTTAATGTATCCGGGTATAAATTCCCAATCAGGAGCTTGATTATTTATCTTCATAGAATACATTTGCCATAAAATAAACAAGCAAACAGGAATTACAGTTATAGGTAGTGTTTTCAAAAAAAAGGCAGTACGCTTTTCTTTTATTATGAAATAAAATATTATAGCATAACCTAATAACATATAAGGAACTTTGATTAAGCATCCGAATATTCCCAAAAACGTTCCCATTAATATTAATCTCAAATCTTGGCGTTCATACCCAATCAAATAATAGTATATCATTGCTAAAACCATTGCCATTTCGGCAAAATCTATGTTTAGAGCGACTGAGTAAAAAAGTGATAGGGGAAGCGATAGATATGTTATGACAGTTAGCTGGGCTAATCTTTTGTAGTAAAGAAGGCAGACAATTTTGTATAAAAAATACGTTGATAAAAGAAAAAACAGAAAAGAAATTATTTTCATGTATGTAATGGGGGGGCCAGGGATATAATACATGAACGACATAATGGCAGAAATAACAGGAAACTCAAGTATTAGAGTCTTATAGTTCCCAAGCCAGGCGACGGAAGGTCTAAGAAGGTCTAGTCCATTTGTAAAAAAATCATATGCGTAAAATAATGTATCATACTGTCTCCAAGAATGGGCATCTTCTATAATATTGTAAATATGAAAGAAACGCTGGAGTATTAAAACCCCAATAAGTAGCAAAAAGAGTTTTTTTGACATTTTTTATTGTGCCTTTATTTGCTCTCTTAATGCGCCAATTCATGTTTTATCAATATTCAAAACAAAAATTTCTTTATAGTTTTGATTTAAAAATAAAATCATGTATAATAAATTAAAGAAATGTAAATACAGATTCAAGATATATTCATACAGATATTTTTGGGTAAAAAAGCAGTAAAATTAATTATAATGATAAAAAATATTCTTTTGGGGTTTGTGTTTGGTTGAGTAGATTTTTATAATAAGGGGTGTTCTTATCTATTATAAAAAAGATTTATTTATAAATCATAAATATTATAGAAATCACGTCCAGTATTATCAGCATAGGGGTAATTTCTTTAAATTTTCCGAGTACTGACTTTATTATTGTGTAACTCAAAAGTCCGAATACAATCCCCTCGTTTATAGAAAAAGTGAATGGAATCATTATCATTGATATGAAGGCGGGGAAAGACTCTTCAAAATCACCCCAGTTAAGGCGAGTGATAGGAATCATAAACAACGCTCCGACCAATATGAGAATGGGAGCAGTTGCAATAGAGGGAACTACAGAAAGCAGCGGCGAGAAAAACATACACGGAAGAAATAACAATCCGCCGATAACCGCAGTCAATCCCGTTCTTCCGCCTTCGCGGATACCTGTGGCGGATTCTATGTAAGCAGTGCCTGCGCTTGTTCCGAACAATCCTGAAATTACGCTTGAAAATCCGTCAACAATCAACGATTGTTTTACGTTTCGTGGTTCACCGTTTTTATCAAGGAGGTTTCCCGCTTCGGCAATTCCCATAAAAGTCGAAATACTGTCAAACATATCCACAAAAACGAAAGTAAATATTACAGGCATCGCAGAAACTTTTAATGCACCGAGAAAATCCATTGAGAAAAATAATGAAAAATCAGGCGGAGCAAAAATTCCTCTGTAAGTAACAAGAGTCTTCGTTCCAAAGTTTACGGCTGATGCATCGCCCCATAACCTTCCTATAGGAATAGCGAGGAGCGTGGTGATAATTATTCCGAGAATAAAAGCCCCGGGAATTTTTTTTATTACTAAAATAATAGTAATTGTAAGACCGATAAGAAACGTTCCTGTCATAGGATTGAGAGCGGCTTTAGAAATAAGAGTAGCTTTGTTTGCTATAATAAAACCGGAGTTTTCAAGTCCTATAAGAGCAATGAACAAGCCGATGCCCGATGCAAGCCCCATTCTGACAGAATGTGGAACAGCTTTCAAAATATGCACGCGTACATTTGAAAAAGAAAGAAGCATAATAAACACTCCCGACCAGAACACTGTGCCGAGCGCAGTCTGCCAGCTCATTCCCATTCCGAGAACGGCAGTATATGTGAAGAACGCATTTATACCCATTCCAGGCGCGACAAGTATAGGATTATTTGCATAAAGCCCCATAGCTACACTTGAAAAAAAACAGACAAGCACGGTAGCAGTAAGTACTGCGGAAAAAGGCATTCCCGCATCTTTCAGTATTGCAGGATTTACGACCACAATATACATACAGGCAAGAAAAGATGTGATTCCTGCAATTACTTCAGTGCGGATGGCGGTGTTGTATTCTTTTAAGCGAAAAGATAAGGGCATTTCAATTTTGTAGTTTATAGTAAACCAGACATTTTTCCCCATTCACTTGTCCAAGCTCATCATATGTATCAACAATCATTCCTATACCCAATATTTTTTTTTCGAAGTGAAGATTATCAGGATCAAAATACCAGTCTTCATGAAAACGAATCTTTTTTATAGTTGTCCAATCTGCTAATTCAAAACAACATTGAAGTATTTTTTCATCAGTCATACCAAACAAAAGAGGGTCGCTACCATACCAAATTGTTCTTCCATAGTATAAATTAACCAGGTCTGAGTTTATATAATTACTACTTTTTAACAATGTATCGTATGGATAATATGGTGAATAAACTGGTAATGGGGCAATGGAATCTCTTAGGGCTTTGTAAGTTAATAAAGAAAAAAATTTTTCTCTTTTTGAAGGCTCTAAATAGTTATACCACCAATTGCTCTCTGAATTTTCATTGAAATTTTTTTTGGTAATAGGAACGTCATACATTATATTTTTTCTTATAAGGAATTTTTGAAGATACCGATTTTGTATAGTATCGTTGAGAGGCAAATAGTAGTTTTCTCTCATGCCAACATTATGAGTATATTCATCTTGAAATAATATTACACCTTTAATTTTTTTTACAAAAATATTTAGTTTGGTATTAAAGTACCACTTTTCCAGAAAAGAAAGATTAGAAATGTTAGTTCTATACACGCGGTTATCTCTTTTCCGTTTCATTTCATCAGTTGTTGTGTCAGGGTAATATTTTATAGTATCATCCCAGTAAAAATACTCTTTTGCTTCACCTATCCTCAGCACATTGTAAAACTCCGGCATTAAATGAACGCTTTCTCCCAAATACCGTGCCGGTTGAATTTTCCCATCATACACCAAATTACATAAAGTATTTAATAATTCTTTTTTTGAAGATGAGTTAAGGCTGTCTAAAGAAACAGAGTAAATTATTCTGTCCGTAATTTCAAGATCTGCTTGAGAAAATGAAAGTTTTGAGATGAAAAAAAGCAGAAATAACAATATTGCTGAAAATGTTTTTTTCAAAATAGTGTGAATAAGAATAACCTTTTTAGAATTTCTATTTTTAAAATATCAGTATGTTTCGTTTTCCAGACTTTGAAAGCAGAACAGAGGATAATTGGTTTCAAACGATTTGATTCACAATAAGAAAAACTAAAGAATATTTATTGATAAAGCAAATTAAAATTGATAACTTAACACGATATTTTCATTTTTATCACAAAAAAATCATAATGGCAGCAAACACAGAGTGCATCATACTTGCCGATGCATTTGAATCAACCCGTTCCCTCACGAAAGGATTCTTATCTCGAATTCAGGAATCATTAATAAACGATTCTATAGAAATAAACGGAGCAGTTCTAAACTCGCCATACTGGATTACTGCTCATCTGGCATGGGCAGAAGGGTTTTTACTGTTGACTGCCTTAGGAAGTGATTTTGACAAATATAAATGGCTTGATGAATACGGCTTTGGCTCTAACCCTGCAGAAATAAAAACGAAGCCCCCATATTTTGAAGTAAAAGAAATTATGGATGAAATACACGCCGAAGCGATGAAACATCTCAAGGGCTTAAATGATGAATTCCTGAACGAAAAAAATAAAATGGGAATTAAATTCGGCGATAAAGATGATAACAGAATAGTTATTCACCATGCCATAAGGCATGAGCCAATGCACATGGGGCAATTAACATGGTTTATGAAATCAAAAGGAATTCAGACAGTTTAAATGGATTTTCTTGACTCGAAAATTTCGCAGTACGCCGAAGAGCACACCACAGATGAAAGCACTGTACTAAAAGAGCTTAATGCAGAGACTTACTCGAATATACCCTATCCGCAAATGCTTAGCGGACATATGCAGGGAAGAATTCTTGCAATGATAAGTAAACTTGTGAAGCCGAAATATATACTTGAAATCGGAACTTATACCGGGTACTCTGCAATCTGTCTTTGTGAAGGATTGCAGGAAGGCGGTAAGCTTTTTACAATTGATATTAATAACGAGCTTGAAGCAATTAACAAAAAATATTTCGATAAAGCCGGAGTATCAGATAAAATAGAAAGAGTAACTGGAAATGCTCTTGAAATAATTCCGATGCTTGAAATAAATTTTGATTTGGTCTTTATTGATGCCGATAAAACGAATTATGCAAATTATTATGATATGGTTTTTGATAAGATGAACAGCGGCGGAATTATACTCGCAGATAACGTTTTATGGAGCGGTAAAATTCTCGAGGATAAAAAAGATATGGATGAAGATACAAGAGCATTGTTTGAGTTCAATAAAAAAATAATGAGTGATGACAGAGTAGAAAACATACTTTTGCCGGTAAGAGACGGCTTAATGATTATTAGAAAAAAATAAATCTTAAAAATGATAAAAAATTTTTTAGCTGTAATAGCAGTTTTGTTTTGTTTTAACTTTTCTTTTGCTCAGGATACAATTACAACGGCTTCGGGATTGAAATACATAGTAATCACGAGTTCCGGCGGAAAGGAAACTGTTCCCGGAATGATGGCAATTGTTCATTATGACGGATATCTTCTTGACGGCAAAAAATTTGATTCATCAAGAGACAGGAATGAGCCGTTTGAGTTTGAGCTTGGCGGCGGACAGGTAATTAAAGGGTGGGATGAAGGCGTTGCCATAATGAAGATAGGCGACAAATACAGATTTGTTATTCCCCCAAATCTTGCCTATGGAGAAAGAGGAGCCGGAAACGTAATTCCCTCGAACTCTACATTAGTATTCGATGTTGAAGTTTTGGGAATAGACAAAGTGCGAAAATCTATCGGAGACGAAATGCTCCTGATTATTTTTGAAAAAAATATAGATGAAGCCATTAAGAGATATTACGAAGCAAAAGAAAAATCTTTTGATGAATACAATTTTAAAGAAGCGCAGCTTAATACACTTGGCTATAATTTATTGCAGGGGCAGCGTTATAAAGATGCGGTAAAAATATTTGAACTGAACGCGAAAGAATTTCCATTGTCGGCAAACGTTTATGATTCTTTAGGTGAGGGCTGTATGCTTGACGGACAAAAAGAGCTTGCAATAAAAAACTATAAAAAATCGCTTGAGCTTAACCCCCAAAATGATAATGCAAAACAAATGCTGCAAAAGCTCGAAGCAAAGTAGATGAACAGAAAAGAAATTACATACCACGGCATACCGGCTTCTCCGGGAATTTCCATAGGGCATGCTTATCTTTATACACGGAATCAGATAAAGATAAACGCCGAGGTTATTTCAGACGGCGAAGTGGAAAAAGAGCTTGATGAATTTAAAAAAGCGATTGAGTTTTCCGTAAAAGAGCTTAACAAAATTTATGCGCTGTCAAAGGAAAGGATTGGAGAAAAGAAATCTCAGATATTTGATGCGCAGCTTGAGATATTAAATGACAAATATTTTCTTGAGAGCGTTATAAAGCGGATAATAAACGAAAAAAGAACCGCCGGATATGTTTTCGATGATGAAATTTCCAAGCTCGGAAAAATTCTGCTTGCTGCCGATGATGAATATATGAAAGAACGCTTTTCCGATATAAACGATGTCAAAAACCGTGTTATCAGAAATATGAAGCGGGAAAAACTCGTGTCAAAAGTTGAGGAAAATTCCATCATCATTGCCCACGAGCTTACTCCTGCCGACACTATTTTATTCAGCAAGCGAAAAGTACAGGGGTACATTACAGATGTCGGTGGCATTACCTCACATGCTGCTATTATTTCCCGCGCGCTTAGAGTTCCTGCTGTGGTAGGGATGAAAGTTGTTTCACAGTCAATTACTTCGGGAGAGCTAATCATCATTGACGGATACGAAGGAATTGTAATTCAACATCCTAAAAATGATACTATAGAAAAATATGTCGCGAAGCTGGAAGATTATAAACGCTATGAGCAAAAACTATTTGAAGTAATTGAGCTTCCTTCCGAAACTGTTGACGGAAAAAAAATCGAACTTACTGCCAATATAGAGTTTGATGAAGAAATTGACTTCGTTACAACCTATGCCCATTGCGGTGTGGGGCTTTACCGTACGGAGCATCTATTTATTGAAAAGGGCGACTTCCCTTCCGAAAAAGAACAAATTGAGGAATATTCCCATATAGCAAATGTAACACATCCTAACAGCGTTACCATACGCACTTACGATATAGGCGGCGATAAGCTGCTGCCAAGCTCGCAAAAAGAGCAGAACCCCTTCCTCGGATGGCGAGGCATTAGAATCTGTCTCGACAGAATAGAGATTTTCAAAGAACAGTTAAGGGCAATTTTAATTTCTTCAACGAAGAAAAATGTAAAAATCATGTTTCCTATGATTTCTTCACTGGAAGAAATTAAGGACGCAAGGAAAATTCTGAAAGATGTAAAGAAAGAACTATCAGAAGCAAAAATCCCTTTCGATAAACATATTCCCGTTGGTATGATGGTTGAAGTGCCTTCTGCCGTACTGCTTGCAGAGGAGCTTGCTAAGGAAGTTGATTTCTTCAGCATCGGCACGAACGATTTAATTCAATACATGCTTGCTGTGGATAGAGGCAACGAGCTTATTTCATCGCTTTACAGGGAGTTCCACCCGGCAGTCCTGCGCGCAATAAACAAGATTATCTCGGCGGCGCATAAGAACGAAATCAAGGTCAGTGTCTGCGGGGAGATGGCTTCAAATCCGCTTGCTTCGGCAGTGCTTATCGGTCTGGGAGTTGATGAGCTTTCCGTTTCGCCGAATATTTTTCCCAAAATTAAGCAGATTATCCGCACCGTAAACTTCAAAGAGATAAAGGCATTTTCAAAGGAACTTCTTGCGCTTCATACGGAGCAGGAGATAAAAATGAAGCTGAATTTATTCTATAAAGAAAAGATTGGCATCTGATTTTAGCTTTTTCGGGGCAAAAACATCCGTTTTTGGAGTATTTCAAGCGGAAAAAAACGAATTTTGGTGGCGCTAAACTCTGTAAAAACATATAGCAAAACTTACGCCCCCTCGTAAGTTTTCAGCTAAGTTATTGTTAAAACAGTTAAACAGGTTTTCATGCTTTTGCCTTATTTTCAAGTATAAAAAAGAACTTACTAAAATTAATAATAAGAAAATTTATTTCAAAGATGAATTTGTGTATTAGCAGTAATAGGCGAATTTTTTTATTTTTTGCTTGACAGGGGTTAGAAATTTTTGTGTGAAGTGAGGCGCATTTCACAACTATCTATTTCAATAGTACCATTTTTTTGGAATCAATTTTTTTGCTATTTACATAAAGGCTGTAGAAATAAATTCCAGAGGGATAATACCCGGCTTCCCAGGTTTTTTCGTAGGTACCTCCGTTTAAAAAATTGCTGTTTCGTTCAATCTCTCTTCCATTTACGTCAGTTATAATCAATTCGACCATACCGGGTGTTTTTATTGAAAACCTGATTTTTGTATTCGGGTTAAAGGGGTTCGGATAGTTTTGATAAAGAGAATAGCTTTCAGGAATAATTTCGGAAATGTTTTGTATGTTAACTGTTTGAGAGTATTTTAATACCAGATATGAATAGCTTTTCACTCCGCAGACATAAACAAAATTGTTTTTATCCACTAGGATTTTCTCGGCATGTGCGCTTAGGGAATTCCCCGTTCCCGGATAAACTGCAGTCCATACCTGTTCTCCATTCGGGTTATATTTACATATAAGTATATCTGTGGATGAGCCGCGGTATTTCTCACATCCGACATAAATATTTCCCACAGTATCTAAAGTCTGCATAGGATAATAAGGGAAAGCAACTCCCTGCAAAGTACGAAACCACTGAAAAGTTCCGTCATTTTTATATTTTATTGTTGTAAAATTTGATATTGAAGTTAAGCCCGTTACATAAACATTACCTGCATTATCTACGCCTATATCGGTAGCGCCTGAGCCGCCGTTGTTTATATTAAATCTTCTTGTCCATACTGTATCTCCAAAAGGAGTTAACTTTACAGTAAAAAAATCACCTCCACCAAGCTCGTTAGTGCTCCAGCAGGCAGCGTAAACATTACCTGTATCATCAATAGCCGTCTTAAGCGCAAAGTCGGAAGTAGAGCCTGAAGGACCTGGTCCATTATATTTCCATGCCCAAAGGGAATCTCCCGAGGAACTGCACTTTGCTATGATAATATCAGCATAGTTTGGAGGTGTTGTACTGCCATATTCACCTGCTATAATAATGTTATCATTTTTATCAATTTTAATATCATTTAAAGCGTAACCAGAAGTTTCAGTATTAAACAATCTTCTCCATATAATACTTCCATCATCTGGATTAATTTTACATATCACAATAGCAGAAGCATGTAAACCATAGTATGCGCCCTCGGTTCCTATTATCAGTTTATTTTTGGAATCCTTTAATATTTTTTCAGCGCCCAATGGTAGCGTGTTTAACGTATCAAATTTTTTCAATAATAAATTTCCATTTCTATCATATTTTCTTAACAACGGATTACCACAAACAAAAACATTTCCGGCGCTATCAACTAATACATCTGCGCCACCTTGATCTGCATTTGGAATTTCGTCAATTCTTCTCCATATAGTATCTCCATTAGGTTTTTGTTTAACCGTAATACATTTATATCTAGTTAATTGGATAACTCCGGTTGAATAAACGTAACCTGAATCATCAACAAACACAGAATTGGCATAGTTGGTACCTGTGCTCGGACGATATTCATAAGCCCACTGCAAAGCAGGCTGTGAGAATAAAAAGAGCGTACTAAATGAAAATAGTATTATCAATAATAATTTCATAATGTAATGATATAATAAATAGGTTACTCAATCAACCTGATAAATTTTGCTATTGAAGGTACTTTAACGCCGTTGATAATTTTTATGACAAAGAGCATATACCACCCTGTTGGAGCAATAAATTTATTTAAGGGCATGGTAACTAGATAAGGATGTGTGCCATTTGGTGGAAGAGTTTCAAAATCTGCGTAAACAGCGCGTTGATGCTGATCAAAGCCATGAGTCGGTACTCCCGGACTAATTAGAATTACTTCATTTATAGATGTATTTATGTCTATATATAATGTATTTGTATAGGACACTTCCCTTTCTCCTGTAGAAAGTATTATCGGTCTTGTGCCACCCTGCATTAAATACTCAGGGGTGTAAATCTCAAAATTATTATTACCAGCTCCTATTCCACCACTGCAAATATACTCACCTCCAGAAGCCATCACAGTTGCGTCCGGAAGTAATATTGCTGTTGAATGATACATTCTTGTAAATGTTGTCGAAGGCATTATCTCACATTCACCCGTTTCAGGGTTGTACATTTCTGCCACAGTAACTCCGTTTTCCCGTAAATGCATTTGGTTTCCCCCCGTAATAAATATTTTTCCGTCGGGCAAGATCACACAGTTTGCATTTCGGCGGGGAATATTCATTGAACCGTGTAATTGCCAAGCGGGGGGATTCGAGTCAGAAACCGTGGGAAAAGATAAATCAAGCAACTCAATATCGGTCTCAGGCATTTCCATATCTCCGGTTGCACCACCAAATATTACAAATTTCATTTCACCATTGGGTTTAAGCGGCAAAATTACAGATGAACCATTTCCTCTCGTATGTCTTGACATAGCTATTGGCTGCCAATAATCGTTTCCGGGGTTTACATTGGGGTTTAAACGCCATGTCTGTCTTAAGGGAAAAGTATATAATAAATGTCCCGCTTTTACATTAGCATAAATGTTATCATAAGGGATCACATGAGCTCCAGGATATAGAACCTTGTTCTGTATAAAATCAGAAGGGGTATTTGCTGCAGGCGGTAATTGTGTCCATCCATCTAAAGGAGTATATACTTCAACAGTATCGTTATAAACAACATTACCATTTCTATCATAGTTATATTTAAAGCCCCCAACTACTGCTACCCTGTTGTCTTCTAATTTTGTAAGAGTAGGATACCATCTTCCTTCATGCATAGGTTGAGCTAAACCACTAATTGGATTTTTTGCATAATCCCATGTTTCAGTTATTGGGTCAAATATATACGTGTATTTTAAACCGCGTGCCCAGTGGTTATTGACAACCGGCTCCCTATGTCCGCCTGCAACAATTAACTTTCCATCATCTAGAAAAACATGTCCTGAGCAAAACATTCTGGGTTCATCAGCATTATCGGGCGGAGGCCAAAACGGAACAATTTGTTCTGTTATCTGGTCAATATCAGCTCCTCCGGCCATAATCAGAATCCTTGTTTTTATATACGATTGTTCTCCATCCGTTTGTTCTAAATTATAGGCATCAAAAAATAGAACTTTCCATGTGTCTTTATCTGAATCATATATAACACATGAATGAACAGCTTCCTGCTCACTATCAAGTGGACAGCCGTTGAGGTTAAGATAGGTTTCCCATTTTCCTTTTTCCATTTGGGTTGAATTCAAGTTAAAAAATTAAGCAAAAAAAATATATAATTATTAAGTTATTTAAAGTATAAAATTGGGATAACTATGTCAACACCTTTTATATTATCGAAACTATATTAAATTTATAAATTATATTTTTGTATAAATTTTTTACTTTTAAAAAATAAGAAGAAGCAGATTCTTTAGTAATTTGGAACTTTCGGTTTTCACCTTTTTAGTAAGGGAGCGTTTTATTTATGGTTCCGTTCCCACGCTGGAGAGTGGGAACGAGTAGAAAAAAATTAATTAGTGAATATGCTAAGAAGTAATTAGCGTGCTTGATAAGATTTTGTGATTTATTTTTCTCCGCTGTTTTCCGTTCCCGCGCTGGAGCGTAGGAACGAGTAGAAACTTCGTAGCGAATTTTAACGATAGTATATTCGTTTTATCTTTTGTGTTCCCCGTGTGTTTTCTCTGTGGTTAAATCCTTTCCTCTATTTTTTCTGGTTACAACGCTCCGGCGTTGTAACCAAGTTCGTTCCCACGCGGGAGCGTAGGAACGAGAAGTGTATTCAATTATTTCTCTCCCTCTATTTTGCAAAATTAACAGGTATTTTTTCATTTATTCTTTCCTTTTTTTCTATAATCTTTGTATTCCCCATATTAAATAAATTTCATTCTATTATATGCCTGAATGGTTAATTAATCTTCTGATTACGCTTGCAAAGATTGCAGTAGTGCACGGAGTTCTTCTTACCTGCGTTGCATACACAGTTTACCTTGAAAGAAAAGTTTCTGCCTTTATGCAGGATAGAATCGGTCCTAACAGAGTAGGTCCGTTCGGACTTCTTCAGCCGCTTGTTGATGTTGTAAAGCTTCTGATGAAAGAGGATATTGTTCCCGTTAATGCAAACCGTTTCGTTCACTCGCTTGCTCCGATTATCTCAATTCTTGTTGCTCTTTCCACCATTGCAGTTGTGCCTTTCGGCAATACAATTAACATTGCAGGAAGAGACATCCAGCTTCAGATAGCAGATGTAAATGTCGGCGTTCTTTACTTCCTTGCTCTCAGTTCACTGGGGGTTTACGGCGTAACGCTAAGCGGATGGTCATCGAACAATAAATACTCGCTGCTCGGCGGACTGCGTTCTTCTGCGCAGATGATTAGCTATGAGCTTGCAATGGGACTTGCAGTCCTTGCGATTGTTTTAATGAACGGCTCGCTCGAGCTTGATACGATTGTAAAAAATCAGGCAGGATGGCACTGGAACGTAATTCTTCAGCCGGTAGGATTTATTATTTTTATAACGGCAGCTCTTGCCGAAACCAACAGGCATCCTTTTGACTTTGCAGAGGCAGAGCAGGAGCTTGTCGCAGGTTATCATACGGAGTATTCAAGCATGAAGTTTGCATTGTTCTTCCTTGCCGAGTATGCAAACGTTATAGTTATGTCGGCAGTTATTACCACACTTTATTGCGGCGGATGGCAGTTTCCGTTTGTTCACTCGATGGGGCTTTCACCTACATTAATAAGTATTCTTCAGGTGCTTGCTTTCTGCGCAAAAACATTCTTCTGGGTATTTTTCTTTGTATGGATAAGATGGACAATTCCGAGGTTCAGATACGACCAGCTTATGAATTTAGGATGGAAAGTTTTTATTCCGCTTGGAATAGTAAACTTAGTTGTTACAGGATTGGTTCTGCTTTTGATGAAACATTAATTGCAAAAAAGAAGTTAGAAAGCATTATAATAATTATTAAAAAAAATTGAAAAAGTTACAAGCGGGAATTTTTTTAATAATGCTGTTTTGCGCTAGTGTTAAGGCGCAGACGTATTATGAATTCACAGCGACTGACCTCGAAGGAAATGAAGTCTCTCTCACAAGCCTCCTTCAAAAAGGTCCCGTGCTCATCGGCTTTTGGGCAACATGGTGCTCTCCCTGCAAAGAGGAGATGAAAGAGATGCAGAAAATTTATGATAAGTACAAAGCTCAGGGCTTTACTTATATTGCTCTCAATCAGGATAACCAAAAATCTTTATCAAAAGTAAAACCTTTTATCGAATCGCACAATTATACATTTCCGGTTGCATTCGATACCGATAAAAAAATCTACGAGGGTTACAGCGGAAGAGACGATATACCTTACTCTATTTTAATAGATAAAAATAAAAATGTCGTTGCTGTGCACAAAGGATATTTATCAGGTGATGAGAAAAAAATAGAAGCAGAAATAAAAGAGCTTCTTGGTAAGTAAATTTTTAAGGCGGACTTGCTCCGCCTTTTTTGTTGCACAAAAGTTCCATTCAAAAGACTGGCATACAGTACAATAGAAAATTTTCATCTGCAATAATCTATTCGTCCCAAGCAGGGGTTTGGGGCGGGGATAAGTATTTAAGACTTTATCTGCTTTCTAAGCCCCTGTTTAGGAAGCGAAAAAATTTTAATCAAAACAATTTTCGGAATGAAGAAAATTTTATTTCTGATTTTTTTCTTTGCATGCTCGGCATCATTTGCTCAGGTAAAGCTTAATGTTGACGCATCGCTTAATAATCTGCTAAGATACGGCAACGGATACGAATACACAGGCACGAATAAAAAGGCTAAGGAATATTTTGAAAATCTTACCGATGGAAGAATAAACATTAATAACGTGATTCTCGGTTTCCGCTATGAAATAAGCGAACCGATAGAATACGGAAGAAATTTCAAAGGTATAAGAAAACGTTTTGCGGAATATAATAATAATGATATTGGGGTTTCCCTTCGCGCCGGCGATTACTGGGATATTATATCGCGTGGTATGACGCTGAATGTTTTTGAAGACAGAACGCTTGGCTATGATACAGGAATAGACGGAGTGAGGGTATCTTACAAAAAAACTTTCGGACAAAAAAATCCGTTTAAATTGAAGGCGCAGTTCTTAGGCGGAGATATGGAATACAGCGATTACCTTAATCCCACGAGAATTGAAACATACAAGGTAAGAGATGCAAATGTTGAAATTTCCCCATGGAAAAATTTTACGTTGGGTACGAATTACGTTTTTGCAAAAGGAAAAATTCCGAACTCGGCAGATACAACTAACATAAAGGCGGAACTACCGGAAGTTTATCTTGGTTTTAGCTTTAAGGATTTTACGTTCTATACATCGTATGCTCATAAAAATATAATTTCCGAGCCGAACAATAATCCGAACTACGTAGGGTTTTCTTCACAAGGCGACGGAATATATTCATCGCTTTCTTATGCGAAGTCGGGATTGGGAATTACGCTTGATTACAAAAATTACAGATTTGATTTAACCGGTCCCGATAACAGAGCATCGGACAGACCGACAAAGCTGCTGCCGTTCCAGAATCCGCCTACGGCGCAGAAAGAGCATACTTCGACATTGATTTCAAGAAATCCGCACGTAACAAATTTCAACGATGAAGTCGGAGGGCAGCTTGAGATAGTTTATGTTCCCTCGGATAAACTGAGCTTTACAGTAAATTTAGGAGTTGCTTCAGAACATTATCAATACAGGGATGTTGATACAACGGCAGTGATAAATTACCAGAGAGTGGCAAGAGATAACAGTTTTCTGCCGGAGATTTCCAATGAAGCGTTTAATCCGTTTTGGGAATATTTTGTCGAAACTGAATATTACACAAGCGAAAGGGTACGTACAAAGCTGGCTTTTTCGAGACAAAGCAGCGTGATTTATAACCAAATAAATCCTTCTGCATCAGAGAAGATTTTGACATCAACAATTCCGCTTGAAGTAAAATATGAAATGGATAACGGGTATGCTTTGAAGATAAACCTTGAGCAGCAATGGGAATATAATTCAATAAGAACCGGCGAGAAAAACTTTATGAATCAATTTGTCTCGTTGAACTTAACAAAATCCCCGAACCTCGGCTTTACGGTTAACGGAGAATTTACCAATGATAAAGAAGAGCCGACGGGGAAAAGCAGCTGGTTTCTGGGCGAGATAATTTACAAGCTCAATCAGAAAAATCAGGTAACGTTTTCATACGGAAGCGAGCGCGGCGGATTGAAATGCACAAACGGCATCTGCCGTTATGTAAATCCGTTTGAAGGATTCAGAGCAGCCATACAAACAAGTTTTTAAATTAAAGCAATTGCCACGTCTTTAAAGGCGTGGATAAATAATAAAAATTTTTAAGTGAGGAATTCACAAATGAAATTAAAATTTATTTTACCCGCTGTGTTACTTGCGCTGTCTGTATTTTTTTATTCGTGCGAATCGAATGACTCGCCTGTAACATACAATCTTGTTTCGGGAAGCACAAATAAAGTGCTCGTGGAACTGTTCACAAATACAAGCTGTATTCCTTGCGTTGCGGCAAACCAGTATTTGGATGACTTAACAAATTCTAATGTGATTATTATTAGATGGCATACAACGCTTTATCCTAATGACCCGTTTTATGCTTACAACTCTGTAGATAATGGAGCGCGGCAGACATATTACAATGCTGCAAATGCTAACCCTAAAGGATTTCTATTGGGAACTTACATGGGAAATTATAATGCTAATCTCTGGACAAACAATCTCAACGCCCAGCTTTCGGCATCAAGAAGCATGGGAGTTTCTATTGTGAAATCCTATGATACGACGGCAAGAACGGGAACCCTGAATATTTCTATCAATCAAAATTCAGGCTCGTCAGTAAGCGATTTGGTTTATTATGTAGCATTAACAGAAGACGGCTTAGAATATAATGCTCCCAATGGTGAAACAGTATTTGAGCAGGTGATGCGGGATTTATTCACTTCCCCTAATGGTGATGCTATAAATATAGCAGCAGGGCAGACGGTAAATCTTGCTCCTTTGAATTTCACAATACCCTCTGATATAAACGATAAGCACGCTTCAATAATAGTGTTTACACAATCCACATCTTCAAAAACGATTTATGGAGTGGAAAAAGTAAGCTTGCGATAAAAATTTTCTTCCGTTGCGAATTTATGAGTTCGTAACGGAAGAAATCATCTCATTATCTTTTCTTTCAAGATTTATTTTTCAAAAATTTTGATATAAATT
>JAFDZO010000011.1 GCA_018266845.1 Bacteroidota bacterium | reverse complement strand
TTATCGGATTTAATAAAAGTAGCTTTAATGGTATTCTATAACACTTAATAATTAAAGGCAGATAAATTAATGTTCTAAATGGCACGATAATGGTATTTGCATATAGCATATAAAACCATTAAACCAAAACCCGATATGAAAAAATTTATCTACCCCCTATTATTGGTGATAATGACGATTTTCGTCGCCAATAAGGGATATTCGGAAAACGGATGCTCAGTTATGGCTTTAACGTCCTTAGCTGAAGGCACCTCAGGTCTTACAATTACAAATCCGCTAACGCATAATCCTGAAACGGTTTTTGCGGGATGCGTGAATGCTACCGTTGACGGGCATACAACTAAAGTTTACTGTATTGACTTGAATCATGGAGTAAGCGTTCCTTCTTCAAATTTTAATGATTCAGGCTTTGCTCAATCTGAAGTAGCGTGGATTTTAACCAATTACTTCCCATATAAGACATATCCTTATGCAGGTTCTTTATCAACAGTAAATAAAGAAGCTGCAGCGATTCAGCTTGCTATTTGGTACTTTACCGACGGGCTTGACTATAATACATTGGTCGGAAATGTTGACATCAGAGACAGAGCTAAAGCAATAGTTGATGAAGCGCTTCTTCATGGCACATTTCAGCCCTATTCTCCGCTTTCGATTGTACCTATAAGTGTATTAAATAATTGCAGCATAAAAGATACTATTAAAGCAAGAGTTGTTGATGAGCTGGGCAACGGCGTTTCAGGAAAGACTCTGACTGTAACAGTTTCGGCAGGCGGCTCTGTAACACCTCTCAGCGTTACTACGGGCGCAGGCGGTTATACGCAGCCTATCATTGTAACAAAAGGCGGAGCGAACACTACAGTTACAATTTCCGGTTCGCTGTTATTGCCTCCGGGAATCAGATTTTTAAATATTTCTGCCCCTCTTACTACGCAGCACATGGGCAACGGCAAACTTGTTGAAGGATGCTATTCACAAAAAATTACCCTGCATTGCGATACAACCAGCAGCGGTAATAACGGCGGTGTTGAAACCAATTATAATATGGCAGAGGCTCTTTTAAAGAGACACACTTTAATCCAAAACGGAGAAACCACTCCGCTAATCGCAAATCAGGATTTTGTATTTCCTCCTGCTTATTCACTATCGCAGTTAGCTCCAAATCCGGGACCTTTCAATACAACAAGAGTTGAAACAACTCCTTTTGACATTCTCGGAATTTCAAACGCTACCTCTGCATACGCAGCTGACTATAAATACGGCAGCACAAGACTCGGCGCTATTTTCTCTACAACAACAAATGCTCCTGAGGTTTACAGCCACTCAAAGCCGGCATGTGACAGATTAGCAAAGATGTCTATGAACCAGCTTGAAGTAAAATATATTGACGGACACCAGTTCTATTTAGCTCAGCTTTACAATCCGTCAAAGAACTACACAGACTATACAATTTTATTCAGCGTTTATGAATCAGCATCAGGATTTACAGTTGACAACAAATGGACAATTCAGGAATACATCGTTCCTCCGGGAACTTTGACAGTTTACAACTATCAGGTTTGGGCAGCAAGTCCTGAAGCCGCAGTTGAATTAACAAGAAGCGTTCTTGCAAAGTTTGCAGGATATAAACCTGTTTCTTATCCGACAGTTGCTTTAAAATCACCCGATATAGTAATTAAATCTTCTCAATACACCAACGATGGCAAATTGAGAATGACAGTTAAGAACAATTTCGGAACAAACCAGACAGTTCAGCTGACTATTAAATATATTCCGCAGCAGGGAATGCCTGAGCAGACTTTAAACCAAAACATTAACTTAGTTCCGGGAGAAAATTCAGTTATAATCCCGACAGGTTATATCTCAAGCGCTTCTGTATTCTTAACACAGAGCAATGGATTTAAAGATGCAGTATTCGTTGGCGGCGGTATCTACGGAAGTTATGCAGGACCTTTAAGCACAGTAACTGAATTCAGCTTCTTCCAGGCATCAGCCCCTTCACTTCCGAATAACTCGTTCTTATTCCCCGGCGGCGTAAGAATGAAAGGTAATCTTGGCGATAAAGTGTATATCTCAAGAAGCATTGACGGAGCATTTGAAGGCGTTGATTTAAGAAACTTCCTGAAATTAAGATTTGAAGCAATGGGTTCAGGAACACTAAGCGTTTACCTTGAAGCAAAACAAAACGGACAATATGTATATCCGTTCGTGAACGTTCCTTTAACATCTTCATTCACAACGAAAGAAATAGATTTAACACAATTTAAGATTAATAATCAGCCGGTTGATTTGAGCAGCGTAACGCTTATCAACTTCCAGTTGAGCAAGCAATACAATACCGGAATGAACGGCTTTGATTTCTCTATCAGAAATGCAGGTATCATTGCTAACTCTGTCGGTATCGGCTCAAACGGCTCAACGGTTACGGATTATTCATTAGCTCAAAATTATCCGAATCCGTTCAATCCGGCAACAACAATTTCATTCTCAATTCCAAAACAGGATTTTGTAAGCTTAAAAGTTTACAACACTCTCGGAAAAGAAGTAGCTACTTTGGTTAGCGAAGTAAAACCGACAGGTGTATATGATGTAACATTCGATGCATCAACACTTTCAAGCGGTGTTTACTTCTACAAACTTGAAACGAGCAGCTTCTCTGAAGTGAAGAGAATGGTATTGATGAAATAATAAGTTTGGTTTATGGGGTTGTACCACATAAGGCTCCGGGAGAATTATCTCTCGGGGCTTTTTTATTTACTTAAAAAACTTTCAACTCCTTTTACGTTTTATTATTTTAGCCCGCTTTTTATATTAAAACATGTGCACAAGTTTTAATGCAATTGTAAATACATCAAAATTAATAGCAGAGTTTCGGAAAGCATTCCAAAGCGAATTAATCCTGACCTCTAAACCTTTTCCCGAAAAAGTAAACAACATAAGACCTACGGATGAAGTTTTAGTAATCCGCAAAACAGGGGATGAATATATTCTTGAAGTTATACGCTGGGGATTTAAACTGCAATCGGGAATTGTAATGGTAAATTCACGCATCGAAGAAATTATTCAGGGAAGAGCCGCCGATTATTGGCAGTCTCTTTTAAAGGATAATCCGTGCTTATTTGTTATGAGCAGTTACATAGAATGGAAAGGCGATGTTATTGATACATTCACTCCGAAAGGAAAACCAACGAAAAAGAAAATAAAACAGCCGTACAAGTTTACTCTAAACGAAGAAGAGATTTTTCTTTCAGCAGGATATTTCAGAAAAGAGGGGATGGAAGAGGCGTGCACAATAATAACTACTGAAGGAAACGATATGACAAGATTAATTCATGAAAAAAACCGTATGCCTGTAATACTAAACTTAGAAGAAGGTATAAAATTTCTTAACGGAACCCTGGAAGAAAAAATAGCGCTTTGCAGAACATATCCTCCCGATAAAATGAATTCCGAGCCTGCGGCGCTTAGTTAATCCTTTCCCAAGAGTTCTCTGTTTCTAAAATTGCCCGTTACAAACAGCGCTACAAAAAAATAAAATTCATCTTAAGAAGCTTACAAGGTTTTTGTTAGGTTTTTGTTAGGATAGCTTTTAAATTAATGACTAAATAAATATATTACAGCTATGAAAACATATATTTCTAAATCTATCTTTAGTTTCTTATTATTTTGTTTAAGCATATCGAGTTCAGGAAATCTAATCTCACAAACTTTATATCAAACGAAGTACAATATAGATGTTGCAAATTTTTTCTTTAACAGCAGCATCATGAATATTAATCTATATGATACAGTAAGATTCAGATGGGTAGCCGGCAGTCATACAACAACATGCAGCCCAACAATTCTTCCCGGCACTTCTCATCCTGCAGGAGCAGATGACTGGGATTCCCCAATAAATTCAGGCAGTCAGTTTTTTTCGTATGTAGTAAAATTTACAGGTTCGTATGTTTATGGATGCCAGCCTCATTGGCCCACAATGCAGGGAGTACTAAATGTGGGAAACGGCTACAGGATGTGGTCGGGAGCGGGCGATGGCTCTTCATGGTCTGATGCGAATAATTGGGTCGGAGGAACAGTTCCTTTAGCTACCGATAGCGTGCTTTTAGATAATGCGAGATTTCTTTCATCATATACAGTAAACCTGCCGGGCGGAGCAGTGAATACTGTTGTGAGAAAATGTATCATTAATCCTTTAGGAGGAAATATAATATCGTTAGTTCTGCCTTCCTCAAATACAAATAATCCGGGTTTTACCGTGGGCGATAACATTGCTTCAAATCCCGATTTAGTAATTTATGCTAACGGAATTTTTAAAAACTCAAGCGGAGCAGCAGCAGGCAACGGGCTTGACTTTACAAATACAAACGACTCTGTTAATATTCTCAATGGCGGAAAATACATTCATAATACCACACGTGGAAATGCAGGGATAATGCAAAGACTTTCTACAGCTTCCGGTAATGAATTAGGATTAGTTGTTTTTGATGTTCCTACAACTTCAGTTTATTCTATTTCTGCTTCAGGCAGAGTTTATCCAAGCATAACTTTTTCAGCGGCATCATCAGGGGGAACGAAGGTCTATGCAAGAACGGGAGCTTCCAATTTTACTGTCAGAGGTAACTATAAAGTTGAAACGAATGCAATTGACAGTTCTTTTATGAGCAGCGCATCTTCATGGACTATTGGCGGAGATTTTACACTAAACGGCGCAACTCTAATAAAAAATGGTCAAAGAATTTCTTTCATTGGAACGGGTACTCAAAATATTTATTGTGATACCTCTGTTTATTTTCCCAATCAACTTATCATTAATGCTAATTTAATTGTTTTCGATAGAATAATTATTTGTGATACACTTGTTCTTCAAAACGGAGTAATGAAAACATTTACAGCTTTTGACTATAACAAGAGGTTAACTATAGGCACGTCAGTTTCTAATGCCGGCGCAGTTATAAGAACGGGTGGTTATGTTTCTGCCTGTGTAGAGAGATATATTCCTGCGTCAACATTTAGCGCTCCTTTATTGTTTCCTACCGGATATTATATGCACCCTGTATTAATGAATTTTTATAAACCTTTTACCTTGGCTTGTCCTGCATTTGCACCCTCAACTTCAGGTAAATTTGCCGTGCAGTGTTTCTATGAATCAGTCATAGCAGATGAAGGAGAAACAGGCGGTTTTGATATTCCTGCTTATGTTGACTGGGGTTATACAATTAACAGGTGCGCGCTTATGCGATGGGGAACAAATATTACAGGAGTAACGGGGGGAAAATTTGATTTATCCGCAGATGCCTATGGCACAAATGGAATATCTGATCCAGTAAATCTTAGACTTATTAATCGGGATCCCTTAGTTAGTTTGTTCTATTATCCGGGAATTCACTCGCCTGGCTCAGGCACAACAGCTTTCAGAACTTCTGTTCCTCTCGATTCGATAGGTATAATGTATGTAGCCGGAGCTTATGGAAGCAATCCGCTTCCGGTTGAGTTAAATAGCTTCACATCAATCACTGCCGAAAATGGTGTTATACTGAATTGGAAAACTGCTCGTGAGCAAAATAATTCAAGTTTTGATATTGAAAGAAAATCAATGAACGCAGTATGGTATAAAGTAGGAAATGTTACAGGAAATGGAAATTCAAATGTGGTTAAAAATTATTCATACGAAGATAGAAATCTTTCAACAGGGAAGTATAATTACAGGTTAAAGCAGATAGATTACAATGGTAACTCTAGGTATTATGAACTTTCCAATGAAGTAGTAATTGGAGTTCCCGGTAAATTTTCTTTGGAGCAGAACTACCCTAATCCGTTTAATCCCAATACAGTTATCAGCTATCAGCTGCCCGTTGCCGGGTTTGTTACACTAAGTATATTTGATATAAATGGAAGATTAGTTGCAGAGCTTGTGAACGAGGTAAAAGAAGCAGGATATTACTCAGTGAAATTTGATGCTTCTAAATTATCAAGCGGAGTTTATTTTTATAAAATTAAGGCAGCTGATTTTGTGAGTGTAAAGAAGATGATGCTGGCGAAGTAAATCGGGTATTGAAAAGCTCCGTCATTTTGCAAGGAGCTTTTTATTTTTTTTGAGGATAAGGATCATTTTTCTCGACAATGCTGCCGTCTTTTCCATGTATAATCAATTCTGAATTACTGTTTTTTGCAATCCTTTTGGCTACATTTATGGCTTCTCTTTTGGTAGAAGTTATTACTGTAAACCTTTGTGCTTTCTCGCTTTTCACTGCCCATCCTGTGCCTAATGGAACGACATGTTGATTTCTTTTTCTCATTTTACTATAGTTTAATTTTTTCAAGTATAGTCTTTATTGAACTCAAATTTAATATAGCTTCGTGCTTTTTTGTAGGTACTAATTTGTATCTCATTTCCGGTTTCCATGAGAATGCTATTGCCCATTCATCAAAACAAGCTGCTTTTATTCTTGATTCCTCCCCGGAATAATATAACAATTTTGATAAATCATGAGTTTTGATTTCTTTCAAAGCGGAGATAACTATTCTTAATTCTTTATTCTGTTTTTGGGAGAAATTAGGGTTGTCAAAATATTTTCTAAACTCTTCCTTAGTCTCTGGAAAACCTTTTGAGAATCTGTACATTTTACAAATTTTATATTTCAAAGCTAATTCAATTGCGTATCCTGAAATATATTTTGATGAATAATAGCATCGTTTTTTTATCAGGGATTCTGCATCCCGAATTCTTTGGTTTATTAATTTTTTTAACAAAAACTTTGAAATCATATCTAAGAATTATTTCCGTAATTCTAAGTTGTAAAACCTCAACCCGTATAAAAAAATGAGCTAATATTTTTCTAGAAATAAAATGTTATCGGAATATGCGCATGTTAGATATTGAAAATATAAAAATAATGCCAAAGCAAACAAATTCTAAATTTTCAACCGTTTCCCAAGCTCCCGCTTGGGAAACGAAAAAAATCAAGTTAAACAAAATTGTAAGTGTTGAAGTAGTGCAAACAAAGAAAACTAAACAATATCGAGGCGGGGCAAGTAACTGTATTTAAATTACTGTATAAACAACGTTAAGGTGAAAACTATAGAATAAACTGTATTGTATTAACAGTAATTTATGTGAAAACTTACGAGGGGGCGTAAGTTTTGGTATGCGTTTTTACAGCAATTTAGCCCTCTAGAAATCACGAAATACTCTTGTCATAAATTCTGTAGGTCTTATAAACATGCGCGCCTAATTTTTCCGCCGTCTGCTTCATAGCTAAGTTATCTTCCAGCACCCATGAAATTTCTGCGCCTTTGTATCCTTTTCGGTTGCCCGCTTTAATCACATCCTGATAGAATACGGCATCAATCCCTTTCTTGTGATATTCTTTGTTCACTCCCATGATTATTACGCGGAGCAAATCAATCTTATTTTTATAATAAAGCAGCTTAAACAATCCAAAAGGGAACAAGCTGCCGTTTAGGTGCTTCAGCACCTGATTAAAATCGGGAAGAGCAAGGGAAAAGCCGATAGTCTTGCCTTCAACCTCTGCAAAGACAACGAAGTCCTTATCCACAACTGCCTTTAGAGTTTTTGCAATGTACTTGAATTCATCTTCCGTCATGGGAACAAAACCCCAGTTATCCTGCCAGGCATTATTATAAACTTCCCGGACACGCTGAACTTCATTATCGAAATCTTTCAAATCAACATTTCTGATTTTTATATTTTCTCTTTTCATAACCATGTTGGAAATCCTCTCGAGCTGCTCCATCTTTTTCGTGTTGTTAATAACTTCTTTTGGAATATAAAGAGCCAATAAATCTTTAGCCTTTGCCAAGCCATAGTCTTCAAACAGCTTTATGTAATACTCGGGGTTGTAAGTCATCAGCATTACGGGCGGGGAGTCAAACGAATCCACAAGCAAGCCGCACTCATCATTAGTAGATGGGTTAACTGGTCCGCGCATTGTATCCATCCCGTGAGATTTTAAAAATTCATAGGCTTTATCAAATAGCGCGCGGGAAACCCTTGTATCATTAATACACTCAAAAAATCCAAAGAATCCGACTTTATCTTTGTAAAAATTATTGTGATTGTCGTTTACAATTGCTGCAATTCTACCCACTAATCTTCCCTCAACTTCAGCAAGATATAGCTCAACTTTTGCATGATTGAAAAAAGGATTTTTATTGGGATTAAGATTATTTTTTACATCAAATTTAAGCGGAGGCACCCAGTTCGGATAATCCTTATAAATTTTCCAAGGTAAATTAATAAACTGATTCTTATCTGAATCGTTTTCGACTTTTCGTATTTTTATTTCAGCCAAAGTAATTTGTTTTTTTCTAACATAAAAAAATTATACTTCATTTATAAGTGAATAAGTTACGGGAGTTTTTCACAAATCTCAAAAAGTTTCTTTGCATTAATTTTTTTACAGGGCTAATTTTACCTAAAAAAAATACTATGAGAAAAATAATTCTGATATTACTGCTTTTTTGTTCGGCTAGCATTTACGCTGCCGGCTGGGTTAGAATGCCCTCAATAACCGGCATCGCAGATAACATTATTTATAAAGTATTACCTGACGGACAGGGTAATTTGTTTGCTTCAATCAGAGTCGGGGGAATTTACAAATCAACAAACGGCGGAGCAAACTGGGCGCTTTCAGGAGCAGCAGGCGGTTCTGTTTACAATCTCATCTTAGCTCCTAACGGAGATATTTATGGAATAGGGAGGGCAGGCTCGAGTGAAACAATTTACCGCTCCACAAACAGCGGCGCATCATGGCAGACTGTTTTTTCTAAGTCTTTTTCGCAAAACGCTTCCCTATGGGGCGAAATTGTATTCCCATCCAACGGGCAGATTATAGCTGCCTTTTCCGTTACAGTTTATCCTACTGTCAGTGATGTTGACACCTATGTTATTAAATCAAGCAACGGAGGCAATGATTGGTCGGATTTGGGATTTATCGGTCCTTTAATTTCAATGAATACAGGCGGTGGTTCAGGTATGGTAATTGGGGCGGACGGAAATATTTATTTAGGCACAGGACAAACGGGATTGCTTTCATCTTCAAATTTTGGAGCGGGCTGGGCAGGCGTTCCAAGTGTTTCAAGCATGTTTACATCTTTCTTGCAAAAGGGAAATGTTGGAAACTCAATTTTTGAGGGTGAAGCATACGGGGTGAACCACTCTACGAATAATTGCGGAAGTTTTAGCTTTTTAGGACCATTTAATGCGTGGTCATATACAAAAAAGGCAGGAATTGGTCCCAATGATGAAATCTATATTGCGCTTTCAGACGGAAGGGTATTTATATCAAATGATTTGGGAACTTCCTGGACTGAAAATCATACAGGGATTTCCTACGGATTTCAAACGGATGCTATTGCATTTAATAATGGAAAAGTTTATTTGGCAGGGCATAAGCCGGGATTGTATGACGGCGAATTATATACAATTGATTTAGTAACCGGCGTAGGGGAGAACAGTAATGTTGTAAACGGATACCAGCTAAAGCAAAATTATCCTAATCCGTTTAATCCTTCTACGAAAATATCATTCTCAATTCCGAAACAAGGATATGTTAAACTGAGTGTGTTTGATGCGTTAGGCAAAGAGGTTTCAAGGCTTGTTAATGAAGTCAAAGTATCAGGAAATTATGAAATAACTTTTGACGCATCGTTTTTAAGCGGCGGAGTTTATTATTACAGGCTTGAAACTGAGAGATTTAATGAAACGAGAAAAATGATATTAATAAAATAAGAATTTTCCCACCCTATAAATCACAGAACTAATAGTTTCTCCCGTAAATTTACGGGAGGGATTATGTTCTGTTTTTACTCACAAATCGCAAAAAGTTTCTTTGAATTTTTGCCCTTATTTTTTTAAGTTTATCCGTTACTAAAATTTTCTGCAGATGAAAAGCTGCAAGAGTGAATTATCCCCGCATAAAATCGTACCC
The DNA here is from genome assembly GCA_018266845.1 of Bacteroidota bacterium. GTDB lineage: Bacteria > Bacteroidota > Ignavibacteria > Tepidaquicellales > Tepidaquicellaceae > JAFDZO01. The sequence goes on along the minus strand of JAFDZO010000011.1, from coordinate 258,418 downwards.
GAACGATAACTATCTTTCTTAAATTATTTTTCGCTTTTATTGTTATGAAAAAAGTATTCTTACTGCTATTTATTTTTATTTCTTTTCAAATAGTTTATTCGGGCACATGGATGCCTACAGGGACATTGCCGGGGAATTGCGCAATCTTTACAATGACTGAAACTAATTCAGGGGATGTAATTATAGCAGATTACAATTCATCGCTTTACAAAAAATCATTTGGCAGTATAAACTGGGTACCTATAGATTTTCAGGGAAGGAAAGTCAGGTTTTTGACAATGCTTTCTGACGGAACCCTGTATGCTATTTCAGGGCAAGGCTCATATATCCAATCAAGTGTTTCTATGATTCACCGCTCTACAGATAACGGCATAACATGGCAGACAGTATTTTCAAGAAACTTTCCTTATAATAATGCTGTTGGCGGCGCTTTGACCGTGCTTCAGGATGGTTCTATTCTTGCAGGTATTCCTGTCCAAAGAGGTCCAACCATAGGAGATATAGTTTGGTCATATATTTATAAATCCACCGATAACGGTTTGTCATGGTTTCAAAAAGATTCAATTCAACTCGGCTGGCCTCAAGGCTTATTGACAACGGGCAGTAATAAAATATTAATGGGAACAACATTTGACGGAGTGTATAGAAGTGTAAGCGGAGGAAATTTCTGGCTGCCTGTAGATACGACAGCTCATATGATTGGTTCAAGATATACAAACGCTATGGGGAAATCACGGGAAGGAAACATTTATATAGCCCAGAATTACAAAGTTATGAAAAGCACAAATGAGGGGATTAACTTTGATGCTTTTTCCACTCCAAGCGGGAATGTTGTTATAAATTCAATGTGTGTTGTATCGGATAACGAAATTTATATTTCAACAGATGATAAAAAAGTTTATTTCTCGGCTACGGGAGGCTCTTCATGGCAGTTAATGACTACGGGTCTTCCTGCCGGAGCAAATGTTTACGCACTCGGAATGCTTGCAGGGAAATTATATGCAGCAACTTACTCATACGGAGTTTTCTACTATGAACCTGATGCAGTTTCAATTTCAAATTCTAATGAAACTGCTTCGGGGTTTTCACTGCTGCAAAACTATCCTAACCCGTTTAACCCCTCCACGGAGATTTCTTTCAGAGTGCCAAAATCTTCTTTTGTAAATATTTCGTTATATGATGCTATGGGTAAAAAAGTAGCATATATTGTAAATGAAACTCTCCCGGCGGGAGAGCACAGTATCAGGTATGACGCATCACATCTTGCCGGAGGAGTATATTTCTATAAGATGACATCGGGAGATTTTTCAAGCACCAAAAAAATGATTTTAGTAAAATAACTTTACACAAAAAGTTAATTTGTAATTTTGATAAAATTAGTTTAGCTTTAAACGAATTCACTTTTCAGCAATGAGAAAAATCTATTTACTTTTACTTCTTGTCATTTGCGCTAACACCTTTGCGGCAAACTTTTGGCAGCCGGCAGGAACAATGTCTCAAGGCAATACTGACTATGTTTATGCTTTGGCAGGCGCTTCTAACGGAGCAGTCTTTGCCTCAAGCTGGGCAGTAGGAATGTATAAAGGTTCAAGCGCAACTAATGTTTGGAATTTATCCGGGCTTTCCGGTAAAAGAATCAGTGATGTATTTACCGCTCCCGACGGAACAATATATTGCTTTTCTAAAACTACAAGCACCTCTTACATTCACAGGTCAACTGATAATGGCGGAAGCTGGCAGGATGTTTATACGCGAGCATTTGCGAACAATTACGCGGGCGGAGGAGGAATGGTTTTTCCTTCGGACGGCTCTATTGTTGCCGCGTATGCAGTAACTGTCGGACCCACAATAGGGGATGTAGCAACCTATGTTTTTAAGTCAACCGATGGAGGAAACAACTGGGTTCAAAAAGCCGTCATCGGTGCCGGTTTTGTCGGAGGAATGAAACTTTTGCGGGATGGCAGAATTTTAATGGGAACTTCACTCTCGGGGGTTGTAATGTCAACCAACAACGGAGAGAACTGGGTAAACTTTACAGCTTTTCCTCTGATGTTCATTCATAATATCATGCAGGCAGATGATAACACTTTGTATGTTTGTGATGCTTATGGGCCCAATCGTTCCACAGATAACGGAGCTACGTTTGTAGATGTAAGCCCTCCTATAAGCGGAGCATTGATAGAAGCTTCTTTTGTGGATTCGCATGGCAATCTTTTCATTTCTTATAATCATTCAAATATTTACTATTCAACTAATAGAGGAGATACATGGACTCTGATTGCAAACGGCTTACCGGGCACATCTTATATTTGCAGTCTTGGAGAAGTTAACGGAAAGGTTTACGGAGGCACAAACAATAGCGGAGTATTGTATTTTACCCCTGATATAACCGGAGTCATTTCTGCGAATCACCTTGAGGGCACATATAAGTTAAACCAAAATTATCCTAATCCGTTTAATCCGACAACCGGAATTTCTTTCTCGATTTCAAAATCTTCCTTTGTGAATTTAAGTGTATATGATGTAACGGGAAAAATAATTTCAGAGCTTGTAAACAGTCATAAAGCGGCGGGAGATTATTCTATTAATTTCGATGCTTCTTCCTTACCGGCAGGAATTTATTTTTATGCTTTGCGAACGGAAGATTTTTCAGAAACAAAAAAAATGATTTTAAGTAAATAGTAATTTCATCCCGAAAATGATGCTCCGTTCTGTAATGCAAGACGGAGCATCAATTTTTTTACCTCACATACATTTTCCTGTTAGGAATATCTATAGTTATCGCTTTATCCTTAAACATTCCGCTGCCTATTAATGCCTGATGAATCATATTCTGCCTGAAAGTTACCTGTCTGTTTTTTATTTCACCGGAACTTATGCCTTCGCATTTTATCGAATTTACTTTTACGAGATAATCTGTCAGATGGGTTTTGGAAATTGGTGTTGTGTACGGATTCTTCTTTGCCGTGCTGGTATCAACTCCCATTGACTGAAGATACTGCGGGTTCATTATTATATGGTCGAAACCGCTGCCGGTATCGAACTCCGCCTTTAATGAAATTGAGTCATTCACGATAAGATTTATGTACATATCAATAGCCCAGTCAGAAAATACATCGAGAAGAATAGGAGTAGCTTCGGAGCGCTTCCTGATTTTCGACATACTTTTTTTATTTTCAATAACGAATTTTTTATTTTTAAAATCTATTGTGAACGGCTTGTTCTCAAAAAATTTTAGAGAAATTATACCTTCGATTCCATATTCGTCAAGAGGAGGATACTCTCCTACAATAACATCGTTTACTTTGTAACCGCCGATTTGAATTGAAGGAATTTCGTAAACTTTTCCGTCAAGGCGTTCTCCGTCATGCCTAAAACCGGTTTCAAATCCACGAAATTTCGCAGATGATTTTACCTTATTAAATACACCGGATGAAAGAATATTCATGCCCCCGCCCGTATCCATAAGAAAATTAGCAGTTATAGAATCATTAATCGTAATTGGAATAAAAACAAATCCGTATTCATTGATTTTTGCCGGGATAGATTGTGAATAGACTAAGCTTTTAAAAGGAAGGCATAAAAATAGAAATAGTAAAGAGATTTTTCTAATCATTTTTTTAATTTTTTGAGAATTCTTAGTCTGTATTAGACGAGCAAATTTGCGCGAAGGTTTCAGGTGAAATTCATTTTAACCGACAATTATTTTCTTTAAATTTCCGAATGCAAAAAATTATACCTCTTTTTCTTCTGATATTGTTATCAGCAGCCCGGACATTTTCTCAGGAAAATCCTGTTTATTTTACTCCGGCAAAAGAACGCTTAGAAACATTCCGATACAAAAAGCAGATGCAGGAAAATTCTATATTGAAAAATATTGAATTTAAAAATATCGGTCCTTCCGTAATGAGCGGAAGGGTAGTTGATATTGATGTCTTGCCTTCCGACCCTTCGGTATTTTATGCAGCTTATGCTTCCGGCGGGCTATGGAAAACTACAAATAACGGGATGTCATTTACTCCTTTGTTTGATACTGAGGCTGTTATCACTATAGGTGATATTGCAGTTGATTGGGTGAATAATATTCTTTACGTAGGCACAGGTGAAAATAATTCAAGCCGCTCATCCTATTCAGGAACGGGAATTTATAAATCAACAGACGACGGAAAATCATGGAGCAATATAGGACTGGAAGAAACGCATCACATCGGAAGAATAGTTATAGACCCGAAAAATCCGAATAAAATATTTGTTGCTGCACTTGGGCATTTATATTCGCCGAATTCCGAAAGGGGAGTTTATGTAAGCGAAGACGGCGGAAAAAATTGGAAGCACTCTCTAAAGGTTAATGAAAATACCGGAGGGATAGATTTGGTAATTGACCCATCTAATTCAAACATAGCTTATGCCTCAATGTGGTACAGAACAAGAAGAGCATGGAATTTTGAAGAGGCAGGAACTGCATCAGGAATTTTTAAAAGTTCGGATGGGGGAAATACTTGGACGTTAATTTCAACACCTGCATCGGGATTTTTAACGGGAGAAAAAACCGGAAGAATCGGGTTGGCGATTTATCCGAGGAACCCGCAGATTGTATATGCAGTCGTTGACAATCAGGCACCCATTAATAAAAAAGAAGGGAAGGAAAAAGATAAACTCACTAAGGATGAATTACGAAAAATTTCTCAAGAGGATTTTTTAAAGATTGATATGACAAAGCTGAAAGAATTTCTGGAAGATAATGGGTTTCCTCCTGAGTATGATGCTGAAAAAGTTTTTAAAATGGTTTCAATTAACACAATTAAACCCGCAGCTCTTGTGGAGTATCTTGAAGATGCCAATACTCTCTTAACAAATGCGGAAGTTATTGGCGCGGAAGTTTACCGCTCCGATAATGGCGGCGCATCATGGAGGAAAACACACAGTGAGGAACTTGAAGGAATTTTCAGCACTTACGGATATTATTTTTCAAGAATTTCTGTTTCTCCAATTGATGAAAATAAAATTTATCTTATGGGTGTAATTGCCATAAAATCCACCGATGGAGGAGAAACATTTAAGTCAATAAACGAAGATAATGTTCACGCTGACCATCACTTTATGTGGATTGATGCAAATCGGGACGGGCACTTGATAAATGGAAATGACGGAGGTTTAAATCTATCCTATGATGACGGGAAAACATGGCAGAAACTTAACGCTCCGCCAGTTGGACAGTTTTATTCTATTAATGTGGACAATGAAAAACCTTACAACGTTTATGGAGGATTGCAGGATAACGGAGCGTGGGTTGGTCCCGGCAGCTATGAAGCCAGTTTGGAATGGCAGCAGACTGGTGAGTATCCGTATAAAAGCATTATGGGCGGCGACGGTATGCAGGTGCAAATTGACGGCAGGGATAAAAATATTGTTTACACGGGGTATCAATTTGGAAATTATTTTAGAATAGATAGAAACAAAAACGATTACAAATTCATTAAACCGCAGCATAAGCTAGGCGAGCGTCCGTACAGGTTTAACTGGCAAACTCCAATTAAACTATCCGCTCACAATCAGGATATTTTGTATTTAGGGTCGGATAAACTTCACCGCTCATTAAACAAGGGAGATTCGTGGGAGACGATTTCAGGAGATTTAACGAACGGAGGTAAGCAGGGTGATATTCCTTTCGGAACTCTTACTACAATTGATGAGTCTGTTTTGAAGTTCGGTTTGCTTTATACAGGAAGCGATGACGGCGCGGCATACGTTTCAAAAGACGGAGGTAACTTCTGGGAAAAAATTTCACATGACTTGCCGCAAAATTTATATGTATCCAGAATAAAGGCATCCCGCTTTGATACTTCGAGAGTTTATGTTTCCCTGAATGCTTACAGGTGGGACAACATGGATGCGCATATCTTTGTTTCAAATGATTATGGAAAATCTTGGGAAAGAATCGGAAAAAATTTACCCAATGAACCTGTAAACGTAATCATAGAAGATACACAGGATAAAAATATTTTATTAGCGGGAACTGACGGCGGAGTTTACTGCTCTATTGATGGCGGAAAAACTTTCAATTCATTCAGCAGGGGACTACCCAATGTTCCGGTTCATGATTTAGTCATTCAGCCCGAAGCGCATGATTTGATAGTAGGAACACATGGGCGTTCGTTATATAAAACTAATCTTGAAGACATTGAAAAATTATCAGGTGAAGTTTTAGCGAAAGATTTGTTTTTCTATGACCCTTCAAAAATTACATACAATCGAAATTGGGGAAACAGAGAATACAGGTGGGGCGATATTAATACACCTGAATTTAATTTTACTTTCTATTCGCGGGCTTCAGGTAATTATAAGATGACAATTTTTTCTGATGAAAAAATTGTTAACGTGCTTACAGGGATTTTTTCAGCCGGAATAAACTACATCAATTATGATTTATCAATTGATATGACTGCCGGAAAATCTTTTTTTGATTCAATAGTCGAAAAATATAAGGATGATAAAAAGATAAAAGTAAAATTGAAAGATTCTGGAAAGTATTACCTGCCTCCGGGAAAATATAAAGTTGAGCTTGAAGCAGCAGGAAAAAAAGAAACTCAGGAGTTTGAGGTAAAAGAAAACAAGCGCGGCGGAAATAATTTTCCCTCTCCGTTTCATAATGAAAGAGAGAGGGATTAAAAGTTTATTTTTTCGGCTCTAAGCCTGTATTACCTGTATCGAGAACGAATTTCCATTTCCCGTTTTTGTCTTTTCTCCACACAGTTATGTAGGTCCCTTTTCGTGTCTCTGTTGTTTTTTCTTCTTTGGTAAGAAGCAGTTCCCACGTTCCATAGGTGTATCCAAGCTCGCCCGATTCTGCAACGCTTCCAAATAACGGAGCCCACGTTAAAACAGCGTTCTTATCCCCATCGTCATCGAAGAAAGTTTTTTTAATAGTTTCTTTTCCCACAACGGGATACATGTTTGGTCTGAGCATTACTCCGTCATCTGCTAAGTATTCAAGGAAAGCGTAGTTCATCCCTTTTTCTTTCGAGAGATTGGAAAAATCAATGTCTGCTTGCTTTACTTCTTCGGCGGGGTCAACTGATTTTTTTGAAGATGCAAAAGAAATTTGCGATAAAAAAATAAAGAGGGTAAGAAAGAGAAATATTTTCATAAAGAGTGTTTGTTTAAAGTTTAGACAAACACTCTGTGCTGACTGTGACAGTTATTTTTCAACAGTAATCTGCTGCAGGTCAGAGCCGAATCCGAAGCTTCCTTTTTCGCTGCACATAGTCCACGCGAAGAAATAAGTTCCCGGTTCGGAAGGTGCAGTAACTTTGAATTTGAACTGATGCTTGCTTCCCGGCTTAACATTTTTGGATACCCTTATTGAATCAATTCCCCATTCATTATTGTTTCTTGCATTCATTCTTGGGTCGGTGTAAATAATCCAGTACTTATCTTTTTCCCAAACGCTCTTGCCGGTATTTTTAAAAGTAACGCTTACTGAATACGTTTTTCCGGCTTTCATTATTGAAGTTACTTTTTGCACAGAAAACTCCGAATTGTCGTCCTGAGAAACTTGAGCATACGTATTAGTAAAGATAAAAAGGCATATTGCCGATGCTAATACAATTATTTTTTTCATAAAACTCCTTTTAATTTTTAACTTAGCGGTTTGAAAAATTGTTTCATTTGAGCGTTTACTGCAAAAAACATAGCACAATTTGCTTTGTATAGTTTATAAAGTCATATATTTTTAGGTATTTAAATCTTCTAAGCATTTATCCGAAACAAATACAAAATAATTTCCGGGTTCATTTGCAAACTATGGCACACATTATGCAATATTATATGATAAATAATTTAAACAAACAAGAAAGGAAAATTAATCAAATGAAAACCAAATCAATCAAAACAGAACTTAGCAAATTTGAATACATCAGTTTTGCAGGGATTGCAGTTCTTCTGGTTACAGTAGCTGTAGGCTTTATAATAAGATAAAGCAAAAGATTTAAATATAAAATTTAACATAAAAAAATAACAACCCTTATGAAAAACTCAAAAAAAGTTAAAGTAGAATTAACAAAGTTTGAATACATCAGCTTCACCGGAATTGCTGTTTTGCTGATAACAGTTTTGGCAGGCTTTATAGCGAGATAAATTGCAAAGCGCAGTTCGGGTCTGTAATCCCGGATTGCGCTTTTTATCTTTTCTTCAAATGTTTTTTAATAAAATCCCTTTCAAATTCCTTCAAAAGTTCCTGTTTTCCTAATTCGTAATCCTTTGAAATAACTTCTTCATTTTCTGTTTCATCTTTGGTTTCCATAATTCTTTCGGGAAGCAGGTCTTCTGTAATGATACCGTTTTTGCAAAGCACAGTTGCCCGTTCTGCTATGTTTTTCAGTTCTCTTATGTTTCCGGGCCAGTTATAACTTTTCAGGTGCTTTTTGACTTCCGAAGAAACTTCTTTAATTTTTTTGCCGTTTTCTGCTGAATAATCTTTGATGAATTTTTCGAAATAAAAAATTATATCGTCCTGCCTGTCTTTTAAATCGGGCAGATGATATTCAAAAACGTTAATTCTGTAATACAGGTCTTCCCTGAAAGTGCCTTCCTTAATTAACTGCTTCAGATTTCTGTTTGTAGCGGCTATTATCCTTACATTTGTGGTGATTAATTTAGGGTCTCCGACTCTTGAAAATTGTTTTGTCTGAAGCACGCGGAGAAGCTTTACTTGCAGCGGTGTATCAAGGTCTCCGATTTCATCAAGAAATATTGTGCCGTTATTGGCAACTTCAAAATATCCTTTATGATCGCGGATTGCCCCGGTGAACGAACCTTTTGAGTGTCCGAATAATTCGGATTCAAGTAGCTGTTCGGGTATTGCGGCGCAGTTCACTACGACGAATGTGCTTTTATTCCTCTTGCTGTTTTTGTGGATGAACTCCGCAAGCACTTCCTTACCCGTACCGTTAGAGCCGGTGATTAGAACAGTGGAGTCGGACATGGCAACTTCGGCAGCTTCAGCTAAAATCTTTTTAACTTCTTCGCTTTTCGTTTCAAACTTAAATTCTACTTTCTGCGGAGCCGGCTTTGATGTTTTTTTAAGCTGTGAATTTTCCTCAAGCAGCTTTAGTCTTTCAAGACCTCTCTCGATGCTGAGCAGAAGCTCCTCTTTGTCAACGGGTTTTGTGAGATAATCGAATGCGCCGAGCTTTATTGACTCAAGCGCTGCCTTTACAGAAATGTAAGCAGTGATAAGTATTATTATTGCCTGCTGATTTATCTTGAGAATTTCTTTCGTAAGCTCGATGCCGTTCATACCGGGCATATTGAAATCAGTAACTATAATATCAAATCCTGTGCTTTTGACATGCTGAATGGCTTCTTCTCCGTCAATCGCCGTTGTAACATCATGATTTGCTTTGTATAAAACCTGCTTTAAGATGCTCAAGGTTACATTATCATCATCTACTATAAGAATTTTAGCCATTAGTTAGGGGTAATTTTTAAAGAATTAAATTTAGCGATTGAGGAAAAGTTTTACAATTTTTTAATTTCCCCCTTGAAATGGAATAGTAAATTTGTTTGCGGATTTGCGGGGCGTTTTCGCCCGCAGAAAATTTCCGAAAGGCAGGGGATTTTTATTCAGTCAATTTTCTCTTTATTATCGTTATATTTGTTTCTTCATGCTAAAAAAAATTTTCCTAATACTAATAATATTTTTACCTGTTTGTATATTTGCGCAGGAATTGTATTTCCGTGAGGTATGCAGGCTGCCTGCTAAAATTGATGAATCTTCGGGAATAGAAATTAATAGCAGGGGAGAGCTTTGGAGCTTTAATGACAGCGGCGGCGAGCCGGAAATTTATCGTTTCGATACTCTTGGAAATATTCTTAGGACTGTAGTTATCCGCAATGCAGTTAATATAGATTGGGAAGAAATAAGACAGGATGATAAAGGAAATTTTTATATCTGTGATTTTGGCAATAATGACAACGAAAGGAAAAATTTAAGAATTTATAAAATTCCTAATCCGACAAATCTTTTCAACGATACTGTAGATGCCGAAGTCATAAAGTTCAGTTATCCCGACCAAAAGGAATTTCCGCCCTCGAAGGAAAAAAGAAACTTTGATATGGAATCTGCATTCTGTTATAAAGATTCTATTTATCTTTTCTCAAAGAACAGGACTGAACCTTATTCCGGTTTTTTAAGAGTATATACACTTCCTGCAAAAGCGGGTGATTATACAGCAAGATTAATTGACAGTATTTATATCGGGACGGGACCTTTTTTTGCGGACTGGATTACATCTGCCGATATTTCCCCGGATTACAAATCGTTTGTGCTTCTCTCTAATAATAAATTCTGGCTGTTTAAAATCAAAGAAGGTGTACCTCTTACCAAATCAGAATATGTAGAAATATTTCTTCCTGAAATTTCTCAAAAAGAAGGAATATGCTATGTAACGCCTGATGAACTGTATATTACCGATGAATTATATAAGCAAGAAGGCGGTAAACTTTATGTTATCAGCATAAAGGATTTTTTAGCAAAATAAAAATCAAAATCCGTCAGGCATATCAACCGGTTCATTATTATCTCTTCTTTTCTTTCTGTCTCTGCTCATTTCAGAGCCGAACTTATAAGTTACGCTAAGAAATACAGTTCTTGAATCTCTCTTTCTTTCAAACTCATCATAGAATGTTGCATCCGATATAGTTCCGTGAAACTTTTGCGAGTTGAAAATATCCGATATTCTTAGGCTTACCGAAAGCTGCTTGCTAAGAAAATCTTTTTTCAAACTTAGTTCTGCATTGCTAAACGGGTCTATTCGACCTTGAGCAGAAAGATTTGCTCCGGTATAGAAATAAGTAGCCTGAATTCCAAAATCCTCCGGCAGATTTAGCGAAGTAAAAAGTCTTCCGTTCCAGGAATAAGCAGAGCTTGTTTGTCCGGTAAGGTTTGTTGCATCATTTTCTGTTTTGGAGTATCCGATTGTTCCGTTCAGCATCCAGATTTTATATGGAGTCGCATTTACAGTAACTTCAAAGCCATAAGAACGCGAACTGGAAAAATTCTTCTGTGTTGCTAACGTAATTACGCTGTCGTAGGGTATTCTTACTCTTGAAATTTTATCATTGGTCTGCCTGAAATAAAGAGAAGGCGTAATTATTGCCGATGTAAAATATTTTACAAAGTTAAGTTCAAGAGAGTTAATAAACTCAGGGTCCAAATCAGGATTTCCTGATTGATAGTTTAGCGGGTCTGATGTATTAAGGAATGGGTTCAAGTCTCCTATATCCGGTCTTCTTATTCTTCTTGAATAACTTAGCTGAAGCTCTTCCGTTAAGCCAAGCTTTTGTGAAAGGCTTATATTAGGGAAAAGACTGAAATAACTCTTTGTGAAACTTGAATTTTGCGTAATCTGCTCGCCCTTCGTATTTGTCTGCTCTCCACGCAAGCCGATTTGGTATCCGAAATTGCCGATTTTATCAGTGTATGCAATATACGCAGAGTTAATAATTTCCTGATAGTTGAATATATTTGAAAGCGAAGTATCTGTTACGAAACTATTGGAAGAGTAGCTGTAGTTTTCCGTTCTGTTATCGTCATTTATTTTTCTGTAGATTGATTTCGCTCCGGCTTCAAACTTTCTATCTTCGGAAGAAGGATTTACATAATCAAGCTGAAAACTTACTTCATCATTTTTATCTGTATTAAATTGATTCATTTTCGATTCAGGGGTTGCGGGTATGGTATAATCGTTAAAGCTGTTTAAGGTTACGTTTCCATCCGTATGAGTGTAGCTGAAATCACCCGTCAGGGTGTGTTTTGGGTTATCAAACTTGTTTAAGAAATTAGCTCCGACACTGTAAGTTTTTCCGTCGTTCAAATTATATTCTCTCGTAAGATAATCACTCGTTAATGCAGAGCCGCTAAAAACTGAGGAAAACGAATTTCCGTTGCGGTTTCTCGAACGGCTGTTAAAAGAAAAATTTAATCCGAGATTTTGTTTCTGATTTAAAGTCCAATCGAATCCTGTTCTTACATTATGCGCTTCCATTCGCATATTGTTTTCGTTTCTCTGCGATATATCTGTAATTGTGCTGCTTCCAAAAAGCTCCCTGCTGTTGAAGCCGTTCATAGTCATATTAAACAACCTCATATCATAGCTGCCGCTAAGGTTATAATCCTTAGTTTTTTTGTTTAAAGTTAAAGAGCTGTTGTACTTATCACCGTTACCAATACTTGCTGAAACACTTCCGTTCATACCCGACATGTCGTTTTTCTTCAGAACGATATTTATCACACCCGATGAGCCTTCTGCGTCAAACTTCGCAGTTGGGTTTGTCATCAATTCTATAGAAGAAATTTTATCAGCCGGCATTTGCTCAAGTATTGTAGATATATTAGAGCTGTTTAATCCGAATGGTCTTCCGTCAATCATAACTTTTATGTTCCCGCTGCCGCGGAAGCTGATATTGTTATCCTGATCAACGGTAACTCCGGGAATATTTTTTAAAACATCAATTGCATTACCGCCCGTAGTTGACATTCCTTTTTCGACATTAAACACTTTTTTATCGGGCTTAAATTCAATGAATGATTTCTCTGCTGTAACATCTATCTGTTCAGTTGTTACCCCTGTTGACATTTTAATCGTATCAAGGACAAGTTCAGGCGTTTGCGGAGTGAGCATAATATCTGTCATAACTGCTTTTTTGTACCCGGCAAAGCTTGCAACAAGTTTATATCTTCCGGCTTTTACATTGTTGAGGATAAACTTGCCCGCAGCATCGGTTTCAATACCTCCCGCTAAAGAGGAATCCTTCTGCTTGAAAATCTGGACGGTAACAGCCGCAATTGGGGCTTTAGTGTCTTTATCAATTACAAATCCTGTAATTGTGCCTTTGAAATTTTTAAATTTCTCACGCATTTCCGGTGTGAATTTATCCTGCGGATTATCCTGAGAGAAAACTTGAATTGATGAAAGCAAAAACAATACAAGAGCTATGTACTTTTTCATTAGGCTGTGTTTAGTGGAATAAGAGTTAGACAAATTTAAACCATAAAGGTTTAATCTGTCAGTATGGGAATAACGAAATAAAATTGGGTAAAATTATCAGGAAATGAAACGGATTCATTAATCCTTTCTGCCTTTTCCGAATCTTCTTTTACTCCATTTACTGCCGGATAAATATACAAGAAGCGCGACAACAATGTGAATCCAAAACCATGGATTCTGTGTGCCCATATGCTGTGCTATCATAATGATGACCAGAATTCGCGGGAAAAAAACGGTCAGGAGTACGCTTAGTAGGTTATTTAGTGTAGTTGCCGGAAGCGAATCAAAAAAGAAAAACCCTATAATAGAGATTCTGGGAAAAAACAAACTGAATACTAAAAATACTACATCTATGGGCTGGCTGCTGAATATAGGTGTCTCCATAATATTAATTTAAGTTAACTGTTTTCTAAAAATATGTTTATTGTTTTCCAAATTCAATTTAGAATTATTTCGACATAAACTCATCAATGAGAAGATGAAAATGATGCACCCCAGTTTCACGCGAAGGAGAAAACCTTCCTGCCTTGTATAAACTTGAGTTAATGCCTTTTTGAACATTTTCTACAATTGCCTCATCTTCGCGCTCTACTCTATCTAAGGAAGAGCCTGCTCCTGTATCGTATTTGCTTTCATCGGATATATACGTGAGAAAAGAAACTTTGGTTAGGTTTTTTTCTATCGGCTTTACAATATTTATTGAAAGTCCCCATGGATAAAAATTAAACATCATATTAGGGAATACCCAATAGTAATATGCAGCAATATTTTTTTCGGGCGATTCATCGAATATTACTTCGCCGGATTTTGCCATTCCTACCTGAAGATTACAATACTTATAAATTTCCTGCGTGTAATTTGAATAGTCCAAAACATCGTTCAACCCCTTATGAACATAAGGAATGTGAAACCCTTCCAGATAGTTTTCGCAGTACAAAGCCCAGTGCGCTTTGACAAGATAATCCTTAGAGCGTGAGGTATCTAATCTAAGTTTATGAAAAGGAAACCAGTAAAGTCTTTCTTTTATTTCTTTAAAAAAATCTTCGAAAGGTGCATAAGGATTTAACGATGTAAAAATAAAATTATTAAAAATTTCAAAAGGGATTTTTGGCAGATTGTCCTTATCTGAAGGGAAGTTTTCACAGCCTTCAAACTCCGGCATAAATTTAAACAGTCCGTTCAACTCAAACTGTCTGCCATGATAACGGCAGCGGAGCGATTTTACATTATCCACTCCGTCACAAACTATATTTGCTCTGTGCGTGCAAATATTTGACAGGCAATTAATATTATCATCGTAGTCTCGTGTTAAAAGTAATGGTTCGTTTAAATATCCGTCAAGAAGAGTGAAAGGATAAACCTGTCCCGGCACTTTTACTAAATCTGTATCGCCTATAAACTGCCAGGTCTTTGTAAAAATTTTTTCTTTGGAATCTTCGAAATATTTTTCGTCTCTGTAAAAAGAAGAAGGTAGTGTTGGTGATTTTTTTATGTCGGGATTGATGTTGAACATAATTTGATTTTACGTTCTCGAAAATCTGCTGTCTAATTCTTCGGTAGTAATCCTTATCACGGTTGGTCTGCCATGGGGACACACATAAGGCATCTTGCATGCAAATAAATCGTCAATTAATCTTATCATTTCTTCTTTTTTTAGTGCATCGCCGGTTCTAACTGCGCTGTGGCAGGCAAATGACTTCGCCAGGTTATCACGCTTCTCAAGATTCAACTTCATTTCGTATTCTTTGTACTGGTCAATTAGTTCCTGAAAAATTTTGTTTTCATTGCCGGGCTTCACATCGGCAGGAAGTCCATACAACTCAATAGTTTCATCTTTGCCTTCTTTAAAATTAAAGCCGAGATTGAAAAGCTCCTGCTTTAATTCCATAGCAATCTGAAAATCTATTTTTGTCAGTTTAAATTTTATAGGAATCAAAAGCTGCTGCGCAAATGACGACTGCGACTCAAGCATTAGCAGCGCTCTCTCATACAATATTCTCTCATGCGCGGCGTGCATATCAATTATCATAAGTCCGCTTTCAGTCTGACACATGATATATTTTAACCTGTATTGCCATACATTAAAGCTTGTCTCTTCGTTTCGCTTATGCTCAATAATGTTGGACTGTGTTTGCGGCTCTTCCGATAAATTTAACTCGTTTCCTGTTTCCTCTACAATTCTTGACGCTTCAAAAATTGAGGTTATCTTCGCAGGCTCTTTCTCAAATGTAAAAGATTTGCTTTGTGAAAAATTTCCCGAATAATTTTTCGGCTCTCCTGAAACAGGGGATTTATAATAAAATGTCTCTTCTTTATCCGTTCCCTGAATATTCTCCTGCTTGTTAAATCCAACATTGAAAACTAAATCAGCTTCGCGCAAAGCATTCTTAACCGAATTTCTAATAAAGCCAAAAACTGCGCCTTCTTCCTCAAACTTCACTTCAAGCTTGGAAGGATGAACATTCACATCCACTTTCTTTGGGTCAGTTTCTATAAATAAAAAGAATGATGGATAATCTCCCTTATCAATCAAATCATCGTAACCTGAATAGACAGCGAAGTTAAGATTTTTGCTTGTGAAAAATCTTTCATTGAGATAAAAATACTGGTCTTGTTTTGATTTCTTCGTGAAGTTTGGCTTAGATATATATCCGTTGATTTTTATATATTGATTTTCGGAATGAACTTTTATCAGTGATTCCGAAAACGGCGTTCCGAATAAATCAACTATTCTTTCAAGAAGTTCCTGCCTTGGCAAATCAAAAATCGTATCTTCGTTATTGATAAATTTAAATCCTATGTGCGGATGTGAAATGGCAAGCTTTATAAAAGTCTCGTATATGTGTTTGAACTCCGTCTGGTTCGACTTTAAAAAATTTCTTCTCCCCGGAGTATTGTAAAATAAATTTTTAATCGTAAAAGAGGAACCGCGCTCCGCGGAAATTTTCGTTACTTCCTTAAACTCACCGCCGTCAATTTTTATGAAGGTCCCCACATCTTCATTTTCCGTTTTTGTCTTAAGCTCTACATGTGCAATAGAAGCTATAGAAGCCAGCGCCTCTCCTCTGAAGCCAAGCGTTTTTATCGCCTCAAGGTCATCATAAGTTGCAATCTTACTTGTGGAGTGTCTCTCAAAGCTCATCAAAGCATCGGCTTCCGTCATTCCTATACCGTCATCTATAACCTGAATTAAATTTTTGCCCGCTTCTTTTATAATGAGGCAGATGTTTTCCGCTCCGGCATCGATTGAGTTTTCCATAAGCTCTTTCACAACAGATTCCGGTCTGGATACAACTTCACCCGCAGCAATTTTATTGGATAGGGAAGGGGGTAATATTTTTATTTTATCGGACAATTCTTCGCACTCAATATTTATTTTTCAAACAATGCTTTGATAAAATTTTCACTGTCGAATTCCTGTAAGTCGTCAATTTGCTCGCCTACACCTATAAACCTCACAGGCACTCCCATCTCCTGGCTTATCTTTATCACAATTCCGCCCTTAGCAGTTCCGTCAAGTTTAGTTAAAATTATTCCTGTTAATCCTTCCATCGCTTTTGAAAATTCCTTTGCCTGATTCAATCCGTTCTGTCCCGTCGTTGCATCTATCACTAAAAATATTTCATTCGGAATATCAGGCGTAATTTTTTGTATTACTCTTTTAATCTTCTTCAGTTCTTCCATCAGGTGAGATTTATTGTGAAGCCTTCCTGCTGTATCAATGATAACAATGTCCGTTCCTTTTGTTACTGCCGATTTTACCGTATCAAATGCCACTGCTGCCGGGTCGCTGCTTTTAGGATTCTGAATTATATCCACTCCGGCTCTCTTTGCCCAGATTTCAAGCTGGTCATTTGCAGCTGCCCTGAATGTATCAGCCGAACCGATAACAACTGACTTACCTGCATTCTTAAAATTGTATGCAAGCTTGCCGATGGATGTTGTCTTTCCGACTCCATTCACGCCAACAATCATAATCACATAAGGCTTCTTCGTAATGTTAAAGTCGAACGTCTTAAACTCCGACGTACTCTGCGCGAAAATTTTCTTTAGCTCATCCTGTATTAACCCGTTAAGCTCTTCTTCAGTTTCGTATTTATCTTTGCTTGTTCTTTCTTTAATGTTTGTGATTAAAACCTCTGCCGTATCATACCCGATATCCGATGAGATAAAAATTTCTTCAAGCTGCGCTAAGAAGTCATCGTCTATCTTTCCCTTAGCTTTTATTAAACGGTTTACTTTGCCGAATAAATCATCTTTGGTTTTTGTTAAACCTTCTTTTAATTTTGAAAATTTGAACTTATCAAAAAATCCCATGTTATTTGTTCCTCATTGCGAAACCCCTGTTTCGCAATGTCTATTATACTTGAAATTTGCGCGTATGCAAATACCGAAACAGGGGTTTCGGTATTAGAGTAAATTTGTTTTTTCTCTAAAATAAAAAACCTGACAAATAAAAATCTGCCAGGCTTTGATAATAAAAGTAAAAATTTTATTAATACATTTGTAAAAGATTTCTGGCAATAATCATCTTCTGCACTTCTGATGTTCCTTCACCGATTGTTAAAAGCTTTACATCTCTGTAAAGTTTTTCAATTATAAATTCCTTCATATATCCATAGCCGCCGTGAATTTGCAATGATTCAGTTGTTGCCTTGCATGCTGCTTCAGATGCAAAATATTTTGCCATTGATGCTTCCATTGCAAATGGTTTCTTTTCATCTTTCAATTTGGCTGCTCTTAAAGTAAGGAGCCTTGCTGCTTCTACTTCAACTGCTAAATCAGAAAGCTTGAACTGTATTCCCTGAAACTCCGATAGTGATTTTCCGAACTGTTTTCTTTCTTTTGAATATTTTAAGGCGAGGTCTAATGCGCCTTGCGCAATACCGACTGATAATGCTGCGATGGCAATTCTGCCGCCGTTCAAAATTTCCATTGCCTGATTAAATCCTGCGCCTTCATCACCGATTAAATTTTCGGCAGGCACTTCAACATTATCAAAAATCAATTCAGCCGTATCTGACGAACGCATTCCAAGTTTATGTTTTATCGGAGCAGTTGTAAAACCCTTCATTCCTTTTTCCAATACAAAAGCAGAAATACCTTTCTTGCCTTTTGCCTTATCTGTGATTGCAGTTACTACATATGTTCCGCCGACTGTTCCCTGAGTGATAAACATCTTGCTTCCGTTCAAAACATAGTGCCCGTCTTTTTTATCTGCCGTCGTTGCCATACCTGCAGCATCACTTCCTGAAACAGCTTCGGTAAGCCCCCATGCTCCGAGACTTTTGCCTGAAGTCAAATCAGGCATATATTTTTTCTTTAATGCTTCGTTTGAGTATGAGTAAATATGGTTCGAGCAAAGTCCGTTGTGTGAAGCAACAGTTAAGCCTACAGACGGGTCTATCTTTGAAATTTCTTCGATAATAAGAGCGTATTCTGTCGTAGTAAATCCTGCGCCGCCGTATTCTTCCGGGAAGATAATTCCGAGGAAGCCAAGCTCACCCATCTTCTGCGCAATTTCCATAGGAAATTCTTCTGACTCATCAAACTTTGCAATTACGGGAGCAATTTCATTATTAGCAAAATCTCTTGCTAATTTTCGAACTTCTAGTTCTCTTTCTGATAGGTTAAAATCCATTAATTAAGATTGCCGGATAAATTTTGAAATAAACTACAAATATACCTATTTATTAGTTCTTCTAAAATGGAAAAAAATTAGTTAGGAACAGTGTATTTAGGCATTCCAAATTCTACTAAAGTTTCCAGTACTTTTTCTCTAGCGAGGTTTTCAGTTAAAGTGCCTTTATCTTCGTTTCTGCAGTAACACAAAAGTATTATTTCATAATTTTGAGGATTAAACTTTGAAAAGATAAATGCAGGAGGCGGGTCTTTTAATATTTTTTCAGTCTTAGAAAATTTTTCAGAGAGGTTTTTTTGTAAATCTTCGAGTTTAATTTGATAGGGTACATTGAAGCTGAATCTGATTTTATAGTTAGCTTCATTATAGCTCAGGTTTGTAACGCTGGATTTTGTCAGTTCAGTATTTGGGAGAATTAAAAGTTTTCCGTCTAATGTAATAATCCTGCAAGAACGGATACCTATTAATTGAACAGTGCCGATTGCTCCGCTGTTTGTTTTTATTACATCTCCAATGATAAAAGGGCGGTCAATTAAAAGCACAATTCCCGCAATTATGTTCGCCAGTGTTTCTTGCGCGGCAAGCGCAACGGCAAGTGAGCCGATACCCAGCGAAACTATAAATGAATTTATGTTTACGCCGAACCTGTCCAACACTATTATTAAAGCAATGATGAATATTACAAGCTTTAAAATTTTTGAAAGCAGCGAAGAAAAATTTGCGTCAATATCTTTATCAGAAGATGACTTCTTTACCCACTTATGAAATAAAAAAACAATTGCCTTAAAAAAAATAATTCCTGCAAAACCTACTGCGCAAACAAAGATTATATTTTCGATAATAACAAATGAAGGCTCATAAGAAAAAATTTGTTTTGCCTTTAGTGATAAACGGATGTACTTAACCGATACCAATAATCCTATGAAAGGAAGAATAATTCTGATAAAACGCGCAGAGAAAAATTTTTGCTTTAGAAGAGATTTTTTCGACAGATATTTATTGATAATAAATGCAGTAAGGTTTGCGAAAACGAATGAAGATGCAAAAATAATTATCGCGATTAAAAAATTATATTTTATCGGCTGAATAAAATTATAAATATCGTCTATCATTTTTTTATGATTTTAAATATCTGCTGCCGGGTTTTGTGATTGGAATTTTTTCAAGCCATTCAGGCACTTCCTCCGGCTTAAATTTTATAACCTCAACTGTTGCAAGAGCATGCTGCTCAACTCCAAAATCCACTCCGCTCTGCCTGTCAATTACGTAACCTACTCCTGTTATATTCACTTTCACGGGATAATTTTTCAACATGTCAATTACTTCCTGCACGCTTCCTCCCGTTGTGATAATATCTTCAACGACAAGAACGTTTTCATTTTCGTGAAGTTCAAATCCGCGGCGAATGCTCATGATTCCATTTTCTCTTTCGGCGAAAATAAATCTTACACCAAGCTGGCGCGCAACTTCTGCCCCAAGTACAATAGCGCCAACAGCAGGGGAAAGCACAACGTCAATTTTTTTATCCTTAAATTTTTCTATTATGCCCTTTGCAAGAGCAGAATTAAATTCAGGATATTGAAAAACTTTTGATTTCTGAAAATACTGCGGACTGTGATAGCCAGATGTAAGCACAAAATGCCCTTCGAGATATGCGTCTGCTTTTTTGAAAATTTCTAAAACTTCCTGCTTATCCATTGTTATAATTTAACACTAAAACTCTAAAATCACTAAATACACTAAACAAAAATTCAAAAAATATTTTGTGGAATTTTGTGTCTTTTGTGTTTTCGTGTTTAGTTTATTATTTAAGTCAGTTTTATTTTCTGAACTTTTCCCAGCTTTCTTCCTAAAAATCTCTCGCTTATCTCTTTAAACTTATTCTGAAAATCCGTTACGAAAAACTTATGTTCACCTGCTTTTTTCTGCGGATTTAATAATTCTTTGTTAATCAAAATCTCCTTCACCTGCTTTGCAGTCTCTTCGCCTGAATCAATCAATTTTATCTTTCTGCCTAAAACTTTCTGTATGGTGCTTTTTAAAATAGGGTAGTGTGTGCATCCTAAAATAAGAGTATCTATATCAAGACTTTTGAATTCACTCAGATATTCCTTCGCAACAAGCTCGGCAATTTTATTGTCCGTCCATCCGTCTTCTGCAAGTTGTACAAATAGCGAGCATGCCTTCGAAAAAACCTTTGCCCCTTTATTCTTTTTATGAATTTCCTTTTTATATGAGTCAGTCTGTACCGTGCTCATCGTTGCAATCACGCCTATTCGTTCGCTCTTCGATTTGTTCACTGCGGCTTCAGCGCCCGGAGCAATCACGCCGATAACAGGAATCTTTGTTATCTTCTGAAGAAACGGCAGAGCATTTGCCGAAGCAGTGTTGCATGCAATAACGATGCACTTTACATTTTTCTTCAGGAGAAATTTAAGGCACTCGATTGAATATAAAATTATCGTTTCCTTTGACTTCGTTCCATAGGGTAATCGCGCAGAATCTCCAAGATAAATAATATCTTCATTCGGAAGAATATCGAACAGCGACTTCGCAACCGTCAATCCGCCGATACCGGAATCAAATACGCCTATCGGTCTTTTCTTTAGTTTTTTGGTATCCAAGCTTTTAGTAAATACTTAAAATACCCAATTGAAAACAAATGAAAAATGTAATACAATTTCACTCACAAGATATTATATTTCCTCATTTGAACATTTTATTAATGAGTATCTTATTGTTTCTTGTGTTTTTGTATTCATTATATTTTCCGGGATTAACTACAGTTTGAGTACTCCCCGAACTTGATGACCATTCTGTTCCGTTCATAAACTTTGCAGTATAATTTGCAGCAATTAAATTTGCATAGGCAGTATTTGGGATTACTTCACTGCTCAGTGTAAAGCTAAAAGTGCTATAATTATTTAAAACCTCAGGAGAGTTTTCAAGAATGTAGTTCGTTAAAATGTCCGAATGATTATCATAATTTCTTTCGTTTTCTTTATATTGAAATCGAGGCACTATTGAATTGTATAATTTAAATTTCAAATAATAATTTTTATCAATAGTTGTATCCGTATGTATGTTACCAAAATAAAAAGCGTAGTCGGAACTTAAATAAACTGCTTTATCATATTTTACCTTAATTCTATTTTTGTTACTAAATTCATTTAAAGTAGTACGCCAATTTTTATATTCTCCTTCTCCGAATGCTTTTATTTTATTTAGTGTATTCCAATCCAGATACCATCCCATAACGTAATGGGCATCTGAACCTTTTTCATAGTATGATTTTAATTGAGAGTCCCAGTCGGAACACAATCTTTCCGGTGAATATCCATGAGGTTTGGGATATCCTGCCCAATTTGATTCGCTCGAAAAACTTATTTTTTTATTCTTCCTTTCACTCCAGTAATTGCAAAGTGTGCGAAGGTAATCTGCGGAGAAATTAAAGTTAGGTCTGTACTCTGCTATATCAGCCACTCTTACCGCATCTACATTTTCAAGAAGGGAAGTCGGGTCGTACCATCCTCTATATTCTATATATTCATCACATATTGAGCCAAGCTGTAATCCCATTTTGAAATTATAGCTGTGGATTACTTGTGCGCATTCGTCAATAAAGCTCTTAAGAGAAGCTGTTCTAAATTTCATCCAATCATAACGACCTGCTGAAATATTATAATTTTGTAGAGAAGCTTTTTCCCAGTTGTAAATTGCAGGGTCTATTTCTTCGAAATTTTTGAAAGAAGCTTTCCACTTAAAATTTAATAAATTAACATCATTGTTATATTTTCTAGTTAAATAATTTCTGAATAAATTTTTCTCAAAACTCGAATATCCCAGCATAAAACCGGAAGTATATTCAAATTCTGCATCAGGGTCAACCGAAGGAACAATTTCTTTGATATCATATCCTGATTCTCTTAGTTCGTTAAAATGTTTGACTATTGCAGTTAAGTAGTTTAGCATGCAATTTTTAGAAGTCTCGGATGCAAAATTTAAAACTCCTGTAGGAACGTAATCCGTCTTGAAAATTTCGCCCTGCTTATTTAGCTGATAGTCATTCTTTGAAAACTTATTGTCTGCGTTTTTTGTAATCCATTCAGGGTATTCAAAACCCATCGGAATTCTAATGTTTATATCAAGACCTTGATTTTTAATCAGACTTAGATTGGAGTCAAGCCTCCTAAAATCGAATTTACCTTCGACCGGTTCATTTTGAATCCATGGTATAAAAAGGGAAACTCCCGTTGCTCCCCATTTATTTTTTATTTCATCAAGCCAGTCGGATTTTAAAGACCAGGACGAAGAGACAAAGACTATTTTGAATTTTTCATCTTCTAAATAGTTTTTTTCATTCATTGCTTGCGACTCGTTTATTAGTACAAATATAAACGCTAAAATTATTGGCAGTCTTAATTTTTTCATTTAGGGCTCTTTCCTATATAAAATTTATTTATAACCTTATAATGTAAACCTTACATTCAATAAATAATTCCACGAAAATACTTATTTATGTTTTAATGTTAAATGCTCAATCATTCATTCGTAATGCAGATGTCCTATCTATTTTCATTTATTTTCTTTATTTTACAATAATTAAATCCGCTATAAATTTAGCCATTCCATAGTTATTTGCCGGCGAAGGCAAATCCCGCGAAATTTATTTTCAGATTACTTATACAAATTAATACAACGCACGAAATAAATGCAAACATTAAAATTCGAAGAATTATCTTTATCTAAAGAAACACAAAAAGCCATTGCCGAAATGGGCTTTGAAGAAGCAACACCAATCCAGTCGGCAGCAATTCCATTTATACTTGAAGGCAGAGATGTCATCGGACAGGCGCAGACCGGAACGGGAAAAACCGCTTCTTTCGGAATTCCCATCGCCGAGTTCATTGACGCGCACTCCAAAAAAACTCAGGCGCTTGTGCTATGCCCCACGCGCGAACTTGCTATACAGGTCGCCGAGGAAATGGCAAAGCTTATTAAATATAAAAAAGGTATTCACATACTTCCCATTTACGGAGGGCAGTCAATCGATAGACAAATCCGCTCGCTTAAGGCAGGCGTTCAGATTATCATCGCTACTCCAGGAAGAATGATTGACCACATTAACAGAAAAACAGCCGACCTTTCACACGTGAAAATGATTGTGCTGGATGAAGCCGATGAAATGCTCAACATGGGATTCAGAGACGACATTGAAGAGATATTAAAATCCATACCTGAAGAAAGGCAGACGATTTTCTTTTCCGCTACGATGCCTCCGCCGATAATGCAGCTTACAAAAAAATATCAGCAGGAGCCTGAGCTTGTAAAAGTTGTTCATAAAGAGCTTACCGTTCCGAACATCAATCAATATTTTTACGAGCTTCGCAACTCAATGAAGCTTGAAGTGCTTACCCGCTTGCTCGATATTCACAATCCTGTTTTATCGCTTGTATTCTGCAATACAAAACGCGCAGTTGATGAGCTTGTATCTCACCTTCAGGCAAGGGGTTATGCAGCAGAGGGATTGCACGGAGATATGAAGCAGCTTTTCCGCGATAGAGTAATGGCAAAGTTCCGTTCCGGCAAGATTGAAATTCTTGTCGCTACCGATGTAGCCGCACGCGGAATTGACGTTGACGATATTGATGCAGTTTTCAATTACGATATGCCGCAGGATGAAGAGTATTACGTTCACCGCATAGGCAGAACTGCCCGCGCAGGAAGAAAAGGACAGGCATTTACTTTTATTTCAGGCAAGGAGTTTTACAAGCTGCGCGATATAGAACGCTACACAAAAACGAAAATTGTTAAGCAGGATATTCCGACTATCTCCGACGTGAAAGAAATAAGAGATACTCAGATGATTACCGAAATAAAAGAATCAATTGAAGAAATAAGGCAGGATGCCTCTAAGGTAAGACCGCTTATCGAAAAACTTATGAACGATGAATACGATACAATAGATATTGCTTCCGGTGTGCTGAACATGATTTTAAAAACCCAGACCGAGCTTCCCGAAAAAGATGAGCTGAAAAACTTTTCTTCAAGGGATGAAAGAGGTGAGGGCAGAAGAGGCGGAGACAGACGCGATGACAGAAGGGACGGCAAAAGAGGCGATAGACGAGACGGCAAAAGGGGCGACAAGAGAGACAGAAACGAAAACAGAGGCAACCGCGAAGGCGCTAACTACGGCGATAGAGACGGCAGACGCGACGGAAGAAGCGACCGCGGAAGAGATAGAGACAGAGGCGGCGACCACAGCAGAGGCTCTTCATCGGGCAATATGGTGCGATTGTTTTTCAACGGCGGCAAGAAAGACAAAATTCAGCCTAAGGATATTGTCGGCGCAATAGCAGGGGAGACAACTGTTCCTGCAAAGGCAATCGGCGAGATAAGCATGCTCGATAGCTTCAGCTTTATTGAAATTGAAAAGAAATACTCAAGAGATGTAATCGAGCAGATGAACAATAAACGCATTAAAGGCGTTAATGTAAATCTTGAAGTTGCAAAACCGAAGAGATAACTTTCGCTTCGCGCAATTAGTCCCGCCAAGGCGGGACCGGCAAGCCGGTAATCAATAATTTTTTTCCCATTTCCTCCTCTTTGTTAAGCAGAGCTGTTAAGTTCTGAGAATATATAGATTTTTTACCCGGTATTTTTATTGCCGTCCCAAACGGGGGTTTGGGACGGAGTAATAATCACAGGCATAAGTTGTTTACGAGTTTATTGCCGTCCCAAACGGGGGTTTGGGATGGAGTAAAGTAAAACTTAACAACTGGGGCAGGGGATGGCTGACAAACTAACCGATACACCGGCTAAAACCGGATTTGCTCAATACTCAATACCTGCAACTCAATACTCCGTACCTCACAAATCAAAAATAAAATACCCTGAATTAATCAAAATACTTCCCTGATAAATTTTAAAATAGAAAAATAAAAATGTAATTTTGTATAAGTAGTAATTTTGCTGTTTCACGCAAGAAGATGTATAAGGAGCGGCGGATTATTACCCTTGGCAAAAAAATCGGTACTGCAATATTTATTTGCCTGGCGAAGTACTGATTGGATTTCCTCTGAAGATTTTTTAGAGGGAGCGGCACTTAACTCCATTTTGCAAAAAGCAGGATGGAGTTTTTTTGTTATGTAGAGGGATTTCTAAATAATTTACTCTCAGAATGAAACAGAGATGAAAGTCTCTGACTCTGTTCCTCTCCTTAGCAAGGAGGGGTTAGGGGTGGTTAAATGTTTGAAAAGTCGATAAACCCCCTCTGTCTCCCCCTTGGTAAGGGGGAGAACATATTCATAGTCATTAAAATACTACAATATTTAGAATCCAACTATTTTTATAACCGTCAGATTGTGGCTCTGAATGTCACAGGTTTGAGCCCCGTTTCCCACTTAGAAATAGATTTGATGCGTGGAAATAAACGTTGCGAAGCCGGAGCATCGCAACGAGAAGATTTAAGACGTTGTTCCCCTCCTTAGCAAGGAGGGGTTAGGGGTGGTTTAATGTTTATTATAATTATTCGTTATACCCCCTCTAACTCCCTCCCGCAACAAGTGCGGGACAGGCTCTTGGTAAGGGGGAGAACATACCCCAATAAAGTTTTGAAATTATGATGTCTCAATCTTCAATAATCTGATATTGTTCCTCTCCTTGAAAGCTAAGACTTATGAGAGTCCCGCTTTAGCGGGAAAGGAGTTAGGAGTGGTTTAATTAATGACTGCCTTGTTTTAACAACTCAACTTCTCTATTTATCTCTTCCAAAACCTGCTGCAAATTTTTCTTAACATCATTGTTTGTAAATCTAATTAAATTTATTCCTTCTCTTTCAAGAAAATTAGTTCTTGTAAAATCTTTTTTATCTGCGCCTTCCTGAAAGTGTGAATCGCCGTCAATCTCAATCGCTAATTTTAATTCAGGACAATAAAAATCCACAATGTAATTTCCGATACTATATTGTCTTCTGAATTTTAAATTAAACGGATTTCCTTTCTTTAATTTACTCCATAAAATTTTTTCAGATAAGGTTGCGTTGTTTCTGAGCGCTTGTCTTTTTTCTTTGAGAATTGTTTTGTTGAAAAGCTTCATAATTTTTAGATTTTATTAACCACCCCTAACCCCTCTCCCGCTAAAGCGGGACTCTGATACATGTTAGCTTGAAAAGGAGGGGAACATATTGATTAACCACCCCTGTCCTCTCCTTCAAAAGTATTATAAACTACTTCTAGCTAATTAGAAAAGAAATTAACTGTTCTCCCCCTTTGCTAAGGGGGAGTTAGAGGGGGTTTAACGAATGCTGAGAAAACTGTTACTCATTAAACCACCCCTAACCCCTCCTTGAAAAGGAGGGGAACAGATTATTAATTTACAAAATATTTTTCTCAAATAATAAGGGTTCTCCTCAATATATTTTTCTCCCTATAAAGTAGAAAAGCTTTTCCTTATTTTATTCACCTATGATTGAAATAAAAAACATTACAAAGAGTTTCGGGTCGAAGCAGGTTTTGAGGGGCGTTGATATGAATATCGAAACGGGGAAGACACTTGTTATTATAGGGCGGAGCGGCTGCGGAAAATCGGTTATGCTGAAGCATATTGTCGGGCTGCTGAGACCTGACAGCGGAGATATTCTGTTCGAGGGAAGAAGCATGGCGGCGATGAAGGAAAAAGATATTTATGAAATGAGAAAGAAAATCGGATTTTTGTTTCAGGGCGCGGCGCTGTTCGATTCGATGGACGTGGGCGAAAACGTAGGGCTTGCGCTGAAGGAAAACGAACGGCTATCTCAGAAGGAGATTGATAAAATCGTCGCGGAAAAACTTGAGATGGTGGGGCTGCCGGGAATAGAGCGGATGAAGCCCTCTGATTTATCGGGCGGGATGAAAAAACGCGTATCGCTGGCAAGGGCGATTTCGACTAATCCCGAATACATTTTATACGATGAGCCGACTACCGGACTTGACCCCGTGATGAGCGACCAGATAGACGACCTGATAAAAGAGCTTGCAACAAAGCTCAAGGTAACATCTATTGTGGTAACGCACGATATTTTCAGCGTGTATGATGTTGCCGACCATGTGGCAATGATGCACGAGGGGAAAACGTATTTCTTCGGAACGCCGCAGCAGCTTGTGGAAACTCAGGATAAGGTAATAAGGGAGTTTTTAGCTCGAACTGATAAAGAAGCGCACGAAGCGGTGGAGCGTGAGCTTGAAGTAGAGCACGAACGGCAAGCTAAAGGGAAGTAAGGGCTTTTTAGAGAAAACCCCGTTTTCACGGGGTTTTTGCTATTACTATTATTAACTTACGCTTAAATTTGGACTAATTGTTTCAATTTCTTGTTTAAACAGATGCTTATTTTGGGAAAATTTTCTCGCGAAAATATATTATTGTATTAACATTGTTTAAATTTTGCAAGACAGTCAAAATTATTAATAAAACCCTTAGTTTGAAAACTGGTGGCTGACGATTGTAATCTCAGGTGAGGTTACCGGAATTCCAAAAATTTCCACAGTCGGCTTTGCCCTCAAAGATAATCTTGAAGACGAGCCGTTCCTTCCGCCTATAGCCAGAGCAAGGTTCACTAAATTTTCCAGTCCCTGCCCTTTAATGTATTGCATCAAATCCATGCTAACTGCCATTGGGATAGTTGATTCCTGTCCCGTACCCGGCACAACTATGTTGTTCAATACGCCGTTGATTGTAGGTGTGTCATCAATATAAAGATTCCATTCCATTCTTTTCAGAAGGGATGAAGAATTTGCCGAGCCTCCTGCCGTATTCGGATTCTTTGCAATGAGATTAAGAGTAAAACCAACGGGCAATTTTCCTTGAGTAACATTTGCTGTCAGGTTCGCAATATCTAAAATTCCGATTTGGCTGAAGCTGGTTAAGTTCGAAACATTTACTCCTGCTGCATTAAAGTTGTTTACCGAGCCGAGTTTAAATTGCAGGCGCTGTAAATTTGTAAAAGTATCAACCGCAGAGCATCCGAAATTAACTGTGGCAAAAGTTCCGGCTAATAAAAGTAAGACTATACCTCTTAGAAATGTTTTTCCTCTCAAGAATTGTAAATTAAATTTCATATATTTTATTTATTTTTAGGTTCCTTTTTCTAAGTTACAATATGTGAAAATGTATGAAAATAAAAAACAAAAATTAATTTCTCAAAAAGCATTCCGAAGCAGGGTAATAAGAAACTTAGTAATTTTTTTAATTCTGCTTGTGGTTTCTCTTTTTATAGGGATGATTGGCTACCATTATCTTGGGGAACTGGGATGGGTGGATTCATTCCTAGAAGCTTGCATGATTTTAGGCGGGATGGGTCCTGTATCTCAACCGAAAAATGATGCCGTGAAAATTTTCGCCGGCTGCTATGCTATTTTCTGCGGAGTGCTTTTTCTTTCAGGTATAACTTTTCTCATTTCGCCGTTCTGGCATAGAGAACTTCATAAGTTCCATCTTGCCGATGAAGATGATGAGGAGGAGGAAAATAAGAGGGTGAATAGGAAAAAGTAATTTGTATCGTTACGAAGCAGGAGCTTCGTAACGAGTTTACCTTCACGTTACGAAGCAGGAGCTTCGTAACGAGTTTACCTTCACGTTACGAAGCAGGAGCTTCGTAACGAGTTCACTTTCACGTTACAAAGCGTGAGCTTCGTAACGAATTCACTTTCACGCTACAAAGCGTGAGCTTCGTAACGAATCCACTTTTTTTGAACATTACGAAACTCCCGATTCTAACGGGATAAATTCTGTTTCATAGCGGGTAAGGCTATTCTATTTCTCCTTGAGATTCGTTCCATCCTCTCCAGCCGCCGTCCATAGAAATTACATTTGTGTAGCCCATTTTCTGGAGGTTGTGAGCAGCTAAAGCTGAGCGGAATCCGCCGCCGCAATAAAGCACAATTTTTTTGTCTTTATCGGGAACGTGAAGATGTATATCGCGCTCAATAATACCTTTGCCGATGTGAATTGCGCCTTTTATTTTGCCCGCAGCAAATTCGCTTTCCTCTCTTGTATCAACTAATACAAAGTCTTCTTTATCGGAGTGCATCTTTTTAACATCTTCGATTGAGCATTCTTTTATTTCTTTTTTTACTTCTGCGCAGAGTTCGTGAAAAGTCATTTTATTTAAGAATTAAGATTTATGATTTAAGATTTTGGAACACAGATTTTTATGATGAAAGTGATGACACAGATAAATTAAAATATAAGAGTTATGAAATAAGTATTTTAAGAAATCTTAAATCTAATATCTTAAATCATAAATTAGAAATTACTCTTGTCATATTTACTATATCATCAGCATTACATCCGCGGGATAAATCCATTACAGGTTTTGCAAGACCTTGTACAATTGGTCCGGTTGCAAAAGCTCCGCCGATTCTTTCTGTAATTTTATATGCAATGTTTCCTGCATTCAAGTCAGGAAAAATAAAAACATTTGCATCACCTTGAATTGCTCCGTCTTTATTTTTTCTATCGGCAACTTTAGGAACAAATGCTGCATCGAATTGCAGCTCGCCATCGCAGACTAAATCCCTCTTTCTTTCTTTCGTAATTTTATATGCTTCGATTACTTTATTCAGGGAATCATCCTTTGCGCTTCCTTTTGTGGAGAATGATAAAAATGCTGTGCGTGGAGTTATACCCGTAAGTTTTTCAAAATTTTCCGAAGTTTGTATTGCAATATCCGATAATTGTTCAGCAGTAGGATTTGGCAAAACTCCGCAATCTCCATAGGCAAAAATTTTATTTCGATGAATACTTTCTTTAGGGAAAGTGAAAAGAAAAAACGATGAGACTGTTTTGTTTCCTTCTTTGAGTCCGATAATACGCATAGCATTTCTCAGCACGTCAGTTGTCGTATAAACGCTTCCCGCTATAAGTCCGTCAGCAAAATTATTTTTCAGGAGTATGTTACCGAATGCGAGAGGGGAGCTTAGCTCCTTTTCTGCCTGCTCAATTGTAATATCTTTTTGCTTTAATTTTCTTGAGCCGTAATATCCTTGCAGGTATTGTTTATAAAAATCTATGTCAATAATATCTAAATCGTTGTGGTCATCAATTTTTATTTTTTCATCTGTGCGGATTAGAATTACTTTGGCAATTTTTTTCTGAAGAATATATTTTACTGCGTCAAGAACGCGCGCATCGTATGATTCGGGAAAAATAATTGTGCGATTATTTTTTTTAGCGTTCTGTTCGAGTTGTTTGTAAAGGTTCATTGTTTGCTTTGTTATTTAACCACAGATTACACAGATGATTTATCACTGAGAGCACAAAAAGATTTTTTTTTGTTTCAATATCCTTCCGAAGAAGAGGTAATTAAAAGATTGTAGAAAGCTCGCTTTAACCGCCCCCTTTAGTGCCGCTTCTTAGTAAGGAGCGGGAAGCTACTAATTATTTTCTAACTTTCTTTCCCAACGAGGATGTTGGGAAAGAGGAAAAGATTATTATATAAAAATATTAATACACTTCTGTGTTCTCTGTGAATAAAATCCGTGTAATCTGTGGTTAAAGAGTCACATTAAATTTCTAATACAAAATATTCTGAATAATTCCACCGCCGATGACGTTTTCGCCGTCGTAAAATACTGCCGATTGTCCGGGCGTTATTGCCTTTTGCGGAGCCTCGAATACTACTTTAACTGCATCTTCGCCTTCCTGATAAATGGTTGCAGGACTTCCTTTATCTTTATAACGAATTTTAACTACAGCTTTTGCAGGTTCAGTCAGCTTTTCGACTGTCATTAAATTTATTTCATTAGTCATAAAGGCTGTATTGCTTAAACCTTCAACATCATCAACAACAATGACATTATTTTCTGCATCTATTTTTGTTACATATATAGGATGACCGAGTGCAATATTAAGTCCTCGTCTTTGCCCTATAGTATAATTTATATAACCCGAGTGTGTACCGACTTTTTTATCTTTATAAACTATATCGCCCTTGCTGATTTTTTTTGTGAAATCAGGTAGCCTGATTTCAATTAATTTCCTGTAATCATCATCGGGAACAAAGCAGATTTCCTGAGAGTCAGGTGTATTAGCCGATTTTAAATTCATACTTGCCGCTACTTCGCGGATATAAGTCTTTTTATATTTTCCTATAGGGAAAATTGTCTTGCTCAGCGCATGCTGTGAAACTCTCCATAAAGCATAAGACTGGTCTTTTACCAGATCTTCAGAAACTCCGATATTATATCTTCCCGTAGTATCATTTTTTATAATTTTAGCATAATGTCCGGTTGCAATAAAGTCAGCGCCGAGAGATTCTGCTTTTTCTAAAAGCGCCCCCCATTTGATTGTTTTATTGCACAAAACGCAGGGATTTGGAGTATGTCCCTTAATATATTCAGAAATAAAGTTTTCTATTACAGTTTCATTGAACTTTTCCGTAAAATCAAGAGTATAATGTTCAAAGCCCAGATTGTAAGCAACGTTTTTGGCAGAGTAAATCGTTTCAAGCGAGCAGCAGCCGGAATCTTTTTCGGGAATATCATCGAAGCCCCAGGTCTTCATGGTAATGCCGATAAGATTATAGCCCTCATCTTTTAAGAGCGCTGCGGCTACGGATGAGTCAACTCCGCCGCTCATTGCCACAATAACGGTTTTATTTTTATTATCTATATTCATTTTATACAAAAATATTAAAGTAATTCCTTTGTAGAAAGGTATTAATTTCATTGTTTTTAAAATTCATAACGTTTAAATTTATTATCCACTTAAAATAAAAAAGGAGAATTAGATGACAAAGCGTCAAATGCTGGTTATGGCTTTCTTATGCGCCTTCGCTTTTGGTGGTGTGTTTGGTGAGTTTTCGAACCTCGAGGCGAAGCCTAGAAAAAAGACCACACAGACCTCTAAAAAGAAAAAAAGCGGTAAAACCAGTAAGAACAAGAGCACCGGTAAAAAAAATTCAAAGAAAAAAGGTTCAGGCAAGAAGACTTCAAAGAAGACTTCTAAAAAGACCGGCAAGAAGACAAACAAAAGAACCGGTAAGAAATCCGGCAAAACTTCCAAGAAAAAAGGAAGAAAAGGTTCAAAGAGAAAACACAACAGACGTACTTCAAGCCGTCACACAAGAACACCGAGAGTATATACACCTCCGACAAACCAGACATATACTCCGCCGAAATCTTATGACAACAATAATAGCGGCACCGAGCAAAAATCAGACAGACAGTATAAGAGAGAGAATCCTGAACCGATAAAGAAAGAACCGAAAAAAGACGGTGACAAGTAATTTAATTTTTTAACCAGCAAATGAAAGCCCGGATGAAGAGTGTTTTGTCCGGGTTTTTTTGTTTAATCAGGAACACAGATGATTTTGATTTATATGATTACACAGATTAATTATTGAAAATTGGTGTTCCGTTTTATTAAAATTATTTTAAGTACACAGTATTTGTTCAAATAATTATAATGTAATTTATCTGTGACATCATAATTATCATAAAAATCTGTGTTCCGGTTTTAAATCATAAAAAGATATGAAATTCAGTTTAAATTGGGTAAAAGAGTTAATTCCCGGATTTGAATACAACTCCATAAAAGAATTAAACGAAAAAATGATAGCCGCAGGGCTTGATATTGAGAGTATAGAATTTGAAGGTGAGAAATTCAAAAATTTTGTCGTCGGGAAAGTTGTTGAAAAAACTAAGCATCCCGATGCAGATAAGCTAAGCGTTTGTAAAGTTGATGCCGGTACAGGCAATTTATTGAGCATTGTTTGCGGCGCTCCCAACGTAGATGCGGGGCAGTTAGTTTGCGTTGCAAAGGTCGGCGCGATTGTGCCTAACGGAGAGTTTGAAATAAAGAAGGCAAAATTGAGGGGCGTTCTTTCAGAGGGAATGATTTGCTCGGCTAAGGAACTTAACCTGAGCGAAGACCATAACGGAATAATGGTGCTGGATGAAAAGGCAAAGATAGGGCAGGATTTTGCGGAATATATCGGCGCAGATGATTACGTTTATGAAATAGGGGTTACCCCTAACAGAGGCGATTTGCTATCGCATATCGGTGTGGCAAGGGAAATAGCCGCCGCATACGGATATAAATGTGAGCTGCCGGAGGTTAGTTTGAAAGAGGAAGAGGAAAATGCGCATAACTACGTTGAAGTGCAGATAGATAACAGCGATTATTGCAAAAGATTCAGAGCAAGAATCATAAAGGATGTAGAAGTAAAAGAGTCTCCTGAATGGCTGAAAAAGAAACTAACTGCCATAGGTCTGCGTCCGAGAAATAATATTGTAGATATTACAAATTACGTTATGATGGAAACAGGTCAGCCGATGCATGCTTTTGATTACGATAAGATTTTAGGAAAGAAAATAATTGTAAAAACGGCGAATGAAGGTGATAAGTTCACAACACTTGATTCCAAAGAAAGAGTTTTAAACGACAAATCGTTAATGATATGCGATGCAGAAAGATATTTGAGCATTGCGGGAATTATGGGCGGCGAGAATTCGGAGATAACTGAAACTACAAAGAATGTGCTGCTCGAGACGGCATATTTTGATTCGGTGGCAATCCGTTTGAATGCGAAAAAGCTCGGACTGGCATCCGATGCTTCGCATAGATTTGAGAGGGGAACTGATGTTGAAATGGTCGAATATGCTTCAGATAGGGCTTGCGAATTGATTTCGGAATTAGGCGGAGGGAAAATTTTGAAAGGGTGTGTAGATAACTATCCTCAAGCATTTTCTAATGTAGAAATTGAGCTTAAAATAAATAAGGTTAATAGCTTTTTAGGACTATCGGTTAGCAAAGAAGACATAATTAGTCTATTAGCTAAAATTGAGATAGAGTATTTAAGGGATAACGGAGATAATTTAGTGTTCAAAGTACCTGAGTTTAGAAGGAATGACATAAGCTCGGAAATAGATTTAATTGAAGATATTGCGCGCATTTACGGTTATGATAATATTCCTCAAGACAGCACTTTCAGGTTTAGTATTTCTGAATCAAATTACAATCAGGGCTATCTTGATTTTCAGCAGAAGGTTAAGAATTATTTTTACGGCAGAGGATTTAATGAAATTCTCACAAGCTCTCAGCAAGAAGACGACAAGCTTAAAATATTCAATATAAATCCCGTAAAAATTGCAAATCCCGGTTCGAGCGAAATGAATTCCATGCGCGTGAATCTTTATTACGGAATGCTGAACGTAATAAAGAATAACCAAAATCATTTAGGCAAAGATATTTCGCTTAAAATGTACGAAACCGGAAAGGTGTTTTTTGACGAGGGAAAGTATTTTAGAGAAGAAGACAGATTATGTATTGGAATATGCGGAAACTATGATTTGACCTCCTTTGACGGCAAAGAGAGGGATTTTGATTTATTTGATTTAAAAGGGGAAGTTAATATGTTTTTGCAATCCCTCAATATACAAATGAAAAATAGTACTTCGTTTACTTCCCCAGAGGGAATTAAAATTAAGTATGAAACAAGAGATAATTATGCAGGGGAATTATTTAAAGTTGAAAGCAAGACTTTAAAGTTACTTAACGTTGAAATAGAGAAACCTGTTTATATAGCTGAATTTAATCTGCAAACACTTTATAAAGCAGTGAAAACCGGTAATGTGTATGAGCCGATTTCTAAGTTTCCGCCTGTAAAAAGAGACTTGTCTTTTGTTGTTGAAAAAAACGTTGTTTTTAAGGATATTAAGGACATCATTTCAAAAAGCGGCGGCAAGCTCTTAACGGGGCTGCACCTTTTTGATTTATACGAGGATAAAAAACTCGGCAATAACAAAAGTCTTGCTTTTTCATTAGAATTTTCTTCTTTTGAGAAAACCCTTACTGATGAGGAAATTAACCCTATTATCAGTAAGATTGTAAAGAATCTTGAGAAGGAACTTAAAGCTCAGTTAAGAGCATAAGCAGGCACAAACGAAAAAACAAATTATGTCAAAACCGTTTTCTGACAGCGCTATAGACAACATTAACGAGGCAAAAAATTCGTTAAGAGTATCTATTCAGGGGTTGCTTACAAAAGTTAGATTATTATTGACAAAACTCGATAAATATGAAGAGGAAAACAGGGAGCTTCGTGATACTGTAAAAGAGCTGAACCAGAAAGTAACGGATTTGAAATTGCAGGTTACGCATGCAAATTCACAGTCAATAACCAAAGATAAAGAAATTTCTGATTTAAAAAACGTTTTACTCACAGAGAAAAATACAAAATCGTCAATACAGGATAAAGAAATTGTCCGTTCACGTATAAAAGAGTTAATTTCAAGGATTGATGTACACCTGGACCAATATGACCAGGAAAATTAAAGCAGTTTGACTAAGAACAAAACCTAAAACTTATGAATCCTAAAGAAGTCAGGGTAAGGATTTTTAACAGCGAATATAATTTGCAGGGTGAAGACACTGCAAAGGTGGAAAAAATTGCCAATTATGTTGATAACATAATGAACAGAATCAACTCTGAGTCGCCAAATCAAACTGAGGAAACTATTGCTGTAGTTTCTTCGTTGAATATAGCGGAGGATTATTTTAAGGAAAAAGGTATTAGAAACAAAATTGAAGAAGACTATCTGGACTCATTAAGAGAATACAATCAAAACATAGATGAACTTTCTAATTTGATTGACCAGTATCTCTAATTTTTTTCACAAGTTCTTTATATAAAAAGCAGGTTTTTAAAACCGCACAGACACCTTAGTCAAACCATTATAAAAAACCAACATTTTTTATAAGAAATGGGAGGCAAGCTCATAAAAAAATGTCAATTACAGGCCTCATCTTTCGCAAGAAAGAATTCGGATTCCGGTCAGCCGGAGCAAACCGGGCAGTGGAAGTAAACGACATTGTGGCACCACCCACCGTACACTTCGAACGGGTTTTCTTATAAGCTTTGGCTAAGGATTTGTCTGTGCGGTTTTTTTTATGTTCAAAAAATTTTTATAAATCAAAAAACAAAATGTACACTAGCAGAATATTTTTAGGGAGGTATAATGGAAATAGTATATGAATTATACGTTCTGATTCCGTTAATAATTGCTATCAGTTTCTTGGTATTTTTCCTCGGCTGGGTTTTGCATTCAAAAATAAATAAAAGCAAAATCGGCGACGCGGAAACTGTTGCTGAGAAAATTCTCAAAGATGCCGAAAAGAAAGCTACCGAAGCAGTTGCTGATGGTGAAAAAAGAGTAAAGAACTTACTTATTGATGCAGAGAAAGCAGCGCAGAATTTAAAGAAGGAAAAACTACTCGAAGTAAAAGATCAGTTCTACAAAAAGAAGCAGGAATTTGACGAGCAGGTAAAAGAGCGGGAAAGAGGTGTTATTGAAGATGAGAAAAAGCTAAAATCTGAAAAAGAGAAAGTTGACCAGGCGAAGAATGAACTAACTAACAAAGAGAAGAAAGCCGAGCAGCTTGAAAAAGAGCTTACAAATAAAATTGAAAAGCTTTCCGAAAAAGAAAAAGAAATTGAAGCATTAAAGGAAGA
This sequence comes from Bacteroidota bacterium, assembly GCA_018266845.1. Classification (GTDB taxonomy): domain Bacteria; phylum Bacteroidota; class Ignavibacteria; order Tepidaquicellales; family Tepidaquicellaceae; genus JAFDZO01. The sequence goes on along the minus strand of JAFDZO010000011.1, from coordinate 221,238 downwards.
AACTACAAATGTAATTTCTCAGCAAAAAGATAAGCTGCAAAGAATATCGGCACTCACGGAAGAAGAAGCGAAGAAAATTCTTTTTGACAGTTTGCTTCAGCAGGTAAAGCTCGACTCTGCGCAGAAGCTGCAGGAAGTCCGCGATGAAACCAAGCTTGAAGCAAACCGCATTGCAAAAAATCTTATCATTCAGAGCATTCAGAGAACTGCTTCAGACCATTCAGTTGAAACTACAGTTTCTGTTCTTCAAATTACTTCAGATGAATTAAAGGGAAGAATAATCGGCAAAGAAGGGCGTAACATCCGCGCATTTGAAGCAGCTACCGGCGTTGATATAATTGTTGACGATACACCTGAAGCAATTATCATTTCCGGCTTTGACCCGTTCAGACGGGAAATTGCAAGAGTTTCGATGGAAAGACTTATTGCAGATGGTAGAATTCATCCTGCAAGAATAGAAGAAATTGTTACGAAAGTTGAAAAAGAACTAAGCGAAGAGATTATTCGGGTAGGTGAAAATACTCTTGTTGAAATGGGCATTCAGGGAATGCACAGAGATTTGATTACACTTATCGGTAGAATGAAATATCGCTCCAGTTACGGACAGAATGTATTGAACCACTCTATAGAAGTTGGTTACTTAGCAGGCATTATGGCTGCTGAGCTTGGCTTAGATGCTTACATGGCAAAACGCGCAGGACTTCTGCATGATGTCGGTAAAACGATTGACAGAAGCATTGAAGGACCTCACGCAATACTCGGCTATGAAGTTGCAAAAAGATGTAAAGAGCATCCGATTATCTGCAATGCTATCGGAGCGCACCATGATGAAATGCCGATGGAGCATCCTATTGCAGTGATTGTTCAGGCAGCTGACTCCATCAGCGGAGCAAGACCGGGAGCAAGAAGGGAATCCGTTGAAGCATACTCAAAGAGACTCGAGACATTGGAAAATATAGCAAAATCATTTGAAGGTGTTGCAAAGACTTATGCAATTCAGGCGGGACGTGAAGTAAGAGTAATTGTTGAGCAGGAAAAAATAAGCGATATTCTTCAGGACCAATTGGCTGATGATATTGCAAAGAAAATTCAGGAAGAAATGGAATATCCCGGACAGATAAAAGTGAACGTCATTAGAGAGAGAAGGTCAATTGCATATGCGAAATAGTTTTTTTAACTTACTGCTATCATTCCAATTTCAATAATGAAGAAACAAAAAACAAAGCTTCTTGTCGGAATTACAGGCGGTATAGGTTCGGGCAAAACATTTGTATGCAATAAGCTTTCCAAAAAGGGATTTAAAGTTTTCTATGCAGATACCATTGCAAAAAATCTTTATGCCAGCAATAAAACCCTGCTGAAAAATATTGTAAAAGAATTTGGTGAGGGAATTTTAAATTATCAGGGAAAAATAAATTTGTCTAAACTTCGTGAAGTAATATTTGCGAATAAGAAAAATTATGCCAAGATAAATAAAATAGTTCACCCGCTTGTTATAGATTACATAATTAAGGAATCGAAAAAGAGTATTTATGACATAGTGCTTGTTGAGTCTGCGCTTGTATTTGAAAGCGGGCTTGATAAAGATTTGGATTACATAATAATGATATATGCGAATAAGAAGACGAGAGTGGAGAGAATAATGATTAGAGACGGCGCTAAGAAATCTGAAGTAGAAAATATTATGAAATATCAGATTGACGATAAGCAGAAGCTTGAGCTTTCTGATTTTGTTTTGGTAAATAATAAATCCGAAGAACAGCTTGATGAGCAGATAGATTTTCTCGCGAGATTGTTAAAATCTTTAAGCAAACAAAAGGAGCTGTACCCGGAGGAAAAAGAAAGTTAAAAATTGGACATAGCAGAAAAAGAAAAAAAGTATTTTTTTCAGACTTATAAACGTCTTCCTCTAAATGTAGAAAAAGGGGAAGGCGTTTTTTTATACACTGATAAGGGTAAATTCCTCGATATGTTCGGGGGGCTTGCCGTAAACGTGCTTGGGTATAACAACAAAAAAGTAAACGAGGCGATAATTTCGCAAATAAATAAGTTCAGCCACCTCTCGAATAATTTTTATCAGGAATCACAGATTGAGTTTGCAGAAAAGCTTCTTAGTCTTTCCGGCTTCAACAGAATATTTCTTTCTTCAACCGGTACAGAAGCTATTGAGGGCGCAATAAAACTGGTACGGAAGCACTTTAATTCAGATACGAAAAGAGAATTGATTTCCTTCAAGGGCGGTTTTCATGGAAGAACTTACGGCAGCTTATCCCTTACTACAAAGGATAAATATAGAAGAGGCTTTGAGCCGTTTCTTCCCGGAGTTCATCATCTCATTTATAACTCAATTGATGACTTACGAAGAACAGTAAATGAAAATACGGCAGCGGTTTTTCTTGAGTTTATTCAGGGAGAAGGGGGCATTTATTCTGCTGACTGCTCTTTTGTGGATGCTTTAAATGAGCTTAAAGAAAAATATGGATTTCTAATAATTGCCGACTGCATTCAATGCGGAGCCGGAAGAACAGGAAAATTTTTGTCAATCCATCATTACAAATGCAATGTAGATATTTGCGTAACGGCTAAAGGCATAGGCGGAGGGCTGCCTGTTTCAGCGCTGATGGCAAAAGAATATTTGAATGAATGTTTCCATGCAGGCGACCACGGCACAACATTTGGTGGAAATCCTGTCGCATGCGCAGCAGGCGTGGCTGCGCTTGAAGAGATTGAAAGCTATGCGATGAAAAATGCTGAAACTATCGGGCTGTATCTTAAAAGAGGAATGCTGGTCTTGCAAAATCAGTATCCTGATAAAATAAAAGATGTAAGAGGCGCGGGCTTGATGTTAGGCATTGAATTGGGAAACGTAATTCCTGAAGTGCTCGTTGAAAAACTCTTTGAAAGAAAAGTTCTTGTAAATCTTACTAATATAAGCTGTGTCAGGCTTTTGCCTCCTTTAATTTTAAACGAAGAGCAGGCAGATTTATTTTTGACTGCTTTTGAGGATAGTATTAAAAGTTAATTTTCATAATATCATTTTCTATTCCGAACATGTAAGCTATTAGTGAAGCGCGCGCCCACATTCCGTTGCGTTCTTGCTTCCAATACCATGCGCGTTCATCATCGTCAATTTCAATATCTACTTCATCTCTTCGGGGAAGGGGGTGCATTATTACAGCGTCTTTTTTTATCAGCTTCAGGTAAGATTTTTTTAAGTGAAATGTTGAATAGTCAATCTCCTTGGATTCGTTGCTTACATCGTATTCATCCTGAATCCGTGTCATATAAATTACGTCTGCCTTCTTCAAATTTTCTTTGAACTTATCCGTTTCAATAAATTCAATATAATTCTTTAGCAAAAATTTCCTGACATCGTTTTCTATTTTAAGAGGTTCAGGTGAAATTAAAAGTAATTTTACATCCTTAAAATTTTTAAGAATGTAAATTAGTGAGCGCGCAGCTCTTCCTCTTTTTAAATCTCCTGCAATTACAATCGTTTTCTTCCCTGATTTTGCCTTTGAAAATGCCTGATGAAGAGTGTAGGCATCCAGCAGCGCCTGTGTAGGGTGCTGGTCTTTTCCCGAACCTGCATTGATAACTTTTACCACTCTGTTTTTTTTATTAAGAAGCCACGATGCTTTTTCAGCAAGCCATTCTTCATTATTTCGCATTATGATTAAATCTGTATAGGAGGCAAAAGTAAGAATAGTATCTTCGGGGGATTCTCCTTTTTTTTGCGATGATGAAGCTCCGTCTCTTAGCTCAGTGGTTTTTATTCCGAGAATATGGCAGGCATTGTAAAAAGATTTAAAGGTTCTGGTTGACGGCTGCGAAAAAAACAATGTTGCCCGCTTATGAGAAAGAAGTGTCTGGAGCTTATCAGCGCCTTCTTTTGACTTTGAAAGAAACCTGATTTTATCGGCAAGCGTGAAAAGTTTTTCAAGAACTTTTCTCTCAAACTGTTGAGCAAAAATTAAATACGATAGTTCGGAATTTCGGATTAATAGTTTTTTCTTTTTAGATATGGGGAGCTTTTGGTACTCTTCCCAGCTATATTTGAAATTTCTCATTTTTGATAAATCAAAAGTACATCATTTTCATACAGAAAACGCTTCCGCCGGATTTCATAAACTCGGAGGTATCAGTTTCAATAACATTAAATCCGTTTTCTGTAAGAAGAAATGCAGTTGAATTCGCTTTTTTTTCAATAACAACATTTCTGCCGTCAGGGCAATGGCAATTACATGCAAACGAATTTTTGTTTTCTTCTGCGCTGACAGTAATTATTTCATTAAAGTACTGAGTTAACTTTTTAAAATCTTCTCCGCTGAATGCTTCAGGACATATTAAAGCTGTTTCGGAGTTCAACAAAGAAAAACACGTATCGAGATGATAAAAAAACTTATTCATTAAGTTTACTTTTACTGTTTCATATCCTGTAACTTCCTTCAGAAAATCGTAAACATTCTCATGGGTTCTATAGCCGAATCCTCCGAAAATTATTTTTCTATTGTAGTCAATTATTGCGTCTCCCATAGACTCGAAATAAGAAATATTTTCGGGAAGCTCGATAACTTCGTAACCTTCTTTCAAATAAAAATCTTTAAAGAACGGAACTTCATTTTTCCGCTGTTCATTCCGCATTTTACTAAGCACAACTTTTTTAACGCCGTCAATACTGAGAAAAGGCAGAGATTGATTCGCCGTAAAGACCATATCAACTAAATTTTCTGCCGGAGTAATTGTTCTTACCTCAAGTCCAAGATTTTCATAGATTGATTTAAGGCTGTTCCATTGATTCAATGCAAGATGCTTGTCAAAATCCGCATTAAGATTTGTCATATATTCATTGCCGATGTAATTTATATCAAAATACTTCGGCTCGCACATAAGTACTTTTAAAGGAAGCATAATTTATTGTAATTGAACGGGCTGATTTGAGTAATTATATTAAGAAGTTTTTTGTTAATTTTATCAAATTTATTTCAAAAAAATACGATAAAATAATGTATTATTTTGAGAAGAGTGTAATTATTGATTGTCCTGTTGAAAAAGCATTTGTATTTCATAGCGATACAAACAACTTGAAAAAAATTTCGCCTCCTTCCATAAAGGTAGATATACTCAAAATTGATTTGCCGCTGAAGCTGAATTCAGTTGTTGAACTTAGAGTAACGCAATTCGGTTTTTTCAGTTCATTATGGAGAGTAATGCTGGCAGAATTTGATGAGTTTAGCGTAATTGGTGATTTGCAGCTGAAAGGACCTTTTAAGTATTGGTATCACAGACACTGCTTTGAAGAAAAGGAAGGTAAAACTTTAATGACCGACAAACTGGAGTATGATTTGCCTTTTGGAGTTGTCGGGAAAATTGCGCATGCGCTTTTCATACGCAAAATGATAGCCGGTCAATTTGACTTCAGGCACAAAAAAACAAAAGAAGTTCTTGAATAAAATTATTCAGTAAATAATAAATAAATGAAAAAAATACTTATTGTACTATTGTTAATAATTTCCTGCATTTATAGCTATGCTCAGGAAGGTTACGAAAGCGTGATTTCCCGCACTCAAAAAACAGACGGCTTATTTACTACTTATAGAGACAAAGGCGAGTTTTTTCTGGAACATCAGAAAGGATTTGATAAGAAGCTTTATCTTCTAAAGATGACCAATTTAACTTCTATAGACGAATTGGGATTCTTTGCAGGCTTAACTATCGGTGAAATGACGTTTAAGCTCGAGAGAAGAAATGACAATTTAGATATTGTAAAAATCAACGAGCTTATTCTGCCTGATACGAACAAGTTTACAAATTATAATCAATACGTAACATCCAGATTTGGTCCTTTAAAGATAGAAGGTTTTAGCAAAGACAGCTCAAAATTTTTAACGAAGATTAACTCTTTTTTTACCTCCGATGTTGCTAATCTTCAGTTTTTATTTCAGCAGCTTGTAGGAGGATACTATTCAATAAACTCTGAATTAACTTTTATTGAGCAGGTAAAGACTTTTCCTAAAAATGTAGAGATTACCGTCAATTATGTTTTTAATACAACTTCAACTCCCGTCGGCGCAATACCGGATTCGCGCTCTATTAATTTTAAAGTTAGATATTCGCTGATTGATTTGACTCCCGATTCAGCTGGTATCTATATACCGCGATACTCGGATGTAAGAGTAGGATATTTCGAAACATCAGTAAAAGATTACAGCAACCCCATAAGGAAGAGCGAACTTGTTAAATATGTTTCTAGATGGAATTTGCAAAAGAAAAATCCTAACGATGAATTATCTGAACCGGTGAAGCCGATTGTATATTGGATTGACAGGGCAACTCCGATAGAGTACAGAGATGCCATAAAAAAAGGAGTATTGCTTTGGAATAAAGCGTTCGAAAAAATAGGCTTTAAAAACGCATTGCAGTGTAATATACAGCCTGATTCTGTTCAGTGGGATTCAGATGATATCCGCTACAATGTTTTGCGCTGGCAGTCATTTTCTGTTTCAGGAATTGCAGGGATAGGACCATCTATTTCAAATCCGTTCACTGGAGAAATCTTAAACAGTTCTGTGTTAATTAACTCAGAGGCTTTGCGGTTTACTCAGGATGAAAGAACTCTTTTCAGTCTGCTCAACGCAAAGGAGCAGTTATACAATTCAAATTTTGACGGCGATAAGGTAATTCAGGTATTGGAAAAAATTAACAAAAGAAAATTTTATCTTTGCAGGCATTCAGAGTATTCACAAAATCAGGCATTAATTGGCGCTGTTAAGTTTGTGATAGACAATAATATCTCCGATGTGAATGAAATTCCTAAAGAATACATATACAGTTATCTTACGGAATTAGTTGTTCATGAAGTGGGGCATACACTGGGGTTAAGGCATAATTTTAAGGCATCCACTGCATATACATTCGATGAAATCAGAAACCCGGAATTCACCAATCAATGGGGCAACGGGTCATCTGTAATGGATTATAATCCTGCGAATATTTCACCTGCGGGCGAAAAGCAGGGAACTTACTGGTCGCCGGCTATTGGTATGTATGATTATTTTGCGATAGAATACGGTTATAAAATTTTTCCGAATGTAAAAAATTCAGACGACGAAATTCCTTATCTGATAGCAATCGCTTCAAAGTCCTCCGACCCGCGTCTCGTTTACGGAACTGATGAAGATGCTATAAACCTTTTTGGTCCGACGAGTATTGACCCTTTGACGCAGACTTTTGATTTAGGCAACTCTCCCTTACAGTTTGCAAAGGATAAAATGCTGATTGATACAAATCTTTTTAGAAAAATTGAAAAATATTTCCCGCTGTATAATGAAAGTTATTCTCAGTTAAGCGCTGTTTTTAGCAGCCTGCTTTTTGATTATTTTTCAAATACAATGGTCGTATCAAAATATATTGGCGGTGCGTATCTTACTAAAATGAAGCAGGGTGATGTTGCCGGAGGCAGGTATCCTGTTATTCCGGTCTCACGGGAAGAGCAAATTGACGCTTTAAATTTTTTAAATACGTATGCTTTTAATGCAGAAGATTACTTAAGCTTTAGTAAGGATTTTTTAAAAATGCTCCAGCCTCCGCCGGGTTTGAGATTAAGGATGGATTTTCCTCTTAATGATATTATTAATATAATTCAATTGAATACTCTTTACAGGCTGTATCACCCGCTTATAATGAAAAGAATGCTTGAGCAGGAAAATCTTTCATCTGATGTTTTAACCCTGAATGAGTTAAACGATTTCCTATTTTCAGCTATCTGGAAAGAAGTTAGGGGTAGAAATTCAATTTCAAAGAACAGAAGAGCACTTCAAAAATCGCATCTGGATATATTAATTGAGATGCTTGTAAATCCTCCCATGGGAATGCCGGAAGATGCGCGCTCTTTGGCGTATAAATCTCTTAACGAACTCAAGAGAGATTTAGCGGGATATAGAAGCGCAAATGATATAGATTCTTTTCACGTAAAAGAGTGTGAGGCAAGGATTGATAAGGCGCTGAATTCAATAATAATAAATCAGCGCTAACAAAGTGAAATATCTCACTAATGGACTTTTAACGCAAATGTATTTCATTTATATTTTTGGTAAAATCTTATCTGAAAATTAATGGCGTATAACTCAATTTTAACTGAAAAAAAAGATTCTGTACTTTATATTACTTTAAACAGACCCGATGTTTATAATGCTTTTAATGATGAAATGACCTATGAACTTCAAGATGCTTTTAGAAATGAAGCTGTATCCGATGACGTAAGGTGTGTTGTAATTACCGGAGCCGGAAAAGCATTTTGTTCCGGTCAGGATTTGAAAGATTTTACCGATAAAAAATCTACATTTAAAGAAGCATTAGATAAAAGATATAATCCATTGATAAAGCTCATTACGGGGCTACCCAAGCCTGTCATTGCCTCGCTTAACGGCGTTGCAGCAGGCGCAGGGCTATCACTTGCTTTAGCCAGTGATTACAGAATCGCTGTTGAGAGCGCGACATTGATAGAAGTTTTTATCAATGTTGGTTTAGTGCCGGATAGCGGTTCATCGTTTTATCTTTTAAAAATATTAGGATATGCAAAAGCGTTTGAACTGTGCGCATCCGGTGATAAAGTTACCGCTAAAGAGGCAAAAGAACTTGGATTGGTAAACAAAGTTGTTAGCAGCGGCGCATTGCTAAAGAAGATTACCGAACAGACAGCGAATAACTTTGCAGCAAAGCCGACCTTTGCAATAGGTTTAATAAAAGACTTATTACGAAAAGCAGCGTATCAGTCTCTGGATGAGATTCTCGAACTCGAAGCAAAGCATCAGGAGAGCGCCGGAAATTCAGCGGATTTTAAAGAAGGAGTTGCTGCTTTTTTAGAAAAACGAAAGCCAAAGTTTACCGGAAAGTAAGAATGTTATTGTAAATGTTATTGTAATTGATGAGGAACAATTTCTATTTATTTGAATATAACTATATAGGATATAAATGAAAAAAATTACGGAAAAAATAAAAGCATATAAAAATTTATCCTATTTAATTTTATCCATTTCTACTCTTTGCTTAGTATCGGTTTTTTATAGCTGCGGTGCAAATATTTTTTCCGTAAACGACGATGTAAGCATAGGGAGGGATTTAGATAAACAAATTAGGAACGATAGAAGGCAGTTTCCGATATTGCAAGGGCACGATGATGTTAGAAGTTATGTCTCGGGAATCGGCAGGGGAATTTTGAATTATTCTTCATTAATAAAATATAAAAACGTTTTTCCTTATCAGTTTGAAGTAATTGAGGACGATAGCACTGTTAATGCGTTTTGCGTTCCCGGCGGTTACATTTATGTTTATACAGGGCTGATAAAATTTGTTGATAATGAAGCATCGCTTGCCGGAGTGCTTGCGCATGAAATTGCTCATGCTGAAAGAAGACATATGACTCAGCGCCTGACATCATATTACGGAGTCAGCGCTATTCTTTCGTTAGTGCTTGGGAATAATCCTAATCAGGTTGCCGAAATTGCGGCAAATCTTTTTGTCGGGCTTGGCTTCCTTGCAAACAGCCGGGCTGATGAAACTGAAGCAGATGATTATTCGATTAAGTATTTAAGGTCTTCCCAATATTACCCGGGAAGCATAATATTTTTCTTCAATAAAATACGTGAAGAACAGAAGAAGAAGGGGACGACTCCCGGAAGTTTAGACAGGCTGTTTGCTACTCATCCTTTACCGCAGGATAGAATTGATAATGTATTTGAAGAGCTTGCAAAGATTAATCCGCGTCCTGATTCAACAAAAGGGCTGTATCCTGAAAGGTATCAGGAAATTAAAGCAAAATTACAATAAATTTTTTAAAAAAATTTTTAGAAATAATGAAAAAAAGTTTACAGACAATAATATTTTTTCTCTCGTTATTTTTTGTTGGTAATATATATTCGCAATCAGCAGACGTTTCCGATAACAACTATGCTTTTAAAATCTCTCTCAGTTCAGACTGGAAAAAATCCAAAACAGAAGAGACAACAAACAAGGATGCTATATCATACACCTTTGATAAGAAAGACGGTAAAGATGCAATAATGCTGCTTGCATTTAAGGTTGAATCAATTAAAAGTCTTGATGACTTAATCTATACTCTCGAAAAAGATATGACTCTAAACATTCCGAAAATTTCGGGAGGATATACGAACTTTACAGTCGGCGATGTTGAAGGCAGGAGCGCTGTTTATAAAGATAATGAATTCGGCGAGAAAATTTTCTATTACAGAACTCAAAATTCCGGCAAACAGAATTATACTTATATGCTGAGGTTTATCACAACGGCATCAAATTATTCTTCAGCCGAAAAAGAGTTTGATAAAATCGCCAAGAATTTTAAACCGAACAATTAGTTATTCTGCAATAAATGGGTTTAGCTGTTTTTCTCTTCCTACCGTTGTAATATCCATATGTCCGGGAAGCAATGTGTAATCGTCTTTTACATTTGGAAGTAAAATATTATCAATAGAATTCATTAGTTCATGGTAGTCTCCAAATGGTAAATCCGTTCTTCCAATCGAGTCCTTAAAAATTACATCGCCGCAGATAATATTTTTGTATTTATCATCAATAAAGGTTAAGCTCCCGGGCGAATGTCCGGGGGTATGAAGAATCTTAAACTCAATATCTCCTACGGAAATATTGCTGTTTTCATCTATGAATTCGTCAACCGGAGGGAGCGCAGGAAAATCAAGCCCGTACATTTTTTTTTGCTTTTCTGTATTTTTATAAAATACCATATCCTTCTCATTCATTAAAATTGGAACATCAAAATAATCCTTCGCAAACTTATTGCCGAGGATGTGATCTATATGCCCATGTGTATTAATAATATATTTTATTTTGATGCTATGGTCTTTAATAATTTGTCTGATGTTTTCCATTTCGTATTCATCATAAGCGGCAGGGTCAAAAATGACACCTTCCTTTGATACTTCATCAAAATAAAAATAGCAGTTCATAGAAAAAGGATTCACAGGTAATTGAATATATTTCATTGTAGTAGAGATTTATAAATTGATTAAACTCTCAAATATGGGTAATTTATTTAACCTGTCGGCTTTTTTATTCCCAATAGAATAATTTGTAGTACAGAAAATTTGTGTTGCTATGTCTGATAACGATAAAATTAAAATAATTACCAATAATCGTAAAGCTACTTTCGAATACTTTATTCTTGAAAGATTTGAAGCAGGGATTTCGCTTGAAGGAACTGAAGTAAAATCACTTCGTGAAGCGAAAGTAAGCATTGGCGAAGCTTATGCAAGAGTAATTAAAGATGAAGTGTGGCTGATTGGCGCTACAATTAACGAATACAAGTACGGAAATATAAATAACCATGTGCCTGACAGAAACAGAAAGCTTCTTTTAAACAAAAGAGAAATAAAAAAAATAAAGGAAGCATTAACCGAAAAAGGTCTGACGCTAATTCCTCTTAAAATGTATTTTAAAAATTCATTGGTGAAAGTAGAACTGGGAATCGGCAGAGGAAAAAAACTTTATGATAAACGCGAATCAGTGAAACAAAGAGAAACTGATTTAAAACTTAAAAGAATAAAACTGTAAATGAATTTCCCTTCTTTAAATGAGCAGATAGATGTAATAAAACGCGGGACAGTTGAAATAATTCCTGAAGATGAACTTGTTAAAAAAATAGAGAAATCTATTGCGAAAAAAATTCCATTGAATATAAAGCTCGGCTGCGACCCTTCGCGCCCGGATTTGCATATTGGTCATGCAGTTGTTTTAAACAAATTGAGACAGTTTCAGGAACTCGGTCATACGGCAATTTTGATTATCGGTGATTACACAGGAATGATTGGCGACCCTACCGGAAAAAAGAAAACAAGACCGCAGCTAACCTACGAAGAAGCAAGTGAGAACGGAAAAACATATTACGATCAGGCGGTTAAAATTCTCGACAAGGATAAAACGAAAATTTTGTATAACTCTGACTGGCTTGCTAAATTAAATCTTCAAAATTTAATTGAGCTGATGTCAAAATTTACTGTTCAGAGAATTCTTGAACGGGATGATTTTACAAACAGGCTTAACGAGCAGGCAGAAATCGCTTTTCACGAAATGCTGTATCCGTTGATGCAGGGATATGATTCCTATGCAATTAACTCCGATGTCGAACTTGGAGGTACAGACCAGAAATTCAATAATCTGATGGGAAGAGATGTGCAGAAGCGTTTTGGCAGAGAGCCGCAGATAGTTATCACAATGCCTTTGCTTGAGGGAATAGACGGCAGCGAAAAGATGAGCAAATCATTAGATAATGCAATTGGAATAAGCGAAGATCCGAAAGATATTTTCGGGAAGACAATGAGAATACCGGATAACTTGATTTATAAATATTTTGAACTCGGTACGCAAATTAGTGTAGGTGAATTAAAAGAACTGACAGAAAAAATTGCAGAAAGCCCAAGAGATTATAAACGTAAATTGGGATTTGAAATTGTAAAGTTATACTACGATGAACCGACTGCGGAAAGGGCAGTCGAAGAATTTGATAAAATTTTCATTAAGAAGGAAATCCCTGATGATATTCCAGAGACAATGCTTAGAGAAGATATTAAGCTTATCAACCTTATTGTCGTAAATAAGATGGCTGATTCAAACTCTGCTGCAAGAAAACTAATTGAAGCGGGGGCGGTAAGTATTGATGGTGAAAAGGTAGGCGATGTAAATTTTTTAATTGAGAAAGATAAAAAATTCACTCTGAAAGTGGGAAAAAGAAAATTCCTCAAAGTGAATTGAAAGGAATGCAGAAAATAAGAATTAATTTCCTGCACGTCTTGAAACGGAAAAACCGGCAAAAAAAGTAATACAAAATTTATAATATATTTTATTTTTTTTTAGTAAATTAAGTTTTTTTACAATAAGCAAATAACGGAGAACGAAAATTGTTCAAGCCAACAAAAATATTTTTTACAAAAGGTGTCGGAAGACATAAGGATTATCTACAGTCATTTGAGCTTGCATTAAGGCAGGCAGGAATTGAAAAATGCAACCTTGTTATGGTATCAAGCATTTATCCTGCGGGCTGCAAGCGTCTAACTAAAGAGCAGGGAATCCAATTGCTTGAGCCAGGCTCAATAACATTCTGTGTTATGGCGAGAAATTTCACCAACGAGCCGAACAGATTAGTAGCGACATCAATCGGAGTTGCTCTTCCATCTGATGACAGCCATTACGGATACATTTCAGAGCATCATCCATTTGGAGAAACCGAAAAAGTTGCAGGTGAATATGCCGAAGACCTTGCTGCCACAATGCTTGCAACCACTTTAGGAGTTGAGTTCGATCCTGAAACTGCGTGGAATGAAAGAGAGAATGTTTATAAACAGAGCGGGAAAATTTTTAAAACTTTTAACGTAACCCAATCTGCCGAAGGTGATAAGAATGGTCTTTGGACTACAGTTATTTCAGCGGCAGTTATGATTCCGTAACTCTTTGAGTTGTATTTATTTTTAAACTCTCTGTTGCGGAATTTTCAACGGAGAGTTAGCCATACAAATCTATTATGGTTGATATTGAAACATGCAGAAAACTTGCTTTAGGCTTTCCAGATGCCGTTGAGCAGGAGCATTTCGGCATACCATCGTTCAGAGTCAATAAAAAAATTTTTATGACTCTCCGTCCAAAAGAGAACCTTGCAATGATTAAATTACCCGAATTTGCCCAAAGTGTTTACGCCGCCTCAAATCCGGCTTTTATTTACCCGGTTAAGGGTTTTTGGGGCACTAAGGGCGCAACTATGTTTGATTTAACCAAGGTAAAAAAATCAATATTACATACCGCATTAAAAGAAGCTTACGACTCAGTAGTTAATAAAAAGTGAATGCAAAAAATTAAAGAGTGTATATGATAATAAAGCATGTATTAGAAGAGTTAAAAACTTCGGAGAGACCCGTGGCAAAAGCCTTGCACTCGGGAACAGGTTTTAAAGTACTGGCAATCGGACTTAAATCAGGTATGAAGCTGAAGGAACATAAAGCTCACTTGCCTTCAAAACTGACTGTGCTGGAGGGGGAGATAATATATCAGGAGAGCGGTAAAGCTGAAACTATAAAGCAATATGGCGAAGTTAATATTCCTGTTAACATAGTGCATTCAGTTGAGGCAGTGCAAGACAGTTTATGCTTATTAACTCAAGGATAGCCTATGAAAGAGCTTAATACTACAAGCGACATTGAGTTTCTCATCGTTGAATTTTATAAAAAGGTTGTTGCCGATGATTTAATCGGAAAGTTTTTTACAATAGTTGTAAATTTTAACTGGGATTTGCATATACCCATCATGGTTTCTTTCTGGGAGACAGTTCTTTTGGGAAAATCTTCTTACAAAGGAAACCCAATGATAAAGCATATAGAATTAAACAAGCTTTCCAAACTGGAGGAAGTTCATTTTGAGAGATGGATAAAACTATGGAAAGAAACTGTCAATGAAAATTTTACAGGGCTAAAAGCTGCAGAAGCAATTTCTAAAGCCGAAACCATTGCGAAGCTAATGCAAAGCAAAATTACTCAGAAAATCGAAATATCAGGAAAGTAAAAAATTTGTAAAATCTTGTATTGAAATCTCTCCAATGTGGTGATGTAAATCAGCGCCTGCAAGAGCATCCTGAATCTCATCCTTCTTAAATTTAATATTTTTTAATGCTGATTCAATTTCAATCGTATCGCCATGAGCTAAGAAATCCCCATAAATTTTTATATCTTTTATAACGCCATCTTTTACAAATATTCTGGCATCAATCTGTCCGAAATCAAACCGGTTAATTTTTTGAATATTAAATTCCGGGGAACGCCCATAGTTCCAATCCCAGTTTCTATATTTAGAATTCGCGAGTTCATAAACTGCTTCCCATTCGTTATCAGATAGATTATACACAGGGTAATTCCCGGCTGAACCGAAAATGGATTTAATTAATTTCTCTTTAAATTCTAAAACTGAAATTTTTTCAGTCAGGAATTCCGATATGTTGCCCACTCTGCTTCGTATTGATTTTATGCCCTTACTCTCAATCTTATCCATCTTTACATTTAAAGCTTCGACAACATTTTCTAATTGGGAATCAAATAAAAGAGTGCCATGGCTGAACATTGCTTTGGTATTTGAGAACTGCGCATTACCGGAAATTTTTCTGCCGTCAACTGTGATGTCGTTCCTTCCGTTTAGCTCTGCATTTACCCCTAAGGATTGCAAAGTACTTATTACAGGTAAAGTAAATTTTTTAAAGTTATGGATGCTCTGTTGTGAGAATTTGGTGAGAAAGCTAAAATTCAAATTTCCTTCATCATGATAAACAGCTCCGCCGCCGGAAATTCTTCTTACTACCTGAATATTGTTCTCAGCTGCATATCCTGTGTTAATTTCCTCAATAGTATTTTGATGTTTTCCGATGATGATTGCATTTCTGTTTATATAAAATAAAAGATAGTCATCATTTTCTAAATCAAGATTTCTTACAGCCCATTCTTCCAATGCAAGATTGAGTGTTGCGTCTGTAATATTGTTATTGTGGATTAATTTCATAAAAATATTTCTACGTTACTTCAGTATAATTTAAGTCCTTATGAAAAGTTTCTTCAAGTTTGCTTGCAGCCCAAAAAGCAATTGTTATAGTAACAATTCCTATTGCAAAGGCAGCATATTTTATTCCCATTAAAGGCTTCAAAGCCTGAAATATTAATGTAAGCGGTATTACGCTTCCCCGAACAAAGTTTGGGACCGTGGTAGTAACTGTTGAACGAAGATTTATTCCGAATTGCTCCGAAGCATTCGTAACAAATATTGCCCAGTATCCCACTGCTGTTCCTATCAAAACGCAAATAGTGTAAAAGTAATATACTCCATAGCTGTTCAAAAAAAGGTATATGCACACGCAGGCAAGCGTTGCTCCAAGAAAATAGTACAAGGTTTTTTTTCTTGACTTCCAAAGCTGGCTTAATGAACCGCTCAAAATATCTCCGATAACAAGACCGATGTAACAATACATTACTGCTTTTCCCGCCGAGACCGGTTCAGTAATACCAAATGCCTTTCCGAATTCAGGCGAAAAAGTAATTAGAATTCCGACAACAAACCAAAGCGGAAGACCAATTAATATGCAATACATGTATTTTAAAAATCTGCCTTTATCGGTAAATAGCTTTACAAACTGACCCCTTCCAACATTAGAGGCTTCTTTTATGGAGTTATACATGCCGGATTCATATACTCCAAAACGTAAAACTAAAATTGTAAATCCCATAATTCCGCCAATAATATAGGATGTTCTCCACTCGGTTAACTCTACAATTAATGCCGCAGCTACGGCTCCCATTACGCCAATTGATGCAACAATCATTGTTCCGTATCCGCGTTTTGTTTTCGGCATTACTTCGCTCACGAGTGTTATGCCCGCTCCTAACTCTCCTGCAAGTCCGATACCGGCAACGAATCTCAGCAGAGCGTATATTTCTATATTTTGAACAAAGCCGTTTAAAATATTCGCAAGCGAATACAGAAAAATTGAACCGAATAAAACAGAAATTCTTCCGCGTTTATCTCCTAAAACTCCCCAGATAATTCCACCCAGCAGCATTCCTCCCATTTGCATATCCAGAAGTAATACCCCAGTATCAAGAAGCTGCCCGTCAGGAACATTAAGTGATTTCAAAGATGCAATTCTTACTATGCTGAAGAGAATTAAATCGTATATATCTACGAAATATCCCAAAGCAGCAACGACAATAATTGCGATAACGCTTTTTTTATTTTCCATTAGTCTTTCTGAAAGAATAGGATTTATTTTAGTAGTATAAGCTTTTTAGTATCCGAAAATCCTTCTGATTCAATTCTATAAAAATAAATTCCGCTTGATAAAGCTGCTGCATTAAAATGTTCTTCATACTTTCCCGGCTCTTTGATACCGCTGAATATACTACTAACTAACTTACCGTTCATATCATAAACTCCCAGAGTAACCTGCATCTTCCGGCTGATTTCGTATGATATATTTGTAACCGGATTAAACGGATTCGGAAAAGCATCATATAACTTAAATCCGTTAAATAGAATAGAACTGTTCTGGCTTACTGTTTCAGTAACAACTCTAATTGGCAGATAATCCACAAACCCTAATGTAGTGCTGTCCGGTCTGTGAAAAATATGCGCTTCCACAGAATCTAATATTGTCGTTCCCCAAAAATTATTCTGGGCTTTGATGCTGTCAGGAGTATTGTTGTAGAGGTCATAAATTTTTCCGCTGTTGCCATTCCAGTAAATTTGATTAAGCCCAATATCTGTCGTATCTGAATTTACTATATTTCCGATGTTTGGCTTTGCTCCTCCTTGAATTGTAATACCCCATAAATTTCCTCTTATTTTGTTTCTGGCGCAGATGACGTTCATAGCGGTAGGGGAGTTGAAGTTTATTCCGCTGCCTCCAAGTGAAGGCGAACCTTGTATGTTGTTAGAATCAATTATGTTGTTGTTCACGTATGCCGTGATTGTTGAAGCTGCAAAAGCAATTCCGTATCTATTCTTTTTAATGATGTTGTCTTCGATAATCACATTTGCAGAACCTATCGGCAGAAAAGAAATACCCCCGGAGTTTGTGTACAATCCGCCTCTGATAGAGTTGCCTTTAATAATCATAGGCGGAGTAGTATTTGTCGCTCCCCAATTTATTTGAGGAGTATTACCGTTTGCTGTAACGTTATCATAAATTTCATTGAAAAGAATTTGCCCCGACGAAGCAATATTAGCTCCGCTTTGCAAGGCAGCGCTTCTGTTGCCGTAGATTTTGCACCGGGAGACAGTTGAATTTGATTGAAAGAAAGTAATAACGCCGCTGGATGAAAATGAACTGTTTAGTGTGTTGTTCCGTATAATACAACTGTCAATGAGTATATCGCAAGTCAGCATTCTTATGGCGCAGCCATATTCAAATATAGTTTTCTTTAATACAGACCCATCTGAAAAATCCTCAAATTTTAGTCCCAGAAACTTTGCTGCTGTATCCTGAGCAGTGATTTTAACGGAATCAGGCGGAAGGACTCTCATTACTCCATTTATATCAACGAAAACACCGGCTGCAAATTTAATCGTAGCATTTTTTAAAATAAAAAGTGTGTCGCTTTGAGAAATAGTTATTGTATCATTGAACAGATATGTATTGTTCGAAAATGTTACGTCTCCGGCTGAATATGTAACTAAGCTATCCAAACTCCATCTTTTGCCGGAACCCGGCGTAGAATAATTTGCAAATGCAGTCGCGCAAAATAAGGCTATGCAAAGCGTTGTAAATATTTTTCTCATACTTGATTTTAATTGTATGCAAGATTGGAAAAAAATTCGTTTATTGAAGTGGAAAAAAAATGCAATATGCAATTTCAGCAGCGGTTTTATCAAACTGCGGAAAATTTTTCAGCCGTTTTTAATGTTTGTTACATTTTCTTTACTATCCTCAAAAGTAACATTATTGTAACATTTTGAATTTTAAATATTGATTTATTAGTATTTAGTTTTCTGTAGAAATGTTACTTTATCAATTTTTTGTTACATTTCTGCAAAATAATTTGTAGTTCCGGCTAAGAGCGAACACACTTTACATTTCCAAAGTATGACTATTTTTGTTTATTTACCATAATAATATATGGGTAAATATTCAGATTTTAAAGTCATATATTTATACCCTTTTAAAATGAAAAATTTTATTTGTAAGATATAATGTATATTTAAGTTTAGCTTTTCTCTGTGTGCAAAAGGAGCGGTCTTATCACACGACAAAAATTTTTACAAAAAATAATGAACAACGTATGGAGGACTACTATAGCATTACTATTATCACACCTATTAAAATGTAGAGACGCAATGTGTTGCGTCTCTACAAACACGCACAACAAGTGTAAGCAGCATGGCAAATTGAGATACAAGGCTTAGATTTTGCACTCTTTTCGGTAAAGTTACATTTTTTAGGAAAATTTTTTCCTGCGCGGTGAAAGGAGTGGCTTTATCACACGACAAAATTTTTCTCAAAAATTGAATTTAACCGCAAAGATGAAAAGTTTTTGGCAAAGTACGCAAAAAATGTAAAATGGTTTTTCCCAAATATCGCAAACATAAAACTAACTGCGCTTTAATGTCTGTTTTGACTGAACAATTTCGAGTTTGGGAATTCATATTTTGAGTTTGTTTTTAAGAACTTTGCGAACTTTGCAGTCATATTTTGCGTTCTTTGCGGTTAAATACATATTTACAAGTGGGAAATATTTTTTCCTGTGTGGTGAAAGGAGCGGATAGAAATTACTACTGCCTATTTTATTTCAATTTTAATACTTAATTTTTACGACTTAAATCAATAATATTGAAGACACTTCCATACAATAATCTGCCTGATTTTAATAATCTATTTTTGGACTATATTGATGACTTTGACAAGATAAAAAATTACTATAAGTATGACTACAGAGATGATAACGAATTTTTAAATGCCTTAATTAAGAAGAAAAACACTTACCTAAAGGAAACTGATTTTTCCCGGGAAGACCTTTGCAGGGTTTTAGTAACGCAAAATAAGTTTTTTAATTCATCCGAAAAAACATACGAAAAAATTGAGCAGCTAAAAAGCTCAAATACGTTTGCGATTGTAACCGGGCAGCAGGTTGGAATGCTAACGGGACCTATTTACACAATCCTCAAAGCTATAAATGCAATTCAGCTTGCAAATAAGCTAAATCAAAAATTTAAGGACTACAATTTCGTTCCTGTTTTTTGGCTTGAGTGCGAAGACCATGATTTCCTTGAGGTAAATAATGTGAACGTTTTAACTAAAGAGAATGAAGTAAGAAATGTTTCGTACTTCGGAGAAGAAGGTGAGCAGGAAAAATACCTCAAGCCCGCCGGAACAATTATTTTAGATGATAAGATAGAAGAATTAAAATCTCAAATCCGTTCTGACTTAAACGAAACTGATTTTAGTAATACAGTTTTTGATTACATTAACCGTTCTTATAAAGCGGGTATTGATTTAAAAACCGCTTTTGCGCGCCTTCTGAATTATTATCTTAAAGATGAAGGATTAATTTTCATTGACCCTTCTGAGAAAGATTTGAAGCGTCCGCTGATTTCCATTTTTAAAAAAGAGCTTGCGTCGTATCCGGCGTTATGCGAGAAAGTAATTTTTTCTTCTGCCGAAATGGAGCATGAGTATGATCCTGTTATTAAACCGAAGCCGATAAACCTGTTCTATACTCACAATGGCAACCGTTATTTAATTGAACCGAAAGACGGAGAAAGCTACGGCTTGAAAAATTCGCGGCAGAAATTTTCGCGTGATGAAATGTTTTTGATTCTAAACGCGAACCCTGAGTTATTTAGCCCTAATGTATTGCTCCGCCCTGTTTGCCAGGATACTATACTTCCCACAATCGCTTACATCGGCGGTCCTTCTGAAATTTCTTACTTCGCTCAGGTAAAAGATGCGTATGAGTTTTTTGAAACTCCGATGCCCCTTGTTTATCCCAGAACGTCGGTAACAATTGTGGAGAAACGGGTTGAAACTTTTCTTGAAAAAAATAAGCTTAAAATACTGGATTTGTTTCACCCAAAAGATACTGCCAGAAGAATGGTGGAAAAATTTTCAGAGGTAAATATTGAAGAGCTGTTTTCACAATACCTCGATGAGGTGAATAGTGTTTTTTATCAGCTTAAACAAAAGCTCGAAGCAATTGATAAAAATCTTGTAAACACACTTGAGAAAAAAGACCAGCAGTATAAAGATTCGCTGAATGTATTGAAAGATAAATTCATGAGTTCGTATCTTAATCAAAACGAAATAGTTACAAAGCAGCTTAACAAAATTTTATCGGTAATTTTTCCTGAACACTCTCTTCAGGAAAGAAGCCTCAATATTGTTTACTTCCTTAATAAGTATGGGATGGATTTCATACAGCATCTCAAAGATAATATTGATATAGAGAGATTTGAACATCAATTTATTGAAACAAATTTTGAAGCTGCTCCGCTGAATCAGGAAACGGAAAAGCAAAATTCCTGACCTTTTGCTGCGCGTTTGAACGAAGTATGAATAAAATTTTGATAATACGTTTTTCTTCACTCGGTGATATAATACTTTCGTTTCCATTGATAAACGCTCTTAAAAAAGAGTATCCTAAAGCAGAAATTCACTTCCTTACAAAATCAGTTTATAAAGGCATACTGGAACTCAACCCGAAGATTTCAAAAATAATTGAGTTCAATAATGAACCGCTTTCAATAGTAAGAGAAAAGATTGTTAAAGAAGGCTACGATTTAGTGCTGGATATTCATAAAAAATTTCGTTCGATTTTACTTACAAAATTTTCAGGGTTAAATGTTAGGCGATACAAAAAAGATACTTTTAAAAAATTCTTGCTTGTAAAATTTAAGATAAATTTATTCAAAACTGTAATTCCGGTTTATCTCAAATACATAAAATCTGCCGGAAAAAATTTCTCTGAAAAATATTTTACATTTTCTGCTTCCGAGTTAACTTTTCCTAAAGAAAAAAATCATAATTTTAATTACGTTGTTGCGGCGCCTTCATCGAGACATTTTACGAAAACTTTCCCCAAAGAAAAGTTTGCAGGAGTTTTGAACTCATTAAAAGTGAAGGCAATACTTATTGGTGATAACAGCGCAAGAGATTTGGAGATATGCACGCACATAGAGAAGGAAACAGGCGCAGTCAATTTATGCGGGAAGTTAAGCTTTCAGGAACTGGCAAATTTATTGCATCACTCTGAGCTGGTGCTTACAAACGACAGCGCCATTATGCACTTTGCGGAGGCGCTGGGAAAAAAAGTTTGTGTTTTTTTTGGCTCAACTGTAAAAGAATTTGGTTTTTTCCCTCAGCTAAGTACTTCCAAAGTTTACGAGAACAAAGATTTAAAGTGCAGACCCTGCACTCATATAGGACTTTCCAGCTGCCCCAAAGGGCATTTTAAATGTATGAACGAATTAAAAATAGAAAACATAGAATGGCAAAACTGATTTTAAAGAAAAATGAAGAGAGAAGGCTCGCTTTAGGGCATCAATGGATTTTCAGCAATGAAATTGAAAGAGTAGAAGACCTCACTAAAAACGGAGAAGTTGTTGATTTATATACTTACAATTATAAATATCTCGGAAAGGGGTTTTATAATAAGCACTCTCTTATTGCTTACAGGCATCTCACAGATTTTAAAGAAGATATTGACAGGAAATTTTTCTACAAAAGAATTAATAATGCAAATGCCCAACGGAAGAAAGTCAACAGGACTAACAATATTTATCGTTTAGTAAATAGTGAAAGTGATTACCTTCCCGGATTAATTATTGACAGATTCGAGGACAGGTTTTCTATTCAGATTTTTTCAGCCGGAATGGAAATTTTTAAAAATGAGATTGTAGAAATCCTGAAGGAAAATTTTAAAGCAAAATTTATAATTGAGAAAAATGATAACGAATTGCGAGTATTGGAAGGACTTGAGAAAAGAGAAAAAATTTTATTGGATTATGTTGATTCTGCCGATAAAACCTTCACTTTGGCAATAGATGATATTATGTATAAAATTGATTTAGTGGAAGGGCAGAAAACAGGGTTTTATCTCGACCAGTCGGCAAACAGAAAGCTGGTAAGAAATTATGTCCGCGAAGGGGATGCAGTTTTAGACCTCTTTTGCAACGAAGGGGGATTCGCTTTGAATGCCGCTTTTGCAGAGGCTGAAAATGTTATTGCTGTAGATTCATCAGAGCATGCTGTTAAAACTTGCATTGATAATGCAAAGCTAAACAATTTTAAAAATATAGAATTTCTTTGTAAAGATGTTTTTGATTTTTATGATGACGTTTTTCAGCAAAACAAAAAATTTGATGTTATTATTTTAGACCCGCCTTCGTTTACCAAAAATAAGAAAAACGTAATCCCTGCTTTAAAGGGGTATCAGGAATTAAACAACAAAGCAATGCGTTTGCTAAAGCCGAACGGCATATTGTTCACGTTTTCCTGCTCGCATCATATTGATGAAAGAAATTTTGAAATTATGCTGATGAAATCTGCTTCACAGGCAAGGAGGAAGATAAAAATTCTGGAAATGATGAATACTTCTTATGACCACCCCATATTGCCTTCGATGCCGGAAACAAAGTATCTGAAATCTTACGTCTTAAATGTATCGTAGCTGATTTTATTCTGTTTAATCTTATTCGCCAATAGGTTAACTTATATTATACTAAACAAATTTTTGAATGAAAAAAATAATTGCGTTATGCGCGCTTTTCTGTATAGGTATCATTGGGTGTAACCAAAGCACAACTGTTTACCCGCCGCTTACTTTAGTTCCGGTAGAGATGGGCAGCGTTGCTCTTGATTCGGTTTATACATCAGCGCCCGGCAGCATTATTAAATCCGGTTCTCTTGGAAGCGGACCTCTTAATTTTACGGATAGAGACAGCACAATTATTTCTTTCTATTATCACGGTTCGGCGGGCAACACTGCCGACTATCAGCTATGGATTTACGATTCAACCGGAAGCGGTATCAGCACTATATATTTGTTCAGAGATTTAAGTGTATCTCCGGCTGAAAAATTTGTAGAAGCCAAAATGCCTTCCCATCAGATACAGGCATATTATCGTTATGCTTTGAAATGTGACGGCGCGACGCCTCAATCTTTTGCCGTAAGAAATCTGCAATTATTTAAAAAATAGTTACTATGGATTCAATGGAGCAAAATATCAGGAATTTGAGCGAGCAAATTCTTAAGCCTCAGGGAATTGAAATTGTTTCCATTACTGACGGCTCAACTGCTCAGCCTGACCCAAAGGGAATTCACACTGAAGTTACTCAGAGAACAATGGTTATGTTTAAAAAAGGGGATGCGGAGTTTACTGAAACTTTTTATTCATCCGACCCCGCAAAAATAGAGCAGACGCTGAAACAGGTTCAGTTAGAGTTTGCTCTCAAAGGATAAGAACGAAATTTTAGAATTAATTTGAATTTACTTGGCATATATTTCGGCAGTTGAAACAGTTGATTTCCCTTACAAACTTCCGCAGGGCGAATTAAAAAAATTTGCTTCCAATCTCTTTTCGGATTCTTTTGAAAATATAAACCGTCTTCTGGAAGTTTTTGATAACACCGGAATACACAGCAGGAATTTATGTGTTCCTGTTGATTTCTTTTTAACTGACGTATCCTTCGCTGAAAAAAATAACCTCTTTCAAAAAATTTCGCTCGAATACTCTGCGCTGATAATTGAAAAAATTCTCGCCGGTTCTAAAATTTCAAAAGAAGATATTACAGATATAATATATTTTACTTCTACGGGGTTAACAACGCCTTCGCTTGATGCAATAATAATTAATAAGCTGCGCTTAAATTCAAACGCTAACAGAATTCCGGTTTGGGGACTTGGCTGTGCTGCCGGTGTATCAGCGCTTGCAAAAGCTAAAGTAACCGCCGACGCAAATCCAGATGCGGTAATATTGCTTTTAGGTGTGGAGCTTTGTTCATTAACCTTCATAAGGAATGACTTAAGTAAAAGCAATTTTATTGCTACTTCACTTTTCTCTGACGGAATGGCAGCAGCATTGGTGTTAGGCGAAAACTCAAGAAATCACTTTCCGCTCGTAAATGAGGTTAAGCTGCTTTCCTCCGAAAGCAAACTTTATTATGATTCGGAAGATGTAATGGGATGGGAATTTATTGATGAGGGGTTCAAAGTAGTTTTTTCAAAAGATATTCCGGGGTTAATCGGTTCAGCGGTAAAGAAAGATTTTTTTAGTTTTTTAGATAAAAACAGACTTTCTTTAAACGATATTCAAAATTTTGTTATTCATCCCGGAGGAATGAAAGTTATTGAAGCTTACATAAACAATCTTTCTTTAGAGAAAGAAAAACTTTCGTTCACAACAAAGATTTTACAAAACTACGGCAATATGTCGAGCGTAACGGTGTTGTATGTTTTGAAAAAGTTTCTGAAAGAAGGTTATAAAAAAGGGAAGGGAATGATGATGTCTCTCGGTCCCGGTTTTTCCTGTGAAATGCTGCTTCTGGAGATGCAATAAATAAACTGACTAACAACTAATTTCAATTTTAAGTAAATTTATTTTTATCACAAAAAATTACAGATGGAAAACGTAATCTCATACATAAATTCCAATAAGGAAAAATACGTTGCTGAGTTAAAAGAATTTCTGGCAATTCCTTCAATTAGCACGAACCCTGAAAATAAAAAGGATGTTAATGATTGCGCAGAATATGTAAAAAGGCAGTTTGAATCCATTGGTCTTGAAAACGTTAAAGTTTACCCGACTCCCGGTCATCCTATTGTTTATGGAGACTGGCTTCATGCCGGAAATGATAAACCGACTTTGCTTGTTTACGGGCACTATGATGTTCAGCCAGTTGACCCAATAGATCTTTGGACAAACCCGCCGTTTGAAGCAACTGTGCGCGGTGATAATATTTTTGCCAGAGGAGCGGTTGACGATAAAGGGCAGGTTTATATTCATGTAAAAGCCCTTCAGGCACATTTAGCTAACAATAAATCTCTTCCCGTAAACATAAAATTTATCTGCGAAGGCGAGGAAGAGATTGGCAGCAGCAACCTTGATGCTTTCCTCGAAGAGCACAAAGAGCTTTTAAAATGTGATTACATTGTTATTTCAGATACTGCAATGTACGATTACGATATGCCTTCTATTTGTTATGGCTTAAGAGGTTTAACTTATATGCAGGTTGAGGTAACAGGACCAAACAGAGATTTGCATTCAGGTTCTTTCGGAGGGGCTGTGCATAACCCTATAAATGCTCTTGCCGAAATTATCTGCAAGTTGAAAGATGAACACGGAAAGATTTTAATTGACGGATTTTATGATGATGTAGTTCCGTTAACACCAAAGGAGAGGGAAGAATTTGCAAGGCTTCCGTTCGATGCAGAAAGATACAAGAAAGGGTTGGAAGTTGACGAACTGCATGGTGAGGAAGGATACTCGACTTTAGAGAGAACATGGGC
Organism: Bacteroidota bacterium; assembly: GCA_018266845.1. Classification (GTDB taxonomy): domain Bacteria; phylum Bacteroidota; class Ignavibacteria; order Tepidaquicellales; family Tepidaquicellaceae; genus JAFDZO01. Next base: position 195,184 of record JAFDZO010000011.1, on the reverse strand, counting down.
GCGACCTACATTAGACTGCAACGGTATCTGGGGGGGATTTCAGGGAGAAGGAGCTAAAACAGTTCTTCCTTCAAAGGCAGGCGCAAAAATTTCAATGCGTCTTGTTCCAAATCAGGACCCCGACAAAATAGAAAAATTGTTTACAGACTATGTTTATAAAGTTGCTCCAAAATCCGTTAAAGTAAAAGTTATCGGCGGTCATAATGGAAAGCCGGCAGTTACGCCAATTGATTCTCCTGCAATAAATGCCGCTGTGGAGGCGCTTAAAAAGGGATTTGGAAAAGAGCCTGTGTTTATGAAAGAAGGCGGTTCAATTCCGATTGTTACTACGTTTAAGCAAATACTCGGTTCCGATACTGTATTGCTCGGCTTTGGATTACCTGACGAAAATGCTCACTCGCCCGATGAACACATGAATTTGAAAAATTTTCAGAGAGGAATTTTAAGTGTTGCTTATTTCTACGATGAACTGTCTAAGGTAAAAAATAGATAAATTCGTGAGTAGATTATTTCCTTTTCTATCAATAAATTTAATTTTTTATAAATTTTTATTTCAGCATGGCAAAACTTAAAGCGCCTGTAAGAGGCAAAAAAACGAGAAAAATTGAACACCTTCATATAAATCTTACGAATAAGAATTATATCATCATTGCCATAGGAATTGCTATAATTGTAGCAGGATATGTTTTAATGTCTGAAAATTCAGTTGATGGATTTTTGCCTTCAATAGTCGCTCCGATTTTACTTTGCGTGGGTTACCTTGTAGTTGTTCCGTTTGGGATTTTATACACAGATAACTCTGCATCAGAAGAAGGCGCAGGCGACGTTCCCAGTACAAGCGGAATGTAATGCTGACTTACTTACAAATATTTTTTTAGTTTTATAGCCATCTTCGGATGGCATTTTTTTTATATATAAATATTTTAAAATTACATATGAAAAAATTTAATCCGATAAAAACCGACCCCAATAAAACAAAGCTTCTTGAAACGTTCGATAATTCGTTCCCTAACAGAAATTACCTCATTATTCATAGAGCTAATGAGTTTACATCTGTTTGTCCTAAAACCGGGCAGCCTGATTTTGGTGTTATTACCATCTCATACGTTGCAAAAACAAAATGTGTAGAGTTGAAATCGCTAAAATATTACCTGCAATCATTCAGGAACGAAGGTATTTTTTATGAGAATGTAATTAACAGAATTCTTGATGATTTGGTGAAATTGCTAAAGCCTAAATGGATGGAAGTAATAGGGGATTTTACAGTCAGAGGCAGTTTGCAGTCAAAGATAATTTCAACCTACGGAAAAAAATAAATGAAGCTTTCCGAAATTGATTTAAGCAAGAAAATCAGCAAAGAAGAATACGCGGACGAGCTTAAAAAGCACGACCTTGAGCTTGAAATTTTAAAATGCCAGTTAAAGTTAAGAGATAAAAATAAGAAGGCTGTAGTCTGCTTTGAAGGCTGGGATGCAGCAGGGAAGGGCGGAGCTATTAAGCGGCTTACAAACCCTCTCGACCCCAGAAGATATAAAGTGTATCAGACATCTGCGCCTAATGAATTGGAGAAATCAAAGCATTACTTATGGAGGTTTTGGGTTAATATGCCTTCGATGGGCGAAATGGTGATATTCGACAGAACATGGTATGGAAGAGTTCTGGTGGAGAGAATAGAAAAATTCTGTTCGGAAGATGAGTGGAAAAGAGCATATGATGAGATAAACCAGTTTGAGAAAACTATTGCTCAGGATAATACAAAGCTGATAAAATTTTTTCTTCACATTTCTAAAGATGAGCAGGAAAAAAGATTTAAGGAAAGGGAAGAGAATCCGTTAAAAAAATACAAAATAGGAAAAGATGACTACAGAAACAGGAAAAGATGGGACGAATATGTTAAAGCTTACGATGATATGTTTGAGCGGACAAATAATTCTTTCGCAGGATGGAATATTATTGAAGCAGATGATAAAGATTTTGCGAGACTGAAAATCATGAAAATTTTTGTAAAACAAATGAAGGAATTTTTAGAAGATTAAAAAAATTATGATAAAGATATTTGCTTCATTATTTTGCATTTTTATTGCATCAAGCTGCGGTTCTAAAACGGAACAAAAAAGCGGCGGAGAAAAATCAGGTGATACAAAGCTCAATAAATCTGATTCTGTACAGAGTTATGCGCAAAACAAAGTTCCGGCAGATTTGCCCAAGTTTAAAATGACTTTTGAGAAAGAGGGCGGAGTATATTTAGTTAATTCCGATTTATCCGATGAAAAATATCTTTATAAAGGATACGATAATCTAATTTCACCCGACGGGAAAAAGGTTGTTCACACTCAAAGCAATCAGGACGGCTCTAGAAATATTGCTCTTTATGACGTGGAGTCAAAATCGGTGAAAACGCTAAAGTCGCCTACAGGAAAGCAAAGCTTTGATGCTTCATTTTCGCCCGACAGCAAGAAAATTGCTTTTTGTAATTTTTCCGGTAAAAAATGGAATATAGCAGTTGTAAATATTGACGATACCGGTTTTTTTATACTTTCTGATAAATACAAAACAGATTTGTTCTGCCCAACATTTTCTCCTGATGGAAATTCAATATTGTGTCAGGATATGCAAAACTTTATTGAACTGGATTTAAAGGGGAATATATTGCAGACAATCCCTCTAAAAAGTATCACAGGGGACAAGCAAATATACTTTTCGAGCGCAAATAAGGGGTATTTTGTAAACGGCAAAAAGGAGATTCTATTTGATGCCGATACTCAGGATTTTTTTGAAACTGCCCGCGAGCCGATTTCTAACATTTATTTGTATAGCATTGCTTCAAAATCTTTAAAGAATATAACGGACAAAAATATTAGTTCGTATGACCCGTTCCCTACAAGCGATGGAAAGTACATACTGTTCTCTGCTTATACAAAGGATGATTTAAGCAAAAGCCTGAACCCTCAAGATATGGAGCCGGTAATTACAAGCTGGATTTATATTATGAAAACAGATGGAAGCGAAAAAGCAAAGCTGTTAAGAGGCGCTTATGAGCCTTCGGCATCAAGTGTTCAGTAACTCTTGCGTTCGGTTAGTTTGTAAATAAACTCGTCAATAATTTTGTCATCAAATTGCCCTAACAATGTTTTTGCATTGTTCAGGGCTTTTTCAATTTTACTCAAATACTTTTTTTCTCTTTTTTGGTTATAAGAGTAACCATAGCTTCCCAAAACCTGTATTATCCTTATTAGTACAAAGAACTTAAATTTTTCGGTAAAACTTTTCTTATCAATTTTATACCTAACATCATTAACGTAGGAATTAAAAAGAAACTCTCTTTCCTCTTCCGATAAATCTATGCTTCCCGAATACAAAAAAGAGGCAAGGTCGTATTGTAGGGGACCTTTTCTACCCGATTGATAGTCAATGAAATAGAGGTCGTCATTTTTGACCATAATATTTCTGGGCTGGAAATCCCTGAACATAAAATACTCTGAATCTGCCAGAATAAGTTCGGAGTTTATGTATTCAAATACATTGTTTAAAATGGTGCTGTATTTCCCAATGTCATCAAAGAATGTTAGAAAATGCTTGGAGAATTTTTCCTCATCTATTTTGATTTGCTGCAGGTCAAATTGCTTAGTTTCGTAGCATAAACCCAGGTCTATGTAATCTAATCCTTTATATTGAAATTCTTTTAAATGTTTTAGGGCTAATTGATAATAATTTAATATGGTTAACTCTCTTTTGTTTGAGTCTTTTTGAGTATGAAAAAGAGTGGCGTTCCCAAGGTCTTCCAGAATGTAAAACTCACAGTCATCTGAAACATTATAAATTTCAGGCACGTTTAATCCGCCTTTTTTAAATCCCTTAGAAAAACCAATAAAAGCTTTGTTTTCTGGAATATTATCATTCAAAACACCAATACATGAAGTATATCCTGAAATTAGGCGGTATATCTTTCTGTTTGAAGCATCAGCTTTGAGGCGCTCAATTTTTTCAATGCTCTTGTTGAAATAATTGTAGAATAACTCCTGAAACCTGTATGTCATTATTTCATTTTGATAGGACATTATTGCAGTAAATTCTCTAAAGCAGGTTTTAGTTTATTAAAACGAAATTCGAAATTATTTTTTTTCAATTTTTCGGGAATGACTTTCTGCCCGGTTAGCAATGAGAAAGCAAACTCTCCTGCTGCCAGCTTTAAGACAAATCCCGGAACGGGGAAAAGGCAGGGTTTGTTCATTTCTTTTCCTAAATCCTTACAAAACTCTTTGTTAGTTACCGTCTCCGGTGAAACTGCATTGATTGCTCCTTTAATGGAATCATTTTCCAATGCAAATTTGAAGATGCTAATTACGTCCTCAATGTGAACCCACGGAAACCACTGCTTGCCGCTGCCAAGCCATCCCCCTAAAAAGTATTTGAATGGTTTGGATAACTCTTTCAGCGCGCCGTCATCTTTAGCAAGTACCACACCTGTTCTTACGCTTACGACTCTGCAAAGATTACTTACCGCGAGTGCTTCCTTTTCCCAGTCTGCGCAAAGCTTTGCCAGAAAATCACCTCCGGCTGAAGACTCTTCTGTGAGCTTTTCATTTTTTCTATCTCCATAAAACCCTGTGCCGTTAGAAACAATAAAAACAGCCGGTATATTTTGGCACATCCGTATAGCATTTGCAAGCTGCCTTGTTGAAAGAATTCTCGAATCATAAAGCTCTTGCTTAACTGAGTCATTCCATCTTTTTCCGGCAACTGAAGCCCCTGCAAGGTTAATTACTCCGTCTGCTCCGTCAATAAACTCTGCGGTTACGTTTACGCTTGTTTCTATACTCCATTCAATTAATTCTATGTTATAATGTTGAAGGCTTTCAAATGCTTTTTCGGGATTTCTGACTAAAGCAGAAACCTTATAGTCAGATTTAGCAAGCTGCATAGAAAGCCGGCTTCCAATTAGACCTGTTGCGCCCGCAATGACAACTTTCTTTTGCTTCCGTTCCATTAATAGTAAATTTTTTCGAGAAACAAGCCCGAAGGGGGAGCTGTGAATTTTGCAGGCTCATCACTGTAATGCTTGAGAAATTTTTTAATATCTTCTGCATTAAATCTGCCTCTGCCCGCTTCTGCAAGAACTCCGGTAACTCTTCTCACCATTTTCCATAAAAAATGAGATGCTTTGATTCTGATGTATATAAAATTTTCATCCTCACTAATGCTTAAGTCTTCTACGAGACATTTTGTGGATTTATCTTCTTTATTCTTCTCTGAAAATGAAATAAAATCGTTCATGCCGATAAACACTTTTGCCGCATCCTTCATCTTATTTACGTTCAGCTTATCTTTTATCCACCAGCAGTATTTTTTCTCAAAAGCATTCCGTCTTTTTGAAATCCTGTAAACATACTGGCGGGATTTTGCCGAGTGTCTTGCGTGAAACCTTGAATCCGCTTTCTCTATTTCAAGAATATTTATTGATGAAGGCAGCCCGTCATTTATTTTCATCTTTAGTATTTCAGGGGCAAGCATAGTTTCACATTCTAAGTGCGCAATCTGTTCATAGGCGTGCACTCCAGCATCGGTTCTTCCGCTTCCCTGAAAATCAATAAACCTGCTCTTTCCTTTTGAGTCTTTAAAAATACTAAGTATGACATTTATGATTGTCTCCTGAACTGACTTTGCATTTTTTTGCTTTTGCCAGCCGGAGTAGCCTGTGCCGTCATATTCGATATAAAACTTATACTTGCTCAAGGATTTAACGTAATGAGGTTTCCTTTTAATGCTAAATTTATTTCTGTCCCTTCTATTATCGGCAGTTTGAATTGCTCTGAAGTTACCGGCTCACTAATGCTTATTCTCAGATAATAATCTCCCGGAACAGCGGCAAGTGTAACAACAAATCCCTGCCCGCCGATGTCAGGTAAAGTGTTATCATATAAAAACTCATTGTTAAGATACATTGCTACTTTCTTCCCTGACATACTTTCGTCAAATTTTATTGTAAAGCTTCTGCCTCTGTCATCTATTTGCGTTTTGGCATATTTCCTGATATTCTTTACAACTTTTTTCCAGTTTGCCAGCCATTTATCATATAAAATATAGTTGCCTGAATTAGCTATGTTTATTGAATAAAAATCCCCCCACTGAATTAAAAGATTGTCGCCGATTCTTTCCGGGGCAGGGCGGTCAAGCATTTTGGAAGACATTTTCTCAACTTCATACTTATTAAACACCTCATAAAGCTCGTTCATATCTTTGTTTGTAATAAAAAAAGTGAACCTGTTTACAATATCCTGATATGAAGTTTCATAGTAGCAGCTGTCTAAGGAAAGGTAAATTGTCTCACCGGAGTTCATCAAGCCCTTTGTGGCTGTATATGTAATTCTTAAATCCTCCGGTCTTTCTTCAGGAAGATACTGGCTGTATGAAGCCTTATATAGAAAAACGATAAGGAAAAATAAAAATATTTTTTTCATTTTAGTTTTTAAAACTTTTTTTCAAAATAAAATATCCTGCAAAAGCTGAAATTAATGAGCCGGATAAAATTCCGATTTTTGAATCGGCAATAATTTCAGGATTTGCAAATGCAAGCGAAGAAACAAACAACGACATTGTAAATCCTATCCCGCCTAATAAAGCTGCTCCGTAAATCATTTTCCAGTTTGTTCCGGCGGGCAGCAGCGCTATTTTCGATTTAACTGCTATATAACAGAATAAGGTAATTCCAATTTGCTTTCCGATGAAAAGTCCTAACAAAATTCCTAATGTTACTTTGTTTGTTAAAGCTGTTAAAATGTTTTGTTCGAGATGCACTCCTGCATTTGCAAAAGCGAAGACCGGCATGATGAAAAATGCTACCCAAAGGTGCAGGGCATGTTCCATTCTGTTTGAAGGAGGAAGCACTTTTTCTGCATAATCTTCAAGCTCTTCTATGTTGCTCGTAATATCTTCGTTTGAAGTTTTCTTGTCATTGACAGTATCTAATATTTTTTTTGATTTAGAGACAAAATCTTTTACATCTATTTTTGCTTTTGTAGGAATTGTCATCGCTGCAAGCACTCCGGCAATAGTAGCGTGCACACCTGATTTTAACAGAGCCAGCCAAAGGAAAATTCCCAATATTAAATACACTATCGGATGCCTTATGTGCAGCAGATTGCATATTATCATTAGTCCGAAAATTCCCAATCCTATAAAAAGAGCTATGAGAGATAAATCAGCAGTGTAAAAAATTGCTATAACAATCACGGCGCCGAGGTCATCTACGATTGCAAAGGCAGTTAGAAAAACTTTTAATGAAAGGGGGACTTTATTCCCAAGCAGCGAAAGGATGCCGAGCGAAAAAGCAATATCCGTTGCCATCGGAATTCCCCAGCCTTTCATTTCGTAGGCGTTTCCCCAGTTTAATGCTGAATAAATTAAAGCAGGAAATATCATTCCGCCAAGCGCTGCGAAAATAGGGAAGGATGATTTTTTAAATGAAGAAAGCTCGCCGGAAATTATCTCGCGTTTGATTTCAAGCCCTACTACAAAGAAAAAAATTGCCATTAGCCCGTCATTTATCCAATGGCTTATTTCTTTGTCAAGCGCAAACTGACCTATGCCTATAATTATTTTGGTTTCAAGCAGATGGTGATAGAAATTATAGAGTGAAGAGTTGGCAAGCAGCAATGATACAATAGTTACAATTATTAATACAATTCCGCTCGATGCTTCAATGTGCATAAACCTTTTAAAAGGTTTTATGATTGTATCAATAGGCGCGCTTTTAACAACGGCAGGGAGATTTCCTTTTTCCATTCAAAAAATTGTTATTCAATATATAGATAAGAAGAAATGATTTACAGGTAAAATTAATCACTAATTCTTTAAGGAACACAGATAATTATGATTAAATATGATTGCACAGATATTTTAATTTAATAAACATTAATAAGAAAACCAGTTATGTAATCTTAAAAAGCTGTCTTAATAAGTCAGAAGAAATTTTTCTATCAGTGCTATCATAAACATCATAACAATCTGTGTTTCCGAAAATCATTTTATCGCTTCCCACAAGAATCTGTTAAAATCCAGACTCACTTTAGCATGCTTTAAGAGTAATTCAATAAAAGACGAGTCGAAAGCGAGCTTTGGCTCATAAGTTTTATAAACATAAAATTGTTTCATTTTCAAAACCTCGATTAGTTTTTCATCTGTTACTTCGGCATAATCTTTTGAAGGTCTTTGCTGTTTAATTCCCCTGACTTCACCATACAGTTTTTTAAAATTCCTGTCTTCTATTATAGAAAGGTAGTTATCAAACTCGGAAAAAATTATGTAACGGATTTTTTTCAGATTCACAGGGTCCATGCTGTACTGTCCGGCAGCGATTATAAGCTCATCAGGGTGCAGATGAAAATAAAGATGCGGAATTTCCGCTGACTTTATTCTTTCAAGACAAAATGCCGCCGAGCAATAGTCTTTATATGGAGTTTTGTCTTTTGAAAATCTTATATCGCGGTTTATTCTAAAAATGGATTTGTAGCTTACAATAAAATCTTTGTCAATCTTAGGAAGTTCGACAGCCATAGTATCAATTAAATTTCGCATGGGAGCTTTTACATAATTATCATATTCCTCACGATGTTTCTCAAACCAGATTTTATTATTGTTTTTTTTATTTTTGAGAGACTTGAAGAACTTAACAGTTTCTTCAGAAAATCCCAGGAACGGCTCTTTGATTAAATCGGAAAGCATAATTAAGTGATTTTTTAATTCTGTATAAAAAAATAGACACTTTCGGGAACTTTTAAAAACTATTGGAATATAAAAATCAGAAGCTTTAAATTCATATTAAAAAGTTTTCTTGTATTAAAGCGCATAATTTATTAAATCATAATCCCACGCTCATGAAATCTCTCTACGTTATTCTGGCTCTTTCCCTTACTTTTCTCGCAGGTATCCTTCACGCTCAGGACGAAAAAGAAATAAATTTTCAGGTGAGCACAAACCTTTATTATCTGCCCGGCGAAGATGTACAGGCTTATGTGTACTCTTATGACTACTCGGAAAAAAATTCAAAGAAGCAGAATTTTGAATTCAAAGTGTATAAAATAAAAGACTTGGGCGCATTCTACTCAAAGCAGCTTTCACGTTATGGCGTTGATGTGCTGGGAGCAGACAGCACAAATCTTTTATATTATTGCAGCGAGTACGCCAACTTTGAAAAAAGCCTGTCTTCAAAAAATGATTACGGGTACAGGTATATCAATGAATATGTAAAGCTAAGCGTATATGATAAAGGGGCATATCTGCTGAGAGTCAAAGCAGGAAACAAAGTTGCTTATTGCGGATTCATTATTTCAAGCGCAGGTGTCATATCAAAGGCAGGCAATAATTCAATGCTTGCTTATACGGTTGATAGAAAAACCGGCGTTCCCATTTCAAATGCAAATCTTGATTTTTATCTCGGCGATAAAAAAATAGGGCACGGAACAACTGTTGACGGACTATTTTATCAGACAATCACCAATGAAGTGAAGCAATCGGGAAATGAAGACAGAATGACTCCTTTAATTGTCGGAAATGCGGGCGATGATATAATTATCTCCGATGTATATCTGTATTTCGGCTACGGAGCAAGCCAGTATTACTCCTATGTTTATACCGAGCAGCCGGTTTATAGAACAGGTTCACTTGTAAATTTTAAAGGAATTCTTAGAGAGACTTCTGAAAACGATTTCAAAACTGTTCCGAACAGAGAGATTACTGTTATTATAAGAGATGCAAAAAATGCCGAAGTGTATAAACAGGTTTTGAAAACAAATGAAAACGGAAGCTACAATGGCAGTTTTAAAGTAGATGATGAAGGCGCTTTAGGAACTTATTACATCCAAACACAAATTGACCAAAAGCATACCTATACAGCAACCTTTGAAGTGGAACAGTATAAAAAACCTGAGTATAAAGTTTCTGTTAAGCTCGATAAATCCCAATATTACGGAAGAGATGAAATGAAAGCAAGTGTGCAGGCAGATTATTATTTCGGAAGTCCGGTTGCCGATGCTGAGGTTGAATACAATGTTTTTAAAATCAGATATTACAAACCATGGTGGAGATTTTCAGAGTGGGCATGGTGGTATGAAGATTTTTATGCCGAGCAGGAAAATAATTACAGCGGCTCTGAAATGATTTATTCAGGAACTGGCAAGCTGAACAAAGACGGCAAGTTCGATTTTGAATATGCGATAAAGGAAGATTTCAAAAGTGAAAATAATAGGGACTACTATTACAGATACTGGTATGGAGGCGAGGAAAGCGACTACAGATATATCGTTCAGGCGAAAGTTACAGATAAATCAAGAAGGCAGATAAACGGAACCACCACTGCATTTGTTACCCGCGGCGGATTTACCTTAACGGCTAATCCCGATAAATACTGGTACAAGAAAAATGACAAGGTAAACTTTACTGTAAACGCAGAAGATTTTGCAAGCAAGCCGGTAAAGACAAGCTTTGAGGTTAGCATTTACAGGCAGAATTATTATTACTATGATTACAAAGAAAGCAGCAAAGATTTTATCGGAAGCGTGAAGGGTGAAACAAGAAACGACGGCAAGGGCATTACCGAGTTTACTCTTCCTTTTGATGCAAAAAACGGCTATTACTTTGCAGAGGTAAAAGCTACAGATGACCGCTCGAATGTAATAAAAACTTCAACAAGCTTTTATGTCTCTGACGGAGATTATTCGTGGTACAATAATGAGTCCGGCGCTGTGCAGATAATAACAGACAAGGATAATTACAAGAACGGTGAAATCTGTAATGCAGTTATATTTACTACTGTGCCCGATGCAAACGTTCTTATCACCACTGAAGATGATAATATAATTTCTTACCAGACAAAGAGATTCATTGGCAAAAGCGATGCTGTTCAGATTCCGGTTACAGATAAATATAAAACAAATTTTAAAATCAGCGTTTCATATGTATCAAACGGAAATTTGTTTACAGAGTCAAAAAATATACTTGTCGTACCCGAAGAGAAATTTCTTACAGTAAGCATTGACCCGTCAAAGCTTGTTTACAAGCCGAGGGAGTCAGGTGAGGTGAAAGTAAAGGTTACGGATAAATTCGGTAATGCCGTTAAAAATGCCGAAGTATCATTGGGAGTTGTTGACGAAAGCATTTACGCGATTAAGGAAGACAAAACAAAGGATATAAGGAAATATTTTTATGGACAAAAACCTTATTACGTTTCTACTGCATTTATGTCTTATAATTCTTCATACGGCACTTCAAGACTAATTACGATTTATGAAAGATTTAATGTGAAGTCAACTTCCGAAAATGATTTAGCAACTATAAAAGGAATTGTTGTAACTCCAGACAGCATGGCTGTATCGGGAGCAACGATAGTTATTGATAATGATTTTCAGGCAGCTGTAACAGATGAAAACGGAATTTTTGAATTCAAGCTTCCTGAAGGTTCATACAAAATCGGTTTGTATAGAGATAAAAAATCTGACGGCACAAATAATATAATGGAGATTACTCTTTCCAAAGGTAAAACACTAAACCTCCTGCTTAATGCCGGAATGAAAACTAAGGACGGCAAAGACATCGAACAGTCAGGTAAGATAATTACTCAACAGGAAATTGAAAATTCAGGAATAAGAGGAATAACGGATTTGGTTTCGAAAACATCAGGTGTTGTGCAGGATGAAAGAGGCGGCCAGATAAATGTGCATAGTGGAGTAATTAATGTTACTACGGATAAAGTGTCAGTTTCTACAACCAAAGATATGGAGCAGAAAACAGAAGCTCCCGCTCCAAAGAAAAAGGAATATGAGAAAAATGCAGATTCTGATGACAAACTGGTAACACCTGAAGTCCGCTCTGATTTCAAAGACGCAATTAACTGGACACCTTATGCAAAAACCGATGAAAACGGATATGCAATTGTTTATGTAACTTATCCTGATAATCTGACAGCATGGAGAATGAGTTCAAGAGTAATTACAGAAGATACAAAAGTCGGGCAGGCAGCAAATACAGTTATTACAAGGAAAGATTTATTGGTAAGAATGGAAACTCCGCGCTTCCTGCAGGACGGCGATATTGTAACTATCTCTACAATGGTTCACAATTACCTTTCAACTGAAAAAAATGTAAAAGTAAAATTCAGAGCGGGAAATACTGAGCTGCAAGGCGATAGCACAAAAGAGTTGAAGCTTGCTTCAAATTCAGAACAGAGAATAGACTGGACGATAAAAGTAAATAATCCTTACGGCATTGCTAAGCTCTATGCAGAAGCATTAACAAATGAAGAATCTGATGCAGTTGAAATGTCAGTTCCGCTACAGCCCAGAGGTTTACAGATGATGGTGCCGACTGTAGCCGATTTTGACGACTTATATAAAAACGAAGTTAAGAGTGTTTACATTCCCGGGGGAACAGATTTAAGAAGTGTAACGATGAAGTTTGCTGTAGCTCCTTCGCTTGCATCTACAATGCTCTCTGCGCTTGATGAGCTTGCAGGGTATCCCTACGGCTGCGTTGAGCAGACGATGAGCAGATTCCTTCCCACAGTTGTTGTTGCAGGCGCGTTTCAGGATTTAGGCGCTCCGATTAGTGATGTGCTGAAAAAAGATTTGCCGAAGATGGTTGAAGCAGGCGTAAACAGATTATACGGCTTCCAGCATTCTGACGGCGGCTGGGGATGGTGGACTAACGATAACTCAAACAATTTCATGTCTGCCTATGTAATCTATGGTTTCAAAATGGCTAAAGATGCTAATTACAAAGTGAAGGAAAATGTTTTGAAGAAGGGTATTACATATGTAAAAGGCAGAGTTTCTTCCGAAGCAGACCCGACAACAAAAGCATACATGCTCTATGTGATTTCTTTAGTGGATGATAAAGATAAAGAAAAAATGAAGAACGAAATTGAAAACCTTCTTACAAATGCAGAGATAAATGACTATGCCCGCAGCTTGTGCGCCCTTGCAATGAAAAACTACGGAGAGAATAACAGAGCCGAAATGATACTTGCCGTGCTTGAGCAAAATGTTAAGTCGGCAGGCGAAGGCGCAGCTTACTGGGAAGGAAAAACCTGGCACTACAACTGGCAGCAGGATAAAGTGCAAACAACGGCTATGGCATTAAAAGCATTTGTAAATATAAAAGCAGGCTCTGACTTAAAGGATAAAATCATCCGCTGGCTGATGATGCAGAGACAGGGCACATCATGGAGAAATACACAGGAAACAGCATGGGTAATCTATGCAATGGTTGATTATCTTAAAAATTCAAATGAATTAAACCCGGATTACTCTGTGAGCGTTTTCGTAAACGGAAAACAATATCTGACAAAGCAAATGACTCGCGATGATGTTTTCAAAAAAGATGCTTTGATAAAATTAGACGGCAGCGCAATGCAGCAGGGAAATAATGAAATCAGAATTGAAAAATCCGGCGCGGGTAAAGTTTATTTTTCTTCCAACACTACTTATTACACAACGGATATGGATGCGCGGGAAAATGGCTTTAGAGTTGAGCGTGAGTATTATAAGCTTGAGAAATATACTTCTTACAACGAAGATAAAATTACTTATAGAAAAAAATACTTTGATGCTCTTTTGAAATCAGGCGATGAAGTATTGGTAAAAATAAAAGTGTATTCCAAGGATGAGAATCTTAGCTACTTTATGCTTGAAGACCCGATTCCCGCAGGCTGCGAAGTTATTAAAGATGATTGGGCATACCAGATTGAAGATGAAAAAGATTACAGTGGCTACAGCTATTATTGGTGGAGATGGTGGTATGCGGATAAAGATGTGAGAGATAACCGGGTAACATTCTTTGCTACAAATTTATGGAGCAAAGAGTATGAGTACTCATATATTATGCGTGCTCAGATTCCGGGTGAATATACAGTAAATCCCACACGCGGTTCGTTGATGTACTATACTGATGTAAACGGAAACGCTCAGGGGTTTAAGTTGAGAATAGAAGATAAGTAGGAATTAGTTATCCGTTACCGGTTGCTCGTTATTGGATAAATAGGGAATGTCATTCCTATATAAAAAAAAGACCTGACCCTGCTTAAGCGGGCTCAGGTCTTTTAGTATTATGCTTGTTTTTTCTGCTTTTGAAAAAAGAGCTTACGGACTATTGTAGCTTTTTATTTTAATACATCTGTTAATGCCTCTTCCAGGTTATCAAAGTTTAATTTAAAGCCTTCTCTTATGAATTTTGACGGTATGCAATTTCTCCCGGTAAGTGCAAGACTGGCATCGGTTTTCATAAATAACCTTGCCCCGATTTTTACGGCAAAAACAGGAACCGGAGGCGACCACGGTTTCTTGAGAGCTTTTCTTAAAGCTTTCATGAAATCTTTATTTTGGGAAGGTGAATTTCCTGTTGCGTTATAAATTCCTATAGCGTCTTCATTTTTTATAACAAATTCAAACATTCTGTTTAAATCTTCTATATGAAGCCAGCTTATATATTGTTCGCCAGAAGCTATTGCCCCTCCTAGAAATCTTCTGGTCAGTTTCGAAAGTGTTTCCAGAGCTCCTCCGTTTTTCCCTAATACAAACCCGATTCTTAGTAGAACTTTTCTTGTATGCGGAAGATTTTCCTTGAAAAATTCTTTTTCCCATCGTTCGCAAACTTCAACCGAAAAACCTGTGCCGTGCGGAGCGTTTTCATCACAAACTTTCTTAGTATCGCCATAGATTGCAAGAGATGCTGACTGGATTAATACTTTAGGAGGATTCTTTGCCTGTAAGATGGCTTCAGCTATTATTTTTACTGAATCTATTCTGCTTTCTATAATTTCTTTTTTATTTTCCGGTGTGTAAATGCAGTTTACACTTTTGCCTGTAAAGTTAATAACTGCTAATGAACCATCAATATGTTTAGTCCACTCACCGAAGGTTTTTCCATCCCAGTTCAGATATTGAATGTTATTTATGATTTTGGATTTTCCACGTGTAAGAATAACTATATCATAGCCTAACTTATAAAAATAATGAGCGGCGCATTTTCCAAGAAATCCAGAACCTCCGGGCATTACAATTTTCGCTCTCATGTTACTTCAATTTTATTTTATACCATTCAGAAGGTTGTTTTCCTTCTTCCTGTATAGTTGGGAATAAAGTATATCCGCACTTTGTAAGAATTCTTTTTGATGCTGCATTATCAGGATGAATAATTCCTACAACTTCTTTTATATCGTCAAATGTCTTTGCAAACTCTGTTAAGTATTCCGTTATTTCTGTTGCGTAACCCTTGTCCCAAAATTCAGGGAATAGAGAGTAACCCACTTCAGCTAATCCGTTTTCTTTTCCTTCTAAGCTGCCTCTCTCCGAACCATGATAAACAAGTTTTGCAAGTCCGACAACTTCATTATCTTCAATTCGTCTGACTGAATAATATCCAAGTACATTGTGCATTGTGTTTGCAGTCATAATCATTTCCCATTTCTGTTTAGCTTCTTCTTCATTGCATGCTTTTCCGCTGATGTATTTCATTATTTCGTAATCCATTGCTTGGCGTTTGTATTCTTCAAAGTCCGAATCTGTGTAGAGGGTGTATATAAGTTGTAGGGACTGTAATCTTGTGGCATGAATTTTAATCATCGTTTCTTGTTTCTTGATTTGGTTGGTTTTAAAATTTTTCTTTTAGGGTTTAGCTTTTTCTTTAACTCATCAATTCTATTCTTTAAAAAAAAATCACTGTAGTTTTTTGTTTCGGGACTTCCTCTTCTTAGATATATTTTACCCTCGAAATCGAGTGCAAATGAGAATCGTGATTCTGGTTCATTTGAATTTTTTTTCCGAATACTATCTAAGAAATTTATCATCTGAGATTCAGAAAATAATAAATAGAAAAAAGAATACTTATTCTTAGCAACTCTTGTCGCAATGTTAGAATTATCAGCAGGCTTAACATATATACCAAATAATAAATAGTAATCAGAAGCACCTAGCTTGATTTCAAAATTTTTAAATAAGAAATGGCAGTCGATTGGAAAATCAATATCTCTGTGATTACGTTTAGCAGTGTCAACATAAGAACGGGAAGCTTTAACTTGAATTGTAATTGATTTTTTAGTTTCGGAGTTATATATAATTAAATCGTACCCTTTTTGAAATCTACTTAATGGTATATTAATGGAGTATGCCTCCGCTTTTTTAAAATATTTGCTTAACTCAAGAGCTGTTTTATATTCTGAAAATGCTAAAGTAAAAATTGGTTCCATATTATTATATTAATTGATTATAAGATTGAAGTCTCACTTCACCAACACCATTCTCTTCGTATCTTCAAACCCTCCCGCATTCAGCTTATAAAAATAAACTCCACTCGAAAGATTATATTTTCCTGCATCAAAAGTTACGGAATAACTTCCTGCATTTTGTTTTTCGTTAACAAGCGCTGCGACTTCGTTACCGGCTAAATCATATACTTTTAGCGATACATCTCCGGCAACTGACAACCTATAACTGATAACTGTATTAGGATTGAACGGATTAGGATAATTCTGTTTTAAGTTAAAACTTGATGGAATATCTGAGTTTCCGGTGTTTTGAACTCCAACAAGATTACTTATAGGCGCTTGAATAAGCGAGTTTGTATAAGTCGAAATATATAAATCATTTCCGCTAACCAGCATACGTGAGATTGAAAGCCGTGTGCCGAGGTTTCGGTTTATGTTAGTCCACGTGGCGCCGTTATTGCTGCTGACAAAAATTCCGTTTTTTTCTGTGCCTGCAAATAAATAGTTTCCGCTTACAGCAAGAGCATTTACGTAAGGATATGCAAACGGAGTTTGTGCCCAACTATCGCCGTTGTTTGTCGAGTAAAAAATACCCGCTCCGCCTCCTGCGAAAATAAAATTATTAATATGCGCAAAAGAACCAAGAGGCACGCTAGGAAAACTTACTGTGCTCCATGAAGTTCCTCCTGTGGTAGAAATATTAATTCCCGCAGCAGTTCCTCCTGCAAAGAGTCTTACGCCATTTGAGTAAATCGAATAAATCGTTCCTGAATTTACATTCGTTTGAGCCCAGCTTAACCCGTTCGTTGTGGAATAAAAAATTCCGTTATCTTTTGTGCCTGCAAGTAAAGTCAATCCGGTCGTGTTCATAGCAAAAACTGTATTGCCGGAAAGCCCCAGTGCATTCCATGACAATCCGTCATCGGTAGAATTATAAACTCCAACATTGTTCATTCCTGCAAATAATATAGAGCCGCTTTGAGTAAAGCTTCTGATGCTCCAAAAGTCTAATCCGTTTGTAGGGTTAATCCAGTTTGCGCCGTTGTTCGTAGTGCGGTAAACTCCGAAGTTATTTGTTGATGTGTATAAAGCTGTTGATGTTTTGTATGCAGTGTAAGATTGCATAAAATGGAATGCTGTTTGAGTCCATGATGCGCCGTCATTCGTACTGCTGTACGTTGCGTTTTCACCGAGCGCTATTAATCCGTTTGAGGCGGAATTAATCGTCTTCAAATTTGCAGCTGCAGTGTAATTCAAATTCCAGTTCACTCCTCCGTTTGTTGATTTATAAATTCCTACGCCTGAAATACAATAGAGGTTTCCGTTGTAAAAAGCTAAGCTGTTTGTATTCATCGTCATAGATGTGGTATTCCACGTAAGCCCTTGGTCAGTTGAAATATCAAGTCCCGTTGTAGAACAGCAATATACTGTATTGCTATTTACAGTGAGCGAGTTTACTGTTTTTGAAAGCGCAAGAGGGAAGGAAGAGTAATTTGTTGAGCGGTATAATCCGCTTGTGCTTCCTGCCAGACATACAGTTCCCGATATTGCAGATGCAGTAAAATTACCGGTTACTATAGGATTTGCCCATGACAATCCGGCATCAGTACTGATAAAAAATCCAACTGATCTTCCGCATAAAGCAATATTATCTTTTAATGCAAGTGTTTGAATGCCGCCTGATGATGGAATGCCGTTCCATGTTTCGCCTTTATCTGTTGAGCGGTAAATAGCATCTTTACCTATGAGAATTACACCTCTCGAAGCAGCAACGGAAACATAATTTCCATTAAGAAGACCGGTTTCGCACCATGTTACTCCAAGATTAGTTGAGTAATGAATTCCAAAAACATTATTGACAGCATAGATTGTATCGGAAGCTGTGCAGATATTATTAATAATCGGAGTAGGATTGTTTGATGAGCCGTAGTTTGGTCCTATCTGATTCCATTGAGCATAGATTTTACTGCTTGAAAGGGCAAAAACAATAATTGTTAAAATTATTTTTTTCATAGCAGGAGAATTAGTTACCTTAAAGTACGCTCTTTTACATGAAATGAAAATTCAAAAGCGTTATCCTATAAATACAAAACCCCTGGAGCAGCGCTTTCGGGGTTTACAATAACATCTTTTATATTCAGTTTACTTTACTAGAATCATACTTTTCGTATCAGAAAAATTTTCCGTTTTAAGCTTATAAAAATAAACTCCACTCGATAGATTATATTTCCCTGCATCAAACGTTACGGAATAACTTCCTGCATTTTGTTTTTCGTTAACAAGCGCTGCGACTTCGTTACCGGCTAAATCATATACTTTTAGCGATACATCTCCGGCAACTGACAACCTATAACTGATAACTGTATTAGGATTGAACGGATTAGGATAATTCTGCTTCAGTTCAAAATTACTTAACTCCGCAGTTGATGAAGTAACTGAGGTGAGCTGTGAAAGCGGTCTTTGGTAAACTCCGTTGGTAGGGGCAGCAAAAACTTTTATTGTTGAAATGACAATTGCATCGGAACGCATTTCGGTATTAGGAGGGAATCCGTCATTCATCGGCAGCCAAGTGGCTCCCTGATTATATGAATAAAATATTCCTTGCGCAGTTCCTGCAATTAGTCTATTCAACGCATACTTTAAGGAGTAAATAGCGTTGTTGGCTGGGCTTTGCGAATAACATTGTTCCCAGTTTGTGCCGTTGTTTGATGTCCTGTATATTTTCGCATCGGAAGTACCTGCAACTAAATAGTTTGGGGTGTTTGTAAAAGTAAATGCCCACTTTGTTCCGGTCATTCCATTAGAGGCGTTTTTCCATGTCTGCCCCAAATCAGAGGAGACTTTTACGCCTGCTGAATAATTTGAAGCAAATAAAATATTATCGCGGAAGATTAAGTCCACAACCATTGTATCTGCCATACCGGATAGATTCCACAATCCTCCTCCGTTCGTGGATTTAAAGACTCCCTTATCTGTTCCTGCGAATAAAACTGTACTATATCCTGCAAAGGATTTAACAGTTACATTGGCAGGAAGTCCTGTAGTTCTTTGACTCCACGTATTACCTCCATCGGGTAATATATAAACACCCATCGTATCAAGACCCGCATATATTATTCCATTAAAATTATACATCCTGTTTACCTGAAAGCGGTTGGCAACATTAGGCAGTCCATTATTGAAGAGATTCCATGATTGCCCGCCATCAGTCGTGCGCGAGACACCATTCTTGCCGGCATAAATATTTCCGTCTTTTATCAGTAAGCAGACTGCAAAAATATCATAATAAGGGCGTTCCCATTGAGCATAAATAGGGAAACAAAAAGAAAAAAATAACAGAGCAGTAATGAGTTTTTTCATAGGGGAAAAAAAATTTTGATAATAGAAATACTACTATGTGATAGTCATCCGGCTATAAATCTAAGCAGGGTAATACGGATGAATTTCAAAAAATAGTACTTTTTAGCGTTTAGAGAAATTTTTCATATACATAACCATGCAAACATTGTGCCGATTACATTTTTATATATACAAAACTCACGAAACAAGAGATAAAAATAAATGTAGAAAGGTGGAGAGTATATCGAAACTCATCACACGATAAATATTTTTCTTAAAAACTAAATTTAACCGCAAAGATGCAAAGTTTTTGGCAAAGCACACAAAAAAAATAAAATATTTTTCCTAAATATCTCAAACATAAAACTGACTGCGCTTTAATGTCTGTTTTGGTTGAACAATTTCGAGTTTGAGAAATTATATTTTGAGTTTGTTTTTAAGAACTTTGCGAACTTTGTAGTCATATTTTGCGTTCTTTGCGGTTAAATAAATATTTACAAGTATGAAATATTTTTTTGTCGTGTGGTGAAACATCCAAATGAATTTTTTTGCAGTTTACTTTACGAATGTGCTGCCGTTTTTTTCACCGCAAAGTTTGCCTTTAGCATTGGAAAATTTAACAAAGAATCTTTTATATACGATTGAGTGTTTTTTTGCTGAAACAAATGGCAGCAGAATTAAAATGTAAAACATTATTTAGTGTAAGTTAAAAAATAAGTATTCCCGGCTGAACCTGTAACAGCCGGGAATACTGCCCCCTAAAAAATTTACTTCTCTCCGCAGATTACAAGAGAACCCGAATCTATCACAATACTTCCGTCAGGAAATTTTTTGTTTACAGTTTCAAAAACTTCATACTTTATTTTTTCTTTGGTTGAATCATCCGCACCGCTTAATGCAGCTACTACGGGAGCCGCAAGCTCAGTCATCATCGTCCAGTATGTATCTGCATCTCCGCAGTTCAGCTTGCCGGTAACTTCCGAGTGATAAATATTTTTCAGCCCCGCTTCAGCAAAAAGTCCGGTCATAAAATCATTACCTGCGCAGCGGAACATTCCCGGCGCGCCCGCAGGCGGAGAGGGAAGCTGCATATTATTATTAATCGTTCCCATCATTGCCGTTACCCAGAAATTTTTTTCGGGACCAAGCCATACTGAGGTTGAAATTTTTCCTCCCGGTTTCAGAACCCGTGTCATTTCTTTTACTGCAAGTTTCATATCAGGGAAGAACATAAATCCCAAACGGCAGCTTATTGCATCGAAGGTATTATCTTCAAACGGAAGCTCGCACACACAGCAGGCATTGAACTCGACATTATTGATTTTTTTCTTTTTTGCATTCTCGTGAGCGATAACAAGCATATCGTCGGCGAGGTCGGTGATTATTACTTTTCCGCTTTTCACTTTTGAAGCAATTGTCAGCCCCGGTTCGCCTGTGCCTGCTGCAATATCGAGCACAATATCAGAGTCTTTAAGGTCAAGCTGATTAATTATTTCTTCACCCATAGGTTTAAGATGTTCCATAAATAAATCATCCCATTTTTTCCATCCCGGTGAAAATTTATTCCACGATGTTTTTTGTTGTTCGCGGATTTCGATGAGTTCTTTTTCCATTTTAGAATTATCACTTAATTTTTTTGATATACAAAAATAGGAAAGAGAGCACGAAAAAATCGGTAACATTATTACATAAGTGTGTAATAAATGTTACAATTCGTTTTATCGTAACAACGCTCCCGCGTTGTAACGTAAAATTTGGAAAAGCGACATGGAAACTAGTTACAACGCTCCCGCGTTGTAACGCACATAAAAGAGGAACTCTTTACGAGGCTCCAGCTTAGCAAAGAATATTACTTAAGTTCATTAAGCAATTTTATCTGATTACGGAAAAGAAGCAGTTTCTTTTCCTTTTCAAGTTTTTTTAATAAGCGGGAGATTACGACCCGGTTTGTGCCAAGCTCATCGGCTATTTGCTGGTGAGAAATATTTAAAAGGGAAGAGCCGGATATTTTTGATTTATCTATTAAATGATTTACAATTCTATCGTCTAATTTTTTGAATGCAATGTTATCTATGTTTTTAATCATGTCAATAAATTCCGTAACCATCGTATCCATTACAAATTTTTTCCATGAGGGATATTTTGCCATCCACTCATACATCTGATTTACTGAAACAAATAAAATCGTAATATCGTCTTCAGCGGTGCTTTTTATGGGGCTTTCATGCTCCATCATTCCGCATGCAAATGCAATTGCGCAGCCCTCGCCTTTTTTTACGTAGTATAGAAGAAATTCCTGTCCGTCATCATTTATGCGGCACACCTTAGCAGCGCCTTTAAGCACCATTGGAACGGCATTTACGGGCTGTCCCATATTCATTAATGTCTGTCCGGCGGGAGCATTGAAGACAATCGCCTTCTCTTCAATTTCCCTTAATAGCTCTGGCTCGAAGATGGATGAGTATGCTTCGTGCAGCGCAGTAGTATCGTTTTGCATTGGGAAAAATAGGAAATACATTTTTAAAAAAATATGTATTCTCAGGTAAAATTATGTGCCAAAAGAGTTATCATAGTTAAGATAATATATAAATTCCTTTTGTGTTTATTGCATATAAATTATTTTAAACTAACTTTAAAACTTTGCTTTAAAATTTAAAAAATGAGTTCATTTGTTACGTCATTAGAGGAAAAACTATCGAGGTTTTATGAAGATGAAAATTATGGAGCTTGTTTAGGTGTTTGCGCCGAAATTTTTCAGTTTGAGAAAAATAACCCCATTGCCTGGCTATATAAAGGGCTTTGTCTTGCGGTGAAAAATTTGTCATACAGATACATTAATACTTCCGAATTGAGAGATATATCTTCGTATTTTAAAAACTTTATTTTTTATTCAGATGAATCTTTACTGGCTGATGAAAAATATAAGATGCTAATAGTTAATTCAGTAAAAAGTCTGTATTATAGAACCTACTATGACAGTGAAACGGAAGCAGTTGATTACGTTATTCCCAATGCTGTCAAATTTGTTTTTGCAAGAAATAGGCTCGAGGACCAGATTTTTAATAATAAGATGTATGTAAATAACTATAGCATTCTTGTTTCAATTCTTGAATCATATTTTAATAAGAGGCAGGATGTTATCGTGCTGCAGCTGCTTGTAAAATTTTTGTATGATGCATATTTCCCCGGCAATGAAACCGGCGAATTTCACAATATGCGGTTTCAATATTTTGATAAAGGGGAATTAAAAAAATATGGCGCAATGTACGTGGAGTACAGTTCTTCACTTGATAAACTTTTAATTCAGGAATTTTGGAATGATATTAAAGTAAAAAAAAGAAGGCTAACATTCGATGAACTGAAGGAAATAAAAGAATCCGATAAAAATTTGTTAGATGAAATAATCGAATATTATAAAGAGAATGAAGAAGATTATTATAATGCTGAGTTTAAACTTTTGCAAAGTAAAATCAAAAAATCAGAAATTGCAGAAAACGAAAATTCAAAATTTCTTATTTCAGCAATGATAATAGCCTGTATTATTATTTTAGCAGTACTCATGATTTGGCGTTACAATAAATAAATTTTTCGCAGCCTGTCAAATATGTGCTCATACATCACACGACAAAAAATAGCTCAAGAAAGTGCGAAATGACTATTTTTTAACACCCTCCGCCTCGCTTTGCTCGGCACCTCCCTCGATGGAGGAATAAATTCTCCCCTTGAGGGGAGAATCCCGCTTTAGCGGGATGAGGGGTGTTTCTATGGAATCTTTTAAAATTAAGCGTTTTTAATATCATTTTAGATTTGAAAATTTTTTTGTCGTGTGATAAGATGTATTCCAATATCCTCACAATTCCCACTGCATTTTTTTACGCAATCACTTATATTCTTTGTCCATTATTAAACAAAGTCCGATGAGATTTCGGCAGTAAGATATGAAAAAACTAAACCTCGCAATATTTTTTTTATTTGTATTCACCATACAGTCATTTGCAGCCACCGATACGCTTCGTGTAATGAACTGGAACCTCCTCAACTTCGCAGGAACGGACACATCCAGAGTTCAGTATTACAGAACGGTTATTTCAAATGCAAATCCCGATATTTTTATCTGTCAGGAAATAAGCGGTCCCGCTGCTAACGGAGTTTTGTATAATCAGGTTTTTCAGTCATTCGCTCCGGGGGTTTATGATACGGTTGTATTTAATATGGGACCCGATACAGGCAACCTTTTATTCTACAAAAAATCCAAGGCGAAATTTATTTCAAATACGCCGATTAGGACTGCTCTCAGAGATATTTCCGAGTTCAAAATGTATATGCCTTTCATACAGGATACGGTAAGATTTTTTTCATGCCATCTAAAAGCAAGTTCAGGCAGCGCAAATGAAATCCTCAGAGGAAAAGAAGTGGACACATTGCGTTACTATACAAACCAGCTTCCATTAAATAAATTTTTTATACTTGCGGGCGATTTTAACATTTACTCGGCAAATGAAGCCGCTTACCAAAAGCTGCTTGCTGTTACAACAGGTGAGGGACAGTTTTTTGATCCGATTCCAAACATGACAGGGAACTGGAACGGAGTAGCCGCTTATGCTTTTTATCATACGCAGTCTCCGCGCGTGCGTTCTTTTGGAGGAGGCGCAACGGGCGGAATGGACGACCGCTTTGATATGCTATTGCACTCGAAAGCAATCAGCAATGCCGGAAGCAAATTTTTCTTTTCATATTCAACTACTAAATACTTTACGTATGGCAACGACGGCAATCATTTTAACGATTCAATTAATAAGCAGCCCAACACTGCTGCTCCTGTAGATGTGGTTAACGGAATACATTATGCTTCCGACCACTGCCCTGTAATCGCAAAATATGTTCTGACCGGAACGAGCGGAATAATCGCTGCCGGAAATGAAATTCCAAGCGGATTCAGTTTATCGCAGAATTTTCCGAATCCGTTCAATCCCGTTACAACAATTGGATTCGGCTTGCCCGTTTCTGCTTACGTAACACTCAAAGTGTATGACTTGACGGGAAGGGAAGTGCTTTCTCCGGTAAACGAACAAAAGCCGGCGGGAAATTTTGCAGTTACAATAGATGCTTCTGCTTTGCCTTCAGGCACATATATTTATCGTTTTACAGCCGGAAATTATACGGCAATGAAGAAGATGATACTTCTCAAATAGCTTGTCGTTGCTCGTTATTCGTTGCTTGTTGTTCACTTTTATGCTGAATTACAGCTAACGAATAACGAAATACGCGCAATACAAACACTTGTTGTGCTTGGTTTTCCGGCAGGTACAGCTCACTTTACAGCTATTCGTCCCCCTTTTGGTTAATTTGTTTTTATAGGAAAATAGAGCTTTGCTTGATTTATCTTCAAAGGCAGTTCTAATATTTTCGCTGAAAAAAAGCTAAAAAATCCTTATATTTAAGCGATTTTAGCATAAAATTGAAAAAGTATTAATGAAAAAACTTAAGCTATTAATATTCATTCTCCCTTTATTTTTGTTCAGTAATCAAGGATTTGCTGCGTTCGATACGCTGAAAGTAATGAATTGGAACATATTAAACTTTTCCGGTACCGATACCTCCCGTGTTCAATACTACAGAACGGTGATTCGTTCTGCATCGCCGGATATATTCGTATGTCAGGAAATCACTGGAACAACTGCCAATAAAGTCCTGTTCAATCAGGTGTTTCAGTCATTTGCGCCCGGAGTATATGATACGTGCACATTTATAGACGGACCGGATTCGGATAACCTGCTTTTTTTCAAAAAATCCAAAGCTTCCTTTATTTCTCAAACAATAATCGGCACCGAGCTTCGCAATATTGCCGAATTTAAAATGTATGTTCCCTTTATTCAAGATACTGTCAGGTTTTACAGTGTGCATCTGAAGGCAAGTTCCGGCGCAACTAATGAGGCGCAGCGCGGAAGGGAAGTGGATTCCCTCAGGCGGGTTACAAATGCTCTGCCTTCCGGCAAATTTTTTATGGTGATGGGAGATTTCAATTTTTATGGCGCAACTGAAACAGCATACACTAAACTCCTTGCAGCCGGCGGGAATGAGGGACAGTTTTTTGATCAGATAAACGGGATGACGGGTAACTGGTCAGGGGTTTCGGGATACTCGGCTTACTTTACTCAGTCTCCGCGTGTGCGCTCTTTTGGAGGAGGAGCAACAGGCGGAATGGATGACAGGTTCGATCTTATTATGCCTTCAAAAGCATGCACAGATACTACAACCGGAAAATTTTATTGGGTTAGAGCTAAATACACTGCTTACGGAAACGACGGAAATCATTTGAATGATTCAATTAACATGCTGCCAAATACTGCGGTTTCTGCCGCTGTAGCTGATGGAATTCATTATGCTTCAGACCATATACCTGTTATCTCTTATTTTGCTATGAATGATGCTTTGCTGCCGGTGAACCTAACGAGCTTTGTTTCTGCCGTAAATGCGAATAACGTTGCGCTAAAGTGGAGCACGTCAGCAGAGCAGAATAATTCAGGTTTTGAAATTGAAAGAAAATCAAATTCGGATTGGCAAAAAATTGCTTTCGTAAAAGGCAGCGGAACGTCAAGTAATACTAATAGTTATACCTATTTAGATAATGCTTTACAAAGCGGTATATATCAGTATCGCCTGAAGCAAGTTGATTTTAATGGAAACTACGAATATCATAATTTAAGCGGTGATGTTTCGGTCGGCGCGCCGGAAAAATTTACTCTTGAGCAAAATTACCCAAACCCATTCAATCCCTCAACAACGATAAACTTTTCACTTCCAAAGGATGTATTTGTGTCATTAAAAATATATGATATGCTTGGAAAGGAAGTAAACAGCCTGCTGCAGGAATATAAAATGGCGGGATATTACTCGGTTAATTTCAATGCCTCTACTCTTACTTCGGGAATGTATTTTTACAGGCTGAGCGCTAACGGATTTACTTCAATAAGAAAGATGACTCTCATAAAGTAATTTTTGTAATGCTGCTCTCCGGTTTAATACCGGCGGGCAGTAAAATTTTTTAGTTTCTAAACCGGAATTTTTACAATCATGCTCGCCCCGTTATTTATTTCGCTTTCGCACTCAATAGTACCATGAAGCGAATCTACAAGCTTTTTGACAATTGACAAACCAAGCCCTGATGAATGTTCTCCGGCAGTCGGTCGCGCGCTCAACTTTGAAAATTGTTTGAACAGTTTTTTCCTATCCTCTTCTGTAAATCCCGGTCCTTCATCTTTTATTTCAATTTTCAAAATTCTATCGGTTTCCGATAACCGGAGCATTATACTCTTGTTTGGAGGCGAAAACTTAATCGCATTGGAAAAAAGATTGTCCAATATCTGAACTATTGAGTTCTTATCCGTTTTACAATGTTACTCTTTAGCTCATTGCGGTATTTGACCTCTATCTCTTTCTGCATTGTCTTCAGTTTGTACAGACGAATTATTCGTTCAGTTTCGGCTGCAATATCAAAATCGCTGATATTTAATATTATTTTTCCTTGTTCAATTGCTGCATAATCCAAAAGCTGCGTTACCAAATCAAGTGAGGTCTCAGCAGATTCTATAATATATTTTTTAAATTCAGTAATTTCATTTTTTGAATAGCTTCCTTCATCTATCAAAAATTCAGCAAGAAGTTTTATATTACCGATTGGATTTTTTAAGTCATGGACTACTATTCCAAGAAATTCATTTTTTTGTTTTACAGTTTCTTCAAGCTTTTTTACCGTTTCAGCCAGCTCAACATTTCTTAGCTGATTCATCTCAGCCGTGTGCTTTGCCTCTTTCAATTGGAATTCTTTTTCCAGCTTTTGCACCTCCAGAGACACCTTTTCATTAAAAATTTCTTTCTCCGCTTCGTAGAACTTTACATGATATTCTAAGGCTTTTTCAAAATCTCCCTGTGTCTCATGGAGTTCATAAAGTGTATTGTATATAAGCGATAAATTATATTTTGAATTAATTTTTTGCGCAGTAAACAGTGCTTCCAGCAGGTGTTTTTCTGCTCTTGCAAGCAGCGATTTTTCCTTTTTACTTTCAAATAAGAATTTTTGTATATAAGCATTTCCAAGGTGCATATTGGAAAATAGTATTCCGTTTTTATCATCAAGCTTTTCCTGAATTTCCAACGCAGATTTATAATTTGCAATTGCAGATTCATAATCTTTCATATCAACGCTTAATTCTCCCATCAAAGATTTGCTTAATGCTGTTCCAAAAGAATCGTTCATCTGCTCTTTCAGTTTAGTTGCTTCATCTAAAAAATCCAAAGCCCTGCTAAATTCTCCCTTTTTTATGTGAATTGAGGCAAGATTTTGCAGTACATTTGATTTATTCAGTTCCTCATTTTCAATTTGATTGAAGTAACCCAGCGCCTTTTCATAGTAAGGATATGCCTCACTTTCTTTATACTGAAAAACAAAAATGTTTGCAATATTATTATTCGCGCTTCCCATTCCTCCAATATCATTTAGCTCCGTATATAGCTTCAGAGCTTCAGTGGAATATTTCATCGCAGCTGAAAAATCCGATAGGTCGGCAAAGATGTTGCCATATTGTAATCTGCTCATTGCCCTCATTTTTTTGTCATTATAAAACTCAGCAGCCTGCTCTAATAAGTCAGTATAATGTTTTGCTTTGTCGTACTTTGCTGAATAATAATTTATATTGGATAGCTGTATGAGGATTTCCCGATAAGCAAGTTTATACTTGCCGTCAAGTTTATCATGGTCTAACTTCTTTATTCTTTCGAGCAGATTTTCGTAGCGTTTTAAAGCTCCAAGAAAATCTGTTTGTTTCATTTTTTTTGCGTGAGCCGAATCCGAAGAAATTTTCTCAAGCGAATCTCTGAATTCTTTGGATTCTTTTTTTGAAAACTTATCAACTTCTAACATTCTTATACTTTTTTAGGGGGGAAAAATGTAACTATTTTTAGAACATATAATATAATTAAATTTGCCAGTAAAAGTTATTGAAAATTTCTACTGCTATTTGCTTGCTCTCCACACGACAAAAAAATTTCATAAATAGTAAAGAGGTTGGAATAAGGTGGAGGAGAAGCTCTCTTTTATATGGAGGTATCGTTTAAGGAATAAACAAAATTTTGTTCAAAATCGCAGGGAAATGCCATTTGTAAAATTCCTGTTGATAAGGGATTTGTATGTAATGACTATAGGGGGCTCATTATTTATTTGTTATAGAAAATTTTTCTAAATAATACTTTTCTAAAAATTCGAGTGAGTTTTGTAACTGCATTGTTAATAAAATGAATTAGAAATATTAATTTAATGAGTAATTCTATTTTCAAAAGTAAACCGGTTCGTACAATTATGAGATGGGTCATTTTTATTCTAATGCTCATCATAGCAATTTTTCTAAGAGAAAATTTTTCAACTATTTCAGTATTTGAGAAAACAACTCTTGCAATTTTGCTTGCAGCATGTTTTGCTATAGCTTACTATCTGAAAAAAACTGAGTATGATGGGTTGACAGAAAAAGAGATTGAAGAAATTGAAGAAAAGATTGAGAGGAAGGAGAAAGAAAGGATACAACGCAGGTTTGAGTTAATGTTGTTCATAATTGTTGCTGCAGTAAGTGTTTATCTTATCATTATTATTTTGAAAATATTTAGGTAAATTTTTTATGGAATTATTCTGGCAGGATATAAAAGAAATATTCAATAAATATACTGAAAATATTATTATTGCAGTAATAGGTATAATTTTATTTTTAGTAATATTTCATTTTTTCTTTTCGAACCGCAAATCAGAAGGGACTTGGGGAGAAGAATATGGAGAACGTCAATGGTTCAGATTTAGCGGAAGAATTGATTTATCAGATAAACCCGGCACCGATGAGTACGGCAACAGCGAAGAAACGAGAAATAAATATCGTGATTATAGAAAATTAAAGCTATGGGTTTTGATAATAATTCTATTCCTACTCTTAATATTAAGATATAGACAATTGTTCTTTTCCCATCATTAACAATTTTATGTCGCAAACAAATAAATTTAACAAATATTGTTTTTCATATTTCTCATTAATCCTTTTTTACAGGATATAATTGATTCACTAAAAGAACATCCAATGGCATGGGTAATGGGTGCAATACTTATACCTCTGCTCATTTTTTTCTTTCGGAAAACCGAACCTGATGATGATTACGACGAAGACCGCGAAAACAGGAGATGGCTAAGTATGACAGGACGTATTGATATATCAGATACGCATGGCGAAGACGAATTTGGTAACAGCTACGAGCTAAGGCAGGAATTCAGATGGCGTGGAAAAATAAAAATTTTTCTTTTTGTAATCTATATACTTTTACTAATTTTTACTTTTTTCTGATTGACACTTAAAGATATAAATTTATTAATGAATTTTCCTCTTCTATGAATAAACATACAGGTAATAAATCCTTTTTTGATTTTCTTGAAAAATTTTTCTGGTTTTTATGGGATATGGATTCTTTCGGGCTTACCCGGGCAGTACAAAATACATCTGAGGAAAATCAAAATTCCGGTGATAAATCATTTCGCATTAAAGTAAGACTATTATTACTTATTATTGTAATAATTGTAGTAGTAATTATATTTGTAGCACGTTGATTTTTAAAAAAATATTGAATATCAGCTTTATGTCATATCCTGGGCGCTCACTAGATTATCTTTTTAAACATCTCGACAAACCCGAAAACAACGTTCTGCTTTTAGTGATTGTTGTTCTTTGGTTAGTAAGAATTAATAATAAGCTAAAGTTTAAGGAATTAGAGAAAAGAAAATCTAATTCTGAAAAGAATTCAGAAAAAACGACAACTGCTATAGTAATAATTTTATATATTCTGGCGGTGCTTTTTGCGTTAAAATTAATTTTTGAATTAGTATTTTAATAATATTTATTAGTTAAAATCTTCACTCAGTGTTTACAAGTGTTTGAAAAAAGTATAAAAAATAAAGGGTTTAGGGCATTATTCGAGTGGGCATTCCTAATCCCAATGCTTGTACTATGGGCTCTGCTGAAAGATAAAGCCCCCGGAGCATTATCCGAAACAATGCAGTGGATTTGCATAGCCTTTTTTTGGCTGCTCTTAATTGCGGAATGGATATTCAGAAAATATGTTAAAGAAAATCTTTCCTAGAGGAGCTTGCAGAACTTGAAGTGATGGAAGAAAGTAGAAATGATAACAGTAGATTATGAAGATTTAGAGATTTACTGTTTACAATAATAATTATCGCAGGAGTATATCTGACGACAGACTGTGCGCTAAAGAGAAAATTATAGGAAATGTAACTCTGTTTAATTCTTAGGAAATACACAAAGTAAAGAAAAGTAAAATGGAATTTTTAACTTCTAATAAAGATTTTAATGAAACAGTTTTTAAAAGAATATGGATTAATTATTCTTATTGTAATATATACCTACATAGATAGAGCTTTTAAGTTTAATAAGCCTATGTGGGTTGATTTTGTGTTAATAATTATTTTTTTCGGATTGATGATGCGGCAAATTCAAAAGGGAAGGCTGTCGAAAAAACAAATTAATATACTTTCAGAACGCGGAGAAGAACAAAAAGATAAACTTATAGAAGAAGAAAATACTAATCAAATCCTGATTGGTTTTTATAAAATTGTGATTTTAATCATAATCGTTTTTGGCATTTATTTGTATTTCTTTCTGTGAAATCAAGTTTTATTTTAGTTAATTTGCATTACCTATTTCAAGGACAATTTGGGTTAACAGTAGCTGCGATTTGTATCATAATAATCTTTACTTGCTATGTCTATTACATTTACAAAAATTCGGCAGGAGAGACGAGGAAGCGGAAGAGCTGATACAATATTCATAAAGAGTATTCTTTTTGTCATAGTTGTTGTTTTAATTTTATATTTTTTCTTTTGATAATACATAAACTTACGGAATGAAAATCTCGTAAAATTAGTTAATAAACGAGCCGGGAAAGAAATGCACACAATATTGGAATTAATAATAGGATTTTTTGCGTGGGCAATTGGAGAAATTGCAGGATTAATTGGCATTAGTATCACAACAGGAGCTATGGATAAAACCCGGAAGGGGCTGAAATTACCGCGATGGCTTTTTCTTCTGCTTTTTATTGCGTTTGTAATAATAATTTATCTCGGAATAGTGTATGTTTACAGGGGCATGAAGGCGTGAGGTTTTAATTAAAAAAAATATGTTCACAATCTTTTTTGAAATATTAGCGGGTTTTATACTTGGCATATTGGCAGAAATTCCGGGAGTTTTTTTAGACGGCATGATACAATATTCTATTACCCCAAAAACTAAAAAAGAAGTCAAGACTGGTCCATTTTGGCTTGGAATAATAGCTGCTATAGTAGGATTGATTATATTTTTATATCTATGTTTGTTGATTTATAATATAGTGGTCTTGAAATAGCCGATTGTACATGATTATGTTATATAAAAAAGAGTTATCAAAGGAAGAAAAAAGGGAAAACAGAATTGACTGGCTATGGGCGATCTATAATACTTTAAGAAAACGACCAGATGAGTCTAATATCCTTTTTGAAGAATTATATGGCAAAAAAGTACCTTATGGAGAAAATGAAATGGATGGAACACCATTCTGGAATGTAGGTAAACTACTAGTATTATTGATATTTATTTGTATAATCGCACTAATTTTTGCAACCTGAATTTTATTGTTATTACAGTGATTTAACGTGCCAAAACCATGGATTCTCCGAAAATCACAAAAATTCAAATTGTTTTAACAGCATTTTATCTCAAAACTTACGAGGGGGCGTAAGTTTCACCCTATGTAAAATCAGCTAATTATCGCCCTCAAGCAACCGATAACTAAAAACCGGCAATTACATTCGCTCCGGTGCCGAAATTCCTATGATTTCAAAGCCATTTTTGAGGATTTGCTTCGTCGCCAGGCAGACCTTAAGGCGAGCTATGGAAAGCTCCTTGTTTTCTGCATCTAAAACGCGGTTATTATGATAGAATTTATGGAATCGTTCAGCCACAACATTCAGATATGTAATAATCTTATGCGGTTCAAATGAAGCTGCTGAGGAGCTTACTTCCTCGGGGAATTTCGCAAGGATTTTCAAAAGCTGAATCTCTTCTTCTGTGCCGATTAAGCCATCGGAAAAAGCCGCTTCCGAGCGGAAATCAAATCCCGGAAAATTGTCCTCGGCATTGCGTAAAATACCGCAAATCCGCGCATGTGCATATTGAAGGTAATAAACCGGATTTTTATCCGAGTGCTCCTTTGCAAGGGCAATGTCAAAATCAAGATGCGTATTAGCTCCGCGCATAACGAAGAAAAACTGCACGGCATCGGCACCGACTTCCTCAATGAGTCCGTCAAGAGGATAAGATTTATCGCTCCTTTTGCTCATTTTCACGCTTTCAGTGCCTTCTTTGAAAGTAACCATCTGGTGAATAATCACCTTAATTTTCGAGGTATCATAGCCAAGGGACTGAACACCATAAAGAACCTCTTTGTAGGTATCTCCGTGGTCTGAACCGAAAATGTCAATTATGAGGTCATATCCGCGGTTAAGCTTTTCGATATGATAAGCCATATCGGGCAGGCGGTAAGTGGGTTCACCCGTGCTTTTGCGGATTACTTTGTCTTTATCAAAACCCGCTTTTTCGTCCATTTTCAGCCATAATGCGCCATCTTTCTCGTAGGCAAGTCCGCGCGCAATAAATTCGTTTATGGTTTTATCAATCTTGCCGTCTGTATAAAGCTGCGACTCGTTGGAGAAAATATCGTGATGAATTCCAAGCTTGTTCAAAGTGCTTCGAATCATCTTAAAATTGTAGTTTTCTCCGGCTTTTTTGAATAAACTTAAATCCGTTGAATTTTTTAAAGAATCTTTTCTTTCATCGTAAATTAACTGTGCAATTTGTTTGATATAATCGCCAACATAGCCGTCTTCAGGAAAAGGGAAGTTCGGGTCAATAATCTGCATATAACGCGCATAAACGGACTTTCCGAGATTTTCCATCTGGTTTCCCGCATCATTGTAATAATATTCCCGGGTTACATCGTAGCCGACGCATTCAAGCAAATTGGCAATAGCTTTTCCGAGGCAAACCTGTCTGCCGTGGCCAAGGTGAAGCGGTCCGGTGGGATTTGCGGAAACCCATTCGAGATTGGCTTTTTTTCCAGTGAAATCGTCGGATTTCCCGTATTTATCTTTTTCAGTGAGAATATTTAAAAGCTCTGCAATATAATATTTATCAGATATAAAAAAGTTTATAAATCCTGCGCCGGCAAGTTCGACCTTTGAAATGATTTCAGGATTTAAATCAAGATTATCCATAATGCTCTGCGCAATATCTCGCGGTTTTTGTTTAAGCTCTTTGGATAACGTTAAGGCAACATTGGTAGTTATATCGCCGTGCTTCTCATCTTTAGGATTATCAAGCTGTATGGATTTTTCAGGAAAATTGAGCTTTTTTAAAGCGTTATTTATTACGGAATGTAAGTATGTTTTAATCACAGAATTTGAGTAATATTTAGGGTTCTAATATGTAATAATTTAAATCAGTTACAATATATCCGATAACTGACAACTACCAACTGAAAACTACTTTATCCAGCCTTGTTCTTTATACCAGTCAATAGTCTTTTTAAAAGACGATTCCAAAGTGTAATTCGATTTGAAGCCAAGCTCCTTTTTAACTTTCTGAACTGAGCAGACCCAGCGTACTTGAGTAATATCCCTGCATTTTTCAAGGTTTAAAGTTGCTGGCTTGCTGGAAAATCCCGCAAAAAACTGGGCAAATGCTCCAACTGTGAAAACAATAAAATGAGGTAAGGCAATTTTGAATGCCTTTTTGCCTAGAAGCTTTCCGGTAATTTCCCCGATTTGCTTCCAGTTATATGCTTCTTCAAAGCCGACAAAATATTTTTGCCCCTTTGCCTCGGCTTTTTCACCTGCAAGAACAATTGCATCGGCCAAATCTTCAACATAGACTAATGTAAGAAATTTTTCACGTAATCCAATGACGCTGTTTAAGCCTTTTGCAAAAGTTTGAAAATAAACGAAAACCTCAGTATCGCGCGGACCGAAAACAGCCGGCGGTCTTACGATTGTAACGTTCATTTTGTCCGCATACTTCATTACTTCAAGCTCGGCATCCCGTTTTGTATAGCCGTAAGTGGTTATCGGGTGGTAAGGCGTTTCTTCGGTAATCGGTTTATCGTCTAAATTAGGACCAACGGCTGCCAGTGATGAAACATGCACAAATTTTTTAATATTGGGATTAACTTTGTATGTAATTTCAATCAGGTTTCTTGTTGCAAGCTGGTTTCCTTTTATAAATCCTTCTTTATCTTTGGATTTCACAACTCCTGCAACATGAAACACATAATCCATATCTTTTATGGTTTTTTCAAGAACTTCATTTGAAAAGAGGTCGCCGTCAACATAATTTACATTTTTTCCATCGAGCCATTTTGTGGATGAAGTCTTTCTTTTCAGGCAATATACTTCGTATTCTTTTGCGAGCAATTTATCAACTAAATGGCTGCCCACAAATCCTGTTGCTCCGGTTATAAAAGCTTTCAATCTATTAAATTATTATTAAATTTTAACATAGAAGTTAGATAGAATAATTAGTATTTTCTATTTTAAAATATTTACCCTTGAATTAAAAATTAATAGGAGTTAAATGGATTTATTTCAAAAGTGTTATAATTTCACAAGAGCAGATGAAGTAAAGGCAAGCGGATTATACCCATATTTCAGAGCAATTGAGGAAAACGAAGGACCCGTTGTACAGATTGAAGGCAGAAAGATTATCATGGCAGGCTCTAATAATTATCTTGGCTTAACGGCTCACCCGAAAGTAAAAGAAGCTGCATTAGAAGCTATCAGAAAATACGGAACAGGCTGTTCAGGTTCAAGATATCTGACCGGCACCCTTGATTTACACATCAATTTAGAACATAAATTTGCCGAATTTTTCGGAAAAGAGGCAGTTCTGCTTTTTTCAACCGGCTATCAGACGGCTCAGGGAATAATTCCAACCCTGGTAAACAAAGGCGAGTATATAATTTCAGATAAAGATAACCACGCATGTATAGTTGCAGCAAATATGATGGCTAAAGGCGGCTTTGCCGAATTCAAGCGTTATCAACACAATAATATGGAAGACCTTGAAAAAGTGCTTTCAAAAATTCCGCTTGACGCTGCTAAACTTGTTGCCAGTGATGGTGTGTTTTCAACTACAGGTGAAATTGTTCATTTGCCTAAGCTTGTAGAGCTTTGCAAAAAATATAATGCAAGAATTTTAATTGACGATGCTCACTCAACAGGTGTTATCGGAAAAGGCGGAAGAGGAACAGCTTCTAAATTCGGTCTTGATAATGAAGTTGATATGGTAATGGGTACGTTCTCAAAAACATTTGCTTCTTTAGGCGGATTTGTAGCAGGTGAAAGGGCAGTGATAAATTATTTAAAGCATCATGCTCCTGCCTTGATTTTCTCTGCATCACCGACTCCCGCTTCTGTAGCTGCTGCAAGCGCTGCACTTGATATTTTAATGGCAGAACCGGAAAGAATAGATAAGCTTATTGCTAACGCTGCTAAGATGAGAAAAGGATTTAAGGATATGGGATTCAATGTAATCGAAAGCGAAACAGCAATTGTTCCTGTTGTATTAGGTCAGGATGATATTACTTTCAAATTTTGGAGAGCGTTGTTTGATAAAGGGGTTTTTGTTAATGCGTTCATTTCTCCGGGAGTTCCGGTAGGAATGGCAATGTTGCGAACTTCTTACATGGCTACACATCAGGATGAGCACCTGAACAGAATACTTGAGATATTCGGAGAAATCGGAAAAGATTTCGGAATTATAAAATAAATTATTTTCCGTTCGTTAAAATTTATAATGCCAATGCAAATATTTGTGTTGGCATTTTTTATAAATTGATTTAACACTAAAACACGAAGCACACAAAAATCCACAAAATTTTTTTAAATTATATTTTAGTGTCGTTTTGTGAGTTTAGTGTTTTAGTGTTGAAATAAAAATGATAATAAGAGAAGCGACATTAGAAGATTTCCCGGGTATTGATGCATTCGATGTATTTGCCAGAGACAGAAAAGAAGAAATTAAACGAGGTGAGATAATTGTTGCTTTGATTGAGGATAAAGTAGCAGGCTATCTTACCCATAACAGAAGTTTTTACGACCGGCCGTTTGTGCAGTTTGTATGCGTAAATAAAGAATTCAGGCAGAGGGGAGTAGCAAGAAGATTATACGAGCAGGCAGAAAAAATTTATAAAGATGAAAATGCCGAACTGATTTTTTCTTCCACTGAAGATGATAACGCAATTATGCTTGGATTTTTTGAAAGGCATGGTTGGCAAAAATCAGGCGTAATACACAACATTCAGCCGCAGGCAGAAATTTTATTTGTAAAAAAGTTAAATCAAAATGAGTTAACTTTTGAACCCGTTCACTACAGAGTTTAATTTAAAAATTTTAAAATAATAAATCAGATGTTAAAAATTATTCCATTTGTATTACTTGCAGTACTTTTTATTTCATGTTCTAAAGAGGATAAGCAGAAGACAGATAACAAACAGAACCAGACTACAAGCCAGCAGAATAACGCAGTTGATGACACGGATACAAACATGACCAAAGAAGAAATATTCAGCTCAACTTTAGTTCAGGATATAGCAGGGGATGAAAACGAAGATTTGCAGATTTATCTCGAAGAAGTTATTTATCCGATGGTTTCAAAATCAAATAAGGTAACTCTTGAAAAAATTTCAGGTTCTTTATATTTATTAAGTTACGATGATAATGGAACGATGAAAAATTTATTATTGCAGGAATATTATTCACCTGTAAAAGATGAAATGATTTTCGATAAAATAGAAACGCAAACAAATGCAGTGAAGCAGTTTGTGAAGTAGGTTAACATAAATGGAGAAAGACTCTTATCCCAAAATGTATCTTTACAAAAGAATTGTCCAGGCGAAGATGTTCATTGATGAGCACTTTGCCGAAGCGATTGATGTAAATGATATTGCCGATGAAGCTTACTTTTCTAAATTTCATTTCATAAGACTTTTCAAAAAAACATACGGAAAGACACCACATCAATATCTTACTTCGGTTAGAATTGAAGAAGCCAAGCAGCTATTAAAAAACGAAATGACCGTAACAGAAGTGTGCTACGCCGTAGGCTTTGATAGTGTCAGCTCGTTTACAGGATTGTTCAAAAGGGAAGCAGGCAATACTCCTTCTGAATACAAATCACAACAGATTGCATTAAAAATGCAAATTAAAAAGAAGCCGCTGAATTTTATTCCGGGATGTTTTGCAGGAAAATTTGTTGAGCATAAAAAAAGCAATTTTCAAGAAGCCCGTTCCTAAATCTCTCCCTATATTTGTACATTAATTAATCAAAAAAAAATTGAAAATGATTTCAAAAATTTCTCATCACTGCATTTTTGTTTTAAATCAGGACAGCGCTTACGATTTTTATGTAAATAAGCTTGGCTTTAAAATCGTAACTGATGCAAAATTTGATAAAGGAAGATGGCTCACAGTTTGCCCAAAAGGAATGGAAGGATTTGAATTAGTCTTAATGGAAGCAACCAAGGGCATGATGTTTGATGAGGCAAGCGCAGAGGCAATGAGGGGCTTGCTTAACTCAGGCAAAATGGGCGGCGCTTCATATGAGTGCGAAGATATTTATGCTACCTATGAAGAAATGAAAGCTAAAGGGGTTAAATTTACAAAAGAGCCTACAAAAGAATTTTATGGAGTAGCGGCAGTATTTGTTGACGATTCAGGGAATTGGGCAAGCTTAACAGAAAAGAAAAAATAAAACCTTTAGCTTTTTAAAGTGTGTTGAATTTTTTAGCGCTATACCCGTAATTTTAGCTGCAATAGGAGCGATGGCGTTTATGTTTCTTTTTTATAAAAAATAGTCCGCCCGATAACACCGGACGGACTATTTTCCTTTGTTATTTATTTAATTGGAACAAATCTTGCTTGAAAGAAACGCAAGTATTTCGGTTCATATATCATCTTTAACCCCTTAATCTTTTTTCTTCTGTTATACACCTCGGCGACAGATTCGAAAGTAACATCAAGGTGTGCCTGAGTATAAACTCTTCTTGGAAATGTTAATCTTACGAGTTCAAGTTTCGGAAATTTATGCTCGCCTGTAACTTTATCCCTGCCTGCCGAAACTATTCCTCGCTCCATACTTCTCACGCCTGAATCCAAATAAAGCTCGGCGCACAATGTTTGTGCGGGGAACTGGTCTTGCGGAATATGGGATAAAAATTTTCTGGCGTTGAGAAAAACTGCGTGTCCGCCGATAGGTTTTACAATAGGAATTTTGGCTTTCAATAATAAATTACCAAAGTATTCTATCTGCCCGATTCTTGAGTGCAGATAATCGAAGTTTACCATTTCCTCAATACCGCGCGCCATTGCTTCTAAATCTCTTCCGGCTAGACCGCCGTATGTATGAAGTCCTTCATATACCACTACAAGATTTCTGGTTTCCTCAAAAACTTTTTTGTTTCTTGTAGCCATGAAGCCGCCGATATTTACGAGTAAATCTTTCTTAGCGCTTACCCAGATGCCTTCAAAGTAAGAACACATTTCTTTCAGTATTTCTGCAATCGTTTTTTTCTCATAACCTTTTTCCCGCATTTTTACAAAGTAACAATTTTCCACTGCGCGTGTTGCATCCAGCCAAATTTTCACTCCGTAACTATCGCATAGTTTTTTTACGTCTCTGATATTTTGCATTGAAATCGGCTGACCGCCTGCCATATTTACAGGACCTGCCACTGATACGTAAGGAATCTTTTTAGGTCCGACTTCTTTGATTAATGTTTCAAGTTTATTAAGGTCAATGTTTCCTTTAAAAGGGCTGGTATCATCTGGGTTATGAGCTTCATCGCAAATCACATCTACAAAAGTACCGCCGGCTAATTCCTGATGAAGCCGTGTAGTTGTAAAGTACATATTACCGGGAATGTAATCGCCCTTCTTTATAAGAATTTGTGATACAAGATGCTCTGCTCCTCTGCCTTGATGTGTAGGCACAAGGTATTTAAAGCCGTAGTATTTTTTTACATTGTCTTCGAGATAATAGTAGTTTTTGCTTCCTGCATAGGCTTCATCTCCCAGCATCATTCCTGCCCACTGATAATCGCTCATTGCATTCGTTCCGCTGTCAGTAAGTAAATCAATATAAACGTCCTGCGATTTTAAAAGAAAAGTATTATATCCTGCTTCTTTAATTGCTTTCAGGCGGTCCTCTTTTGATGTCATTTTCAGGTGCTCAATCACCTTTATCTTGAAAGGCTCAGCCCATGACCGTTTTACAATTTTCATAAAATAGTATTGTTAGATATTATGGAAATTAAGTTGCAAAAAATTTTCTATACAAAATTCGCTAATGCGGAAGACAAAAAGTATGATTTGCTCATATAGGATTTCAGAAAAATTATAATTATATTTGTATAAGTTCTCTATATAATATTTACGGTTCCTAATTAAGGACTAAAAGGGAATCCGGTGAAAATCCGGGACTGTCCCCGCAACTGTAATTGAGAAGAGCATCTACTTTGCCACTGTTTAAAAACGGGAAGGCGGATGCAAATAGCTCATAAGTCAGGAGACCTGCCGCAAATATAACCAAAGTCATCGTGGGAAATGATAAAGGCAAATGAGTACGGGAAGTCCCGTTTTCTTTATTGTTTTTTATGATGATTCAGGTAAAGAAAACGGGATTTTTTTCTTATACTCATTTTGAAATTACCACTTAGCTTCATATTACTGTTTGTTTTTAATCTTGCTTTTTCGCAAACGCAGGATTCCTCACTTTATTCAATTGACCAAATTGAGATAACTTCCTTTTATAATGAAATAAATCCTTTATCCGCTCCTTCGCATATATCTGTGCTGAATAAAAAATCCATTCAAAGAAGGAACAGCGCGAATATTTCCGATATTTTGAAAACCGTTCTGGGAGTTTATGTGAAATCTTATGGCAATTCATCTTCATTGCAGACGATTTCTATTAACGGACTCGGCGCGGAGCATACTGTGATTTTACTAAACGGCTCAAAGCTGAACTCTATTCAAAACGGGCAAACTGATTTGTCATTAATCCCTGCCGGAGATATTCAAAAAATTGAAGTTATGAATAACGGCTTTAGTTCAATGTATGGCTCCGATGCAATGGGAGGAGTTGTAAATATTATTACCGATGATGTTTCAAGCAAGAAGTTAAATGTTAAAGCGGGCGGGGAGATTGGTTCGTACAATTTTAAAAAATATCTTTTTAAAATTTCAAATAGTTTTAAAAAACTCAAATATCATTTTTCCCTTACATCTGAAAAATCGGATAATGATTATAAGTTTTATTTTGATGACGGGACGAATATTGAACTGAGAAACAAATCGAAATCAGCTTTCGAAATCTCGAACTATTCGCTTAACTCCGAATATCTTTTAGGTAAAAACTCAGCGCTAAGTTATTATGCGCAATTTGTAAATTCATATCGTGAAGTACCCGGTGTTGAAACAGGAAACACTCCTCCGAATACAGTCCAGCTTGATAAAAACTGGAATAATATTTTGAAATATTCATTTCAGAAAAAAAATATTACGTTCACCTCCGATTTTAATTATCAGAATAACCTGATGAATTATAACACATACCCGGTCTTGTTGAGCTATTATAAAAATATTCTGCTTGCTTCTTTAAACAAAGTTGAAATTAATTCCAAAAATAACTCTTTCAACTTCGGAAATGAGATTCAGTATGCTGCATTATACAGCAATGAATTGAATGATAACATAAATAGAAAACATTATGCAATTTTTGCTTCATCAAAAATTGTAATCAATAATTTGAGTTTTTTCCCGTCTGTACGATATGATTATATATCCGATATAAAGACCGGCGCAGTAACTTATCAATTTGGGTTAAACTACAAACCCTTTGAAAAAATTAACCT
The DNA here is from genome assembly GCA_018266845.1 of Bacteroidota bacterium. GTDB lineage: Bacteria > Bacteroidota > Ignavibacteria > Tepidaquicellales > Tepidaquicellaceae > JAFDZO01. The sequence continues at coordinate 153,549 of JAFDZO010000011.1, read as the reverse complement.
GCATTTAAGGGGAAATGTTAGCAGAAATTTCGCTGCTCCAACGTTTAACGGGCTGTATTGGAAATCCTGGGGAAACCCTGATTTAAAGCCTGAGTACTCCCAAAATTATGAAGCGGGTTTTATTTTTAGCGGAAAAAATACGGTGGACTATACTTTCGATTTTTCCTATATGAATGTAGAGGCAGTTGATAGAATAGTATGGCTGCCTCAGAGGTATTTCATTTGGAAGCCGTTTAATGTTGGGAAAAGCAAATCGGAAATTTTTATGTCTGATGGAAAAATTAATTTTGAATTAAAAGATTTTTCTGTATCACTTTCTCTTTCCTATACAAGAAGTAGTTCAAAGAAAACCAGCGAGGATTTTCCGAATGACCCGTCGTCTAACAAACAAATAATTTACATTCCTGATGAACAAACACAATCTTCGTTTAGCGCTAGTTTAAAAAATTTCGGGATAAATTTATTTCACACTTACACCGGGAAAAGATATTCAGATACTGAAAATTTAAGCCCGATGAATTCTGTAAATTCTTTGGACGGAAATATTTTTTACGATTTGAAAATTTCTGATTATTCGGCTTCGTTTAAATTTGAAATCAATAATATCACAAATTCTGATTATCAACTCATTGCAGGATACCCTGCACCTCTTAGAAATTATACTTTTAAAATAAATCTAAACTATTCATTCTAATATATATGAAAAAAATTACTCTGTTTCTTGTCTTTATTTTTCTTGCAAATTCAAATCTATCCTTTACTCAAAATACAAAAGCTTATATTTTAAGCGAAGGAAATGGCTCTCCCGGCTCGGGAAAGCTTTCAGCTTACACGTATAATGGAGGCGCATTTTCTTTGAGTATTACAAGCAACGGAAGTTTAGGATTATACCCTGACGGGATACTCAAGTTTAATTCCAGCTTGTTTGTATTAGAGCAGGGAGGATTTGGTGGACAAGGTAAAATTTATAAAATGGATAGTGCAGGAGCTATACAAAATTCGCAGTCATTCGGCGCGAATCCTTATTCTCTTACTGCATCCAATAACAAAATTTACGTTACAAACGGTCCTGCAAGTAAAGTTACCATTTTAAATATGAGTAATTTTTCTGTGATAAAAGAGTTAACCGTCGGCTCATACCCTCAGGAAATACTCGGGTATCAAAATAGAGTTTTTGTCTGTAACACTTCTGCATTTGGCGGAGCGAGAGATTCAAGCGTTTCAATAATAAATTCACAAACCGATTCTGTTATCGGGAGAATTTATTTTAGTACTGAACCTACATCGCTTGCAATTTCTAACGACGGCAAACTTCTTGTAGGGTGTAATGGATATTATGGAAAGATATATAAGATTGATCCCAATACTTTTCAGACTCTGGATACCTATGTTTTAAACCAAGGCTTTGATAAAGATATTTCAGTGGATAAAAATTCAGATAACGTTTACTATATAGATTATTCAAATAATATATCCCGTTTAAATTTATCAACCGGAAGCGCAAACACGTTTATTAATAATCCGGCGACTTCTTTTATTTACTTCTATGGATACAATTATGACTACTCCAACAATAAACACTTTATATGTGATGCTAAGAATTTTACAGTGTCAGGCAGTTTGTTTATTTACGGCGGAACGGGAAACTTAGAACAAAGTTTTACTACAGGAATTGCGCCGAGAAGAGTAATATTTGACAGAACCTCAACTGTAAATATAAATCAGGTTTCCGAAATTGCTTCCGGTTACTCGCTAAAGCAAAATTATCCTAATCCCTTTAATCCTTTTACAAAAATAATTTTTTCAATTCCCAAGAATGAACAGGTTTCACTAAAAATTTATGATTCAAATGGAAGAGAAATAAATACAATCTTAGATGAGGCAAAAGCAAAAGGAACTTACGAAGTGAGCTATAATGGTTCGGAGCTGTCATCAGGTGTATATTTTTATAAGCTAAATACTCCTTCCTTTTCATCAGCAAAAAAGATGACCTTAGTGAAGTAAATTCTTATTGATTGAAAAATTTGTTTATAATTTGTTAAATTAAAATATGAAAAAAGAGAATGCCAAAAGCTCCGGCGGCTCAAAATTTAAGGAAAAGATAAAAGAGACTATCGAAGGATATAAAAATCTTTCAGAGAAAGATAAGCACATGTTACATATCTATTATGGATACGGCAAAGGTAAAACTACATCTGTAATGGGACTGGCTATTCGCGCGCTTGGAGCAGGTAAAAAAGTTGCTATTGTTCAATTCGATAAAGGCTATGACGGACACAATGAGCATTATGCAGAAAGAAATATTTTAAGAAAGCTGAAGGAAATCGGCTATCCGATAGAAATCTATCCTACAGGATGTGAGCGGATGAATGAAGATGGAACGTTCAGATTTAAAAATGCAGAAGAAGATTTTGCAGAGGCGAAAAGGGGACTCCAGATTGCCTCTGACTTAATAAGAAACGGAGATATTGATTTACTGATTCTAGATGAAGCGGTTGCTGCAGTTGTATATCACTTATTAGAAAAAGAAGATGTTGAGAGTTTAATCAATGAGTACAACAAAAATCGAAGGTTTGAACTTGTATTAACCGGACACAAATTATGGGAAGGACTCGAAGAGAAGGCTGACCTTGTAACTGAAATGAGAAAAGTTAAACATTATTTTGATAAAGGTATTCCCGCAAGGCTGGGAATTGAATTTTGAGCTATGCTGATAAACAGGTGTGTATGTTCAAATATAAAATTTTCTGAAGTAAAAAAGATTATGACGGAAAATAATCTTTCTACTTTGGAACAAGTTAGAGAATTCATTGAAGTTTCGCAAAACTGTCAATTGTGCGCGCCGTATATTAATAAAATGATTGAAACGGGAGAAACCAAATTTAATTACATAATTACAAAAGAGTGATTATTTTCCCGAATGAAATTATTGCAAATAGCTTTACCTCTATTTTTTGCCCTCATAGTTATTCAAGGATGTTACCGCGATGAAATAATTGTTCCCTTAGTTTCCTCAAATTCACCTCACAAATTGGGCGTGTACGTTCTCTCGGAAGGAAACGGTGCGCCGGATCAAAGCAAGCTTTCGTTCCTAAGTTATGCAAATGGAGAATTCAGCTATAACATTACATTTCCGTCAGTGCTGGGTTTATATCCTGACGGAATTACGGAATACAACGCTACAGCTATTTACATAACAGAGCAGGGCAGTCCCGGCGGAGAAGGAAAAATTTATAAGCTGGATACAAACGGAATAATCTATTCTTCAAACAATTTTGGATTGAACCCTTACTCAATAGCCGCTGTGAATGATAAAGCATATTGCTCTAACGGACCGGATTCTTCAGTCAGTGTAATAGATTTGAATAGCCTTGCTGAAATAAAGAGAATCAAAACAGGATTGAACCCTCGTGAAATAATTTCACTTAACAATAAAGTATATGTAGCCAATACAAAATATACAGGCGGAGGTGTAGATTCAACAATATCAGTTATTAACTCTCTTAACGATTTACAGGTAGCAAAAATAAAGATAGATATAGCTCCTTCTTCTCTTGCCGTTTCAAAGGATGGTTATTTGTTGGCAGGCAGTTCGGGACATGGGGGTACAATATACAAAGTGAGCCCTAACTCTTACGAAATTGTAAATTCTTACTCTGTAAATTCGCTGGTTATCGGTGATATTAATGTTGATGTTAACTCGAACAATATTTTTTTTATTAAAAACTATTCTTCGATTATGAAGCTGGACTTAACTTCCGGCGAACTTACTACCGTTATTGAATCATCTTCATCCAATAATCTACTCTTTATCAATGGATATTCGTATGATTCAAAATATAAAAAACATTACTTAGCAGATGCTAAAGATTTTAACAGCGCGGGCTTTTTGTATAAGTTTAACTCATCAGGGGTATTGGAAGCGGGTTTTCAAACGGGAATTTCTCCGAAGAAAATATTAATTCGAAATTAAAATGTAGTTAGTTGAAAAAAGAATTCAATCTCTCTAACTTGTATGAATGATTAATCCATGGTTGATTTAAACTCAAATACCGGCAAAACCGAAATTACTAAGGCGGATTATCCCTCGGGAGCTGAATTAATCGGCAGCGTTTCTGAAGGGCTTAAAATCTTTATAGATAAAAATGTTTTATTTGGTATCGAAGAATATTTAAGAAGTGATATACAAAATGAGCTGGGAGGAGTTCTGACAGGGTCTGTATATAAAGATACGGATGAAAATCTTTTTATTGTTATTAGTGGAAGTATTATAGCTGAAAACACTAATGCCTCGCTCTCGCGCCTAACATTTACTCACGAGACATGGGAGAAAATAAATTTCAATCTTGAAAAAAATTTTCCCAATAAAAGAATTTTAGGATGGTATCATTCTCACCCCGGGCACTCGGTTTTTCTTTCGACCTATGATGTTTTTATTCAGGATAATTTTTTTAATCTGCCTTTTATGACGGCATTTGTTTATGACCCTGTAATTAACGACAGGGGTTTTTTTTACAAGGATGAAAACGGAATTAAAAAATGTGAAGGGTATTTTGTGTTTGGAGAAAAGCAGGATTTAATAAATCCAACCTCATTAGCAATCGAAATGCCCAAACCAATTGATATGAACGGAGCTAAGAAATCAGAAAATAATATGAAAAATTTTTTTATAATAGCGCTGCTTGCTGTAAATATTCTGTTCAGCATATTGCTCTTCTTTAAAGTAAGTTCAACGGATAAGGAACTTTCAAGGCTGCAAAATGTTAGAGAACAATTGGTTGAGGTAAAAATGGAAAATGAAAAATTGAATCAAAAAGTGGTAAACCTTGAACAGTCAGTGCAGGAATTAAAGTCTGCTGCATCTGAAACAATAAAATACACAATTAGAGATGGTGAAAATCTTAGAACGATTGTGAAAGGAATTTTGAAAGATGAAAGCAAAGTTGATTTAATTGTAAAGCTGAATAAATTGAAAAACGAATTTGACATAAAACCCGGGCAGGTGATTGAACTTCCGCTTAATTAAAAAGATTATGAGTCCACGACAAAGAAGGTTACACTCGGATTTTGAAAAAATAAAAGAAGAATTTTCTAATCATCCTTATATAAAAGTTGAGTACGTTGCAAACGGCGATTCTATTCCCGAAAAATATATCGTACACTTTAACATAAAAGGATTAAAACTTGACCCGCAGTCAACAAAAGATAACAGAATTATATTAATTTCACGTGAGCATAAAGCAGAAATATACCTGCACATAGATTATCCAAGATTGAAACCGATTGCGAATATTCTAACACCAATTTTTCATCCAAATTTCAGAACGGCATCACCGCACGACATTTGTATCGGTGATTATTGGGCGTCAGGTGAAACCCTCGTAGATATAATTTATCAAATTGGCGAGATGATAATGTACCAAAACTATAATGTTGACAGTCCTCTAAATGGACCTGCTGCATTATGGGCAAAGAATAATATTCACAGGTTTCCGGTTGATAATACAAATATCCGGAAAGGAGATTTGAAAATTGAGATTAAAGAAATCGAAATAGATTTAAAATAGTAGAAAGTAGAATGATACACTCTTATAAAGGAGTACTGCCAAATATTGATGAAAGCGTATTAGTATGTGCCGGCTCTCACATCATCGGCGATGTAGTGATAGGAAAAAATTCAAGCGTTTGGTACAATTGTGTTGTCAGGGGAGATGTAAACTATATCAGAATAGGGGAATTTACGAATATTCAGGATGGCTCTATTCTTCACGTAAATCACATTGATTATTTTCTGCACATAGGCTCATATGTTACTGCCGGGCATAATTGTATTCTTCATGGCTGCGTGATAGAGGATAATGTTCTTATAGGAATGGGAGCAATTCTTCTTGATAATTGCAGGGTGAATTCAAATTCATTGATTGCAGCTGGGACAGTTATCAAAGAAAATTTTAAAGTTCCTTCTGGAGTACTGGTTGCAGGAGTGCCGGGAAAGATTGTGAGGGATTTGACTTTAAAGGAGATAGAAGACATCAAAAAAAGCGCTGAAAATTATTCCGAGTACGCCAAAGAATATCTTTCAGCCGCAAATATTAAAAAATAATTAATTATTAAAGGAATAATTATACTATATTAGTTTTAATATATTTTTTATATTTTAAAAGTATTGAAACATAGACTGTTAAGTTCTTGAGGCAATCTTTTTAAGTAGGTCTATGTTTTATGTTTCAAGAACTTAGTTATTATTTATTTGGAGGTAACAAATGCCACAAGGTAAAGTTAAATGGTTCGATGCTAAAAAAGGTTACGGATTTTTAGTAGGCGACGACGGAAGCGACGTGTTCGTTCATTATTCGGACATCTCTTCTGAACAATCCTACAAAACCCTCGACAAAGGTGTGAGTGTAGAGTATGACCTGATTGAAGACCAAAAAGGCAAAAAAGCTGCAAATGTAAAAGCTATTTAATAATTATTAAATACTTGTCATTTGAACTTAACCCTAATCGATACTTTAAAATATTGATTAGGGTTTTTTAAATTAAGACCATTTTATTCATTTGAGCAGTCAATTCATTAACAGCATCAAATTAATCGAAGAACTTCTTGGCGAAAAATTTTCAGTTAACGAAAATATCTATTCGATTAATTTAAAAAATTCAAAAACAAAAACCGATATTCACATTGAAGTGCAGATGGAGCAGGAAGAGAAATTTCTTGTTTCGGTTTACACTAACAATTGCCACCTTCAGCTTCAAAATTGCGCAAACATAATTGTCAGCAATATGCTTGAAGAATTTATTTTCACTTCAGAAACAGAAGATACTATTTCAGGAATGATAATTTCCAAACAGGGTGATTGCGCGCTTTATTCTAACGTGAAAAAATCGGTTTTAAGCTCCGATTTCTCTGAGCTTAATTCGGAGAAGCTGCTTTCTGCTGTAGCTTTATCAATTACTGAATCTGCCGGTTGAAACTGAAAATAAATTATTTCTTTTTAAAAGATTTTTTAAAGGGAAAAGAAAATAAAGCCAAGTTCAAAAAGGAAACCAAAAGCATAATTATCAAAATTCTGCAAAACGAAAACCAAACACTTTCCTTTTTGAATTTAATTTTTTGTGATAACAAAACGATAAGAGAATATAACAATAAGTTCTTATCGCACGATTATGATACTGATATAATTACATTTTTCGATTATGATGAAACTAATATATTGTTCGGCGAGTTAATAATCTCTGTTGAAAAAGTTAGAGAGAATGCGCTGGCTTATAAAACAACTTATGATAGCGAACTGAAACGCGTAATAATACACGGAGTATTGCATTTATGCGGATACGATGACAAGACTAAGTCCGAAAAGCTGAAAATGAGGAAACGGGAAAATTTTTACCTAACATAACGCAAGATGCAGGAAAAAATTTTAGAAATAATTGTTCATATTTTATCGCAGATAAAAAGTGACAAACATTTAAATGACATTGATGTAGCTGCACTTTCACAAGAGGGCTATACCGATGCAGAAATCAATTCCGCCTTTGCGTGGATTTATTCGAAAATAGAGCAGGGTGAAAATCTTTTTATTGAAAGAAATAAAACAAGCAAATCCCACAGATTTTTTCATCCGGCTGAAAAAAGTATTATTTCAAATAACGCTATCGGTTATTTAATTCAGCTTAAAGAGCTGGGTTTGATAAGCGACCTAGACGAAGAATTAATCATAGATAGAATTTTTTTTCTTGGATACCAGAAAGCCGGTATTCCTGAAATTCAAACTGTTTTAACGACTTTAATTTTTAATTTTGACGGGAAGTCGGAAAAGCTCGAACGGTTAATTCTTCAGAATAATGAGACTATTCATTAAGCCCCCGTTTACAAATCAAAAGAAAGTTTCCAATTTTTATAATGGGTAAATCTTTAGTTATAGTTGAGTCGCCCTCAAAAGCAAAAACTATTAATAAATATCTTGGAAAAGATTATATAGTAGAGGCGACAGTAGGACACATAAAAAATCTCCCTAAGAGTAAAATTAGTATTGATATAGAAAACGGCTATGAGCCGACCTATGCCGTTATTCCCGGCAAAGAAAAAGTTATTGATACAATTAAGGCAGCTGCTAAAAATGCGGATAAAGTTTATATAGCGACTGACCCTGACCGTGAAGGGGAATCAATTGCTGATGATATTGCAGAAGAAATAAAAACTGTAAATAAAAAAATCGTCAGAGTTCTTTTTAATGAGATTACAAAAAGCGGAATCGCAAAAGCAATGGACGAGCCGCTTGAAATAAATCACCAGATAGTTGAATCGCAGATGGCGCGCCGTGTGATGGATAGGATTTTAGGATATAAAGTAAGTCCTTTCCTATGGAAGACATTTTACTTCGGTCTTTCTGCCGGAAGAGTGCAGTCAGTCGCATTGAAGCTGATTGTTGAGCGGGAAAAAGAAATTCGCGCATTTATTCCGAAAGAGTACTGGTCAATAGAAGGTTTATTTTCAAAACTCTCAGGCAGCGCAAAACCCTTTACAGCAAAGCTTTATAAAATAAATGAAGATACATTAAAGTTTGACGGCGAAGATCCGAGAATAAAAAATATAGATGAAGCGCATGCAATTACTGAATCGTTAAAGAACAATAAGTATAAAATTACCGATATACAGGTAAGGGAAGTAAAAAGAAACGCGCCTGCTCCGTTTACTACTTCAGTTCTTCAGCAGACTGCATCAACGCGTTTAGGATTTTCTCCAAAGCGGACGATGGCAGTTGCTCAGAAATTATATGAAGGTATAGAAATTAAAAAAGGCGAGGGTAACGTCGGTCTTATAACTTATATGAGAACTGACTCAACGCGTCTATCACCTGAAGCTATTAATGCAGCAAGGGAATTTATAGATAAAAGTTACGGAAAAGATTATCTGCCGGAAGCGCCGAAGATTTTCGCAAACAAAAGCAAAAATGCGCAAGACGCTCACGAAGCAATAAGACCGACTGATGTAAATATTACTCCCGATGATGTAAAGAAGCTGGGAAAAGAATATCATGCTCTGTATGATTTAATTTGGAAAAGATTTGTTGCTTCGCAGATGTCACAGGCAGTGCTTGACCAGAAGACGGTAATCATAAAAGCGCTTTCACCGAAAGGCGATAGCAATACATATTTATTCAAAGCAACGGGAAGCGTTATTACATTCAGCGGTTTCTTGAAAGTATATGAAGATTCCAAAGATGAGGACGATACTCCGCAGGAAGACCTTGCGTTGATTCCGTCTGATTTGAATGTTGGTGATAATCTGAAGGTTTCAAACCTGAGAAAAGATCAGCACTTTACATCGCCACCGCCAAGATTCACTGAATCAAGTCTTATTAAACAGCTTGATAAACTTGGCATCGGCAGACCTTCTACATTTGCTATGATTGTCTCTACAGTTCTTGATAGAAAGTATGTTGATTTAATTGACAGACGGCTTCATGCAACAAATCTTGGACTTACGGTAAGCGCAATACTAGACGATTATTTCTCCGATGTTATCAATGTAGATTTCACTGCAAAGATGGAAGAGGAGCTTGATACAATTGCAAATGGAGAAGCGACTTATAAAAAGGTTTTAGATGATTTTTATCTGCCTTTTGAGAAAGACTTAACTGTAGCAGATTCAAAGGCAAAAGATATTAAAGAGAAGCTTACTGAACGTACAGATAAAGTTTGTCCCGAGTGCGGAGCGGAGACCGGCGCGCATATGGTAAAGAAGTGGGGAAGGAACGGACAATTCTACGCCTGTGAAAAATATCCGAAGTGTAAATGTTCATTGCCGCTTGTAGAAGACCCTGAAGCAAACAAACCTGTCGAAGGGATTACGTGTGATTTATGCGGAGCGCCTATGGTGATAAAAATTGGACCGTACGGAAAATTCTACGGATGCAGCAATTATCCGAAATGTAAAGGTATCAAGCCAATAACCCTCGGAATAAAATGTCCTAAATGTAACGAAGGAGAAGTTGTAGAGCGCAGAGGTGGCAAGGGTAGGGTGAAGAGAGCTTTCTTTGCCTGCACAAGATATCCCGACTGCGATTTTATTTCCAACTTCATGCCAGTAAGGCAGGAATGTTCAGAGTGTGGAAATAACTATCTTGTTAAGAAGACTACAAAAGCAGATGGCGAGCATCTTGAGTGTCCTGTTTGTAAAGCAAAGTATGATTTGAAGAAGGAAGAAGCTGAAGCTACTTAGTATTGAGTAGTGCGTATTGAGTATTGAGAATTAACCCGTTGGAAATTTTTTTCTAACGGGTTTTTTGTTGTCCTTTTATATTAAATTTACTTAAAGTTTTTGTTATTTTTAAGTAAACTTTTACCTCAGAATGAAACTCTTCCTTTCCTTTCTTTTTTTTATCGTAACCACTTTAAATACTTTTGCGCAGGATTCCACTTCAAAAGGAAAAATTTCAGGTTATATGTTTGGCGATGTATATTACAACTTTTCCCGTGATATTGATTCAACTATAAAAAATCAGGCGTATGGGGGGAAACAAGATGCAAGCGGATTTCAATTCAGAAGAATTTATCTGACCTATGACTATAATATTTCAAAAGATTTTTTTACACGGTTTCGGCTTGAGGGCGGGCGAGATGAAGTTTTCCAGAACGGAAAGATTGGTGTATTTATTAAGGATGCGTATATTGAGTGGAAGGAAGTTTTTAAAGGAAGCAGCCTGATTTTCGGAATTCAGCCTACTACGGCTTATGCTCTTTCAGAAAAAATTTGGGAGCATAGACACATTGAAAAAACTATAATGGATTTAAGGGGAATTATTGATTCACGTGATTTTGGATTATCTTTGAAGGGAAGCTTTGACAAAGACGAAAAATATTCTTATAGTGTAATGGCAGGAAATAATTCGGGAGTCAAAGTTGAAAATGATAAATACAAAAGAGTAAATGCAAATTTGACTTTTCGCCCTGTAAACTCATTTTACATTTCGGCATTTTCTGATTTCAGGACAGCAGCCGGTAACGATGATTACTCAAAAAATGAATTTACTCACTCGGTTTTCTTCGCGTATAAAAAAAGTGAAATTTTCACAGCAGGCGCTGAGTCATACTACAATATCATAAAAAATTACTTAGGAAAAGGGGAAGATAAAACCGGCTTTGGATTGTCAGTATTTGCTGTTAAGCCGTTAGATGCGAAGCTTTCATTATTTGCCAGGTATGATTATTTTGATGACAACACAAAGAGCTATTCAAAATATGATTCAAGAGATTTATTTATTTTCGGATTTGACTACAAGCCGAATACTCACGTATATATTTCTCCTAATTTCGCAATTGAATATTACGAACGGACAGGCGGAGAGACGATAAAACCATCGGTTACGGGAAGACTGACCATATTTTACGAGTTTTTCTAAACTACTTGGCAAGAAAAATTTTATTTTCTTTAAAGTTAATGGAAATCTCTTTATACTCCTTCAGAAAAGAATTTCCAAGCAGTCCTGCATATTCTTTCATTCCAAGATTATTCAGCAATGGTGAGTCAACAATTTTCGTTTTAAAATTGTGTATGATGTTATCGTTTAAATAGAGCGAAGATATTTCCCCGTGCAAAGTAGAAATTTTTTTTCCGTCAGCTCCTTTCACTTCAACCGATTTTTCTCCGGTGATATTTTCTTTTTCGGCGAGCTTAGTTTGTATAAACGAAAATGGCGAGCCTGTATCCATAATAAAATTTACATCGCTGTTCCCGATTTTTCCCTTCACGAAGATATGTCCGTTTGTAATAGTAAAAGGCATATTAATTGCGCTTCCTGTATTCTTGGAATAATTACTGCCCAGCAGCAAGTCAACCTGTTTTACTGTATCAATTTTGAATGAAACCGCTTCAAATTTTTGTAATACATCTATTCCTAAAATTCCGTCAATCTCCATATCTTTTATTTTGAAAAGGGAATCAATGACAACAAAATACTTTTCTTTAAGACTTACACTGCCCAGAATAACTTCGGGCAGTGTGCAAGTTTTTAAATTCTGAATGTTTCCGCCAAAGCCGGATGATGGAGCATCTACAACTTGTGTTCCATCGGCAGAGTATTGCTGTGCTGTCAGCAATTCCGTTTTTATCCCGGCAGGAATTTTGTTTTTTACAATAATTGAATTTGTTGCAGCCAAATCAAGTACGAAGCAGCAAATTTTATCGCCGATTTTTACATCAGTCAAAAAATAATTTCCTGTGAACTGAAGGTTAGATGTCCCGCCTTCTAAAAATCCTGACGCTGCTGCTTTTATTTCTGTTGTGATGATAAATTCATTTTCCTGAGGAGTGATTTTATCGCCGAACATATTCATTACAGGCGAATCGTTATCTTCGCTAATTGTTTCATAAGCTGAAATCTTAAACGCTTTTCTTAAATTTTTGGAGACTAAGTTAATTTTATAGTCATTTTGGGCGAGTGTGTTTGTAGGCACTTTAATAATCTCCTTCAGTGTGCCGTCATCTTTTTTGAGACTAAAGACAAGCTCATCGTTTACATTTCTCACGATAAGAATTTTTTTATCGGCAAGCTTTACAAAGTCGCCGGATAGTCCCGGGCTGGTTGGAAACACAACTGAAATAATTCCCGATTCTCCGCCGCAGATGTAAACTTTTGTTTCATCTTTGCCGATGGACTCTTTTTCCACCTTGGGAATTCCATTTTCGATTGTAATTAAAAACACATTTGTTTGCCCAAAACAAATAGGGGAGAGAAATAAAACTAAAAATAAAAACAATTTTTTCATAAATGAATTTGAGGTTTCATTTATGATGCAGCAAAATGCAGAAAGGTTTACTTGTTAATTATTTTATCGGCTAAACTTCCTTCTCTTACGTATTCTTTCAAATCTTTCCATGTAACCAAAAAATCCTCATCAGGTGAAAGCGCTTTTAATGCGTGAGGTATGCTGAAGTTGTAATAAAACATTACTCCTTTTTCGGTAAATGCAAAATGATTAAGAGCATCTTCAGTAAATTTAGCTCCTTCAAAAAACTGCAAGGCATCCTCTTCTCCAATCTCACCGCTTTTAATTTTATCTTTTATTCTCTTCTGCATTATTTTATCTAAACCGGCAGCTAAATCTTTCATTTTACTCTTTACAAGAAAATCAGACGGCTTAATTTTTTTTCCTGCTGCAAGATTAAGATTTATATCAACGTAATAAGCATCGGGATAGGCTCCCATTGTTTCAACGGCTACCGAAATGCTTAATACGTTGTCATTGTTATATAGTACTCTGTAAGTTGCGCCCACTGTTCCGCATCCGCAGCTTATATAATTTGCAATTACACTATCAATATTTTCACCAAGAAGGCTGTCGGGAGAAAGGTATGGGGCAAGTCTGTGCTGCATGTCATTGCTCACTCCTCCTATAATATCGGGCAGTTCAAACACAGCGGTGTCCTGCCTGTATTCGTCTTTATATGGGGCAAAGTATTTTTTTGACTGAATAAAAACTGACTGGGCGTTCGCTATAGCACAAGTTAAGAATAGAAGCGTGATAAGTAAAAATTTCATTTAATAATAAAATTAGTTCTAAAAATTTACATATAATTAAGCAAAATGTGAGATTATTTTTAATTCAAAATTTAATGACATGGCAGAGCAAAAAACATTACCTACAAAAGTATCAGTCGAGCAGTTTCTAAAAACAGTAGAGGATGAAACAAAAAGAAACGACTGCCTAAAGCTGACAGATATGATGCAAAAGATAACAAAAGAGAAACCCATAATGTGGGGACCTGCGATTGTGGGTTTCGGCAGCTATAAGTACAAATATTCCAGCGGGCACGAGGGAGTATCATGTATTGCCGGATTTTCTCCCCGCAAAGCTGCTATTGCGCTGTATATTGTACCGGGCTTTAAAAATTATCAGGAGCATCTCAAGAAGCTTGGCAAACATAAAACGAGCGGCTCATGTCTCCACATAAAGAAATTATCCGATGTTGACGAAACGGTTTTAAAGGAAATGATTCGCGAGGGTTACAAGGATAAAAAAGAAGCAATCAAAAAAGTGCAAGTTTAATTCAAATTATTCTACTTAGCATTCTACTTTATACTATCTTTCAAAAATCATATATTGCATACTAATTAATCTTAAAAAAGAAGATGTCTGAAAACTTACTCGAAATAAAGGGTCTCAAAAAATATTTCCCGATTAAAAAAGGTATATTTTCTAAAACTGTAGGTTATGTAAAAGCTGTTGATGATATTGACCTTACGATTAAAAAAGGTGAAACACTTGGGCTTGTGGGTGAGTCGGGCTGCGGAAAAACTACTGTAGGCCGTTCTCTTTTAAGATTGATTGAACCCACTGGAGGCAATATTGTCTATAATGGAAAAGATATAACTAACATAAGCCATGATGAACTGAAGGCATACCGGAAAAAGATGCAGATAATTTTTCAGGATCCTTACTCGTCTCTGAATCCGCGTATTACTGTGGGAGGTATGCTGAATGAGATTTTGAAGTTTCACGAAATTGCCGAAGGAGAAGCAGCGGAAAAAAGAGTTGCCGAGCTTTTAGAACGTGTGGGCTTGCGAAAAATTTATGCAAGAAGGTATCCCCATGAATTCTCAGGCGGTCAGCGGCAGCGTATCGGAATAGCCCGCGCGCTTTCTGTCGAACCTGAATTAATTGTATGCGATGAACCTGTTTCGGCGCTTGATGTTTCCATTCAGTCGCAGGTTATTAATCTTCTTCTTGATTTACAAAAAGAATACGGACTGACATATCTTTTTATTTCTCACGACCTTTCAGTCGTTGAATATATTTCGAACAGAGTTGCAGTTATGTATTTGGGTAAAATTGTTGAGATAGCTGATACGGCAGAGCTGTATAAATTCCAGAAACACCCATATACACAGGCATTGCTTTCTGCTGTTCCGGTTCCTGACCCAAAGAATAAATCTAAAAGAGTTATCCTTACTGGAGATGTTCCTTCTCCGGCAAAAGTTCCTTCAGGATGCTACTTCCATCCGAGATGTCCTAAAGTATTCGGCGACTGCTCCAATATTCATCCGGTATTAGCTCCGGCAGATGGACACAGGGTAAGATGTCTCTTATATCCTGAAAGCTATCCCGGCACTCAGAAAGTAGCTTAGACAAGATATTCAATATACATTGATGAGGATTGCACGATGAAAAGTTCTGAATTTCTGAAGTTTATTCATAGTAGAAACTACTTTCTGGTTTTGATAGCATCCATTTTTATTTTCCTTTCGCTTCTTTACGGAGGAGCCGGATTTATCACAATAATTTTTTACTTCATAAACTTTTTTTTCGCCCTTTCTTATATCAGCATTTTCTCTACCCGTAAACTGCCTTCAAATTATTTTTATGCTTCAATAATATTGTGCATAGCTATCACAATAGGTTTGTTCATTTTTTTTAACTTCTTTCAAATCTATTCAGCTTCTTACAAAATTTATTTGTTCCCTGCATTCTTTGTTCTAAATCTGGCTGCAATCATTTACTATTTTATCAAAGATAAAATTTGATATTTGCTTAAAATTTAGTATTTATTAACTGCAACTTTCCCACACTTTTTGCAGTTTAATAAGAATAGAAATCATCTAATTTTATTAAAATTAAGACTTAATGTTTCAATTTAAGATTCTAAGTGTGTTTTTTGTAATTTTTTTATTACTATTTACAGCTCATAACTGCGCTGTTTCTCAAGACACATCTAAAGTTCATGTATTGGGAAAGGTTACATCAGATAAAAATGATATTCTTTCCGGTATATTAGTTTCGTATAAAAATGTTTCCAGTTCGGAAGCTTTTTCAGTTTTTACAAATGATGAAGGAAATTACTCCTTTGATTTAGATGAAGGCAGATATGATATATATATTACCAGAATTGGTTTTGAAAAATATTCTCAAAAAGTTTTTATTGAAAAGGATAAACAAAATATTTTCAACATCACTTTAATTGAGAAAACGAAATTTAGCACCGAGCAAATTGATGTTGAAGCAGAGTTCCGGCAGAAGCAGGAAGATTTGAGAACGAGCGTGTTCAATGTTCTCCCAAAAGAGGTTAAAATATTACCCGGCGCTATTGAAGATGTGATGCGCTCTTTGAAGTCTTTGCCCGGTGTAACTGCGCCTAACGATTTCACTTCACAGCTTGTTGTGCGCGGCTCCGGTCCTGACCAGAATTTAATCGTGATGGATGATGTGGAAATTTTTAATCCATACAGATTATATGGACTTGTCAGTATGTTCAACCCCGAAACACTTCAGGATATTACATTAATAACGGGAGGTTTTCCCGCTAAATATGGCGACCGCCTTTCTGCGGTGCTGGATGTGAATAACAAAGAAGGTGTGCGTGATAAAACATTCAGTATGATTAGCAATGTGAATATTGCAAGCGCTAATGTTATTGTTCAGGGTAAGAATCCATGGAAAATTCCGGGTTCGTGGATTGTTTCATCAAGAAGAACTTATTACGATTTAATACTCGGACCGTTTGCCAAAAAATCAGGATTGATAACCGACGACTCTTCACTTCCTAATTTTAAAGATTTACAGTTTAAGTTTGCCTTCGGACCGTTCAGTAAAAGCAAATTTTTAATTAACGGAATATTTTCTTCTGACGGAGTTGATGTTATACCCGGCTCTGAAAGAACTCAGCCGGATAGTGTGATTGCGAAAGATGTTACAAACAACAATGTGCTCTCTGCTTCGTGGGTCCATCTGCCTAATTCAAACTTTGTCTCAAAGACAACTTTCTCATGGTATAAAAATTCAGGTGATAACGATTTTGAAGGCGATATTCTCGACCCGCTAATTGATAAAGAAGGATTGTCTCCGGGACAAAGAGACAGCTTGAAGGCAATTGGCGCTTTGCTTGGATTTAAGTTTGATTCAAAATATAATTTCAGAAAATATTCTCTGGTGAATAAGAGCAGTTTGTTTGCAGGAAAGAATTATTTCGAATTTGGAGCGGGCTTAGATATGATAAGAACCGATTTGACATATACTCTAAATCTTGATGAAGCATTTAAAAGTTTTATTCGAAGCTTACCAAATGCGCAGGCAATACTTGAAGATTTTAACATTGAAGGAAATGATAATTTAAGAGCAAGTTTATATGGGCAGGGGAGATTTAAAGTGGGTACTAAATTTTTCTATCAGCCTTCACTGCGGCTTGATTATTATTCATTCCTCAAAAAAGCGTACATATCTCCGAGATTCAATATGGGATATGCAATTGATCCGGTAACTACTATACGAACTTCCGTAGGGCTTTATTATCAGTCTCCCGGTTACGAAAAATTGGTTGACGGGCAAACATTTTATGATTTAACCGGCAGCGCAGGTGATAATTTGAAAGCAGAGCGTTCAATGCACTTTGTATTGGGAATTGACCGCTGGCTTAACAATGAATGGAATGCAAAAATTGAAGGGTACTATAAAAAATTTGATGGCTTGATTACTCAGCAAAGACTTACCGCTTACAAATATAAATTTACCATAGCAGATCCTACAATAACTGATCCTGCTTACGTAGGCGACCCAGCCAACTGGATTCGTTCAAGCACAAAGCTGCCATATGATTCGATTACAACAACTCCGATAAACGGGGTAACAGGTAATGCTTACGGAATAGAATTTTCATTGGAGAAAAGATACTCCGGTCCTAATTCAAAATTTTCCGGCTGGATTAATTACGCATATTCCTTTGCAAACAGAATTAGAGACGGAATTGAAAAGCCGTTTAGATTTGACCAAAGACATGTTCTGAACATCGTTGCTAATTACAGGTTCAACAAAACATTTGAGTTTGGAGCAAGATGGACATATGCTTCAAACTTTCCTTACACTCCGCCGGTCGGTATTTCGCCGAGGGTAAACGGCGATAGTATTGTCGTAAATCCATTTACGCAAAGAGTAATTTTTAATTTAGATTACGGCGATGATAATAATAGATTCTCGCAAGTAAAGCCTACCTATCACAGGCTTGATGTGAGGTTTACCGTATACACAAAATTCTGGAATGCTGACTGGGCGTTTTATATTGACGTGATAAATGTTTACAATAGAAAAAATGTAATCGGGTATGATTATGATTTAACGAGCGATTATCAGATAAAACGCAATACTGTTGGAATGTTTCCAATACTCCCAACCATTGGAGTAAACGCAAGATTTTAGGATTCAAGGAGTTTTTGCGCTTCGCATAAGGGAAAATTTATCATTTTTTTGTAAAATCGTGCTTATTTCAATTGAAATCCGATAAAAATCTGTTTATTTTTGTAAATATTTGTAAAAATTGAGAATTTGCGTATTCGCCTCAGGTAAAGGTTCAAACTTTTCGGCGATATTAAAAGCGATTGATGAAAAAAAATTAAGCTCGCAGGTGGTTGCTTTTGTAACAAATAAGCCCGGCTGTGGTGCTGAATTAATAGCGAAAGAAAAAGATATAAAAACTTTCCATTTTAATTCATCTGACTTAATTACTTCTCTTAAAAATTTAAAAGTTGATTTTATTGTTCTCGCAGGTTTTTTAAAAAAGCTTGACGAGAATTTTATTAATTCTTTTGAAAATAAAATCATAAATATTCACCCCGCGCTGCTTCCTTCCTATGGAGGAGCGGGAATGTACGGAATGAATATTCATAAAGAGGTAGTTAAAAATAAAGAAAAATTTTCCGGTATCACGATTCACTTTGTGAATGAAAATTACGATGAAGGAAAAATAATCTTTCAGAAAAAAGTGGATATACATAAAGATGACGATGAAAATATTTTAGCTGAAAAAATTCATAAGTTAGAGCACGAATGTTATCCTTGGGTAATAAAAAAGTTCGAAGAGGATAAAGTAAAAATTATAAACGGCAAAGTAGAAATACTAAATTAATACGAGTGTGATTTCAGTAAAAAGAGCAGTACTCAGTGTTCATGATAAAGAAGGCATAGTTGATTTTGCTCGCAGACTGAATGAAAAGGGAATTGAGATTATTTCAACAGGCGGAACTTATTCTCTTTTGCAAAGGGAAAATATTCCCGTAACAAAAGTTGAAGATGTAACCGGCTTTCCTGAAATTTTAAACGGGAGAGTGAAAACTCTGCATCCTGCAATTGCAGGAGCAATTCTTGCAGATAGAACGAATGTAAACCATAATGAGGAACTGGAGAAACACTCCATTGCTCCGATAGATTTAGTTGTGGTCAGTTTATATCCGTTCAGGGAAACTGTTGCTAAAGGTGCAGACGAAAATGAAATTATTGAAGAGATAGATATTGGCGGAGTTACTTTAATACGCGAGGCAGCGAAAAACTTCAAATGTGTAAATGTACTGGTTTCTAAAAATCAGTATGATGATTATTTGAATGAGCTTGATGTTACTTCAAATAATGTTTCAGTGGAGTTTTCAAAAAAACTTGCAGCAAAGGCATTTGAAGTAATTGCAGAATACGATAAAGATATAAGGGATTATTTTAATGAAGGCGAAACTAAGGAAGTAACTTTAAAAAATCCTTACGAGCTTCGTTACGGCGAAAATCCGCATCAGGCAGCTATTCTCTACAAAGATGATTTTGATGAGATATATGAAGTCCTTCACGGGAAAGAGCTTTCATATAATAATCTGCTCGATACAAATTTTGCATTTGAGTTTATAACTGAATTCAAAGATGAAGCACCAGCCTGTGTGATTGTAAAACACGGAAATCCCTGCGGAGTTGCTATTGGAAGCTCACTCGTAGATGCTTACAAAAAAGCTTTTGCGACTGATACGGTTTCTCCTTTTGGCGGAATAATAATTTTTAATAAGAAGTTAGATTTAGAAACGGCGCAGGAAGTTGATAAGATTTTTTCGGAAATAATACTTGCTCCTGAATATGATGACAATGCTCTTGATTTACTTATGAAGAAAAAAAATCGCAGGCTGATAAAATATAAATTTTCAGATACACATAACTTTGAACTGAAAAAAATTGCCGGCGGATTTTTGTATCAGGAAAGAGATAAAGTTTCAGTAACAAAAAATACTCTAAAGGTTGTAACAGAAAAACCTCTTGATGAAAATTATATAGAAGATGTTCTTTTTGCAGATAAGGTTGCAAAATATACAAAATCAAATGCAATTGTATTTGTAAAAAATAAAAGAACGCTCGGCATAGGAGCCGGTCAGCCTTCAAGATTAGATTCAACCAGAATTGCTGCTGCAAAAGCGCAAGAGTTCGGGCACAATCTCGAAGGAAGCATTGCGGCATCCGATGCTTTTTTTCCGTTTGCGGACGGATTGCTTGAGCTTGCAAATGCAGGCGCAAGTGTTATTGTTCAGCCCGGCGGTTCAGTAAGAGACGATGAAGTTATTAAAGCAGCAAATGAAAATAATATTGCAATGGTGTTTACAGGCATAAGGCATTTCAAGCACTAGGGGTATAAGTAGTAAGTAAAATTAATTTTGTTTTGACTCAAGAGTATTAGAATCTTACTTGTGTACTACGTCCCAAACTCTGTTTGGGACGGCACTATTAAGGTGAAACTCTGTTTCACCTTTTATAAGCGAAACGGAGTTTCGCACCATATTTAATTCCGAAACAGAGTTTCGGAATTAGTATGAAAATAAAAATTTTTTTATAATTATATTTTAGATTAAGGAAATCACACATGGCGTTACTTGGAATGTTTTCCAATGATATTGCGATAGATTTAGGAACAGCAAACACTCTTATTTATGTAAAAGGAAAAGGTATCGTGCTTAACGAACCGTCAATCGTAACATACGATGTCGGCTCAAGAAAAATAGTTGCTATAGGGGAAGAATCAAAAAAAATGATGGGAAGAGTTCATAAAGAACTCTCTACAATCCGTCCGATGAAAGACGGCGTTATAGCCGATTTTGAAATGGCGGAAGGAATGATAAAAGCTTTTATTAAAAAAATAAGTTCAAACTGGATGCCTGCAAAGCGTATAGTTATCTGCGTTCCTTCAGGTATAACTGAGGTTGAAAAACGCGCAGTGCGTGATACTGCCGAGCATGCAGGTGCCAAAGAAGTTTATCTTATCAGCGAGCCGATGGCTGCAGCAATAGGGATAGGGCTTGACGTTATGGCTCCATATGGAAATATGATTGTAGATATTGGCGGCGGTACAACTGAAATTGCAGTTATCGCACTTTCAGGTATGCCGACAAACTATTCAATAAGAACAGCAGGCGATGAACTTACAGAAGCTATTGTAAGATTTTTCAGGAGCAATCATAATATCCTCATAGGAGAGAGAATGGCGGAGGAAATTAAATGCCA
This sequence comes from Bacteroidota bacterium, assembly GCA_018266845.1. Classification (GTDB taxonomy): domain Bacteria; phylum Bacteroidota; class Ignavibacteria; order Tepidaquicellales; family Tepidaquicellaceae; genus JAFDZO01. The sequence goes on along the minus strand of JAFDZO010000011.1, from coordinate 132,258 downwards.
GGTAGGCTCTGTAATGCCTCTTGAAGAGGAGGTTATCATTGAAGTGAAAGGACGTGATTTAGTTGCAGGTGTTCCGAAAGTAACTGAAGTGAGTTCAGTTGAAATTCGAGAAGCATTAAATCCCCCTGCATCACAAATGATTGAAGCTGTAAAGGTTGCGCTTGAAAAAACTGCCCCGGAGCTTTCAGCAGACTTGCTTGAGCGGGGAATATTTTTAACGGGCGGAGGCGCATTAATAAAAGGACTTGATGAAAGATTAAAAATGGAAACAGGCGTTCCTGTACATATTGCGGAAGATCCCTTGACTGCTGTGGCGCGAGGAACAGGTAAAGTACTTGAGGATTTGGATTACTATAAAAAGGTACTTCTGAAGAGATAGAAGTTCTTAAGGTCTATAAAGTTTGTAAAGTCTATCAGACTCGTTCAAATGTTGCAGCTTCGGAACGGAAACACTGGTGTAACAGTAACCCCAGCCTTCAGGCTGGGGGCAGACAAATAGAATGTGATGCCCTTCAGGGCAAAACTAAATGAGTTAAGTTTAACCCTAAAGGGTTAACATTAGATAGCTTTTACCCCATCCTGAAGTATGGGGTTACTATAATACTTAGTTGCGCAGCTTCCCAACGAGGACGTTGGGAAGCAGATTCTATGAAATAACAAGTTTTACCCCAACCATTTTTACAAAACAAAAATCTCCGCTGAATAATTATTGAAAACAATAGGGCTGCTAATATTAAGAATTAAGGAATATTTGATTTTAACTTTATTCGTCGTAATTAGCTTAGTCTTAATTTTTAATAATGATAACACGCAAATCCGTTTTCTCAGGGCTTTTGCAATAGGCTTCGTCGGAACACTTCAAAGCGGCGTTTCTGCCGTGCCGAATGTTTTTGAACTGCAAAACGAAAACAAATATCTTCGTGAGAAAAATATTGAGCTTGCCAATGAAGTAGCAGCTTTAAAAGAGGCAAAGCTTGAAAATATCCGGCTCTCAAAACTACTTTCACTTAAAGATAAAAACGTCCTCGGAGTCATCAGCGCAAAAATTGTAAACAAATCTTTAGTCCAGACAAGAAATACTATCACAATTAATGCAGGAGAGAACGACAGCATAAAAATTAATATGCCTGTTGTTACCGATGACGGACTTGTAGGCAAAATTGTCGGAGTAAGCAAAAACTATTCTATTGCTCAAATTCTCTATAACAAAGATTTACGTATCAGCGCAAAAGTGCAGCGCAGCAGAGTTGACGGAATTTTTACCTATGACGGAGTGGGCAGTCTCATTTTGACTAACGTTCCGAAAGCTGCTGATGTTAATCCCGGCGATTTAATTATTACTTCGGACTACAGCAACCTTTTTCCTGCCGGTATTCCTCTTGGAACTGTTATAGAAACAGGAAATCTGGATAACCTTTTCAAAAAAATAACCGTTAAGCCTGCCGTAAACTTCAGTATTCTTGAAGAAGTTTTTGTCGTTAAAAACCTGCCAAGCAGGGAAAAATATGAGCTTGAAAAAATATTTATGAATAAATAATGGAATGAAAATCTTAACATGATTGTTTCTTATTTAAAATACATTGCAATAGTTATTCTTTTAGTCGCAATACAGAAAACTTTAATCTGGCTTATTGCGCTTTCAAATTATAACATTTCGCCTGACTTGGTAATATTAATGGTAATTTATGTGGGAATAGCGCGCGGGCATATTGAAGGGCTGGTAATAGGGTTTGTATCCGGCTTGATGATAGATGTTTTATCCGGTTCGTTTCTGGGGCTGTCTGCCTTGTGCTATACTATTACAGGATTTATTGCAGGGTATTTTTGCGTTAAAGAAAGGGAAGATTCTTACAAAAAGTATTTCTTAGTTGGTATTGTTTTTCTTTGCGCTTTGATTGCAAATACAATTTATTTTCTGATTTTTTATCAAGGTTCTCCTATTACAGTGCAAAACATTTTCCTGATTTATATTTTATCAACTACTACATACACAACTTTAGTCGGAAGCCTTTTTATACTTTTTATTAAAGATAATAAAAGAACGGCTTACATCGGATGAGTGCTTCAGCAAAAAGAATAATTCTCTATATCTTTGTCGGGTGTATTTTTGTCATCCTTCTGTCAAGACTTGTTTATCTTCAGGTTATCAGTGTTGATGAACTTTCTAAAGATTCCAATAAGAATGCCATAAAAAATATTACGGAAACTCCTGCCCGCGGGCTTATGTTTGACAGGAATGGTAAACTTGTTGTTGATAACCGCCCGTCTTATACGCTGACTGTTACTCCTTATCAATTCGATAAAAGCTACCTCAATGAAGTTGCGGAAATTGCTAATCTCACCCCTGAAAAATTAAAAGAAGAACTTGATAAAGTAAAAGGCACGAACAGGTTTAACCCTGTAAGAATAAAAAGAGATTTAACATTCAAGCAGGTTTCTTATCTCTCGGAAAATAAGGAAAGATTAAAAGGCGTTGATTTTGAGGTTGAAGCAATGAGGGTCTATCCCAACAAATTCAGAGCCTCCCATATTTTTGGATATACGAAAGAAATTTCTGAAAAGCAGCTTGATGCGCAGATAGGTGAATATTATAAGCAGGGAGACTTAATCGGCTCCTCAGGGCTGGAACAAACATACGAGGAATTTCTGCGAGGAGAAAAAGGAAACAGATTTGTTTCAGTTGATGTGAAGGGCAGGGAAGTGGGGCAGTTCAATGACGGAAAAAGTGATATTCCTCCGGTAAATGGTTCTGATTTAATTCTTTCAATTGATGCTGACTTGCAGGATTATGCAGAAAAGCTTTTAACAGGTAAGCACGGCGGAATAATTGCAATGGACCCGCGCACAGGCGAAGTGCTTTGTCTGGTATCTAAACCTGATTTTGATTTATCCATTTTTTCAGGACCCACAGATCCGAAAGAATTTGGAAAGCTGCTGGTTGATAAAGATAAACCTCTCTTCAATAGAGCAATACAGGCAAAATATCCTCCCGGCTCAACATGGAAAATGATGATGAGCCTTGCAGGGCTTGGAAGCGGAGAGCTTACTACAAAATCTACCATTGTTTGTGAAGGTTCGTTCACTTATGGAGGCAGAACATGGGAAGATCACGGAGCATACGGGGCAATAATGATTCCGACTGCTCTCGAAAAATCAGCTAACGTATTTTTTTATAAATTGGGTCTTCGGTTAGGATTAGAGAATTACGATAAGTTCTCCGGTATGTTTAATTTTGGAAAGAAGACAGGGATTGATTTGCCTAATGAAACAAATGGTTTGCTTCCGACTGAAGAATACTATAATAAAGTCTTTGGCCCGAGAGGATGGAATCAAAGTGTTTTGATTAACTTAGGAATAGGACAGGGCGAACTTCTTGTTTCTCCGGTTCAGCTTTGCGCATATTCATCTGCGATTGCTATGAATGGCTTATACAACCAGCCGCATCTTGTTAAGAAAATAAAAAACTCAGCTACTGGAAAAGAAGAAGATGTTAAATATGTTTCCCGCCAGATTGATATGCCGAAAAACTATTTTGAAGTTGTCCAGAGGGGAATGTACTTAGTTGTTAATGGAACAGGGACAGCAAAAAATGTAAAGAACAGCGATTTCAGTTTAGTAGGTAAAACAGGGACTGCTCAGAATTCAGGCGGTAATAATCACTCATGGTTTGTCGGGTATGCCCCTTATGAAGACCCTAAGATAGCAATCTGCGTACTGGGTGAAAATGCAGGATGGGGAAATCAATTTGCTGCTCCTATAGCAGCAGCTATAATGGTCCGGTATTTAAGCGGAAATTCCGCTGATGTATTTAATGAAAACGCAGGCTCAGGCATTTCAGATTAAACTCAAAAGTTTTCAGTTTGGATAAAAGTTTTTTTAAAAGATTCGATATTGTTTTAGCATTAGCAACTGCCGTTTTAATCACAATCGGAGTCCTTGCAATTTATAGCGCTACGTTTGGAAACGCATCCAGCCATGATTACTATATGAAGCAGTTGTATTTTGCGCTGTTCGGTTATTCTTTGATGATAGGCTTGAGCTTTATTCCTGCTGAATACCTTTCTAAGGTGTCATATCTTTTATATCTGATAACAATTCTGCTTCTCGTTGCTGTTCTTATTTTCGGACGTACCATTAAAGGAAATAAAAGCTGGTTTTATGTAGGAGGATTCGGAATTCAGCCGTCTGAAATCGCAAAATTCACAACAATTTTATGTCTGGCAAATTATCTTTCTGCCAATGAAGCGCGGGATATTAACAGACCTTGGGAATTCATAAAGGCTGCCGCAATAGTTCTCATTCCTTTCGGATTAATTTTAAAGCAGCCCGATACAGGAACAGCACTTGTGTTCCTTTCTTTTCTTGTTCCTGTTTTTTTCTGGGCAGGTTTATCGCCATATTTCTTAGTTGCATTGATTAGTTTTGGAGTAATAGCTTTCGCGGCTTTTTTCGGAACTGCTTATTTCATAGCAGCTATCGTTATCATTACCGTTAGCCTCCTTTTGTTTAAGCGGAATTTCATCTGGTCAGGAATCATTATTGCAGTTAATATCGCTATAGGATTTTCTGTCCCTAAAGTCTTCAGTAAGCTTCAGCCCTACCAGCAGAAAAGAATCATGGCAGTATTCGACCCAACTACTGACCCGCTTGGCACGGGTTATAATGTTATTCAGTCAAAGGTGGCGATAGGTTCCGGCGGGTTATGGGGCAAAGGATTTCTTCAAGGAACTCAGACACAGCTAAAATTCATTCCCGAACAGTGGACAGATTTTATTTTCTGTATGATAGGGGAGGAGTTTGGATTTATAGGCGCATTAATTTTACTTACATTGTACATTGTTATCATTTATAAATTGATTAGCAATGCTTACGTTACACGAAGCAGGTTTTTATCCATTGCCTGTATTGGTTTTGCATCAATAATATTATTTCATTTGATAATTAACGTGGGAATGACAATCGGGCTTATGCCGGTTATAGGCATTCCATTGCCGCTTATGAGTTACGGTATTTCATCTTTGCTTTCGTTTTTAGTAATGCTGGGAATTGGAATGAGCGCCTATAGAAATCGTAATTTGTATGTCTGATTGTATAGGGTAGTGAATCGTGAGTATTGAGTATGTATATTATTTATCGTTTTAAGTTTTTTATCTGCGGCATCATATAAATCATAAAAATCTGTGTTCTAAATCATAAATCTAAATTCTTAAATAGTAAATGATTCTCTCCGATAAAAAAATTCTCGAAGAAATTGAAAATAAAAACATTGTAATTTCTCCGTTCGATAGAAAATGTCTTGGCACAAACAGCTATGATGTTCACTTGGGCGAATGGCTTTCAGTGTATGACGATGATGTTCTGGACGCAAAAAAACACAATAAAGCTACTTCTTTCAAAATGTCAAAAGACGGTCATTTGCTGCTCCCTTCAAGATTGTACCTCGGTGTAACGCAAGAATATACGGAGACATACAAGTATGTGCCTTTCCTTGAAGGTAAATCCAGTATTGGACGGCTTGGCATTGATATTCATGCAACAGCGGGGAAGGGTGATGTCGGGTTTAAGAATTTCTGGACGCTTGAAATTTCAGTTAAGCAGCCGTGTATTGTTTATCCTTTTATGCCTATCGGACAGTTAATTTATTTTATGGTGGAAGGTGAAGTGGAGAATTCTTACGATAAGAAAAAAAGCGCCAAGTATAACAAGAAAAATAATAAGCCGGTTGAAAGCATGATGTGGAAAAATTTTTTAAAGAATAAATAAATCATTACGATGCAGGCGTGTCATAACGAGGCTGAAAATTATTTAAAGAATAAATAAATCGATACGGCGCATGAGCGTTGTAACCAGGCTGAAGGGTGATAGAGACACATTATATGCGTCTAAAAAAGCCTAAATAGTAAATGTAGAGACGCAAAACATTGCGTCTCAATTTATGAAGAGACGTGAGTATCGCGTCTCAATTTATAAAGAGACGTGAGTATCGCGTCTCTACGGAAAAAAGTATGACTTATTTACAAAAATTACAATCCGTTGTAAAAAAGAATAATTCCAATCTTGTAATCGGTTTGGATTCGGATATAAAAAAGATTCCGAAATGCTTCTTGAAATATTCTGACCCGGTATATGAGTTCAATCATTATATAATATGCGCCACTAAAGATATTGTTGCAGGGTATAAGCTGAACATGGCTTTTTATGAAAATGCAAAAGGGTATAAAACTGTTGAAAAGACTTTAAAGTACATTCCAGATAATCTTATAAAAATCTGCGATGCTAAACGCGGTGATATTGAAAATACTGACGAGCTTTATGCAAGAAATTTTTTCGATGAATTGAATTTTGATGCAATTACATTTCAGCCTTATATGGGAAGCGATTCTATTAAGCCGTTCATTGAAAGAAAAGACAAGCTGACTTACGTATTAATCTTAACATCAAATCCCGGTTCAGGAGATTTTCAGAAATTGAAAGCCGGTAAAAAATTTTTGTTCGAGCATATTATTGACAAGTGTGTAGAATGGAATAAAAATGAAAATATCGGATTTGTATTCGGCTCCAATCACACAAAGGAGATAGGGAAGTACTCAAAAGAGTTGCCTGATTATCCAATGCTCATTCCGGGAGTCGGCAGCCAGCATGGCGAGGCGGATGGGTTATTCAAAAATCTTCATAACAAAAATTTTCTGATTAATGTCAGCCGAAGCATAATTTACTCTTCTCCGCGGGATACTGAAAGAAAAGATTTTGAAAAAATTGTGCGAGCTAAAACAACCGAACTAAACAATTCAATAAATCAAAAATCATAACTTATTATTATGAATAAAAAATATTCAATAAGTTTATCTTTATTTACAATTGCCCTCTTAATTTTTATGAGCGGATGCGGAAAAAAATCGCAAGACAGCACGATGACCAGCCTTCAGGGCGGCATTAAAGGCGGTGGAACATATATAATGAATGAAAATGATAATGTCCGCAGTCTTGACCCTGTAGGAATTAATGATGATATTTCGCATCACGTTGCTCATCAGATTTATGATTTATTGATAGACTTAGATTCTTCGCTTAATCTTGTTCCGGCTCTTGCTACAAAATGGGAAATTTCCGATGACGGAACTCTATACACTTTTCATTTAAGGAAGGGAGTTCTCTTCCATGATAATGCGTGTTTCCCTAATGGAAAAGGAAGAGAGTTCACAGCAAAGGATGTAAAGTATTCCCTAGAAAGAGTCTGCGACCCGCGCACATCTCCGCGCGGTTTTGATTTTTATAAAAATTTAGTTCAAGGCGCTTACGAATACTTCTATGATATAAGCGATGCAGTTAAAAATAATAAAGAGCCAAAACTAAAAGAGGTTTCCGGGTATATTGTGAAAGATGATTCTACCTTTCAAGTGAAGCTCAAAAAACCTTTTGGTCCTTTTATTTATTATCTCTGCCTTGGGTTTGCGTATGTCGTTCCGAAAGAAGCGGTTGAAAAATATGGAAAAGATTTCTTTCAGAATCCTGTAGGAACAGGTCCTTTTGTTTTTGTTGACTGGACTCCCGATAAAGATTTGAACCTGAAAAAAAATCCTAACTATTGGATGAAAGACCAGTATGGAAATCAGCTTCCTTATGTAAGCAATGTAAAATTCAAATTCATTAAAGATTTATCGCAGCAGCTGCTTGAATTCAGAGACGGTAATATTGACGAGTCTTATAGAATTCCGAGTGAATCGTTTAAAGAAGTTGTAGGACCTGATAAACAATTAACGCCCGGTTTTGCAAAGTTTCAGCTTCAAAGAGTTCCGTCTTTATCAGCACAGTTCTATGGATTTTTAACAACAAGCAAATTATTAGGAAATGTAAAGCTTCGTCAGGCTATTAACTACGCGATTGACAGGGATAAGATTACGAAATTTGTTTTAAACGGACAGTCATCATATCCGGGAATTTACGGAATCGTTCCGCCTGCAATGCCGGGCTACGATTTTAAAAGCATAAAAGGGTACAGCTACGATAAAGAAAAAGCAAAGCAGCTGCTAACAGAAGCAGGTTATCCCGATGGAAAAGGTTTGCCGGATATAGTGCTACAAATTAACGAAGGCGGCGGAAGAAATACTCAGATAGCAGAAGCCATTCAAAGTATGTTGAAAGAAGTGGGAATCAATATGAAGATTAACCAGATACCGTTTGCGCAGCACTTAGATAATATTGATGCAGGAAGAGCGGACTTTTACAGGCTCGGCTGGATTGCAGATTACCCTGATCCGGAAAACTTTTTGAATTTGTTCTATGGCAAAAATGTTCCTTCAAATCCGAAAGATATTAGTCCAATAAATAATACGCGATACCAGAACAAAGCATTCGATGAGCTTTTTGAAAAAGCCATTACAATTTCCGATAAGGCAGAAAGATTTAAAATTTATGCACAGGCTGAGCAGATTGCTATAAACGATGCTCCGCAGTTAATAATATTTTACGATGAAGATTACAGGCTTCTTCAGCCATACGTAAAAGGATATCCGCTTGATGCTATGCACCGGGTAAATTTCAGACGGCTTTGGCTGGATAAGTAGAGTTATGAGTTATGAATTATGAGTCATGAATTACTGCGATAGTAGTTCCGCTTTAGTGGGATGAGTTATGGAGTCATAGTTTATTATTATGCAGAAAAATCGGAAATGAAAAATTGAAAACTTAAATTCTGGCACGAATTTCGATAAAAGTTTAAATTGCAGAAAATTTTCTATTGCAATTAAAAGTTAAAAATTGTATTTTATTCACATTGTTCTTTTAATATATAAACTAAACGGAGGAATTTAGTTAATGCTAATTGGCAGGCAACCAAGAACTACTTCCTTTTCGCTAAAGTTTATAGCTGTATCTGTATTGGCAGTATTCTTTGTCAGCTCTTACGCGCTGAGCCAAGAGGTTAAAGACAACCTTTCTAATAAAGTTGCTAATAGTCACAAGAAAAATGAACAAGTGGCTAGTACCAACTTCAAGTCGAAGACGGAAATTAACAAAGGTAATCTCGAATCTCTATCAAGCTCACTCGCAGGATACATCGAATCAGTCAATAACTCATCGGCTATCAACAGTGACGAAGTAATGTACAAGGTAATCGAATACCTCAATACTCCATATCTTTGGGGCGGTACCTCAAAAAGAGGAATCGATTGCTCCGCTTTCGTTCAAACAGTAATGTATCAAGCCCTCGGCGTTGCATTACCAAGAACTTCACTTGAGCAGTCAGGTGTAGGAGCAGAGGTTGAAGTAAAAGATTTAAAATTCGGTGACCTTTTATTCTTCGACACAATGAAAAAGGGAAGAGTTACACACGTAGGGATTTATTTAAGCGATGGATATTTTGTTCATTCAGGTTCAAGCACAGGTGTGATAGTAACTTCTCTCGAGAAAGAAACTTATGCTAAGTCTTTCTTAAAAGCGAAGAGAGTTGTCGAGCAGTAAGAGAAACGCAAGTTTCTAGAAGTCTCGGATTCTATATGAATTCGAGACTTTTTTTTTATATGTTGTATGTTATATTGCATTATTAATTTTTGAAATTAAGAATTAAGCTTCGCAGCTAATGACAGCTTACATTATAAGAAATTTTCTTTACACAATCCTAATCCTTCTTGGAGTAATAACAGTTACATTTTGCCTTTTGTATGTTGTGCCGGGAGACCCTGCTCGTATAATGCTCGGACAGAGAGCGGATGTTGCTTCCGTCGAAGCTGTCAGGGAAGAACTGGGTTTAAATAAGCCAATCTATGTGCAGTACTTCCGCTTTATGAACAAAGCCATTCAGGGAGATTTGGGGCGTTCGTATTCAACAAACAGAGATGTTGTTCAGACCATTATGGAGAAGTTTCCTGCAACAGCGCTTCTTGCTGTTAGCGCGCTTATCATTTCTGCTATACTCGGAGTTTTGATAGGAATTATTTCGGCGGTAAAATCTTATACATTACTGGATAATGCTTCAATGCTGTTTGCCCTGTTTGGAATTTCTTTTCCCACGTTTGCGTTTGGCTTGATTATGGCGCTTGTATTCGGATTTCTGTTAAAATGGTTTCCCCTCTCAGGATATATATCAGAGGGACCAAGCTATCTTGTGCTGCCAATGATAACGCTTGCTCTGCGCCCTCTTGCAATCATCGCGAGAATTACCCGTTCTTCTATGCTTGACGCGATGAGTCAGGATTATGTAAGAACTGCAAGAGCCAAAGGGCTGAGTTCAGGTAAAATAATTTTTAAGCATACCCTAAGAAATGCGCTTAATCCGATTGTAACTACTATAAGTGCATCGCTTGCAGCTACTTTAGGCGGAGCATACTTTATAGAATATATTTTTAATTGGCCCGGAATTGGATTGCTTGCTTTTGATTCGATTTTAAAACTCGATTTTCCGATGATACAGGGGACTGTGCTTTTCAGCGCCGTGGTTTTCGTTGTAATAAATTTCTTTGTTGACATTTTGTATGCTGTACTCGACCCGAAAGTAAAATTATCGTAATATTGTTCGATTTGAGCTTTGCTTCTCATCACGCGACAGAAATTTTTCTTAAAAAACTGAATTTAACGGCAAAGATTCAAAGTTTTTGGCAAAGCACGCAAAAAATGTAAAATATTTTTCCTGAATATCTCAAACATAAAATACTGCACCTTAATGTCTGTTTTGGTTGAACAATTTCGAGTTTGAGAAATCATATATCAAATCTGTTTTTAAGGTCTTTGCGAACTTTGCTTTCATATTTTGCGTTCTTTGCGATTAAATACATATTTACAAGTTATAAAAATTTTTTTGTTTTGAGATGAAGTTTTGCTTTAGACAAAAATTTTTGACTTTTTAAGCAATATTATTTACCATAAATTAATATGGCTACAGATGTGCCTTATTGCTGCTACTTGCTTATGTGAGTTGAGAAGCTGTTATAGCAAACAGTATTAAGGTGTGATAAAAGTATTTCAAAACATTTTGAAATTGATGAAAAATCCGTTAATGTAACATTTTCAAAAATTATAAGTGTAAGATAATCAATATTTAAAATTGCAAATGTTACAATAATGTTACTTTGATTTTTTTTTGAGATTTTCATTACTTGAAAAATAATGAAAAAATGAGCTTCGTAATAAAAAATGTTACAATAATGTTACTTTAAAATTTGTTTTGAAACTATCCTATTTGAAAAATAATGAAAAAATGAGCCTTGTGGTAAAAAATGTTACAATAATGTTACTTTCTGAAAGGTAATTTTATTTTTGCAAATCTGAGAATTATCTACTTTAAATTTCTTATTTAACGGTTTTATACCGCGACTAACTAACATAAATTTGACAACACAGGAACAAGCAGAGCAAAAAATAATCAGCGGTGAGGGAACTTCGATAGACCCTCAGCCAAAAAGTTTATGGCATTATTCATGGAGGCGGTTAAAAAGGAACAGGCTTGCAATGATTGGGCTTGGAATTATAGTTTTTCTTTTCTTTGTTGCAGCGACTGCGGAGTTGATTTCTCCGTTTAATCCTAATCAGCAAATTCTGGAATACTCTGTAAAGCCGATAGGGTTTAAAGGAGATGTTATTGTCAAAAAAGTTGGGGATGAGATTACCTACATTCCAATAAAAGGAATTTTACGGGAAGATGACTCTAAAGTTTACTATACTGATTTTTCCGGTTCCGAAGCAGATATAAGTAAAAATGAGCTTAGCGGAAAAACGAAATCTGACTGGAATAAAACTCTGACTTTTTACCTTGGCACTGACAGGTTTGGCCGCGATGTATTAAGCAGGCTCATATACGGCAGCAGGGTAAGTCTTTCAGTAGGAATTATATCTGAGAGCATAGCCATAACTTTGGGAATAATTTTCGGGGCAATGGCTGGGTTTTTCAGAGGCAAAACCGATGCTGTCATTATGTGGGTAATTAACGTAGTCTGGGCTTTTCCTTCAATTTTATTCATAATTGCGCTTTCGGTTGTGCTTGGAAAAGGTTTTTGGCAGGCATTTGTAGCAATCGGCTTAACCGGCTGGGTTGATATAGCCCGGATAGTGAGGGGGCAGTTCTTCTCTTTGCGGGAAACTGAATATATAGAGGCTACAAAGGCAATGGGATTCAAGGCTCCAAGGGTAATTTTACGGCACATGCTTCCAAATTGCATGGGACCTGTAATTGTAACAGGTACTGTAGGGTTGGCAACGGCTATTTTGTTTGAAGCAAGCTTGAGTTTTCTCGGGCTTGGAGTTCAGCCGCCGACGGCAAGCTGGGGGCAGATGATTTTTGACGGGTACAAGTATATTATAGCCGGCTCAAGCTGGGGCTTGGCTGTATTTCCTTCAATAGCAATAATGCTTACTATTTTTGCGGTAAATCTGGTTGGGGATGGTTTGAGAGATGCCTTAGATCCGAAACTGAAAAGGTAAAACTAAGCTATAAAGAAACTTTTTAATTGCTAATTTTGTATAATAGTTAAGACTATGGGAATGCACCGGTTTCGACGGATTGTATGGATGGTTAAAACTGCATATGGTGGTCCTGCCAGGCACCTAAAAAAGGGTAGAAAAATATAATCGGCAACGATTACAATTACGCTTTAGCAGCTTAATATAGCAGCTAACACTTTCTTTCTTCTCCGCCTCCCGGCAGATTGAAAGTGATAAGCAGGGAGGTTGGTTTTGGATGATGCCTTGTAGTTCAAAACGAGATTTTCAGGGCTGGCGATAAGCATTTTGTCCGTTTAGCCGTTTATCGCGAGACAACGAAAACGAGACTAAATATGTAGAAGTTTTAATGGTCTGCTTTCCGGACCCGGGTTCGACTCCCGGCATTTCCACTTAATTTACTGTAAAAACGAGGGGTGAAACTTACGCCCCCTCGTAAGTTTTGAGGTAAATTGTTGTTAAATCAGTTTTTTAATTCTTACAGATGAAATCTAATTTCTGTTAATACAATTAGTTATTTCTATATCTTTAAACTCTTTTCCAGGTTTCAACAAACTTTTCGAAAATTTCCTCGTGTGTTATATCGTCAATGCCTTCAGGGCTGCCTGAAATGACAGTATAAAAATTATCACTTAACGGCTTAAACCTTTCGTAATTCCAATCCACTTTTGGATATAAGCCGATAACCGGTTTATTTAAGCCCGAGGCTAAATGTATAATAGATGTATCTGGAGAGATAATTAACTTAAAGCTATTTAATGTATTAATTAATTCTTTTAACTCGTAGCTATACATATAAGTTAAATTGTTTGAATTAATTTGATTTCTGATATTGTGAATCAACTCGGCATCTCTTTCTAACCCAATCAGATGTATCTCAAAATGCGGATTAAATTCAAGCATTTTCTCTATCAGCTTAACCCATTTTTCAGCTGCAAGGTATCTGGAAGGGTTTCCGGCAGAAACATTTATAAGCACGTCCCCATCCTCTGTGTTTTCGGCAGGATTTAAAAAATCCGATAAAACAGGCTTTGTAAAATGCAGCTCTTTCTCAAAGTAATAAGCTGCAGCAAGGCTCAAGTCCCTTCCTTGCTTTCCCTTAGCATATTCTCTTAAATCTATATCAAAGACCTTTTCACTAACATTATATCCCATTGAAATCTTTGGCTTTGCAATTTTCAGCAGGGAAGTTTGTGTTCGCGAGTAGCCGTCTTTGACATCTATCCACAAATCGAAATTATTTTTTTTTAGCTTTCGCGCAAGAAGAATATCTTTAATCAGGCTTTTTTGATACAAAATTACTTCATCAACTGAAGTAAGGTGCGTAGCAAATTCGTAATTAGTCTTTGAAGCAAGAACTTTAAGGGCAGCATCCGGGAAAATACGTTTCAGTTCATAAAAAAGGGGATTGGTGAGCACCATATCCCCTAATTTTCCTATCTGAACAACTAAAATATTTTTCGGATTTGATTTCAAATACTTATTTATTGGTAAGAGAACAGTATATCTTAAGTTTCAGATTTCCGCCGAGACGCAATGTACAGCGTCTCTACAAGGTGCTTTTGACCTGGTACCGCCAAGGCGGGGCAGGCACAATTAAAAACCTGGCAGTTTTTTCTTAATTTGTATTTTGCTCTTTTTCCGCCCCAAACGGGGGTTTGGGACGGAGTAAAAATGTATATCTGAAGTTTAGATTTCCGTAGAGGCGCAATATATTGCGTCTCGGCATAGTATTTTTGACCTGATAGGTCTTTTTTTCTAAATTGTATTATATCCTCAATAAAGAGGGAAAATCAACTGAAAACTATTTCTTCTTTGTTTTTTCCGGCTGAACCACCGTTACTTCTGATTTCTTTTCTTTATCCTTTTTGTTTGTGTAGTACTGCTGAATTATTGATAATAGGTTAAAGACAAAGTAATATAGATTTAATCCCGAAGGGAAACTAAAGAACAACAACGTCATCATAATCGGCATTATATAAACCAATGCCTTCTGTTTGGGGTCGGTTACAGTCATTTTTTGCTGTATGAACATGGTAATACCCATCAATGTTGCAAGCCCTGAAACTGCATGAATTCCGAAAAGCGGAATAGTAAACGGCAGATTAAAAATTATATCCGGCGCAGCAAGGTCATGAATCCACCATATAAACGGCGCGCCTCTTAGCTCAATTGTTGAGCGGAAAACACCGAACAAAGCATACAATATCGGAAGCTGAAGAAGCATCGGCAGACATCCGCCCGCGGGATTTATCTTCTCCTCTTTATACAGCTTCATTATCTGCTGATTTGCCTTTACCGGGTCATCTTTATATTTCTCTCGGATAGCTGTCATCTTAGGGCTTAACGAACTCATCTTCTTCATTGAATTCATCTGCGATTTTGTGAGAGGATTCAATAGTATCTTGAGAACGAAAGCAAAGATAATAATCACAACTCCGTAGTTTGGTATAAAACTATGGAGGAACATAAAGAACGGAATAATAAGATATTGCGCAATTGGTCTCACTATAAAATCAAGACTGAAGCGTAAAGTTTTTTCAAGGTCAATGCCGTATGATTTCAGCAACGCAAAATCAAGCGGTGTAACTAAAATTTTAAAGCTGGCTTTTTCATAGTTATCTGCTTTAATATCCTTTTTAACGGCTATAGAGTAATTTTCTTTTACGCCGTTATCAGGAAGATGCTCGCGTGAACCTGTTAAATATGCTCCGTCTCCGGGGGCTCCGTCAGGAATAATATAAATTCCAAAATATTTATTTCTGCTGGCAACATATTTAGTTGTTCCTGTAAAATCTGCTTTGTAAGGCTCATCGAACTTTGCAGCATCAAGCTGTTCAAGGTCAGTGCCCATAAGAGCAAAGGCTTCAGCAAAAGTCGCCTCATCATCGCTTCTGTTTTCCGTGAGATTAAGTGAAGTTTCCCACGCAACCTGATATTTTGAGCCGGTAATAAATTTATCACTGTTAAACATTTCATAGCTGACATCGAATTCATAAGAATCAGGCTTGAATGTATATGTCTTTACTATTTTTTGTGAACCGTCAGGCGAAATATTTAAAGTATATTTTAGCGCAAAGTCTTTTTTCTCTTCAATGTTAATCTTGTCCCACTCTTTATAATCGGACTCAAATACAAGGTTAGCGGTGCTAATAAGCTTGCCGTCTTTGGAAGTGAATATCAGATGAAGCTCTTTCCCTTTTTTCCAGTTGATAAGCTGAACGGGATTTTTATCCCACGTCTGGAAATCCTTTATCGTAAACTTTTTAATTGTGCCGCCGAAGTTTGTAAACTCAAGCGCGACCTTTTTATTTTCAATCTGAATTATTTTTTCAGAAGCGGGTTTTGAACCTGTAGAATCAAATGAACCTGCTGTAGAGCTTTTTGAAAATATATTTCCTAGAGCGTTAGTTATAGAATCTTTTCTTGTTTCCGTTTCCGGTTTTATCTGCTGTTTGACAGTATCAACGGGAGCGTTTTGTTTATTTTCAACTTTTACGGAGTCCTGTTTTTTCTGCTGGGGCGGGGGAGTTTTTGATGTGTTCCAGTAGAGCCAGAACATCATAACAACACCGATTAATACAAAACCTATTATTGACCTTTTATCCATTTAGTAGAGTAAAAAATTTAATGTTTGTGAGCGCACTTTTTCATAGGGACGGGGTCGAAGCCGCCTCTGAAAAAAGGATTGCACTTTAAAATTCGTTTAGCCGATAAAAAAAATCCTTTAAAGAAGCCGTGCTCCTGTAAAGCTTCGATACTGTATTGCGAACAAGTTGGATAGAACCTGCAGGATGCAGGAAACATCGGCGAGATAAATTTTTGATAAAATTTTATCAGATATATGAATACAATTTTCAAGTGGAGCGCTTAAAAATTTTATTTAACAAATCACGCATATCGTTTCGCAGCGCCGTAACATCAAGCGCGCCGTTAATAAATTTATCATAACCTCTATCGGATAAGGAAAAAATAATTTCTCTTGAGGAAGTAACGGCTGAAATTTTTATTGAAGTTTTTTCAAGCCGGTATGCTTCGCGGAGAAGTCTTTTAATCCTCATTCGCGGAACAGCTTTTTTAATTTTTTTCTTAGTAACAACAAAGCCCGCCTTTATGTAAACCGGCGGGCTGTTAAATTTTTTTTGCTTTTCGCTTACAAATGCTCTCAGCAAGCCGCAGGAAAATTTATTTGAGGATTCAAATATTTTAGAGAATGATTCATGCCCTCTGATAATTTCCTCTTTGCCGAGCTTATTATTCGTGAAAAAGCTATTATTATCCTCGTGTATATTCGTCGCTGACTGTGAGTTTTTTTCTTCCTTTAGCTCTTCTTCTTGCAAGAACTTTTCTTCCGTTTTTTGTTGCCATTCTTTCACGGAATCCATGTTTATTTTTTCTTTTTCTGTTGCTTGGTTGAAAAGTACGTTTCATTGCTTAATTAAAAATTTAAAGTTTAATCTTAAATATAGCGATTATCTGCAAATTAAACAATGGATTTATCCATATAATTCCTTCAATCGTTGCGCATTTGTTTTTCGATATAAAAATATTCCAAAAAAGATAAAAATTAGGGAAATTAACTGCGTCTGTGTCATTCCGGCAATGATTTTAGGATTTAATCTAATAAATTCAATTGAAAATCTCTCAATACCTGTTAATATAAGATAGAGAGAAAACAATAAGCCGGGTACTATAAAGTCTTCTTGCTTTCTCCATAAATACAAGAAGATGAGAATAGTAATAACAATTTCATAAAGCGGTGTAGGATGTACCATCACTCCCGGAAGAGTAGGAAGTGTACCTTTTTCATAACTTGTTCCGAGAAATGCAAAAGGAGAGCTTGGGGGTATGATTGTTCCGTAATCTCCATCCCCAGATAAGTGACATCCGAGTCTTCCGATGCAGTATATCAAAAGTAGTGGAAAAGAAACTAAGTCAAAGATTTCTAATGCAGATACTTTTGCAATTTTTGAGTAAATAAAAATGAGGGCGAAAAAAGTGAGTAATCCGCCTAAAAAATTAAAACCAGAGGTAGAAAAGAAAAATTTAATGTTTACGGAAGATGTAAACGGAAGTTCATCGAGAAGATAAAATAATTTTCCTCCTATGTAGAAACTGAACAGAGCAAAAAAGATTATTACCGGAACTGTAATTGCCGGTAATTTTTTTTTAGTAAATAGGTAAGAGAATAGAAATATTCCAGATGCTATTGCTATAATCAAACAGACACCATAGCTGTAAATATTAGTATTTCCTATTTTAAATAAAACAGGATACATTGATTACTCGTTTATTGTAGGAGAAGTTTTAAATTGTTTTTCCTTCTCCTTATTTCTCATAAAGAAGAACACTCCGCAGATAATCATTACTATAGAAATTAATTGCGCCTGACTGAGATTAAAAATTACTTTTGGATTTACTCTTATCATTTCAACTAAAAATCTTTCTATGCCTGCAAGAATCAGATATAGAAAAAATAGTGTGCCGGGCACATGAAATTTTGTTCTTTTACTCCAGAGGTAGAAAAAAATTAGCAGGGATGCAGCTGCCTCGTAAAGCGGAGTAGGGTGCACTATTACACCGCGAGCAGTGGGTACTGTTCCGTTCGGATAACCCATTCCAATAAAAGACCAGAAAGAACCTTCCGGGATGATTATTCCGTAATCTCCGTCGCCTGCAAGGTGGCATCCGATACGCGCAATTCCGTAACCGAGAATTGCGGCGGGAGCCATCATATCAAATGTTTCAAGCACGGATATTTTTTTCGCTCTGCAATAAATAATTATAAGAAGAATTGAGAGAACAAGTCCGCCGAAAAATGTAAGTCCCGATGATGAAAATAATATATCTTTGCTGAAGTAAGTCATGAGCGCCTGCCCTGTGCCGAAGTTCCAGTCCTCAATAATGTAAAACAGTTTTGCGCCGACAATCCCGCCGATAAGAGCAAGAAATGTGATAATAAATCCCGTGTTCTCATCGTAGCCTTTGCGCTTTAACTCCTTTCCGAAAAGCCAGTTGCCAACGAGGAATGCAATACTGAGCATTAGCCCGTAGCTGTAAACAGGCAGCGGACCTATTTGAAATAATTTTGGATACAATTTTTAAGCAGTTTTTACTTTTATAAATTTATTTGATGCGGGCGATTTAAGTATGCTGATATTTTTCTTCAATACTTTGAACTTATAAACATTTTTTCTTTTCGCATGGTTCAATAAAGTAAGCTCGTATTCTTTTGAGTTAAACTCATACAGCTTGTATTTATAGCTTGCAATTCCTGTCTGCGAAAGCGAAATAATAGGAGCTGAAAGCCCTTCAATATTAAACTCGATTTTATTTTTATCTAAATCAATTTTTTCATATACAACTACCTTATACTGAAAATTCATAAATTCCTTCGTCGTAACAAATTCAAACTGCACGAAGTTTTTATCTTTCAGATTATCATATTCTTTTGAAATAGTTAATTCGTATTCAAATTCTTTTTTTTCAGGTCTTACTTGTTTAGTCCGCATTTTGTTTGTTTGATATTTCTTCAAATAACATAATGTCATCATATATTCTTCCTAGCTCCGCTGAAATTTCCTTTCCGTCAGACATTCTTTTCAGTTTGCCCTTTCCGGTTTCTATCTCGCTTTCTCCTATAACGATAGTATATTCTGCGTTCAGTTTGTTAGCTTCTTTCATCTGTGATTTCACGCTTCGCGAAAGAAAATCCGACTCACATTTTATTCCAGCAGCACGAAGGCTAAGCAGCAGCTTTTGAATCTTTGTGTTATCCTTTAGTCCGGCATTTACAATGTAAAGATTCAGCCGCGGCTCTTCTGGAAATGTGAAATGCTTTTCTTTTGCTTTCTCTTCGAGAAGAATTAAAATTCTCTCTATTCCTGCTGCAAAGCCGATTGCCGGAGCGGGCTTTCCGCCGAGCATTTCCACAAGCAAATCATATCTGCCGCCGCCAAGAATTGCGCTTTGCGCCCCAAGAGCGGTGGAGATAAATTCAAATGTAGTGTGCGAGTAATAATCCAGTCCGCGAACGAGCTTATAATCAACTTCGTATTTTATATTAAGCGCATCTAATGAGCTTAAAACATTTTGGAAATGCGTTTTGGTTGCATCGTTTAAAAAATCATAGAGGACCGGCGCATTTTCAAGCAGCTTGATTTCTTCGGGGTTTTTAGTATCTAAAATTCTTAACGGGTTTTTTTCCAATCTGACTTTACTTGTCTCAGATAAGACTGGCTCATGTTGTTTAAAATATTTTCTCAACTCATCAAGATAAACTTTTCTTTCTTCAATAGTTCCGAGCGTGTTCAGCTTAATCGTAAATTCAGTTACTCCCAGCGCCTTTAAAATTGCGTCTGCAAGAGCAATTATTTCTACGTCTATAGTATAATCTCCGCTGCCGATTGCTTCGGCTCCGAATTGCGAAAACTCCCTGAATCTGCCTTTCTGCGGACGCTCTGCCCTGAACATATTTGAAATGTAAAATAGCTTTTGCAGGGGAGCCTCGTTGTACAAGCTGTTTTCCAGATATGCTCGGATTACTGATGCCGTCATCTCCGGCTTCAGTGTAAACTCGCCGTCGCTGAATGAATACATTTCTTTGGAGACAATATCCGTTTCTTCACCAATTCCTCTTTTGAATAATTGTGTGTTCTCAAAAGTTGGAGTGCGGATTTCGCTGAAATTAAAATTTGAAAATACCTTTTTAGCAGTATCTTCAACATATTTTCTTTTATTGATTTCAGACGGAATAATATCGTATGTTCCGCGGGGTTTTTGAATTTGCATTTACAAAAATAGCAGGTATGGAGATAAGTATTAAGGGAATTTTTAGTCTTTGAATAGTTTTACTTAGGTCTTGAGTAATGAGTCGTGAGTATTAAGTAAAGTTTAATTTCATTAAATATTCAGTTTGTAATACCCAATACACACTACCCAATACTCAATACCCAAAAGAATCACTTCACCAGCACCATTTTCTTCGTCTCTGAAAAATTAAGTGTTGTCAGCTGATAAAAATACACTCCTGAAGGGAGGATTGAGCTTGCTTTGAAATCAATCGTATGTTCTCCCTCTGTTATTTCTCCCGCAACAAGTAATGCCACAGAACGCCCAGTGATGTCAAATACTTCAAGCTTTGCATATTGAGAGCGGGCAAGGCTGAACGTAATTTTTGTTGCCGGATTAAAAGGATTTGGGTAGTTCTGATTTAAGTAATAGTATTGAGGTGTTGGGTCAGGCGGAGGCGGCTCATCATATGATATTCGCGCATTTACTTCTATTTCTGCAAGCCCGGCTACTGACTGATTCATTATTTTTCCGGAAAAGCTTTTCACAATAATTTTCATCCTGTCAATTCTTTGAACCGGGTTCAAGGTTATGAGTGTTCCGTCAGAACTGATTGCTCCCGTAGAAGGAATGTAATGCACCTGAACACCCTTATAGTACATATAGATTTCGCAATCCTGAACTTTTATGTTCGTGGCTGTAACAAAATTTTCGAGAATGTTATAAATTTTTAATCTGCGAACTTCAATCGGTATTTCCCACTGTAAATCTGCATACTCACCGGTAGTTCCGTTTGAAATCCAGTTTACCTTCAGGTCGGTGTTTTTTGCGCGCCTGTCAACGATATTTTGTCCGCGGTAAGATGAATTATTATTGAATACACTGCTTGAAGTTACCGCAGCAGAAGTGGATAAATTTGTAAATCCTCCTTCCGTAACATTATGAGATACGGGAACTAATGTATGTCCTGCATGGCAGCCAACACACTTAGTGCCTGAGCCTTGCGCGCCAAAATTCAATCCCATTACGTGAGAAATGTTTCCTTTTTTATTTACAAGAACCTTTCCTGTGCTGTCAACAATTTGTTCAAACATAGATACATTTGAAGGCATATCGCCCTGCGCTATTTTCCCGTCAAAGTCTAAATCAATTTCTCTAAACAAAATCGGACCATCCTGACCGTTCGGGTCCTGTCGTTGAAAATTTAAAAAGAATTGAAACTTAGCTCTTTTCTTAATCGGAGGTGCATCATCAATGGGTATGTCAATCGGAGCATTTGCATATACATTCAGGCAATCGAATCTAAAAAGCCCGCCTTTGAAAAATGTATTTGGGTCATTGGTCGGCGGAACGCTGCTCGTATCATAGTCATCCAAGCCCAGACGGAAAAATGGAACCGGGCGTGAAACTAACGGCTCTGCATTCAGTTCAAGTTTTCCCGGTACATCAAGGAAAAAACTTTTAGTTGAAGTATTTAAGTCGTATGTATATAAGGAGAAATCTGCATTTACCGGAGAAGAAGCATAGGAGAAAAGAATCTTGCCGTCAGGCAGTTCTACCGGATCAGTAGCGTATGGTCCTTCGTAGATATTCATTGAAGCCGGAGTTTGTGAATATGTAGATGTGGTAGTATCTACACCTTCTAAAGTAGAATAATAGGAAAGTCCCTTTTTTGTGATTCTTATGCCCGGGCTTCCGCTTGTCATAGTCATTGACCTGTCTGGAGTAAAGACGGATAGTAAATCGCCGGAGGATGTAATTCTTCCTCTATAATTATTAAGTGATAAGCGTGAGCGCGGGTCGCCGCCGTAAAACTTCAGTTCATCAGCATCGGAAACACAGCTTGCTATCTGCCACACATTTCCGAAATCAGTAGTCAGCGCAAGATTATCATCTCTTGTAATATTATTCGGTGTTAAGTTGCTTGGTCTGTCAATATTCTGCCACCATCTAGAGTAAATTATGGTTCCTGAAATTCTATCCAACGCTGGTTTCTCTGCTCCGTTTCGTTCAGTCGTAACTCTTTTAAGCACGTTTCCGGTCGAATCCATTACAAACAAATTTGTTGCGGGATAACCTTTCATTGAAAGAGTAGGGAATCTGGTTGAAGCAAATAATATTCGTCCGTCAGGGAGATAGATAGGGTCTATATCATCATATCTTTCAAATCTGTATGCAGCAGGACCGAACTGCTCTAAGCTGATATTTCTGTTGGTAAAAGTAATTTTTCTGAATCCTGTTCCGTCTTTTCTGATTTCATAAATTCTCCACGAACTATCCCGTCCTTCGACTCCTGCAAAGAGAATTCTATTCCCGTCAAAATTTACATTAGGCTGCTGGACATCATAAATTCTTATCCCGTTAAAATTTTTTGTGCTGTCAACGAGTGTAGTGAGGTTTCCGCTTTCATCCCTTATCATAAGGCTTCCTCCTGTAACGGCAAATCTACCGTATGGTCCCATTCCGGGAATAAGAGTTGCCTGCGGAAAAAGCACATTTCCGTTGGATACCATGTTGCGTGAAACGAAAACTATTGAATAGTCAGCGGCAGAAGCCGTGAGAACTGCAAGCCCAAGCAGAAATATTGTAAATACTTTTTTCAAGGTAGTAGAAGTGAATTATTACAAAATGATTACAAATTGTAACAAGAATAAAGTTAAAAAAATTTATTTTATATTGAAAGAGAGATATGCAGTGATTTCATTTTAACTAAAGGGCATGTAAATTTTCATTTTTACTAATCTAAACAAAAAAATATGAGTAACGAATCAACCCCTCCCTTCAAAGAAGTATATGCCCTTATCTGGAAAGCAAATGAGCCGGATGGTGTTTTCAATCCTCAGGAATTTCAGGATAGAATTCCCCGCCTTATGGAATGGCTGAAAAGCATATATAAAAAAGGGAAGCTCGTCGCCTGCGGCGGCGGCGGATTTGAAAACCATTCAGGTGGCTTAACCTTAATTTCTGCTGATAGTATTGAAGATGCTGTGGAGATAAGCAATGGAAGTCCTATGAATGAAATCGGAAAAACTGAAATTATGATTTGGGATGTTTTTTATGGAGAATTAAACGAAACAAAACAAGTGCAAAAACTTGAATCTTAAATTGTTAAAAAATCTACTTTGTTATTCCTATTGAAAAAGAAAAATTAATTTCCTAAGTTTCTCTACCTCTAAGACGCAGTTCATCTCACCCAAAACCGCGAAAACTAAACTAATCTATGAAAAAGTCATTTCAAATTTTTATTTGCTTCATCCTCTTTTTATTTATTTCTCACGAAAGCTATTCTCAAGGGTTAAATGCCGTTATAGCTCTTGATAATATCAATGTTTTTGCCGCAGGTAATGCAGGAAAAGTTTTCCGTTCTTCCAACGGGGGAACTACATGGGCAAAATATACAATCGGCTCAATTGATTACAAATGCGCGTCTGCATTCGGCAATGACGTTTGGGTTGGGGGCAGCGACGGGAAAGTCTATAAGACTACCAAAATCAATTCAAGCGTTAATAGTTATGCAACAGGCACGTCAAATCCGATAAACGGAATTTGGTTTGTTAATTCTTCGATTGGGTTTGCATGCGCCGGCGGAGGCTTAGTCTATAAAACAGTCAACGGAGGGATTAACTGGAGCTTGTCAAATTCAGGCATTCCAGCAGCTGCGCTGAACTCTATCAGTTTTAGAGATGCAAACTATGGAGTAGTTGTCGGTGACAACGGAAAAATTTTTATGACCGATAACGGAGGAGGAAGCTGGGTAAGCGTGAATTCAGGTGTTACGAGAAATCTCACATCTGTTGAGGCTTTTTCAGGCGGAACGCTTATTACCGGTGAGTGGGGAACTATACTTTCTTTAACCGGCATTTCAATTACGCCTATTAATTCAAAAACTACTTCCGATATTAGAGGAATAAGCGGCTCGAGCTTCACCGATGCGCACATAGTAGGCGGCGGGGGATTTATTAGAAATAATAAAAACGGAAGCGGCGACTTTTTGAATTTTGAAATTAATCCAATGCTTGCTAACCTTGTTGATGTAAGCTATTTAGACCCGAATGTAGGCTACGCAATAAGCAGTTTGAATGATGCAATCATAAAAACAACAAACGGCGGACAGAGCTGGCAACTATCAGGAGGGGCAACCATGACGGTTACTTCACAGACAAAAATTTCAGGCACCCCGGCTACCGGCGGTATTGGCAACGGAATATCAATGTTGCCTTACGATAGAGATAGAATGTATGTTGCTTATGGAAGAAATATACTCCGCAGTGGAGACCAAGGAGAAACTTGGACACAGATTGCGACGATTCCAAGTAATGTTATATCCTTTAATACACACTCATTTTATGTATGCCCTACTGATACAAATATTTTCCTTGCCGCGTCAGAAGCTTCTCCCACAGATAGACTTGTCAGAAGCACGGATTATGGCGCAACATGGACTATTATATTAAACATGAATATCACCAGCTATGGAACACCTTTAGAAATTGACCAGAATAATCCTTCAACATTTTACTTTGCTCCTGATGGCGGCGGATTCTACAAATCAACAAATAATGGAGCAAATTGGACTGAGATTAGCGGCGGCTATCCCTTCAGAAGTCCCTGCGATATTACTCTTAGCTGGTTTGACCCTAATGTTATCTTTGTTGCCGATGGAGTTACCGGTTCCGGTACTGCGGATTTGTTTAAAAGTACAAACGGCGGAGTTAATTGGGTAAAAGTGCATCAAAATCCGGGAAGCGGAAGCACTGTAAGCGAAATTCCATGCGTAATGACTACTCCATTTGATAAAAACCTTATGTATCTAACAACATGGAGCGGCAGTTTGAGGTTTAAATCAACTAATGGCGGTGATAACTGGTTTCAGATTCAATCCACACCATGGAGCGGATGGACAGCAGATATTTGCAGAGAAGACCCTACTCTTGTAATGACGGGGAATTATGGTCCAAACGTATCCCTAACTACAAATCATGGCACCAGTTGGACTGAGTATCCGCTATCAATAATCGGCTGCGGAGCAGGCACTATAGTTCCAAGGAGAGATTTTCTATTATCCCAGCAATGCGGCGGTATCTGTAAATTGAAAATGACCTACACAGTTGTAACGAATATAGATGAGCAGATTGTATCAAGTTCAGTTCCTTCAAGTTTTAATTTGTATCAGAACTATCCGAATCCTTTTAATCCGGTTACTGAAATAAAGTACGCTATTAAAAATGCCGGGGACGTAAAGCTGAACATATATAATCAGGAAGGAAAAAATATTTATTCATTAGTAAACGGTTATAAAAATGCCGGAACTTACAGCGTAAAGTTTGATGCTTCAGCCTTTGCTTCGGGAGTTTATTTCTATACTTTAGAATCGGGCGGAAACATATTTACAAAGAAGATGGCTCTTGTTAAATAAGTTTACTAAAACTCGTGATATAAGAGTGATAAAAAAAGGGAGGCTTTGCCTCCTTTTTTTTCTCTCACAATATGCCAAAAGTTTCTAATCTATAAATAAGTTTTCATATTGACTTAAAAAAAGGGTTTTGGTATGTTTATGCTTCGATAATTTTATCTAAAAAATTTTAAAAAACTAACTTTTAAGAAAGAAATCGTACAAAATGGAAAAGTATTTAAAGATTTTTATATCTTTATTTCTTGCCTTGTTCGTCTGCAATGCTTATTCACAGGGGCTGAATGCAATTGTAGCGCCTGACAACACAAATATTCTTGCTGTCGGCGACAACGGTAAATTTTTGCGTTCCAGTAACGGGGGAGCAACTTGGTCGAGAACAACAAACGGTGTAGTCAACTACAAATCAGCAGCATCTTTTGGTGATAATGTTTGGGTTGGCGGTAATGACGGAAAAGTTTATAAAACAACAAAAGTCAACTCTGCAATAGTTGGCTATGGTACAGGCTCTGCTAATTCAATTAACGGAGTTTCATTCGGAACTGCTACTGTAGGTTATGCCTGCGGTGATAACGGTTCTATATATAAAACGACCGATGGCGGACTTACATGGGCTCCTAAAAATACCGGAGTTGCAAATGTAAAGTATAATGCTATCAGCTTCAAAGACGCAACAAACGGAATTGTGGCAGGTAACAATGGTACAGCATATATGACTAATAACGGCGGTGATACATGGCAGACATTGGTAACCGGAACAACCAGAAATCTTTTAGCAGTAAAATTCTTCACAGCTACCTGTTATATTGCAGGCGAGTGGGGAGTAATGCTATTCTATGACGGCTCTTTAACGCTTACATCTATTAACTCAAGAACAAGAACCGACATCCGAAGCATTTCAGGAACAAGCAATACAGATGTTCACATTGCAGGCGGCGGCGGCTTTATCAGAAACAATAAGAGCGGAAGCGCGCAGTTCCTTAATTTTGAAACAAACCCGATGCTTGCTAACTTAGTAGGCGTTGTATATTCTGATGCTAATACAGGTTTTGCATGCAGCAGCTTAAATGATGCTGTTATTAAAACCACTGACGGCGGTACAAGCTGGAACTTAACAGCAGGCGCAACAATGAGCTTTAGCTGGGTATCAAAGCTTTCCGGCTCAGGCGGTATCGGAAATAACCTTTGTTTAAACCCGCACAACAGAGACATACTTTACGTAGTATATGGGAAGACAATTTACAGAAGCATTAACAGAGGTGAAAGCTGGACAAACATCGGAACTGTAGGAGCATCTTCAGGAACTGTTTCAAATGCTCACTCTTTCTATGTAAGCCCGATTGACACAAATATAATGATGTGCGCTATTGAAGGCAGCCCTACAGACGTAGTTGTAAGAAGCACAAACTACGGAGCAACCTGGACAACGGTTCTTTCAATTAATTTCAGTAACTATGGAATGCCATTGGAAAATGACCAAAATAATCCGAATCTATGGTACTATGCCCCCGATAACGGCGGTTTCTGGAAGTCAACAAATAATGGCGCTAACTTTACTGAAGTAAGCGGTAACTATCCATTCAGAAGTCCTTGCGATGTTATAGTTGAATGGGAAAACTCAAACAATATTTTCATTGCAGATGGTATAACAAGCGCATCACAGCCGGCAGATATTTTCAAGACTACAAACGGCGGTGTAAACTGGGTTAAGGTTCATACAAACTCAGGCGGAAGCGGATTAAGCGAAATCCCTTCAATGTGTAATTCTGCATTCAATTCTAAACTTGCATTCTGTACAAACTGGAGCGGAAGCAACAGATATAAAACAACAAACGGCGGTGATAACTGGTCAGCAATTCAATCTACAACCTTCAGCGGTTGGGGTTCGGATGTCTGCCGTGAAGACCCTGCTGTAATCCTAACAGGTAACTACGGTCAAAATTCTTCATTCACAACAGACGGCGGCGCAACATGGACTCAATACTCAATGCCTTCCGGCGGCTGCGGAGCGGGAATTATCGTTCCTGAAAGAGGATACTTAATCGCAATGCAGTGCTCAGGCTTATTGAAAATGACAATAAACTATAATGTCATTACAAACGTTGAAGAGCAGACAATTTCAAATGTAGTAAGCAAGTACGCTCTTTATCAGAACTATCCTAACCCATTCAACCCTTCAACAGAGATAAGATATGATGTTCTTAATCCGGGTGCTGTGTCATTGAAAGTTTATGACCAGTCAGGTAAGGAAGTTTATACGTTAGTAAACGGAATGAAAAACGCAGGTTCTTACAGCGTAAAATTTGACGCATCTTCGTTGTCATCAGGTGTTTATTACTATACTCTTGAAACAGCAGGTAATACCTTTACTAAGAAAATGATTTTAGTAAAATAATTAAATCTTTATAACGCGGAAGCGTTTATGAAATTTAGAACCCCGCATGAGTTACCTCTTGCGGGGTTTTCATTTTAACTAATAAATTATTCTACAATAGTTCTTTAATTTTTTCAAGAATCCATTTTCTCTGTAAAAAGTTAGAGTTGCTTTCTGCTTCTTTCAAATCGCTGTAATCCAATTTTTTCACTCCGAATTTCGCGCTTACCATCTTAGAAATATAATGCAATGTCGTTTTAATATTTTTCTGTGTAAACGAGTGAAGGTTTTCAATATTTTTAGAAACGAAGTGCCTTAAAGAATCTATTTGAGAATCAACGGTTTCAACCAATCCCATCTCATAAAAATTTTTTATATAAATTAAACGGACTCCTAAATTCATTTCAACATCTATGAATTTAACCTTATTTAAAAATTCATTTGATTTCCCGTAATTTTTTCTTTCAAAATAAATCAGGGCTTTGCAAAAATTATATCTGTTATTGGCTGCCTCTGTCGGCAGTTTTTGTTTAAACTCATCAATAAATTTTTCTCCCCAGTCAAAATCTTCTACCATGACTGCATTCATGAGAATGTTCTGAAATCCCAAAGGCGAGAACGGTTTTGAGTTGTCATAAATTTCGTTCTCTATAAAAAATTTATTTATTTCGTGCCCCTCATTTAAAAATTTCTTGCCTTTTTTAAGGTAATTGACATAAGCGCAGTTAGAAAGCAGCGACCAGTAGT
Source organism: Bacteroidota bacterium (assembly GCA_018266845.1). Lineage (GTDB taxonomy): Bacteria > Bacteroidota > Ignavibacteria > Tepidaquicellales > Tepidaquicellaceae > JAFDZO01. The sequence continues at coordinate 103,507 of JAFDZO010000011.1, read as the reverse complement.
TATAAAGCTCTTCCAATGCAAATATTTTATAATGCTCATATAAAATATTTTTGAGTTGGTAAAAATAATACTCTTCTTCAGGCTTGCGCATAGACATGTTTCCGTAGTAGTATGATGCGATAAGAGCATAATGTTCGTAATTTTTTTCCTTTAAAGCATTCAGATATTCTTCAAAATTAAATTTTTCAAAAAATAAATTAGCTAAGCTGAAATCTTTTTTTTCTTTTTTCTCAATTTCAATGCAGATTATGTCATGATTGATTTTAAGATACTCAAGCAGGAAATAATTTAATAAAAATTCGCCTCTGCCGTAAGCAGATTCAAGCGATTTGTCTTTTTCATCTTTTGCTATCCATAATGAAGCATGCTCGGTGAGAAGCTGCAGCTTTTGCTTGAAAAAAATATTGCCGAAATCTTTATCTCCTGCAATTCCTTTTTCTGCTTCTGAAATAAATTTTTCCGCCAGCTCGAATTTTTTTCTTTTAGTAAGCTCTTTGATGAAATATTTCTTTTTTTCAAATTCATCTTCGGAAAAACTTTTTTGAGTCAGAAATTCCCTTATCAGCGATGCAAACTCGGACATCCTGCTTCTCAAAGTTTGCTCATTATATTTTTTACCGGGATAAATCTTGGTATAAAGCTTTTCCTTTGATAGAACTTTACTTTTGTAATCAGGAGCATACTTTACTACAGTTTTAAAAAGCCTGACCAACACATCTCTGTTATTAAAAAATGGAGATTCGATAAAGCCTCCAAATTCTTTTAGCTCATCTTCATTTAACGTTTTTAAGAGTTCTACCGCTCTGTGTGAGTGCATTTTTTAAGGTTAGCTTAAAACATTTTAACTATTAATAAAATATATCATATAAAGGAAAAAGTATAGGGCGAAATGTGTTTTTCAAGGTTATTAATCCCGAAAAATTCTTTTGAATGCGGCGCTGCAATTTATAACTTTACTCTGTTAGCCAAAGATGTACAATGAAGTTTATAATATAAGTTTTAGCACCCCCAATAACACTCACTGAATGTAAAATTGTAACGGTAAACTTCGGTTTATCTTTGCGCTAACAAAAAAGGATAACTTCGCGGGAAACTGCGAAGTTACTCTTTAAAAAATCCTGAAATCAGATTTTAAAAATATTTTAAGAATATAAATAGGGGAATTAAAAATGAAAAAATTTTTAACAGCTATTTTTTTGTTTATGATACTAAGCAGTACTTTCAGCCAGACTGAAAACTATAACAGCAGGTTTTTTTGCTTCAGAAATTCATGGGGCTTGTGTAAGTCTTTTTTGAATACACCTCAGAACATTCAGATAATGGATTCGTCGCAGTACTATTACATAAGAGCCGCTGCAATGCTCCCTAATACCCGCACCATCTATGCAGTAGATAATGTTTCAAACATTATTTACTTAGTCAAAATTGATACCCTGATGGGAGAGAGAGAAGTTATTGCAGAAGTTCAAAGACCTGTCCCCGGTTCAGGTATCTGGGATGTTTCCGGCATGGCGTGGGACAGAACCACCAGCCAGATGTTTGCTATTACTTACACTCAGGATGGTTTCGGAAGACTTTGTACAATAAATCTTACCACCGGTCAACTTTCCGTAGTCGGTGTAATGCCGGGTGTGGGAATTGCAACTGATCTTGCAATCAGTAATAACGGAATACTGTATGTAATGGCTTATACGGCAAATCTATACAGTGTAAATAAAACAACGGCAGCAGCAACTTTGATAGGGAACACGGGTTTTTCTTTTCAAGGACCGCAGGGAATGGCTTTTGACCCTACAACTGACTCACTTTATTTAGCTGCGCATTTCAGTGGCTCCCCGCCAGCAGGATTATACAGGTGCAATACTTCAACTGCGGCTATGACTTTAATCGGCGAGCTTCCTGAAAATGATTATTATGACGGACTTATTATCCCGTATGCGGTTCCGAGGCAGCTTAATAGTTTTAATCTTCAGGCGCCTGCTGCATCAAATAGAATTGTTTCTGTTCCCGGCTCTTCACAGACCGTAACTTTTTCATGGGATACCTCCGGCGCGGGCGCAAATTACAAATGGTATTTTGGAAATCCGACCGTATCTTCACGCAGGATTAATCTTTCGACTTCAGAAATAAGCATTACGCTAACTCTTGCAAAGCTTGATTCAATTCTCGCAGCTGCCGGATTTACGAACAACGGCTCTGCTACGGATTCTGCTGTTGGGCAATGGGATGTAACAGCATTCAAAGGACCCGGAGCTTCGGGAGTTGATTCGATGAAAGCTGCTAACGGTCCGCGCGCAATTACATTGAGGAGACAGCAAATTATACTATCGGCATTTTCTCTTTTATCTCCTGTTAATGCAACAACCATACAAGTTTCTCAAACAGATACGTCAAAAATTCTTTTTTCCTGGAATAAGTCAAGCGCAGGTCTGCAATATAAATTTTTGTTTAAGAATGGTGCAGCGTATTCCGATCCTGCATTGCTATCAATTCAATCATTCAGCAACGGATACGATACTACAGTATTAATTTCAAAATCAAGAATTGATAGCCTTCTATGGGCATCGGGAGTTGCGAGTGGAGATTCAATGACAGGATATTGGAGAATCCGAGGGTACTACGGAAATGATTCAGTTTCTTCATTTTTGCCTGATAGAAAAATTATATTCAGAAGAGCTTCGCTATCCCAATTGAATGAAAGTTTTATCTCGTCTGTATTTCCACCCCCTATGTGGCTTACTGAACCTTCACCTTACATATTTACATATTGGTCGAGAACTTATGCAGGTTCAGACACTACAGCAGGGGTAGTAAAGTATAATTTCTGGACAGCAGCTGCTTCACGCCCTGCAGAAGCGCTTGTAACGCCTGAATTTCCTTCAGCATCAGCAAATACATATCTTCAATTCAACTATGCCCATGCTTACTTTATCGAAAATGGAAATCTACTGAATGACTCCTGCACAATTTTTTACTCGACAAACTCAGGTACAAGCTGGAACAGGTTAATAAATATGATTACATCTTCAACAGTTTCAAGCGGAATAAATTCATCACCTGTAATGTCAACACTGGGGTTACAGACAGTCTTCACTCCAAACAGCGCTTCGCAAATGTCAGCGACGAAAAAATATTTGATTCCGCAGGGAACGAACAGAATAAAATTTGTTGCCAAGAGCGCTCATGGAAATAACTTTTTTATGGATAATATAATGGTTACAACGGAAACGGGGGCATCAATTCAATTAAACCTTTCCCCGGAAAAATATGAGTTAGGGCAGAATTATCCTAATCCTTTTAATCCAAAAACGGAAATTAATTTTTCACTTCCAAAAAGTTCTTTTGTAACATTGAAAATATATGATATGCTCGGAAGGGAAGTGCAAACATTAGTAAGCGAATTCAAAAACGCTGGAACATATACTGCCGATTTTGATGGCGCAAATTATGCAAGCGGAATATATTTTTATGAACTTACTTCACAAGATTTCACCGGGAAAAAGAAGATGGTTCTTTTAAAGTAAAGAAAGTTTATTAAAATTTTTAGCAGGCGGCATTTAGCCGCCTTTTTTTTTATCTGATTAGCATAAATGGTACATTTTTTGTACAAAAATTTGCTACTTAATTTTTGTTAAAATAAAAATTATTTTTGTATGATATAGCAAATGAAAAAAATCCTAATTATAGAAGACGAAGATTTTATCCGCGAGACAATTCAGGATATTTTAGATGCAGAAGGCTTTGAGACAAATACCGCCGAAAACGGACAAATTGGCGTTGAGAAGGCTTTAGGATTTTTACCGGACTTAATTATAAGCGATATTATGATGCCTGTTCTTGACGGGCATGGTGTGATAAGAGAGCTAAAGAAACACGAAGCAACTTCACAAATACCTTTCATTTTTCTGACTGCAAAATCCGAGCTAAAAGACCTCCGCGAAGGTATGGAACTCGGCGCGGATGATTATCTTAACAAACCCTTCACCGCTGATGAACTAATTAATGCAATCAACGTTCGAATACAAAAATCCGAGCAGTTTCAAAAAATTACAGAAACCCGCCTTGACGAATTGCGTTCGAACATTATATATGCTCTTCCTCACGAGATGAAAACCGCTCTCGGAGGGATTGCAACTACTGTAGAGGTTCTGATTGATATGGATGAGGCATTCAGCAAGGAAGAAAGATTTGAGATGTACGGAATGATAAAGGATTCAGCGCTGAGGCTCGATGCGCTTATCAAGAAAAATCTTTTGTACGCAAACCTTGAAATAATAAATTCAGATAAAGCTAAAGCAAATGATTTAAAGCTGCATACAACTACTGAAGTAAAAGGCTGCATTGAAGAAATAGTGAATGAAAAGAGCGCAAGATATAGAAGAGCGGAAGACTGGAATATAGCTATAGCTGAAGATGCTAAAATAAGAATTTCCAAAGAGAATTTGCTTAATGTTCTGGATGAGATAATAGATAATGCGTTCCGTCATTCTAAGCCGGGAAATAAAGTGCATATTACTACGAGTTATAATGATAAACACTCCCATCTTGATATTTTTGTTAAGGATGAAGGAAGGGGAATTTCCGAAGAGAACCTTAAAAAAATAGGAGCGTTTATGCAGTTTGAAAGAGGAAGATATGAACAGCAGGGACTTGGTCTTGGACTCATCATCTCAAAAAAAATCACCGAAGTTTACAACGGAGTTTTTGAAATTAAGAGTGAAGAGGGAAAATATACGGAAGTGCGGGTTTCATTTTTGCTTGATACATAATACAAACTTAAAAGATAAATATACTATATAATTTCAGATGAAAACTTATACAAAAATTAACGATTTTTCGCGAAGGCATATTGGACCAAACGAAGATGAGATAAAAATAATGCTCGGCGCTGCCGGACTGAAATCTCTTGAAGATTTAATTTACGAAACAATTCCTGATAATATCAGAAAAAAGGATGCGATGAATTTAGATGCGCCTCTTTCTGAATTTGAATTTCTAAAAAAAATAAAAAGCATTGCCTCAAAGAATAAGATTTTTAAATCTTATATAGGCATGGGGTATCATCCTTCTATCACTCCGGCAGTAATACTTAGAAACATTCTGGAAAATCCCGGCTGGTACACGCAATATACTCCGTATCAAGCTGAAATTTCACAAGGCAGGCTTGAAGCCCTTTTGAATTTTCAGACAATGATAGTTGATTTCACCGGGCTTCCTATTGCTAATGCTTCTCTTCTTGATGAAGGTACGGCAGCGGCAGAAGCTATGCACTTGTTTTATGCAGTGAAACCGGCATCAAAAAAAGAAGCGAATAAATTTTTCGTATCAAAAAATTGTTTTCCGCAGACAATTGACGTTGTGAAGACAAGAGCAGAGTCAATCGGAATCGAAATCGTTCTTGGAGATAAGAAAACTATTGAAGAACTAAACAATGATTACTTCGGCGCCCTGGTTCAATACCCAAACAACAATGGCGAGATTTCCGACTTCTCTGAATTTTTCGGCAAGTGTAAAGAGCTTGGAATATTAACATGCGTTGCAACGGATTTAATGAGTCTTGCATTGCTGACTCCTCCGGGAGAATTTGGCGCGGATGCCGTAGTCGGAAACAGCCAGAGATTCGGAGTTCCCATGGGCTTTGGCGGACCTCATGCTGCGTTTTTTTCTACAAAGGAAGAATTTAAAAGATACATTCCGGGGAGGATAATAGGTGTTACGGTTGATTCACATGGCGATAAAGCATACAGAATGGCACTACAAACGCGCGAGCAGCACATAAGAAGAGAAAAAGCAACGAGCAATATCTGCACAGCGCAGGTGCTTCTTGCAATAATGGCAAGCATGTACGCAGTATATCATGGACCGGAGGGAATAAAAGAAATCGCCTCTGCTATTAATTTTAATACCCGATTATTAAACGATGCTTTGACCTCATTAAATCTGAAGCAAAAAAATAATTCTTTTTTTGATACGATAAAAATTGAATGTGATAAAATTGCAAAAGTAAGAGAGATAGCTGAAACTAAGAGTATTAATTTCAGATATTTTGAAGATGCCATAGGAATTTCTCTTAATGAGCAGACAACAATTGAAGATGTTAAAGAAATAGTTTCAGTGTTTGAAGAAGTATATGAAGCCGAAGCAAAATGGAATGATAATCCTGCGGAGTCCATTCCTGAAAATCTGAAACGCAGAGCAGAATTTTTAGCGCACCCCGTGTTTAATACACACCACTCGGAAACAGAGATGCTGCGTTATATGAAGAAACTGGAAAATAAAGATTTGTCATTAACGGTTTCCATGATTCCGCTTGGTTCATGCACGATGAAGCTGAATGCAACCACGGAAATGATAGGCGTAACATATCCAGAATTTGGAGAACTTCATCCTTTTGCTCCGTTAAATCAGGCAGAAGGATATATAGAGCTTATAAGAGATTTAGAAAGAGATTTGTGCGAGATAACGGGCTTTGCGGGAATTTCCCTTCAGCCAAATTCCGGCGCGCAGGGTGAATACACAGGACTTTTAGTAATCAGAGCTTATCATCATAGCAGAGGGGAGCATCATAGAAATGTCTGCTTAATTCCTTCATCCGCTCACGGAACAAATCCCGCCAGCGCTGTAATGGCAGGAATGAAGGTGGTTGTTGTGCAATGTGATGATGAGGGAAAAATTGATTTAAACGATTTGGCTGCTAAAGCTGAACAGCATAAGGAAAATCTTTCAGCATTGATGGTTACGTATCCTTCTACATTCGGAGTTTTTGATACTAACATCAAGGAGGTTTGCGAGATAATCCATAATAACGGCGGGCAGGTTTATATGGACGGAGCAAATATGAATGCGCAGGTCGGCTTGACAAGCCCTGCAATGATTCATGCTGATGTATGCCATTTAAACCTTCACAAAACGTTCTGTATTCCACATGGCGGCGGCGGTCCGGGAGTTGGACCAATCGGTGTTGCAAAACACCTCGTTGAGTTTTTGCCGGGGCACTCTGTAGTGCCGATGGGAAGCAAAAACTCTATAAGCGCCGTTTCTTCAGCTCCGTGGGGCAGCGCAAGTATATTAATCATTTCATATGCTTATATAAAATTGATGGGGGAAAAGGGCTTAACAAAAGCAACTCAGCTTGCAATTCTTAACGCTAATTACCTAAAGGCAAGACTTGAGGAAGACTACAAAGTACTATACAAAGGCGATAGAGGAATGGTAGCGCACGAGTTGATTTTTGATGTGAGGGAGTTTAAACAATCGGCTGGTGTTGAAGTGGTTGATATTGCGAAAAGGTTAATGGATTATGGTTTTCATGCTCCGACAGTTTCGTTTCCTATTCCGGGAACATTAATGGTAGAGCCGACGGAGAGCGAATCTCTTCATGAGCTTGAGCGTTTTGTAATTGCGATGAAGCATATAAGACAGGAAATAAAAGAAATTGAAAACGGCATATACGATAAGACGGATAACGTTTTGAAAAACGCCCCGCATACAGCGCATAGCATAACTGCCGAAAACTGGAATCACTCATACAGCAGAGAGAAGGCAGTTTATCCTGTTGCATCATTGAAAGAACAGAAGTTTTTTCCGAGTGTAGGAAGAGTGAACGATGCTGCGGGAGATAGGAATCTCATCTGTGCCTGTCCTCCGATAGAGGAGTATGCAGAAGAAACAATTTAATCATCAGTAAACAGTTATCGGAAAAATTAAAGGCGTTCAATGAACGCCTTTTTTGTAGATATACAGTGAAATAGTTGTATTAATTTTTTAAATTAGAGTATGGAATCAATACAGGTCAAAATATTAAATCCAAAGGCAAAAAGCATATTGAATGATCTTGCCGATTTAAAGCTAATTAGTATTACGGATACTCAAAAAGCCCGCAAAGATTTTTTAGCTCTTGTTGAAAAAATAAGAAATCAAAATAAAAATAAAAAAAAACTTTCATTAAAAGAGATTACTGCAGAAGTCAAGGATGAAAGACGAAAAAGGGCGCTCAAATCTTAAAATTATTATTGATACAAACATTTTTATCAGTTTTCTCATAAATACTGATTTTAATTTTATTTTCAAACTGATTAATGATGGAAAAATTGATTTGATAATTAGCGAGGAATTAGTCGGTGAAATTGTCAGAGTTTCATCACGCCCTAAATTCCTAAAATATATTTTAAAAGAACAGGTAAATTTGTTAACTGAAATTCTGTTAAAGTTTGGAGTTTTAGTTAAAGTTGTATCAGATATAAATGTTTGCAGGGACAAGAATGATAATTTTTTACTTGCTCTTGCCAGAGATTCTAACGCAGATTTTATTTTAACAGGCGATAAAGATTTATTATCACTCCATAAATTTGAAAATACATTCATTGTAAAGATAGCCGAGTTAAAGCAGCTTGTTAAAAATGTTTAATGCATGTGTTTTTACCGGTATCGAAAAAATTAAAGGCGTACAATGAACGCCTTTTTTGTAGATATATAGTGAAATAGTTATATTAATTTTATAAATTTGGATATGGAAAAATATAATTATATAACAGCCGATCCTCTAATTTTGGGAGGAAAGCCGATAATAAAAGGTACTCGCATTAGTGTAGAATTGATTTTGGAATGGATTTCAAACGGTTCATCTATAAAAGATATTCACGCATCTTACCCTCACCTATCTGAAGATTCTATAAAGGAAGCTGTTCAATATGCGACAGATTTTTTGAAAAATGAAATTCTCGTCGAAATAAAGCATGACGCATAATGCAGCTAAAAGATTATTAATTTTTAGTGGATGAAAACTTACCTGTTGATTTTATTGACTATCTGAAAAAATTAAATCTTAATATAAAAGATATTAAAAGCGAAAATTTATTTGGAATCAATGATGTGGAAGTTTTAAAAATCTCCAATGATGAAAGCAGAGTAATAATTACGCAAGATAAAGATTTTGGGAAAATTGTCTATACTAACCTGTATAACTTTTTCGGGATAATTTATCTAAAGCCAGGGCATATTTCTTCAAAAATTCACATTGACACATTTCAACACCTTTTAAATTCAGATTTAATATTAAAAACACCTTTTATAGTAGTCGCAGAAAATAATAATTCTGTAATAAAAATAAGATTGAGAAATGAACTTAAATTCTAACTATTTCTCACACAGCTAATCCATCCCGGCTCTTCATAATCAAACGGCTCGGGCTTTCCGGTACGCTCGATTTGCACATCACGCATAGTATATCTTACGGGTAATTTGAATCCCGCTTTTTTTAAGAGCTTTAGAAAATTATTTGGTTCGTAAAAATACATAGATGATAAGCCGACTTTCTCCATAATTTTTCTAAATACTTCCGTTCCGTATTTTCTGTTGTTTCCATTCACAAATTCCGGCTTAATTCCGAAATCGCAGGCAAATACCGAATTGCTTTCGGCAAAAAAAATTAATATATCCTCTAAATCATACCTGTTAAGGTAGTATATTATACCTTCCATAATTAATATCATTGGTTCGCTTCTGTTCCAATTATTTTCAAGAAGTTTTTCGTGCAGCAGCTCTATGTTAGTAATATCGCACTCAATGAATTTTATATTCGGACAGACCCCTCCAAGATATTTTTCTTTATCACTCATTAAAAATTTATCAACATCAAAAACTTTGCTTTCAGGATAAAGCGAGGCAAGCTCCACTGAAAGAGGGGCTATTCCGGCAGCAAGAATTACAACTTGTCCGTGCGGGTTTTTCTCTAAAAAATCCACTCCGCATTTTCTAACGAAAAATTTCCTGTTACTTACTGCCTGTGTGTGCATATAGTCTTCTGTCTCGTCAAACAGAGCCAGTAATTCGCTGCCTGCGCTTAAATCGAGCCGGGAAAAATATTCTTTGGCATTTTGAGATTTCCATAAAGCCGGGGAAGTCCAGTTTAAGACAAGCGCCGAGGTATCAGAAATTTTCATATATAATTAAAAATGAATTTTAATTTAGTTATTTGGAAAGAATTAAACTACATATATTCGACTCGTTTTTATTATTTATTTGAGTAATATTTATATACTAATCTATCAAAAATGAAACTTGTAAAAATTCTCCTTTGTCTTTTTTGTATGAGCATTTCCGCGAAATCATTTGCGCAGCAGGATACATCCTGCAATAAAATCCGCAAAATTTACGACGGAATGTATTTTATGTATTTCGATTCTTCAAATTCGAAAAGCACTATCATAGAGTTCAGCGATTTTCTGTTTCTGCTTGAAGCCCCGATAATTGACCTTGGCGGCGGCGCGAAAGAGCTTAAAGATGATATAGCCGGCGGCGAAAAAATCCTTCGGACTTTAAAAGCCAATTTTCCCAATAAGCCGTTAAAATATTTTGCGCATAGCCATTGGCATCCGCACAGCATTTCAAGCGTCAGCCCATTCCTCAATAATAATGTGAGCTTAATAACCACTGAGGAAAATTTTAAAGTGATTAAAACTTTTGCAGATTCCAATGTGATAAGCAAGAATGCTGAAAAAATAATTTTTGTTCCGGGGGACTCGCTGCGAATTGCGGATAGTTTTAACGAAGTAATAATATATAGATTTGACCAAAAGAACTTTCCCAGCACGCCTACAAAAGATTATCTTTATTGCTATTTCCCGAAATATAATTGTATGCACGCTGCCTGCATGTACACTAAATGGATGGGAGAGCCGGTTGACGGCAAGCAGCTTCTTTCCGGCAGAGAAGAAAACTTGTATAACTTTTTGAAACTGAGAAACATCAAGCCGGATTTTTTAATACGGCTGAGCCATGAAAAAAAAGAAGATAATGATATGCAGCCATACGAAGGATTACAGAATGTGAATTTGAATGGAATTAAATCTGCGGATATTATGGATAAATATTTATCTATAAGCTCAGGTGTTCTGAAAAATACACGTGATGAGATAATAAGAGTAGCTATAAACAAAAACATCCCTACAAGCATATTCAATAGCTGTGTTTATACAGAGCTAAGGAAAAAAGAATTTGAACGCGCATTGGACTTTGCAATTATTCAGGCGCAAGTAAATCCGTCTGACCCCAATTCGTGGGATACGCTTGGTGAAGTGTACTATTTTCTTGGGGAGTATGCAATAGCTAAGAACTACCTGAAGCATAAGAAAAAAATGTTCCCGGAGGTTTCAACGGGCGGAGAAGAGGTCTGGCAAAAGGACTTGGAAAATTTTCAGAAAGTATGGGATAAAAATAAGTAATGCCATTTATATTAAGAAATAATTTGTAATGTTCTTTTTAATAAAAATATTTTAAATTTACTAATTCCAGAATTAAAAACTTTTTACAATGCTAAATCAAGAAAATTTCGTTTATGAACTCAATTCTGTAATTTCAAAAAGTAGTTTGCTTGAGCATCCGTTCTATCAAAGGTGGAACGAAGGCGCGCTTACTATCGGCGAATTAAGAGAATATGCAAAACAATATTATCACTTCGTAAAGCATTTCCCAAGATTTGTCAGCGCAGTGCATTCAAATTGCGATGATATTGAAATCAGAAAAACTTTACTTGAAAATTTAGCTGACGAAGAAGGATTTAAAACCGGAATTGATAATCATCCTGCATTATGGATTAACTTTGCCGCAGGTCTTGGATTATCGGAAGAAGAAGTAAAAAATGCCGAACCGCTCAAAGAAGTGAACGATTTGGTAAACGGAATGTATGACTTAACCAAGTCAGAAGAATATATCAAAGGGCTTGCTGCTTTATATGCTTATGAAATGCAGGTACCGGAAATTTCGAGAACTAAAATTGACGGCTTAAAGAAATTCTACGGCGTAGATGCAAATAAAGCAATCGAGTTTTTTACAGTTCACGAGGAGGCAGATGTGTATCACTCAAAAGATGAATTGGATATTATATTAAAGAAAACTGATAGCGATGCAAAGCAAAACGATGCAATAAAAGCCGCTGAAGCTTCTTCAAAGCTAATGTGGGGATTCCTTGACGGAGTTTACAAAAACTATTGTGTTCATTAATTTTTTTTGAAATATATTTATTGTAAAAGGGTTTGAAGAAGTTCAAACCCTTTTTTTATAATTACGCATTATGGATACGGCTGAGATATTGAATTCTTATAAAAAAATTGCCGTCTTAGGTTATTCCGATAAGCCCTTCAGAGAGAGCAACAGAATTGGGATATACCTTATGAATAACGGATATGCCGTTTTCGGAGTTAACCCAAAGCTTGCCGGAAAAACAGTTGACGGCATTATGTGTTACGGTTCTTTGGGTGAAATCCCTGATGAAATTGAGATTGTGAACATTTTTAGAAACCCCGATGCGCTGCCCGGAATTATTGATGAAGTGCTTTCTCTTCCGTATAAGCCAAAAGTAATCTGGACGCAGCTTGAAGTAATTAATGATGAAGCGCGGGAAAAAGCAATAAGTATGGGCTTCACCTACATTGAAGATAAGTGCATCTATGTAGAACACAAATTAAATCCAAAAGTACAAAAGTGATTTTAACTTTTTATGAATACGAATAAAACTAAACTAATATATCAGGTTTTATCTTTTATCATTCCGTTCATTGCCTATGTGGCTACACTGGCGCCGACTGTTACATTTATTGATGCCGGAGAACTGACAACCGTCTGCGCAAAGCTCGGAGTTGCGCATCCTACAGGTTATCCGCTGTTTACAATTCTTGGGCATTTATTCAGCCTGCTGCCATTCGGCTCGGTTGTGTATAGTCTCAATTTTATGTGCGCAGTAATCTCTTCGGTTACCGTATCTATGTTCTTTAGTTTAATGGTATTTCTGTTTACTAGACTAAAGTTAAATGATGATACTTGGGAAGACAGACTTTCTGATATTTCCGTGTATAATATTTCTTTTGCCGCCTCTTTAGTTCTGGCATTCTCAAAAACATTTTGGGATACGTCAAATGCAATCGAAGTTTATTCGCTTCATACTTTTTTTATAGTTGCCAATATTACTTTATTTCTAAAAGCGTGCAATCTTACATCCGGTGATTTAAAAGGCAGTTTGCTTGCAAGGGAAAAAAGCTGGCTGCTTTTCGCTTTTGTTCTGGGGCTTAGTTTTACTAACCACCTTTCAACGATATTTTTATCGGTAGGCTTTCTGTATTTGTTTTTTGCCGTTAACGGGTTTAACAAACTTTCTTTCCAGAGAATTGCTCTTCTTGCCATACCATTCCTTATCGGGCTTTCGGTTTATATTTATCTGCCGGTTAGGGCAAATAATCCCGTACTTGCATGGGGGCATCCTGATACATGGGCAAATTTTTACCGCCACGTTTCGGGAAAACAATTCAGTGTCTGGATGTTTACAGGCAGTGATAATATGTTTAAGCAGCTTGAATATTTTACAGGGGCTTTTCCGTTAGAGTTTTTTTATGCTCCGCTTATTCTTGCAATTCTGGGATTAATAGAATTGGCTATTAAAAGCATTAAGATGTTTTTTTATACTGCTCTATTGGCAGGATTTTGTGTTATATACGCAAGCAATTATGATATTCATGATATTGACTCGTACTTTTTACTTGCATACATTGTTACTGCAATCTGGATTGGGTTCGGAATTTACTTCATAGTTAAGCGTTTTAAGGAAGGAATGCAAAAAGCTGTTTCAACGATATTAATTTTTGTTGCATTGTTTCCGATGATAAACAGCTATAAGTCTGTTAATGAAAGCCAAAATTACTATGTAAAGGACTATACTTTTAATGTATTCAATTCCGCTCCTCAAAACTCGATTGTTTTGTCAACTCAGTGGGATTTCTGGCTTTCGGCATCTATGTACTTTCAGTATGTGGAAGGCATAAGAAAAGATTTAGTAGTAATTGATAAAGAGCTTTTAAGAAAATCATGGTATATTCCGTTTATAAAAATGCACTACCCGGAAGTTTATGAAAACAGCAGGGGAGAGTTCGAGGTTTACTATAATGAGCTATTGAAGTTTGAAAAATTCCCCGATAGATATACAAAGCCGACTACTGAAAGCGACAGGCAGGACTTAATGAAAATTCAGACCTATTTTAAGGAACTGCTTACGAGTTTTGTTGAGAAAAATCCGAACAGAAACTTTTTCACAACTTTTGAAATTGAATCAGCAAAAGCTGAAAGCTTTGCAAATAACTATATGAAAATTCCTCAGGGATTATTGGTAAGATACATGAAATCTGCTGCCGAATATGATAACTATGCAATGCCTAATTTCTCATTTCAAATTTCAAAGCAAACTGATTATTACCATCAGTTCCTAATGAACGCATACTATAATGCTTATATGAGCCGCGCTAATTATCTGATGAACTTTTTAAAATATGATGAAGCAGAAGCTTTAATTAATAAAGCTGCCGAAGTTAACCCCGCAGGTCCTGAAATAAAGCTGCTTCAGAATAAAATCAAGCAGCTAAAAGCTGCTCCAAAAAATTAATTCCGGTTGAAAAAATTTCTTTCCGTCATAGTTGTATTTTTTTGCTTCTGGCAGTTATCTTCCGCCCAGCAGGATTCAGGAAAGATGGTGGTGGATAGCGTTATTTCCGAAGATAACATTCGTCTTTTGATTGAAAACATTGTAATCGAAGGCAATAAGACCACGGAGCCGGAAATTATCCTCCGTGAAATGGAAACAAAGCCTAATGAATATACAAGCGTCTCCATTTTGCGAAGAGATATGGAAAGACTCTATAATCTGGGGCTGTTTACAAAGATTGATTTCATTCCCGTTCCTTCAAGCGATAAAGGCTACAGCTTAATTGTTTCCGTTGAGGAAGGTTTGTATATCCTGCCGATTCCGATGGGAGGATTAAAGGATGGCGATTTTAACAAGCTCTGGCTTGGGATGAATGTAAAATGGAGAAACTTCAGAGGCAGAAATGAAACACTCGGTTTAGCGTTCGGAGTTTTTTATGACCCTTTCGTTAACATAAGCTATTCAATCCCATGGATTGGAAAAAAACAGCACTACTTCTCATCATTTAGCGCCGGCTATTCCGTAAATAATAATAAGAGCGTTGTTTCTGTAAGCAACCTGCCCGTCAATGCTGATTCAGTAAAAACGTATAAAACTTTTAACTGGAATTTGCAGGCATCAATCGGAAAATTCATTTTTAAAGAGTTCTCAAATTCCATATCTGTTGGATTCAACGGAGTATCTACCTCGGATTATGTAACCGGCAAAACTTTATCGCCGGATGGGGAAGACAAATTTGTATCTTTTGGCTATAACTTCGATTATGATACAAGAGATTCATACGAATACTCTCTTGCAGGCGCATCAATCAGCGGAAATTACGTGAAGTATGGTTTCGGCAGTGTGGTAAATTATAACTCTGCAGGGCTGACAATAAGGAAGTTTATTCCCATTAAGCTTTCTGATAAATATAAAATCTCATTTGCATCAAGAATTGCCGGAAATATTTTTTGGGGAGGAAACATTGCTGACTACCATCATCAGCAGTTGGATTATGCAAGACCGATAAGAGGATGGAACGAATATGTGTTTGAAGGAGAAAACTTCCTTTTGTATTCAAATGAAATTAGAATCCCTATTATCGAGCCGTTTTACATCCCCGGAAAAGATATGCCAATGGCTAAACAAATTCCGGTTTTTAAAGACTTGAGTTATAAGTTTGGCATGTTTCTCGCGCTGTTTTTTGATGCCGGAGGAGTTTGGAACAAAAAAGACAACATCTTTTATACGAGATTTTATAACGGCTATGGCGCAGGTTTAAATTTTATTCTTCCTTTCGGATTTGTCGGAAGAGCCGACTGGGCTTTCAGGCATCAGGAGAACTATTTTAAAGGTCAGCTTATTCTATCACTTAACGCTTCTTTTTAAAATGGAATACTATTATACTGAAAAGAAAAATATTTCAGAAGATAAATCTTCCCTTATAATAGAAAACTTTGAGTTTAAACATCTCACAAAAGTACTCAGGAAAAGGGAAGGCGATGTAATAAATATTACAGACGGGGAAGGATATGTTTATGAAAGTGAAATCATCGCGATAGAAAAGGATAAAATTACTTGCAGGATTTTAAAAACTGATTTTGATATTTTTGAACCGAAAGCAAAAGTTCATTTATATATTTGCAGCCTGAAGAGTAGCGAAAGGCTTGAGTTTGCAATAGAAAAGGCAGTAGAGCTTGGAGTAAAAAGCATTACACCTGTTTTTTCGGAACGGGTGATAAATAAGTCGGATTACTCTCCGAATAAACTTAAAAGACTGAATCAGATAATTCTCTCAGCAATGAGCCAGTCGCAAAGGTGCTTCAAGCCTGTTTTGCATAAAGTTGAAACCTTTTCGGAAATGCTTAGTAAAACTAAGAGTTTCGGCTGTAAGCTGGCAATGTATGAGTTTGCTGACAGTAATAATAAAATCCAAGTTTTTGATGAAAATGGTGAAATGCTGCTCCTTACAGGACCCGAAGGCGGATTTTCAGACAAAGAGGTATATGAACTTAAAAACAGCAATTGGAAAGTTCTCTCTCTCGGTGAAAGAAAACTAAGAGCCGAAACTGCTGTAATTGCAGCGTTATCAAAAATATTAATTTAATTTATAAAATAAATTACTTCATATGAAAAAAATAATTCCATTTATTTTATTAGCGTTATTTGCTTTCACTTCAAAAGGCTTCTCGCAGTTTGACCAGCCCTCGTTTCAGTTAGGTGTTGGGCTTGCAATGCCTTTAGACCAGATGAAGGGCGATAATTACCTCTCAACAGCTACGTCCAATGGTTTTCAGGTTACACAGGTTGATACTGTGGATTTCTTGAGAAATAATTTTGGCGCAAAAACCGGGTTTAATGTTTTCGGAAAAGCTAAAATTAATTTTGATAAATTTAATATTGTAAGGGGAGTCGGGCAAATCGGATTCACAAGCTTTAACTCTTTTCAGCAGGCGCAATCAGGAAATTATGTAATTAATTATGCAGGGCAAAACTTTCTGCTTCCTGCAAGCTATAACTACAACTTAAATGCCTTAAACATATCATTAGGTCTTGAAATAGCGCCGACATCATTCACAAATGTTGTTTCTCCGTATGCGGGCGGATACATATCCTTTAATAATTTTTCAATGGAGCTAAACAGAACGGAAAACTCATACGATACAACAAGATTTAAAGCAAGCGGCTTCAGAATAGGCGTGAATCTTGACGCAGGAATCGAGTTTAAAGTAAATCCGCAAATGGGCTTTGCATTAGGGTTTAAATATGATTTCGGAAACCTCCTCTTAAAAGAAAAAGCTTCTGCAAATATTTCTGAAAGATACGATTGGGGAAGAACAAACGGAAAATTGTGGGATGATGGCGGTAACTTTTACGGAAATCTTGGAAATCAAAACGGCGGATTATATTCCTCGCAGTCGAAAAATATGAATTGGGGAACGGTTTACATTGCATTGAACTTCTACCCAAATGCTATGAACAAAACCGGTTCGACAAAAAAGAAATAATTTTTATTATTATCACAGAAAGGCGGATACTCTCCGCCTTTTTTGTTTTAGAATGGAAAAATGCTTCTGATTTTTGATTAATAAATTTATTTTATTTCACAGCGTGATTTTGTAAATTATCCAGTTCCCGAAAATTAAAATTTTATAATTAAAAAAATTAATCTCAACAATGTTAAAAACTTATCTTTCAATTCTCATTTTAACTTTATCTGTTTTAATTTACGGGTGCGGTAAGAAAGAGGGGCAGACCACTAATAATAAAACAGCTCCGAAATCGAACATTGAGCTTGTAAAGCAGGGCAAAGATTTATTTTATGCCCCTTCATCTGTTACAAATCTAAAATGCGCTGACTGCCATTCAGACGGAACCAATGATTCAAATCCGCTTACAAAATTTCATTCAAACATAAGAGGCGCAAACAAAAGAACTGAAACCTATCTTGGAAAATTTAAGGGAGACGAAGTTAAAAATAATGCAGGCGGCGCAACTGTCTGCTGGACAACGTACCTGAAAAATAAAGATGCAATGACACCTGAGCAGATTGCATCGCTCAACGCTTATTATGAATCAGTGCTGTGGAATGAAGAAGTTAAAAACAGTGTTTACACAACAATTGCACTGCCTGCGCCGGATAAAGAAAAATTGAAAAAAGATCAGGAAGAAATCGCCAAGCTGACGGGCGATAAGGCAAAAGGCGAAGAAGTATTTAAAAATGCCTGTAAGTTTTGCCATATGGACGGAACGAAAATTAAAAGCGTTCCGAGCTTGTTCAGGGATTTTGAGGGCAACTTAAAGTCAATCACCTACATGACACGCTTCGGAAAGAAATATATGCCTTTCTTCAGCTATGAATCAATCAGCAATCAGGATATTGCAAATCTTTCTGCCTACATCATGGCAAATCAGGAGAAGTAGTTTTTCAATAAATAATTGGTAATGAACAATTAGGAATCATAATATCTTAAATCTTAGATAGGCAGTTCATAAAGTCTAATGAAGATTTATAAAAAGCAAAAGCTCTGCTGAATAAAATCAACAGGGCTTTTTACTTTATAAACTTTAAACCTTATTCTAAAATGTTTACATTTTAAATATAATATACAGCAAGATAATCACAATTCCCGCAACGGAAATTGTTGTATAATCCTGAATAATTCCAGTTTGAATTTTTCTCCAGTCAACGCTTAAGCGTTTAAACCACTTGCCAAGCCCGTTAACAATTCCGTCAATAATATTTATATCAACTACTTTCCATAGGAGAATTTCAGATAACTCTCTGATAGAAAATACAAACGCTGTATCGTATAATTCATCAACATAATACTTGCGTTCCAAAACTTTTGCAAATCCTTTTGCTTCCGGGAAAGTTTCCTGCTTTGAGAACTTTTTGAAAGAAATAATTATGGACGCAGCAGCCACTATGACAGAAACTGCAACAAGAATAAGCTCAGTAGAAAGAGCATGCTCGTGCTCCGGGTGAATTGTAGCTAAAACTGTATTCGCATTTGCAAAAACCGGCTCAAGCCAGTGCTCTAAAACATTCGGTCCGAGGAAATGCGGAAGTCCCATAAATCCGCCGATTGCAGAAAGTATCGCAAGAATGATAAGCGGAATAGTCATCGTTGCAGGTGATTCGTGCGGGTGAACATGGTGGTGGTCAAATCTTTCCTTGCCATAGAAAGTAAGCGCAACAAGCCTGAACATATAAAACGCCGTAAAAGCCGCAGTCATAAGCACAAGAGCATACGGAAAGATTCCGGCATTTGTAAATACCTTATATAAAATTTCGTCTTTGCTGAAAAATCCAGAAAGCGGAGGAATACCTGATATAGCAAGAGAGCCGATAAAGAAAGTAATGAAAGTAACTTTCATATATTTTCTCAATCCTCCCATTTTAGTAATATCCTGCTCTTCGTGCATTCCGTGAATAACCGAACCGCTGCCCAAGAATAAAAGCGCTTTGAAAAATGCGTGCGTGATAAGATGAAATACTGCTACGTAATATGAACCCGTTCCCAAAGCAATAAACATAAATCCAAGCTGTGAAACTGTAGAGTACGCCAAAACTTTTTTAATGTCATCCTGCTTCAGGGCAATAGTTGCTGCCATTACCGCAGTCGCTATTCCTATTACAAGCACAACCGTCTGTGCAACCGGAGCAAGCGCATACAGCAATGAAGTTCTTGCCACAAGATAAATTCCAGCCGTTACCATCGTAGCCGCGTGAATTAGCGCTGATACAGGTGTAGGACCTGCCATAGCGTCAGGCAGCCATGTGAACAATGGTATCTGCGCCGACTTACCGCAAGCGCCGACAAACAATAGCAGGGCTATCATTATAAGCAGGGGAGTGTTAATTCCCATTCCGCCGATTTTCCCAAGAAACTCCTGAATGTTCAGCGTTCCGAAATTTGCAAATATCATAAACATCGCAGTCATAAATCCAAAGTCGCCGATTCTGTTCATCACAAATGCTTTCTTTGCAGCATCGCCGGTAAACTTCTTTTCATACCAGAAGCCGATTAGCAGGTACGAAGCAAGCCCCACGCCTTCCCATCCGAGGAAAATAACAAGAAATGAATCTCCGAGAATGAGATTTAGCATTGCAAAGATAAAGAGATTAAGGAAGCAGAAGAACTTTGCAAATCCTTTATCGCCGTGCATATAGCCGATAGAATAAACATGGATAAGAAATCCGATGCCCGTAACGATTAAGAAAAGCGAAATCGAAAGCGGGTCAATATAATAAGAATAAGTAAGGTTCAGGTTTCCCGTTGCAATCCATGAAAAATAATTGAGAACAATTTTTCTTTGGTCGGCGGGCATTCCCATCAGCTCGAACAGCGTTCCTACTCCGATTAAAAACGGAATAAAAACCAGCAGGGAAGAAATGGTTCCTGAAATTTTTTCGTTATTGATTTTTTTGCCGAACATTCCGTTGATGAGAAATCCTATCAGCGGAAGCAAAGTAGTGAGGTAAAAGTATTTGGACATTTAGTTTACCATTTTAAAATGTTTATCTCATCAATATTGATGGTGTCTTTGTTTCGGAACAACGCGATGATTATCGCAAGCCCGATAGCAGCTTCTGCTGCGGCAACGGTCAGCACTATGAAAACGAAAATCTGTCCGTTGACATTTCCAAGAAAAGATGAGAAACCTACCAGTGAAAGATTCACTGCGTTGAGCATAAGCTCGATACACATAAAAATAATAATGGCATTTCTTCTGATAAGAACGCCGATAACTCCAAGCGAAAATAAAATTGCTGAAAGTAAAAGATAGTGGTTAAGTTCAATCATCCTGCAATATAAATATTATAGATGATAGATTAAACGAAAAGATGAGGGAATAGAGTAATATTTACATTCCACTATCCCAAAATAACAATTATATTTACTTAAATTTTGACAAATGATGCAATATAAAACTAAATTAGAGGAGTATGAAAATCATCCATATTTAAAAAATGGAGATTTTTATACAACTAAAGCTGGAGTAAAGATCTTAATATTTAATGCTCCTGCTTATAATCATTTTGTCGTTACAGGCGTAACTTTTTTTGCAATACCACGAATGTCTTCAGATTATGATGACCGCCCAGTACTCACATTCAATTTTGAGGTTACCAATATTTATATAGATACAAAAATATTAAATAAAGACAATGTGAATACTTTTTTGTTTGGGTATGGGCAATACGAATTTCGAAAATGGTTAAATTCTGTCGATTTAACAAAATCACTAGAAGAGCACTTTAAAGTTTCAAGTAATTCTAATTACAATTTAGAATTTAATGACACCGTTTTATTACCACCGGTAGATTACGAAGATGAAAAGAGACTGGATGATATTGCTGAAGAAGTAATTTTAAGAAACTATTCAACAAATTATAACGGAAGTTTAATTGAAGAAAAATATTTAAAAGAGAAAGCTTTTGTTCCTTTTAAAAATTTTAATTTTGTCTATAACAGATTGAAAGAGCATGGTTACTTAAACATGAGCAATAATTCTTTAACGAAAGAAGGATTAGCTTATTCTAAAAATTTAATTCAACGAGATTCAAACGTTACAGCTTTTTCTAAAACTGTGTTTGTTGCTCATTCATTTTCTCCAAATATGATTAAATTTTTTAAAGAAACTATCCGACCTATTGTAGAAGAATTTAATCTTAGTGCTATATCTATTTCGGGTGAAGAACCTTCTGAAACTCTGGATGTCTCAATATTAAATCAAATTGCTCAAAGTAGATTTATAATTAGTGATGTGACTGAAGCAAGACCCTCCGTATATTTTGAAGCTGGTTATGCCCATGGGCGAGAAATAAGAGTTATTTATACTTGTCGCGAAGATCACAATAGTGATAGTGAAAATTTTGTTGCTAAAAATAATAAAGTACATTTTGACATTAGGAATAGGAAAATAACTTGGTGGGATATGAAAAATTTAGAACCATTCAAAGAAGAGTTAAGAGAAAGAATTAAACAACTACTACAAAAAAGTTAAATCAATCGCCCATGTACACACAATCCCAACTACTAAAACTAATGCTCGAAGATGCCAGAAGAAAAACTCTCAAAGGTATTGAAGGCGTTACTAAAGAACAATTATTCGCTCCGCCGATTCCGAATGAAGGCTGCATCGGAGCATACTTAATGCACCTCGGCGAGTGTGAAATCGGCTGGTACGAAAATATGACGGGAGAGAAAGTCCCGCAGGAATTGAAAGACAAAAATTACTACGGAGTATGGATTGGCTGTCCAGCTGAGTTTGCTCACCCGCCTAAAGAACCGATTGAAGTTAAAGAATATATTTCTGCTATAACCGATGCGAGAAAATTTGTTTTAGATTTTTTAGATAAGATTGATGTTAATGAGCTTGATGAAATTCTAACTTTTAAAAATGAAGTGAGGGAAGTGAAGATGACAAAACGAGATATTATCAATCGTCTTATTGCTCATGAAAACCATACCCGAGGGCAAATGTTTTTGCTTATGCGTATGGGCGGTATAAAAACAAACTTTGATAATATATGGGGCATCAGATTAGAACAATAAATTCAGCAGATAAAACATGTTTGAGTAGAATTTTCTATTTAGAGGAACACTTCATTGCTTAGAATTTATATCTTGGTCGTATAAATTATTGTTTATTATTTGCTTAACATTCCCTGCTGAATATTGAAAAGTTGTTTTAACAAACACTTACCTCAAAACTTACGAGGGGGCGTAAGTTTCACCCCCAGTTTTTTCAGCCATTTAGTGCCTCCGGCATTTAGAGGTATATTCAGGAGAAATTTCATTGCCTTAATTTCAATACAAAAATATTCTATTTTAGCGAAAACTAAAATAGAATGAACAACGAAGAACTAAACCAGCAGCAGCAAATTAACATAGAACTTGGAGATAAAGAGGCGGAAGGAATCTATTCTAATTTTGCAATTCTAACCCATTCTCCGGCGGAGTTTATATTAGACTTTACAAGAATTTTCCCGGGAACAGTGAAAGCTAAGGTGATGTCTAGAATTATTATGACCCCTCAGCACGCAAAAATGTTTTTAAATGCGTTTAAACAAACAGTAGATAACTATGAAAATCAATTTGGTGAGATTAATCTTAACACAATGAACCACCCTTCAAATCAGGGATTTGGTTTTCAGGTACCGGTGAAGCCGAAAAAAGATGAAAAAATAAACTGATTATCTGTTTATTTTGAAGAGATAATAAAAAGCTACGAGCGAAAAAACAATATTGGCAAGCCAGGCTGTAAGCAGGGGAGGAATATCTCCATTATATCCAAAAGTCTGTGAAATTTTTAGAAATCCGAGGTATATAAAGCAGACAAGAATACTAATTCCAAACTGAAGAGCTGCGCCCCCTTTTCTACGATTTGACGATAGCGAGACCCCAAAAATGATTGTTACAAGCCCTGCAAAAGGATATGAAATTCTTGAGTAATAATCTACTTGGGTTTTCACTACATTTTGCCCGGTTCTTTCTTCATTTTCTATAAATTCTTTTAAATCAGTGAGGTTTAGCTCATCGGGTTTAGTTTCTTTCTTTTTTATAAGAGAAGGGGATAAGGCTATGGTTTTTAGCTCCTGATAATCATGTAAGAACTTCCCGGAGTCTATGAGCATCTTTTCTTTAGCAGCAGAAGAATCAAATATTCGGCTTGTGGTTAGTGCCAGCTTCCAGTCGCTTTTAGAGCTATCCCAAACCATTGATTTTATATCAAACCGGAAAATCATGCTGTTTTTCTTGAATTTTTGTATTGATACGTTGGAGCATGAAGAGTTTACTAAATCAAAGTTTTCTATACGAATTATTCTATTTTCCGATTCCTGAAAATAAAGGTTTGATTGTGAGCCGATAAATCCACCTTTTCCTAAAACTTCGCGTTCAAATCTGAATTTTGCGGCGTTTGCATTAGGAACAACCCAGCCATTAAAGTACAGAGTGAGTATAGTCAGGAAAATTCCGAAAATGAATATTGGAGACATAAATCTGTAAATACTCAAGCCGGACGAATTATAAGCAATCATTTCAGCAAAATTAACAAATTTACTTGTTGTAAACAAAGAAGCTAGTAAAACACTTAATGGTAGAATTAATTTTAGGATTTCCGGTATAAAATATATATAATATTGAGAGATAATAGTTAATTTTAAACCTTTATCTATAAATTTATCTAAGTTTTCGAATAAATCTACAAGTATAAATATTACAATAAAGCTCAAAAGAGCGAATGAAAGATTTCTAATGAAGGACTTTAATATGTATGAATCAAGAAGTTTCAAAACCGCTAATATAAGTGAAAATACTGAAATAATGTTCTTATGTAAACTCGTATCCTGCGTTGCATCGAAAAAAACCGGAAATTTAGATAGAATTCTGCAAAAATTGAACAAAAATAAAGTTTCTCCGGTAAAAATCTACGAGTCAGTGCTTCAAACATACCTTTTTTGCGGATTTCCTGCTGCAATTGTAGGAATTCAGGCATTTTCGAAACAATTTAAAATAAGCATTTCTAAGGAAAGTTATAATTTAAAAAAATTCAGAGAGCGGGGCAAATTAAATTGCAAAAAAGTCTATCAGGCTAATTATCACAAACTTGTCCACAATTTTGACAACATGAGCCCTGATTTAGCCGAGTGGATGATAATAGAGGGTTATGGAAAAGTACTTGGCAGAGAAAACCTTTCTCTTCGTGAACGTGAATTACTCAACGTAGCAATACTTTGTACAAATTATTATGAACATCAATTATTTTCTCATTTGAAAGGCGCTTTAAATACCGGAAGCAGTTTTGAGGTTGTTGAAAAAGTAATATCAGGAACGCGCAATTTTAACTCAGCACGGAACATTGCAAATGCTTTAAAATTGTTAAAAAAGTGTTAAAATCGTATTGGTTAATGGTTATATAATATATATTATGTAAAGTTGACAAAATCTAACATGATTAACAATGTTAATAAGTTGTGGTAAACTTTTTGATAAACTTATCCCCCGTTTAGGTGTTGTGTTATTCTAATAATCTTGAATTATCAAACCATTCTTAATAATTTACTTTTTCCTAAATTAAACACATTTTAATGAGTCTTCTTGTAGTTGGTTCAATGGCTTTAGATACAATTGAAACTCCGTTTGGCAAAGCTGAATACACTTTGGGCGGTTCGGCGACCTTCTTATCTACTTCTGCGTCTTATTTCATTAATGATATTAAGCTTGTTGGTGTCGTTGGATATGATTTCCCGCAGAAAGAGATTGATTTTCTTCAATCAAGAGGGATTGATACTGCCGGAGTGGAAATATTAAAGGACGTAAAGACGTTTCACTGGCATGGAAAGTATCATTATGACATGAACACACGTGATTCGATTACCACTGAACTTAACGCTCTTGGTGTTTTTGATCCGAAGATTCCTGACGATTACAAAGCATGTGAATATATCTGCCTTGGGAATATTGACCCTAATATACAGCAAAAGGTGATAAAGCAGATTTCCAATCCGCAGATTGTAATGTGCGATACAATGAATTTTTGGATTGAGGGAATGCGTGATGAAGTTGTTAAGACCTTGGGTTTGGTTGACGTACTTGTTATAAATGATAGTGAAGCAAGGCTTTTAACCGGAGAATATAATCTAATTACTGCCTATAGGAAAATGAGAGAAATGGGACCAAAAGTTATTGTGATTAAAAAGGGAGAGCACGGAGCTTATCTTTTTACCGATGATGCAATTTTCTCCGCACCCGCCTACCCTCTTGAACAGGTTTTTGACCCGACAGGCGCAGGCGATACTTTTGCAGGAGGTATGCTGGGATGGCTTTGCAAATCAAAATCACTGACTGAAGATAACTTGAAGCTCTCTGTTATTTACGGCAGCACAATGGCATCGCTTTGTGTAGAAGAGTTTTCACTTGAAGGAATTAGAAATCTTTCACAAGATAAGATAAGAGACAGGTTTAACGCGTTTAAAAGATTAACACATTTTGAGAGCTTAGAGATATAGTAATAAATTTCATAGTAGGATTTATGAAATCTCTGAGATATATTTGGCCGATTATCATTAGTGCTTCTATATTAACACTTGTATTGTTTTTCCAATACAACTCTATAAAACATTATATGTATTGGGATGCAGAACTTATTGGCGGTTTGTTGTTTGTTCCAATCTCCATATTTTGTAATTATGTAGCTACAAAAAATATTTACTACAGTTCTTTTACATTATTTTTCTTTTTAATTATATGGCAGTTATCAGATCTGATTATTCATAAATTATATTTCACTAATGTAGCGAGTTATGACCAAATAGCAATTGGAATACAACTTATCTTGCAAATTCTTTTTGTCATGTACTCAATAACACTTGTTTTAATATTATATTTTTGGAAAATACATAAAGCTCAAAGTCCTGAGCTTCACCACAAAGGGTTTATTTTCATAATTTCACTATTGATTTCATTGGGATTTATTGTGGTTGTAACCAACAAAATTCTAATTGATAAAATAATCTTAAATAAATAAGAATCTCATTGCCAAGCTCCAGCTTGGTAATATAAGTATTCAAGCTTCATTATTACTTACGGTACGAAGCTGGAGCTTCGTAACAAGAAGAAAGATATTTGGGAATAAATCAATGGCACTCATAACTGACGAAGCTTACGTGTTACGTTCCGTAAAATACGGCGATACAAGTAAAATTCTTTCTTTATATTCTAAGGAAAACGGCAAGATAAACTGCATTGTAAAAGGCGCACGAAATCTAAAATCAAGGGTGCTGGGTGTAATTGAGCCGTTTAACAAAATTACAATCGTTTTTTATCATAAGCAGAACCGCGATTTGCAAATGCTTTCAAAGGCAGAGACTATCACAAACTTTGCAGGCATGAAGTCAGATTTGGATAAGCTCGAAATCGGCTATCGCATTCTTGAAATGATGAATAAGGCTGTTTATGATAATGAACACAGCCATGAGTTATTTGAGCTGCTCAGCAATACGTTTACTTTTATTAATAGGACAGACGAAGACACCAGCTTTGTTTATTTATATTTTCAGATTCATTTGTGTGAAGTTTTGGGTATCTCCCCTATTGATAAATCTGATACAGAAGGAAATACGTTTAAGTCAAAGGAACTTCTTCTAAACAAAATGCAGCTCGAAATAATAAAGCAGTTATTGGAAAACGATATTGAAAAAATTTTAGTTGAAGAAGGTTCGAGTGAAACAATTTTGAATTTAATGAGTATTTATGATAACTATTTATCTGACCATACTGAAAACTTTTTAAAGCTAAAATCGGTTAAGGTCTTTAGCCAAATGAATTTGAATTAAACTAAAAAGGATTTTTATTATCGAAATATTAATACCGCTTAATTAAATTAAAAAGCATTACAATTACAAAAGGAGAATTATAAAATATGTCAAAAAAATCAAT
This sequence comes from Bacteroidota bacterium, assembly GCA_018266845.1. Classification (GTDB taxonomy): domain Bacteria; phylum Bacteroidota; class Ignavibacteria; order Tepidaquicellales; family Tepidaquicellaceae; genus JAFDZO01. The sequence continues at coordinate 76,111 of JAFDZO010000011.1, read as the reverse complement.
CATTGCCGCGGCTTTCCTTGTTATGTTTGCTGTAGCTTTTGGCGGAATATTAATAGCAAGCTTCAGCGGAATAAAGCCTATCGTAGCTAATACACCCATTGATTTCAAAACTACGCCTCCCATTCAAAGTGTAAACCCTACTCTTAAGGGATTGAATGAAGGCTTCGTTGAAATTTCAAAAGCTGTTACGCCCACTGTTGTTAATATCGAAGTAACAGGAAATTCAAAAGGTGAAAATAGTCCTCATCAGGATATTCCCTTCTTCTTTGGTCCAGACGGGCAGCAAGCCCCGGATCAGGATATGCCGAGTAAAGGCACCGGAACAGGGTTCATTATCAGCAACGACGGATATATAATGACTAACAATCACGTTGTCAAAAATGCTAATGAGAATGGAATAAAAGTGCAGATGAACGATAAAAGAGAGTTTACGGCGCATTTGATTGGCACAGACCCAAACACTGATGTTGCAGTCATAAAAATTGACGCAAAAGATTTACCTGTTGCATCATTAGGAAATTCCGATGATGTACAGGTCGGACAATGGGTTCTTGCAGTCGGTAATCCCCTTCAGCTTAACTCTACCGTAACGGCAGGTATTGTGTCAGCGCTTGGAAGAAACATTAACATTGATGGCAACAGCTATGCAATAAACAACTTTATTCAAACGGATGCTGCAATCAATCCCGGAAACAGCGGCGGACCATTGGTTGATATAAGCGGTTCAGTTATAGGAATAAATTCGGCGATAAAATCACAAAGCGGGTATTATCAGGGATACGGATTTGCAATACCTATTAATCTTGCAAAAAGCGTTGCAACTGAATTAATAAAATCAGGAAAAATAAGCAGAGGCTATATTGGCGTTTCGATTAAAGATGTTGACCAGAAAGAAGCAAAAGGCTTAGGAATGGATAAAGCTCAGGGTGTGTTAATTCAGGATGTATTAAAAGGCGGAGCAGGTGAAAATGCAGGATTAAAAGTCGGCGATGTTATCCTAAGTGTTGACGGAAAAAATGTAAACGCTGCCAATGAATTACAAACAATCATCGGGCAAAAGAGACCCGGAGATGTTGCTGCGCTGAAGGTATATAGAGACGGAAAGACAATGGATATGAGTGTAACTTTGAAGGCAAGAGATGAAAATCAGAATGCGGCAAGCAACACGACACCTAAAGAAGAGAGCAAGAAATCAGAGCCGAGCATGAAGTCATTTGAAAAGACGGGTTTTTCTGTAACGGACTTAACGGGAAGCCAAAAGGAAAAATTTGATGTAAGCGGCGGAGTTTATGTAACATCGGTAAAGAGATTTTCTGAAAGCTTTGAAAGAGGCTTGAGAGAAGGATTGATTATCATAGAAGCTGATAAGAAATCTATCTCAAATGTTTCTGAATTAGAGAGCATCATTAACGGAAAATCAAAAGGCGATATTCTTGTGTTAAAAGTAAAAACCGAGCAGGGTCAAGTAAGACTTGTTGCGATAGAAATTCAGTAAAATCATATTTTCCGTTCAGGACTCCTGCACGGGAATGTAAGTTCATGCCCCTTTCGTTGAAGAAACGGAAGGGGTTTTTTATTATGCTGTTAATACTCCGAACTTTTTTAACTTATCTCCGTAAATAAAGAACCTCACTTTTTAAACCTTTTTTAGTCCCCTCCCAATGTAAAATTACTATTATGAAAAATTTTACTTTCGTTTTTCTTATTTTTTCATTTTTATCTTCTGATTCTCTTTTCCCGCAGGTATTTCCAATGTATCGCGGAAACTCTGAGCTTACAGGGGTTTACAATACTCAGGCTATTAATAAGCTCGATGGAGTAAAGTTTACATTTCAAACTCAGGGAGCAATTCGCAGCACACCAGCTATTGCCAACGGAGTTGCATACTTCGGCAGCACAGATAGTTACTTTTATGCTATTGATGCCGCCAGCGGAACAGAAAAGTGGAAGTTTAAAACAGGCGGAGCAATAGGCTCTTCTCCGGCAGTGGTTAATAATGTAGTCTGGTTTTCCAGCAGAGACGGCAAATTATATGCGCTCGACGCTGCAAGCGGAAATGAGATTTGGAAGTTTCAATTTGGAAGTGATTTAGGTTTTAATAACTTGTGGGATTTTTATCTTTCCTCTCCCAATATAGTTGATGAAATTTTATACATCGGAAGCGGAGACGGAAATCTTTATGCAATAGATATTCTTTCAAAAAACGTAAAATGGAAATTTAATTCCGGCGCAAGAATAAGATGCACTCCGGCAGTTTCAGAAGATGCAGTTTATTTCGGAACAATTGGCGGGCATTTCTATGGTGTCAATAAAAGCGACGGAAAGCTGAAATGGAAATTTTCAACAGAAAACTCTTCATTTAATATTGAAGAAACCGGTACTGACAGAGTAGGAGTTTATTGCTCCCCTTCCATATCGGTTAAAAATAATCTTGCAGCTTTTGGCGGACGCGACGGAATCTTATACGTTTTAAACTTATCCGATGGAAAGCTAAAATGGAAGAAAGACTACGAAGGTCCTTGGGTACTTTCTACGGCTATCAAAGATAATAACTTGTTTGTAGGAACGGGAAGCTCTGCATTACTTCAATGTTTTGATATAAATACCGGTGTTAATGTGTGGAGCTTTACCGCAGCAGGTATGATATTTTCTTCACTGACAATAGTGGAGAATTCAATTTACTTCTCGGATTTTTCGGGTAACGTATATGCGCTTGATAATTCGAGCGGCGAGAAAGTTTGGTCTTTCCCGATTGGCAGCAGAGCGTTTTCCACTCCTGTAATCTCAAATAAAATTATTTATTGCAGCAGTGATGACGGAAATTTTTATGCTTTACAAGGAGCAGGCTCCGGCAAAATAAAAAATACATCAGCCCGTAAAGTTGTATATTGGGAAGGTAACAAAACGGATATGTCGTTCAGCAATTTTCCTGTAAGTACCGGAATGTTTATAAGAGACTATTTCAAATCTGCCGGTTATGAATTAATGGATGCAAATTCACTTGCTGAGTTTATGAAATCGCAAATAGAATCAAAGACTACAAGTGTAGTTGTGTTCGCGGATAACAAAGTCCCTGAAATTATTAAAACAGAAAAAAATGAAAATGCTCTGATAAGAAAATATCTTGATGCTAACGGGAAGATTGTCTTTTTTGCTCAAAACCCTTTAATGTATGTTTATAATGATACAGTGCCCGGCGGTTTGAGCGCGCTTGACTATAAAATTCCAGAAAAAGTTTTTGGAATAAAATTCAGCTTGGGGCGCTTTGTTAACAGTTTTTCACCTTCCTTTCCTACTGAAGATGGAAAAAGGTCAGGACTGAGGACTTTCTGGTCATCATATTATGCTACCGAGCCAAATGAAGTTACCACTGTTCTTGCAAAGGATGAATTCGGAATGGCATCAAGCTGGATAAAGAACTACGGAGGTCCCGAAGGAACGGGTTTGCTGCAGCTTACCTTAGCTAAGTTAGTAAGCCAGGTTGATTTAGCCCCCTTCAAAGCCGTCATCGAATATGGTATAGACTGGTAATCTTTAATTCCCTTTCGTTGAAGAAACGAAAGGGAATTTGATTTATGCTTTATAGCTTTGAAAGATGATAGTTTTATAACATTTCTGCATAAAATAACGTATAAAGAACAGCTTAAAAGCGATTGTTAAGTGTCTATAAAATGACACATATACAAAAAATAAATATATTGACAATAAAATTGAATATTGGTATTTTTAATAAGATGGTAAAAAGGATTTCTATATTATTCGTTGTTCTGTTTTTTACTTTTAGCACCTTAACGATTGCTAGTACTAAAAAACATTTCAATATCTCAAAGAACGGAAAAGGTTCAGGCGCATTATTATATTCTAATGATTACCGCCTATACCAGAATTATCCGAATCCTTTCAACCCATCTACTGTAATTGGTTATAAATTAAACCAAAGCGGTTTCGTTTCCTTAAAGGTTTATAATCTTGTAGGTAACGTGGTGGCGACATTAGTATCAGAGTATAAACAGCAAGGTAATTACGAAGTGGAATTTGACGCTTCTAACCTTACGGCAGGCGTTTATCTCTACAAATTGCAAATTAATGACTTTAGCTCTGTCAAAAGAATGACGCTGATAAAGTAATTTTTGCATTATTCCTCTTTTATTTCATAAACAAAACTCGTTATAATGATTACAAAACTCACGTATGCATTTGCTGCATTTCTATGTTTTTTTTATTCCTCGTCATTCTCTCAAGTATTTGAGTACGATACATTTGATAAAAAAGCCATGCCAAACTGGGTTTGGGGCGGTGTGGAAATGAAGTATTCCCATGAAGCAGATAACGCAGAAAACGGATTTGCTGAAATTTTCACAACCTCTAGCATATCTTCAAATACTTATATAGGTAAAATTACAAAATATTCCCCTATTCTTTTATCATCAGGTAATTTTTTAAATATTATGCTGAAGGGTGTAAAGAACGATGTTAATGTAAAAATTCAGGTGTTGTATGACATTGATAACAACAGCAAGTTTAACGAAGATCAGGATATTATGCTTGAATCAAAACCCTTCACTATGAATTTTGACGGATGGAAAGAAGTCAAAATAAAGCTTGATGAGGATAACTTTAAACTTATTTCAAATTTCAAAGATGATTTTTCTGTAACTGAAGAGGATGCGCTTGCGATTCAATTGGAATTTGAAGCAGGTTCAAATTACAAATCAGGTAAGTTTGAATCGGGTATAGCTTTAATTTCTGAAATTCCGAATAAGGATAATCTTTCTTCAATGCCTAAATTTGAAAAACAGGATACAAGCAAAGAAAAGGAATCATATTTTAAAGCAAAGAACTACCCAAATCCGTTCAATCCAACGACTACAATTTCTTTTACTTTAAATGAAGCAACAAATGTTGAGCTGATTGTTTACGATAGGTTAGGCAGAGAGGTTACAAGGCTTTTAGACAGCAATTTAGGCGCAGGCACGCACACAGTAGATTTTAACGCATCACAGTATCCCAGCGGAATTTATTTCTACAGAATTAAAACTCCTGAAAGAACAGAAGTAAGAAAAATGATACTTTCTAAGTAGTAGTGAGTATTGGGTAGTGAGTATTAAGTAGCAAGTAGAAGGTAGTAAGATTTTGATAATTAGATTATGAACTCCCTCTTTGCGATGCTCTGCGTCGCAAAGAAAAAGACAAGTTTCTTTTGTGTAAAAAACAGGAAAGCCCGTTATGAAAAATTCGTAGCGGGCTTTCTTGTGGAAGGTAAGTTATGCTCCGATGCTGACGAAAGATATCTATGCTCGAATTAAAAAGAACTCAAATTTTTTGCTACAAAGTACTAATATGAGAACATTAGCAGTGTACTTATTTTACAATTTTGCTAATCGAATTTATTAATATTTTCTATGCAAATTATTACTTTTCCAATTTAGTTCAACAGTTCCTTTGGTCGGCGTCAACCGATTAGTAAAATACTCGCCACGTAATTCCATTTCATTTTTTTTGTAAAACATTTTAGCAGGATGAATAATCTTTAATTTTGTAAATCCAAGAAATTTCTCGGTTTCATTAGCATTTGGTGCAGCTCCATCCCAATAATAGCAAACATAATTCACATCACCATCTACTGCAATACTTACGGTTATACTGTCGCAATCTCTATTATCCTTGTAATATTGATGTATATTAAATTTTGACAAACTTTGCTCTATCTCAACTACAAATTTTTCCTCTAAAACCATATTTTTAGGGTATTCTCTAATATATTTACCTTCCCATCTGCCATTTAAATCTGGCGGTATACCTAATCTTTCTGTCAATGGCTTAAATAGCTTCAGCTTCCATAAATATTTGTCAAACAAAGCAGAAATTATAGTGACAGGAATTAACACTATACTAATGTGTGTTAGATTACCAATTACAGCCTTAAAGTTTATTCCTAAAATTAGGGCTGAGTATATAATTGCTATAATGTAGCTTAACCCTACAAGAGGCATAAAGATTTTATTGTAATTTACTTTACGTTGGACCATTAAAATATTGCAATGATGAAATTAATAGATAAGAATGAAATAATTATTCAAGGTTTATATTAGAAAGCACAAGATAATGACAGCATAAAAGTTTATTTCTTAAAATACATATTAGTGAAAAAAAAAACTAAAACGATTTTTTTTCCTTTGCCGTCTCGCCATCACGGTGTGTAATTCTACAATGTAGAATTTGAAATGTGAGGTTAAAATAGAATGCGAATGTAAAATAATCAAGTGAAATTATAACATCAATTCTTCTAAAAAATTTTATAAAAACATACAAAAAAGCTCATCCCGGTTTCCCAAGATGAGCTTCAATGTCTTTATACTTACTACTTATTACTTCTTACTTTCTACTTCACAAGCACCATTCTCTTTGTATCAACAAAATCAGCTGCCTGAATCTTATAGAAATATACACCGCTTGCAAAAGCTGAAGCATTGAACTCTACTGAATGATACCCTGCTGTCTTCATATCGTTTACAAGAGCCGCTACTTCTCTGCCTGTTACATCGAATACTTTTATCGAGACAAATGACTGCTTCGGAACTGCAAAGTTTATCTTTGTTGCCGGGTTGAAAGGATTAGGATAATTTTGTGACAGCTCAAATTTTTCAGGTATCCATCCGATTGGATTCGTTACTCCGGTCGGTCCGCCTGCCGTAATATCATCTATAAAGGCATCGTTACCGAATACGCTGTATCCCGTGAATCTTACCTGATTTGTTCCAACAGGCATTGCAAATATCTTAGTTCCCCACTGAGTAGCGGTCGGAGTAAATTGTGTTTGCGAAGCCGCTGTTGAAAGATTTGAAGTGCTGTTAACGCCGACTTGCGGAGTCTGGGTTGCCTTGAGAGTAATCAAAGAAGTCCATGTTGTACCTCCATTAGTCGAAGTAAAAATGCCGATTGAATCTGCTGCTAAAACACCTGATGCGAGATAATATCCGTGTGAATAGTTAAATCGCAGATAATTTGCCCCAGCGGTAACAGCAGGAAATACATTACTTGTTAATGACTGCACTGTGCCTGCTGATGCAGACCACATGTTATATCTTGCTGAGCCTGAGCCTACTCCGTATCCGCTTGCTGTCTGCCTTGTCCAGTATTGTGTACCTGTGAATGTTAAAGCCCATTCAGCCGGCGGGAAAGTTGTACCTGAGAAATTTTCATTAAGAGGCAATGAGCCGACTCTTCTTAAAGTTAAATTTCTCGTTTCGCTTGAAGCAGTTGAATCTGTTGGGCTTCTGTAAGCATATACTCTCCACTGCCCAACCATAGAATCTCCTCTTTGCACTCCAAGAGCATTCAGCATTCCATCTAAGGTTGAATTAACTATTGTTAAAGTTGTATCAAAAGAGCTATTGTTTGATGGAATATTGAACGTAACCGGAGAAGCAAAAGCGCCGCTCTTGAACTGCCATTTATACTTTAATCCAGGTCCGCCGCTTCTCCATGAAATCGTGATGTTTGAGTTATCATTTGGAGCGGTAATTTGTGTCGTATTGTTTGCCGGCTGCACTAATGCAAATGGAGTAACATTTACCTGCCCTCTTCTTAATGTTAATGCGCGTGGTCCGTTTGTTGCTTTTAATGAGTCTGCGCCTGATGCTCCCGGAACCTTAAACGACCAAACATCCCATTGTCCTACTGCTGAGTCTGTTGCAGCCCCAGTGTTCGTAAATCCTGCTGCTGCCAGTATATCGTCAAGCGCGCCTAATGTAGTTGTGATTGAATTTGTTGTAGCATTTAAAGTAAGTCTTCGCGTTGCAGTGGTCGGATTTCCGAAAATCCATTTATATGCTGCTCCGGTTGCTGATGTATCCCATGTAATAGTTACAGGCGTTGTCGAGCCGGGGAAAGTTACAATTCTTGAACCTGCCGCAGGTGTCTGTAGATTAAACGGACTTAGCGGGTAAGTTGCAATTTGCACTCCTGCTGTCCATGCGTTATACATTCCGGTTACATCGTCCATCCACAAGGGCCATATTTTTGTGCCTTGGGATGTTACGCCAATGTAGTCTCCGGCGTAACCTGCTGCAACACCTGAGATTGTAACAGATTTCGGTTTAAATCTGTGGTCGCTGACAACGATGTCTGTCCATGTGCTGCCGCCGTCAACAGAGCGGGACATCATTACTTCGCAAGAATCAGCGGCGGTATTTCTATTATCATAATAAACTATATTTATGCCGCCGGTTTGGTCAACGCAGATGGCATTATAGAATTGAAGTTTTCCGTTGTTTAGCGGGTCTTGATTTACTCTCACAGCAGGAGACCAGTTAGCTCCGCCGTTTGTAGATTTCCACATTACTATATCAGCATCTGTTCCGGCAGGTGTAAGATTTTTTTGTGATGAACAAATATAAATCCATCCGTTTCTCGGACCGCCTGTTTTATCCACTGCCATTCTCGGAAAGCTGTTCATTCTAATTCCGTATGGAGCAAATCCGGTTCCAAATACGAGTAAGCCGTTCATATCAACAACGTTGTTTGCGCCTGTAAATGAAACGCCTCCGTCAGTTGATTTTGCGAAGCTGAGAAAATCTTCCGGGTTGCTGCCAACAGTATTTGACCAGCAGGCATATACTTCCCCGTTAGGTCCTGTTGCAACATCTTCGCCTCTTGCTATGTAGCCGGATTGCGGTGTAACCATTGTTATAGGTGATGACCAAGAAACGCCGCCATTAGATGTATATGAGCATCTTGCCGGATAAGGTGAGCTAAAGGTCGTGTAAACGCAATAGCTTCTGCCATAGAACGGGCTTGATGGGTTATCATCGGTTCCTGCCAAATTTTTATCCACGGAGCCTGATTCGATTGTAAAATTAGCTGACCATGTTATCCCATTATTTGTTGAGTAATTTGCAAACATTCCAGAAGTTGTATAACCTAAGTGAGTCATGTGAATTCTGCCGTCCTTATCAATTGTCGGTCCGGGATCTCCTCCGTGATTTCCAACCGGAGTACCCTGCAATGTATCACTTCCAAACCAGGAATTTCCACCGTCAGTTGTAACATAAACACCTTCACTAATGAATAAACTTCCTGTGTTGCTGATTGCATTTGAAGAGCCGAACATCACTAACGGATTTGCCGGACTTCTAACAATTACAACTTCAGTTTGTGAACTGTTTACGCGTGGTAGAACTCTCAAATTTGGTGAAACTGCATAGCGCCCATTTTGAGTGTTAATTATTCTTGTCTCTGTTACAGGGTGGACGTAATCTACCTTTCCCATAGGGAGAGGCGCAGAATAAGTATTACTTGCATCATAAAGCCACATTGCTTTTTGGTCTATAGCCCATTTTTGCGGCTTATCATCTGATTTTTGGCCCGTAAAAATAATGAACCCAAAAATCGCCGTGGAAAACAATAGTATTATTTTTCTCACGAGGGATTCTCCTTCCTTAAAGGTTGCTTTTTAAAGTTAGTACAATAGTAATTAATTTAATTACAAAAATCCAATATTGAATAAAGAACTGCTTCTTTTATGTAAATCTGTTTTAATATGGAATGCACACTATTCCCGCAGGAAATGAACCCATCTCAAGTTTTCGTGAGTTAAGAGTAAAATCTGCCATATTAATAATTCTTGTAACGCCGATTTTGTAACTTCCTACCGTAGGGTGATGTCCGTCCTGACCGGCTTGTGTTTCACATGCAATATACGCATAGCGCCCGTCTGAAGAAAAATCTACTCCGTGCGGTTGAATACCCACTCCGGTTATTCTTGTCTGTTGAGTGTTAGTGGAAAGATTAATTACTGATACGGAGCTGTCATTTTTATTGCAAACAAACAAATACTGATTGTTCCTTGAAATCTTCATAAGCAAAGGATTATCCCCTACCTGAATAGCCGGCGTAACTGCATCGGGAAGTAATGTTGCAGCATCATAAACTCTTACATAATCCTTTCCCGTGTTTCCCGATACTCCGACACAAGTAACATATAATTTTGAGCCGTCGGGAGAGAGTACACACTGATACGGTCTGTATTTTGCAGTCCCGTTACCGTTAGGAGGAACATCTGAAGCGATTGGAGCAGAAAGCTCAACTTCCATATCCGATGCTCTAATCTTGAAAATATATTCCCCTATCTGGCTGGTAACATAGATAAACTCACCGCTTGACGATATTGCCATTCCATGAGGCGCAGTCATTTGTAAAGCTGACGCAGTATCAACTATTGACATTGTGCCTGCGACGCTGATTTTTTTTGTGCGTTTTTCAACTCCTGAAGCATCAAAGTTTGTTACATAAATAAAATTATTATCGGGCGAAACTACAATGTGGGCGGGGTTTAAGCCCACTGCTATTCTTCCGGCAAGCGTGCTGGTGCTTATATCATACTTTTCAACATAGCCTTCCTGTATAAGGCTGACATAAAAATATTTTTGCTGCGGGTCAACAGCTATGTAATGCGGAGCATCAAGCTGCGAAGAGCGCCCGCCGACTGAAATCATCCGCGTAACTGTATTATTATCCGTATTGATAACTGAAACTAAATCCGCTGCCTGATTAGTAATAAATCCTTTTTTAGTAAAGTCCTGATTTGCGACCTGTCCGTCTTTATTTTTCGCTCCGTTATTTATCCATGTTATAATCTGGTTTACTTTGTCCGAGGGCATTTTGTGCAGGTCTGGTAAAATTGTCGAAACCGGAGAAAGATTTGTATCATTATTTATAACAGAAGTCAGGTGCGACCAAAAGCCGTTATAAGGAATAATCATTGTTCCGTTGTTTGAGCCGTTCATCGCGCTCTGCCAGTCCGTCAGGTCAAAGCCTCCCGCTTTCGAGTCTGAATTGTGGCACGATGAGCCTGTGCATGTATTGCTTGTCGAAGAATATGTGGAATTAAAAAGAGTGTTAATATCATCAGGAAATCCTGTCGAAACAGATGTTACAAAATCCTGTTTGCACGAATAAAAAATTATTGCATTAATAATGGTGAATACAATAATGAAAGAAATTCTGAAATTCCTTTTTGGAAAGTTCATTTAATTAGTTTTAATTGCGGTTCAAATTTTTTTATGTCGTTAATAAAATTATCAGCCAGAATTATTGGTGTGTTTTCCGTGGGGTGGATGTTTACTAAGATACCTTTAGCTTCGCAGATTATATTTTTCGTATTATCACTTTCAATTAACTGTTCAAAACAGAAGCTTGAATTTTTTATCCATTCTATTCTGGTATAAACATTAAGCAATTCATCCAGAAAAGCGAAACCTTTATAATTGATTGTATTATTTACTACAACTACCTTCAGTCCGTCGTTAAAAATCCCTGTAGGTAAAATTCTGTATCCTAGGTTTCTTCTGTATTCAATTCTCGCAGTTTCAAGATATTGAAGGTAAACTGCGTTGTGGACTATACCCTGAGAGTCCACTTCATAAGTTCTTACTCTTAACTGAATTTTATGCTTAAAATTTTCAGTGTTCACCGCTGTAATTTTAACAAAAATAACTTTAAAATTAATGTAAATAATAATCACTAATGATTATTCTTATCACGCAACAAAGAATTTTGTAACCCTATCCTAAAGAGGCTGTGTAAAAGTCCGCATTTCTCCTTGCAAAGCTCCTGCTTCGCAAGGAATATATTTTATGAAGCTCTGCTTCGTTGCAAAACGAAGTTTTACGGGCACTCTCCGTCCCAAACGGGGTTTGGGACGGAGAACCTTCAAATATTTTTCCTAAATATCTCAAACATAAAACTAACTGCGCTTTAATGTCTGTTTTGGCTGAACAATTTCGAGTTGAGAAATCATATTTTGAGTCCGTTTCTAAAATCTTTGCGAACTTTGCTGTCATATTTTACGTTCTTTGCGGTTAAATACATATTTACATGTTATAAAAATTTTTTGTCGTGTAGTGAGATGATTATTTTCTCCGCACGGCAAGAATTTTTATTGCGTTATAAGGTAAGCAATAATAATTATTTCCTCCGAAAAAGTTTCACGTTTAATAAAAATCTGCCTATTAGTACTAATAGGCAGAAAGTGTTTTGAAGAGAGGAAAAGATTTTGTAATTTGAACAGGCGACTTCTTTTTGGTATATAAATATAAGGAAATTTAGCAGTACCTTTTGTCTATTATATAAAGAGTTACCCTGTTAATAAAAATGTTACAATAATGTTACTATTTAAAAAATGTTTGCCGTATAAAACCCGTCAAAAATCCGTCAATTTTGATACAAAAAATAGAAATGTTACAATAATGTTACTTTTTAGACAACTAAAACAGGCTGCAGAATGTTACAATAATGTTACTTTAAATCTGAAATTTGACTTTTGAAATCTGAAGTTAGGATGATTTTCTCACTCAAATTTGCGCCGTTGTTTTTTTATATTTACAAAATTCTAATTTTATGATTAACCAGAAAAGAAATAAAAAGATAAACAGAAATATCGGAATGATAGGGTTTCCTATGGATTTAGGCGCGGATAGACGAGGAGTAGATATGGGACCTTCTGCCCTAAGATATGCCGGGCTTGAGAAAAAACTTGAAGACTTAGGTTATAAAGTAACCGATTATGGAGATATTGATGTCGAGATTTCGGAAACTCAAAGAATCCGCGACCCGAAACTAAAATATTTATCGGAAATTGTAAAAACATCAAAAGTTCTTGCCCGCAAAGTTGAGGGTATTATGAATAAAAAATACTTCCCTCTTATTTTAGGCGGCGACCATGCCACAGCCATAGGAAGTATTGCAGGGATAGCCTCATATTGCAAAAAGAGAAATAAAACTCTCGGCGTAATCTGGATAGATGCTCACCCTGATATGAACACTCCCGAAACTACTCCTTCTGGCAATATTCACGGAATGCCGTTAGCTGTTGCATTGGGATTAGGTCATAAAAGATTAGTCGGTATCGGCGGATTTAAGCCGAAGATAAAGGTTGAAAATGTTGCAATGATTGGTATAAGAGATGTTGATGCATTGGAAGCTGAAACAATTAAAAAGCTGGGGATGACGGTTTATACTATGACTGATGTAGATAAGCTTGGTATTCATAATATACTTACAAAAGTTCTCGAAGATTTTAAATCGCGTGTTGACCATATTCATATCAGCTTCGATATGGACGGCATTGACCCTGATTATGCAGAGGGTGTCGGAACACCGGTTCCGGGCGGACTCACCTATCGTGAATCGCAGCTTATCATGGAAACCATTGCATCAAGCGGAAGCATGAACTCGCTTGAAGTACTTGAAGTAAATCCGATTTTAGACCATAGGAATAAAACAGCGGAGCTTGCAACGGAGCTTATTGCCTCGTCTTTGGGTAAGAATACGTTGTGGGATTAAGGGTAAGTAACTTTAATGAGTTAAAATGGGGAAATCTCTATAATTCTCCTTGTATCTTGAGAAATTTTGCTTATAAAGATAGAATTTGTTATGCTTAAACATTAAATTTAATGTTACAGATTCAGTAGTGGTTGAAAAAAATCTACGGTTATTATCTTTTATAATTTCGTATAAGTCCAGCCCTTGAATTATAAAAGGAGGTAACCACTTATTATTCTTTCGAATAGGAAAGATAAAGTATACTTGACTAGTCGCGGTAATTTGCGATTTTTTAATATTGATAACAGCCTTCACAGCATTTCCATAAGATTTTAAAGTAGAAGACTTTACCTGTACTTTTTTTAAAATTCCTTGGTCATCTTTTACAACAAAAATATCGTCGCCAATATCTACTTCGGGAATAGCTACATTCCATCCTCTCAATAAAAACTCGGACATTACAAAAAGGTGACCTGCTTTTCCAAAATAAAGGTGATTCAATTTTTAACTTTATGTAAGGTTTTATTAGTGCGCGGATCTATGAAGATTATTTCTTTAAATTTTGTTTTTAAATCTTGCTCAGATACACCTAATATAATTGGGTATATATGATCTTCTAAGTTACCTTTGTTTACTCTAAAATCATTATAATCATCAAATGAAATATTTAAATTACTAGCTGGGAATGCATTAGGAAATTCTTTTTTAATTTGTTTTCTTGTTGATGGGAGCAAACTAAAAGTGTAGCCATCTAATTGAGAATAAACTAATATTTGAACTTTATCTATCATAATTAAAAATACTTAATAAAAATTATGAATTCAATATAGATTTTATTTTTTCAATCTGTACTTTAGCGTTGTTTTGTTTTTCTTTTTCTGTTTCTATAACCTGCGGAGCAGCTTTAGCTAAAAATCCTTCATTGGATAATTTCTTATCTAATGTACTATAAAACTTCGTAAGGTTTTCAAGTTCTTTTTCAAGTTTCTCTTTCTGTTTAGCTTTATCAACTAAGCCCTCAAGCGAGAGATAGATTTCGTAATCAGGAAGAATTTTAGACGCATAGTTCCCTTCCGGCTTTGCGGCAGAATTTAATTCATCAAGATTGCATAAGTTCTTTATATAATTCAATATATCACTGCTAAGCTCAGTAATAGAATCGTTAATCTTATTAATGTAAACAGTACACTTCTTTGAGTTTGAAATATTGTTTTCCGCGCGAGTATTTCTTATTCCTGTAACAAGTTCCTGCAAAGATTCAAATTCATTTTCAACTTTTAGATTTATCTTGCTCTCATTCATTTCAGGGAAGGCTTCAAATGAAATGCTATTCGTATCTTCAATATCGTTAAAAATATGCCATAGTTCTTCAGTTACAACCGGAGCAATCGGGTGAAGAATTTTCAATATCGTTAAATAATTTTCTCTTCCTTTTTCAAAAATCTGCTTTGCATTTTCCGGTTTATGATTCGCTTTTATTTTGATGAGTTCAATATACCAGTCACAGAAATCACTCCAAACAAAATTATAAATTTGCTTTGAGTAATCGTTTAATCTGAATGCTTTAAGATTATCTTCTATAGATTTAAGTGAAGTGTTTAACCTGCTTGTAATCCATTCATCTATAATATCTTCTTTGTATTCAGCATCAGAAAGAGAGTCGGTATATTTTTCATTATTCATAGCAATAAATCTTCCGGCATTCCATAGCTTTGTAATGAAGTTCCTTCCAATTTCTGTATTTGTTTCGTCATATAATACGTCATTTCCAAGGGGAGCAAGATAGATAAGCGTAAACCTCATCGAATCAGCTCCGTATTTTTGAATTACATCAAGCGGGTCGGGAGAGTTGCCCAATGTCTTAGACATCTTTCTTCCCTGCCCATCCCGGACAATCGAGTTAAAATAAACATCCTTAAACGGAATCTCTCCCATATACTCAAGCCCTGCCATAATCATTCTTGCAACCCAAAGGAAGATAATGTCAGCGCCAGTGCCAAGAAAATCTGTTGGGTAAAAATAGTTCAGCTGCTCATTAGCAGCATCCTTTTCTTTGTTATTTTCCCATCCGAAAACAGAGAAGGGCCACAGCCATGATGAGAACCATGTATCGAGCACGTCCGGGTCCTGTGTCCAGTTTTCTAAATCTTTCGGCGGCTCAGTCTCGCAATAAATCTCGCCGGTTTCATTATGGTACCAGATTGGTATCTGATGCCCCCACCAAAGCTGACGGGAAATACACCAGTCGCGGACATTTTCCATCCAGTGATTGTACGTTTTTACCCATCGTTCAGGATGAAATTTTATCTGTCCGTCATTTACAACTTTTAACGCAGGCTTTGCAAGCGGCTTCATGGAAACAAACCATTGGTCAGAAAGATACGGCTCTATTACAGCGCCTGATTTTGACGCATAAGAAACATTATGAGTAAGCTCTTCAATTTTTTCAATTAAATTAAGCTCCTGAAGCTTCGCAACAATCTTTTTTCGCGCAACAAAAATATCCATTCCCTTAAACTCAAGTCCGTATTCATTTAAAGTGGAATCTTTGTTTAAAACATTTATTGCCTCAAGATTATGCCTCTGCCCAATTTCAAAGTCATTAATATCGTGCGCAGGAGTAACTTTTAACGCCCCTGTACCGAATTCCTTATCTACATAAGAATCCCTGATTAACGGGATTTCCTTATCTGCCAGCGGAAGTATAACATTTACTTCGCCTAGATTTTTATATCGCTCATCTTCAGGATTTACTGCAACGGCAGTATCGCCGAACATTGTTTCGGGACGAGTTGTTGCAACTGTAACAAATTTATCTGTACCTGCAATATAATATTTGATAAAGTACAGCTTATCTCTTTTTTCTTTGTATTCGATTTCATCATCACTTACAGCAGTCTGAGCTTTCGGGTCCCAGTTAACAATTCTTTTGCCTCTGTAAATCAACCCTTTTTTATAAAGGTCAACAAACACTTCACGCACGGCTTTGTTAAGCCCTTCATCGAGAGTAAAACGCTCTTTAGACCAGTCAACAGAAACGCCAAGCTTCCGCAATTGCTTCAGAATAATTCCGCCGTATTTTTCTTTCCATTCCCAGCCCATCTTTACAAAGGCTTCCCTGCCAATATCGTCTCGTGTTTTCCCTTGAGAAGTCAACTCCCTTTCGAGTACATGCTGCGTAGAAATTCCGGCATGGTCAATTCCCGGCACCCAGCATACTTCATACCCCTGCATTCTTTTCCATCGGCAGAAGATATCCTGCAATGTATTATTCAGCATGTGTCCTATGTGAAGAATACCTGTAATATTCGGTGGAGGAATTACAACGGAGTATTTCTTTTTAGTCTTATCAACTTTAGCTTCATATAGCTTGTTGTCTTCCCACACCTTCTGCCATTTAGCTTCGGCATTATTAAAATCATATTTAGGTGAAAATTCTTTCATTATGTATTGCTTTCAGGATTTTGTTTACTTTTTGTAATTAATTCATAGGCAAGCTCTAAGTATGCTTCTGCGCCCTCTGATTTCAGTTTGTACAAACACAACGGTTTTCCGTAAAAAGTGGATTCATTAAGTAAATTCGTATTCGGTATAACGGTGTTCAAAAGATAATTTTTATACTTAAGTTTTAGCTCACGTTCAGAAATTTTTGTTACTTTAGAATCTCTCTCGTACATTGTAAGAACTATACCTTCGATATTCAAATGCGGATTTGAAACCTCTCTGAACCATGTGATAAAACTGAACATCCTATCCACTGAATCCAGTGAAAAATGCGCGCACTTAACGGGCATAAGAACAGAGTCGGAGGCAATCAGAGCGCTATTTGTAATACCCTTTAAAACGGGGGGACAGTCAAAAATAATGTAATCATAAGAATTTGAGACTTCGCGAAGCGAATTTTTGATAAGAACCTTATTGCTGTCAGAATTGGCGTTAAACTTCTCATACATCTGAATTGAATAAATATTAGACGGTACAAAATCAAGATAAGGAATATCAGTTTTGTGAATTACACTCTTCAGTGATTTTGAGAAATTGAAAATCTCGAAAAGTCCGCCCTTAATATTTTCAGGCGTGTATCCCAAAGCAATTGCTGAGCCGCCAAACGGGTCAACATCAATTAGTAATGTTCTTTTTTCGGCAAGCGCAAGTGATGCAGCTAAGTTTACCGCAGTAGTGGTTTTACCTACTCCTCCTTTAGGAATACATATGGAAATTATTTTTGCCAATATATTATTCTACAGTAATGTTTAGTTCAATCAAATCTTCCAGTTTAGCGCATAGTTTATCACCGGAGTATAATGTTGATATTCCTTTTGGTGTGCCGGTGAATATCAAATCACCCTCAACCAGCTTGAAAATATGCGATAGATAATGAATTATCTTACTTATATTAAATATCATTAGAGATGTATCGCCAAACTGAATTCTATCGTTATTTTTATCTAGTGAAAATTTTATGCTTGAATGATTACTGATTTCCCTTTTTTCCACAATTTCCGAAACAGCGCATGATGAATAAAAACCTTTTGCCGTCGTCCATGGAAGCCCTTTACTTTTTTCATACGCCTGAATATCACGGAGTGTCAAATCTAAACCTATTGCATAACCAAAAATATGGTCTATTGCTTTTTCTTCGCTCACTTTGTATGTATCCTTGCCGATTGCAATTATAAGCTCGACTTCATTCTGCAAATCATTGGAAATTTTTTTCCCTTCCAGTTCAGGAACGCTGACAGAACCATTATTCTTAATAATGGAAGTATTGGGTTTTAAAAAAACAACCGGCTCTTTTGGAATCTCAGGATTTGCAAATTCATGTATATGATCAACGTAATTTTTACCGATACAAAAAACGTTGTTTACGCTAAACTTTTTGGAGGAACTTTTTATGTCTAACTCAATAATCATAAATCGGTAAAATATAATTTGGAATTGTTTAATACTGCATACGGCTTGCACTGTAGATTATATTCTCCGAAAGGAGTATTTCGCGATTTCGATTTGAACTTATTCACATTGACTTTCCACTTAGCTTTAGTATCAAGAAAGGTAAGGTTAGCTTTCACCCCTATTCTGATTCCAGGCTGTTTAAGATTTAAAATTTTTCTCGGGTTAATTGACATCAGCTCAATCATTTTTTCAAACGTGATGATTTTCTTTTTGACAAGAAAAGTATAAGTCAATCCGATTGCCGTTTCAAGTCCTATAATTCCAAATGGCGCTTTATCCAGCCCTCTGGATTTTTCCTCACCTGTATGAGGAGCATGGTCTGTGCAAACTACATCTATTGTCCCGTCTTTGATTCCTTTAACTATTTCAGAAACATCCTTTTTCGTTCTTAAAGGCGGATTCATTTTAGCATTCGTTCCGTATTTCAGCAGCGCAGTTTCGTCAAGAATAAAATGATGGGGGCAGGCTTCGCCCGTAACGTTAATTTTTTTCCTCTTTGCATCACGAAGCATATCAATACTTCTTCCGCAGGAAATATGCTGAACATGATAATGAGCCTTTTTTACATATTCAGTGATTAAAATATCTCTTTCGACAATTGCTGTTTCACTTATTTGAGGAATACCTTTCGCCTTCAATTTTTTAGAAACAACGCCTTCATTTATTACTCCATGATTAGATAAATCCATATCTTCTGCATGCTGCACAATCATGCAGTTTATCTTTCCTGCTTCCTCCAAAGCTATTCTCATTAAGTGAGGATTATACACCGGGCTGCCATCATCGGTAAAAGAAATTGCTCCGGCTTTTTTTAAAGATGATAAATTATTTAATTCTTTTCCCTCTCTGTTCTTAGTTACACATGCGGAAATATTTATATCCACTAAAGAATTTTTGTTATAGCGTAAAAGCTCCTTAATAGTGCTGCCATTATCAATAGGAGGGTTTGTGTTCGGCATAATCATTACTCCGGTAAAGCCTCCGTTCATAGCGCTCTGCATTCCCGTAATCATATCTTCTTTATGCGTCTGTCCCGGTTCACGGAAGTGAACGTGCATATCAAAAAAACCCGGCACGCATGTTATTCCGTTAAAGTCAAACTCAACTGCATTTTTATCGGAATCTGCTTTGCCTATTTTTTTAATCACCCCATTTACAATAGTTAAATCAGTCTTTCGTTTGATTTTATCCAGAGGTGAATTAATAAAAATATTTTTGAAAACTAATTTCACAAATTTTTTATTTTCCGAGTAAAAAATTCCACAGCACGTAGTCCATAATGAGAATCATTGCAGCGCAAATAACAAATGAGCGGATTGTAGTTTTACCTACACCTTCAGCGCCTCCTTCTGTCTGAAAACCGATAAAAACTCCGATAGACGAAATTGTAACTCCAAAGAATAAAGACTTTATCACAGAAGTATATATGTCTTTGTACTGAAGCTCATTCTTAAATCCATTCATAAATGACGCAGATGATACGTCGAGGAAAAGAGTTGCCACAAGATAAGAACCCAATATGGCAATTGCGCTTGCATAAATTACAAGTACCGGAAGCATGAGTGTAACAGCAACAACGCGCGGAGTTGCGAGATACCGAACAGGACTGATAGCCATTGCCTCAAGCGCATCTATTTGTTCCGTAACTTTCATCGTTCCAAGCTCGGCAGAAATAGATGCCCCCACTCTGCCGGCAAGAACAAGAGCCGCTAGAACAGGACCTAACTCGACTATAATGGCTTTAGATGTAGCAGAGCCAAGATAACTTAATGGAATTAATCCTTTAATCTGGTAAGCAGCCTGAAAGCATGAAACCGCGCCCGTAAAAATACCTATGATAGACATAAGTACAAGCGAATCAACGCCTACGTGAACCATTTGATCGAGAATAAGCTTTCTATCCAGAAAAATTCTTCTGAGGTTTAGGAAAACACCTAAACACATTTTATAATATGCGCCAAGACCGTCAAAAAAAACAAGCGCCTTTTCTATTAACATATTCAATTATGAAACTACTCCTAATTTTTGAATTTTTATTTGCAGTAATTTATTTCCTGCTTTTTTTGTAACCGTCATAGATAAACCTTTGTAATCAATACGTTCATAAATTTCAGGTATATGCCCGGTAACGCTCTGCAAAAACCCGCTTAAAGTTTGATACTCATCTTCATTTTCAGGAATATCTGCGTTAAACTTTTTATTAAACTCTTCTATATTGATATTGGGATTCACTAAGTAAACACCTTTTTTCCCAACCTGAATCGCCTTGTTTTCAATGTCGTATTCATCTTCAATTTCTCCTACAATTTCTTCAATAATATCTTCCAAGGTTGCAAGACCTTCAATACCTCCATGCTCATTTACAACTATTACAAGGTGAATGTGTTTACGCTGCATTTCTTTTAGAAGTTCGCCTATGTGTTTTGTTTCAGGAACAAAATATGCAGGGCGTAAAATATCCTGAAGAACAATAATATCTTTATGCTCAGCGGCGCTGATAATATCTTTAGAGTATATTATCCCTATGATATTATCAATAGTATCATTGTAAACGGGAATTCTTGAAAAACCTTCTTCGATAACTTTATGTATAATTTTATCGCGGCTTTCATTTATATCAATCGCAAACATAGAGTTTCGAGGTACCATTATTTCATCAACTGTCTTATCATTAAAATCAAAAATCTTTTCTATCAGTTGATGCTCCGTGGAATCAATAACCCCCGTGCTTCTTCCCTCTTTAATAATCTGCCTAATCTCTTCTTCAGAATGAGCCATTTCATCTTTTGAGGCAGCTTTTATTCCAAAAATTCCAAGAGATAAGTCGGCGCTTTTATTCAAGAGCCAGATAAACGGCTTAAAAATCCGGTAAAAAATTTGTAATGGTAATGAAAACCATAGAGTAATTTTTAGCGGAAATTTAATAGCAATGGTTTTGGGAGCTATCTCACCGATTGTAACTGCAAAGAATGTAATTATTAATAGACCAAGAAAAACCGCCAGTGTGTGGCTCAGCGGGTCATGTATTCCGAAAAAAAGAAAAACCGGGTATAATAGTTTTGTAAAAACATCTTCGCCAATCCAACCCAAAGTAAGATTTACAATCGTAATTCCAAGCTGCGTTGCCGAAATGTATGAATTTATATCTTCGATTATTTTTTTGGAAAGCCTTGCCTGCTTGTTTCCTTTGTGAATGATAGCATCAAGTTCAGTAGAACGTACACGCACCAGAGCAAACTCTGCAGCCACAAATAGCGCATTAACAATTATCAGTAATACTATTAAAAATATGTCAAAAAATCCGGCTTGGAATGATTCCATAAATTACTGCAAAATAACTAAAATAGCTTCTATCTTCAATTAACTAAAAATGGTGTTTTATTTAAAAAATTATATAAAAAAATCCCCATCCAATTTCTTGAATGGGGATTTAGAAATTCTTTTAAAAATTATGATTAAAATGGTAAATCACTATCATCAGATTGCGAAGGCGCGTCAGATACAGAAGAAGCCCCCGATGAAGAACCTCCTTCTCCTTTTGCGTCAAGCATCTGCATATTCTCCATTATTATTTTAGTTGCATATCTTTTTATTCCGTCTTTCTCGTATTCATCATACTGTAATCTTCCTTCACAATAAATTTTTGAGCCTTTTTTAAGATATTTTGAACATGTTTCTGCAAGCCTGCTCCACGCGCTAATGTTGTGCCATTCAACCCGCTTTACAAGATTATTATCTTCTCCCATATAATCATTATTGGTAGCCATAGTAAAAGAACAAACCGCAGTGCCTTTTGGAGTGTACCGCAAATCAGGGTCTTTTCCAAGACGTCCGATTAAAATAACTTTATTTATGTCCCTCGCCATTTTTAGTTTTTATTTATTAGCTTCCAGTAACTTAACTTATTTTTTTCTAAGATTAAATACTTTTCTTTGTTCAATACAACGAAATCGGTAAACTCAGTGATTGAATGGGAATCAAATAAATCATAAGCATATTCAAACGTGTTTTTTGCTGCGTTGTAGGCATAAATTTTTTCTTTAGTAAAAAGGTAAAGACTATTGTCATAAATGGAAATAGAGTATATCGAGTCAATCTGTATTTTTTTTACAAAAGAGCCGAAGCTGTCAAATTTCAAAACAGCATTTTGCCCGGCATCGAGGATGAAAATAAAATTATTTTTATCTTTTACCATTTTCTTCGCTTTAATAATTCTTCCCTCTGAATTTTGAAACTCGCCAAAAGAGTTAACCGGATTTAACCCCTGCTGAAAAATAACAACCCTGTTATTATCTTTATCAAGCACATATAAATCAGAAGAATTCATTACAACGGAAGAAACCGGTGTATTAAATTGATATTGTGGAGGAAATGTCGAAAGATTTGTTAGAAGTGATGAAATATAGTTCAAGTTTCTGTCAAACCTTTGCACTCTATTATTCTTCGGGTCGCAGATAAATATATCAAGCCCCGTCGAAGCGTCCACATTCGTGGGTGAATCAAACAACCCGTCTCCCCAACCCTGTTTGCCATTTCGCTTTAGCTCTGACAAATTTTCATCGAGCTTAATAACTTGGTTAGCCTTATTATCGAGTACGTAAATTTTCCCCAGATTATCCTGCGAAACTGACGCAGCGCTCTCGAAACCTTTCACTTCAAATTGTTTTACCAGAGTACCCTCTTCCGGCAGTGAAAGTAAGAAGGAAAAAATATTTATTATCAGCAGAATTATCATTTATTGATAAAAAAGTTTTCATTTTACACCAAACATCATGTAAAGCATTTCACGTTATATAAATCAGGTACTAAAAAAGCACTCGCATTCCCAAAGAGCGGACATTGAAAGGTTTATCATAGTATTGTCCTTTGTAATCCTGACCATTATAAAGGGAGAAGAATAAATTTACTCCTCTTGAATCAAATCCGCCAATATTAATTCCGCTTTCAAAGCTTTCATTAAAGTTTGAATTTCCCTTAACTGATGCGCTGCGAAGCTCGTTTGATAAATATAACCCAAAATAATTACTGATTGAATATCTTAATTCATTTCCTATCATAATAGAAACTTTACCAAAATCATCCGGGATGCTGTGCAGCAGAATATTGGCTCCAAGCATTGAACGAAGGGTTAAGCATTTATTTATTTTGTAATCGTAAATTCCGGCAAGCTCAATAAATTCCCTGCTGTAAACTACGGGGGAAAAAATGGTATCTGTCCTTTCATATTTGTGTCCGTCTTCAAAATGAGAGGAGATATGAGCAATTCTTAATCTCGCTGAAGCTAATGAGGATGTGTTTACTTTTCTTTTATAGTTAAATGCTATTCCGAAATAATAATCTATTGCGTCAACAGGAAACTTAAAATTGCTTTCTTTTCGTAAATTTGAAAATGTAAAAAACTCTGCGCCGAATGAAACACTGCAATCTTTGCCCCGCAGTCCGATTAAGTCAACGGAAGCGCCTATATCTAGCTTTAAATTTTCCTGCTGGATGTTTGAACTTATTCCGATTTTTGATTCAAAAACAGATGCGTAGAGCGGCTTAAATAACTCGCTGCTCTGCACGAAATAAACCTGCTGTGAATATGTTTTTGCGCTAAACAAAAAAAGTGCTAATCCTGCAAGGACTGCACCTGTGAAAATTTTAAAAAGTGATTTCAAACTTGTTTATT
The DNA here is from genome assembly GCA_018266845.1 of Bacteroidota bacterium. Classification (GTDB taxonomy): domain Bacteria; phylum Bacteroidota; class Ignavibacteria; order Tepidaquicellales; family Tepidaquicellaceae; genus JAFDZO01. The sequence goes on along the minus strand of JAFDZO010000011.1, from coordinate 52,161 downwards.
TTTATTGTCGTTACGAAGCCGGGGCTTTGCAATGAGATTTTTAGAAACTACTAATTATATTTTCTTCTGCTTTTGAGATAATCAGTAAAGATAAACTGTCCGAGCTTATCCAATCCTGAATAATATGCCGAGCCGTTATTTGCTTTAGTGAAATCCTCAATAAAGTTTCGTAAATAATAATCCTGCGCAATCATAAAGGTAGTAATTTTTATTCTGTCTTTTCGGCACGCGACTGCTTCATCAAGAGTTTTGTTTACTATACGGGGGTCAAGCCCAAATGAATTTTTATATAATCTTCCGTCATCCGTAAAAATTGCAGAAGGTTTCCCGTCAGTAATCATAAAAATTTGCTTATTGGTCGTTCCTTTTCGTTTTAAAATATTTCTGGCAAGCCTCAAACCCGCCTTTGTATTTGTATGATAAGGTCCTACAGATAAAAACGGCAAATCCCGCAGGGAAATTTCTTTCGCATCATCTCCAAATACAATAACATCTAATTTATCTTTCGGAAATCTTGATAAAATTAACTCTGATAAAGCAAGAGCCACTTCCTTAGCAGGAGTAATTCTGTCCTCGCCGTACAAAATCATGCTATGCGATATATCAATCATCAAAACGGTAGCAACGGTTGTCTGATGCTCCGTTTCAAAAACTTCTATATCTTCTTCTTCTAATCTGAAATTGTTTAGGTCAGTTTTTAGAAATGCGTTCTTTATAGTGGAAGTTAAATCTATGTTTGTTACCTGGTCGCCGAATTTGTACTTTTTCAGCTCACTCATTTTTTCAACGCCGTTTCCGGTCTTATTCGTTTCATGGAAACCCGTTGTATCCGGTTTTAATCCTGAAAAAATGTGATTCAGGGCATCAAGCCTTATCCTTTGTTCCCCTTTTGCAGTCAACTGTAACAATCCCTCTTTTTCTGCGATGTAGCCTCTTTTCTTTAATTCATCAACAAAATCAGAAAATGAAAGATTATCGTCAAAGAGATTGTTTTCTTCGTTTAACATTCTTAACCATTCAAGGGTTTCTTCAACATCTCCGTTAGTCTGAATCAGAATATAATTATATATTGATAAAAGCTGTTCAAGGCGTTTATCATCTGTCATCGAATCATTTCGCCATCTTGAATAAAGAATGTTCACACTTAAGCAAATTTGAACAAGTTAAAAAATAGGTTAGGGAAAAATCCAAATACTAATGTTCCTATGATTGCAAGTGATATTCCTGTGAAGCCAAGCGCTCCGATGCTTTCTTTTTCCTGAACAGTATCTGATTCACTGAACCACATGTAAACTATAACTTTCAGATAATAGTAAATTGAAATCATGCTAAGCAAAATACCTATTACTGAAAGCCAGATAAGCCCGGCTTTTATTGAAGCATAGAACAAATAATACTTGCCCCAAAATCCTGCAAAAGGAGGAATGCCCGCTAATGAAAATAAAAATAGTGTCATAAAAGTTGCAAGCCACGGATTTCGTTTTGCTAGCCCTTTATAATCATCTAAATCAATATTTGCATAATCTTTTGAGTCGGCAGATTTCTTTTCTATTAAAGATACAATTAAAAAAGCTCCAAGCTGCATGAAAGTATAAGCAACAAGGTAGTATGCTATGCCTTTTGTTGCAAGTTCATTCATTGAAGCAATGCCGACCATAATGTAGCCCGCGCTTGATATTGATGAATATGCCAAAAGTCTTTTAATATTTGTCTGCGCTAATGCAATCACGTTCCCGAATAACATTGTTACTACGGCGAGAACTGAAAACACCTGCTGGAATTCATTAAGGTGAACATTAAGAATGAACGGGAGGATTGTGGCAACAGCAGCTATCTTTCCAGCCGTTGACATCATACCTGATACGATTGTCGGAGCGCCGTCATATACATCCGGTACCCACATGTGGAAAGGAAATATACCCATCTTAAAGAAAAATCCTATCATGTACAATCCGAAGCCGATTACAAAAATAGAATTTTTATAATTTTCAGGATTGGAATACAAAATCGTTAGGTTAGTGGTTCCTGTAACGCCGTACATTAAAGCGATTCCATAAACAATAAATCCTGTCATAAATGCTCCGAGCAGAAAATACTTCAACGCGCTCTCATTTGATTTTGGTCTCTTACGCAAAAATCCTGCGAGAATATAAAAGCAAATTGACATTAGCTCAAGCCCTATAAAGATAACAAGAATATCATTGCCCCAAATCATCAGATACATTCCCATTATCGCAAAAAGCAATAAAGAATAAAACTCGCCGAAATTAATATCTTCCTTCTCAAGGTAACTTTTGGCGCTAATGACAGTAATTAACATTCCGATTAATATTGTAACTGTGAAGGCTAAAGTTGTATTGTTCAGGTGAAAGTAATTATTAAAAATTACCATGTCTTTATTTAGACCGGTGAAAGACGCGGCAATAGCGCCTAAGATGGTAACTATGCTTAATCCATAAATTGCATTTGCGCTTTTCTTGGAAATAATTTCAAAAACCATTGTCAATAAAGCAGCTGAAGTAATTATTAACAGCGGAATAATTTCAGCAAATTCTTTTAAAGGAATCATTAGATTGTTTGAGGTTTATTCGTATTTAAAAATGGAAGTTTCTTGTAAAAAATTTTAATAAAAATAATACATAAAAGCGCGCCTAAAGTATCAGCTAACCAGTCAAGTATATCGCTCGAACGGTATGGAGTGAACATTTGATGTACTTCATCGGTAACTCCATACAGTGATGTAAACACAAAAGAAAAAAATAATGGATATTGCCGTAATTTAATAAATTTTGACTGATTTTTTAAGGAATAAAAAAATAACAAACAAAGCCCGAAATAAATAATAAAATGGGCGTATTTATCTGCAAGTGTTAAATCAATTTTGGGAAAATTATCTCCCGGCAATGACGACTCAATAAAAATTCCTAATGCGTATATTAGTAAAATGTAATGGAAAATTTTTCGGTTCAAATCAGGCAGTTGTGTTTAGGATTGATGAAACGGCGTGAGGAATTATTTTGACTATATCCGATGCTTTGTATGTGAAATTGTTTTTGCTCTTTCCGCAAAGCAAGTCTGCGCTTTTGCCGTGAACATACACCCCTGCAATCGCGCTGTCTATCGCATTTTTAGTTCTTGAATAAAGCGATGCAATAATTCCGGCGAGAACATCTCCGCTGCCCGCCGTTGAAAGAGCAGGATTTCCGGTTGAGTTTATATAAAATTGTTTTCCATCTGTAGTTATACTTGGTGAACCTTTTAACACTAAAATTACATTTTTCTTTTTTGCATAGTCCACAGAATAATTATATAAATTATTTTTTAGCTCGTCTATCGAAACATCTAAAAGGTTTGCAAACTCACCAAGATGCGGAGTCAAAATAATCTTATTCTTTCTTCGATTCAGTTTAAGATTTTTAAAGGCAGATAATCCGTCGGCATCAAGCACAATGGGTATATCATTTTCAGAAATTACATTGGAAATCAAACCGGTCGTTTCATCATTTTTGGCAATACCCGGTCCTATCAGCAGTGCATCGCACCATTTAATTTTCTCCTGAATTTTCTTACAAGAAGAAAGAGCAAGCGTGTGTTCAGCGGTTTCATTAAGAGGCAGAGTCATTACTTCCGTTAATTTACGCGCAAGTATGGTGTTAAGTGAATCAGGAATTCCAAGCATCACTGCTCCGCAGCCTGAAATTAAAGCCGATTGAGAACACAAATATGCTGCACCGGTTAAGCCTTTCGAGCCCGCCAGCACAAAAACTTTTCCTGTAGAATATTTATGGCTGTTTATGTTTCTTAGTGGAATTATTTTTCTAACGTCTTGCTCCTGAACTTCAAAAATATTCCTTGCATTAAGATTATCAAAGTTTTTTTCCGAAACACCTATATCAACAGTATGAATTATACCTGACGCTTCTCTACCCTTTAAAAACATGGAATGAAATTTTTTCACAGCCATTGAGATTGTGTAATCTGCTTTAAGGCAGACTTGATGCTGATTGTAATCATATAACCCCGAGGGAGTATCAACAGCAAAAACAGTTTTGCTTTTAAGACTATTAATTTCAGCAAAAATGTTTTGCAAGCGGGATTCAAGTTCACCCTTAAAACCGATTCCAAAAACTGCATCTATTATAACAGTATTTTTTTCACTTACAATTTCTCTAATTTCACTCCAGTTTTTTATGTAGGCAGTTGAAACAAAATCTTTATATGAGCTTAGAATCTTAAAATTAATAAGAGCATCTCCCTTTAGTTCGGCATGGGGGTAGAGAAGAACAACAGCTGACTTTCTCCCGCTATTTGCAAGGTGTCTTGCAATAACAAAACCGTCTCCGGCATTGTTTCCTTTGCCTGCGAGAATGACAATTTTTGATATACGGTTAATTTTTGATAAAATGAAATCTGCCGAATTTCTTCCGGCATTTTCCATTAGGACTATGGAAGGTATGGAAAGTTTATTAATAATATTTTTTTCAACTCCGAGAACTTCATTGTTGAAAAACACGCTTTTCATAAAAATTTACGAAATTAAATCTTTCATTTTTTTTATCACTTCTGCGCGGTTATCACTTCCGAAAATTGAGGCTCCGCACACAAACATATCAACTCCGGCATCAGATAGTTCTTTTATATTGTTTAAATCTACTCCTCCGTCAATCTGGATTTTACAATTATAATTTTTCTCTGCAATAATTTTTTTAAGCCCTGTTACTTTTGACATAGTATTGCTAATGAATTTCTGACCGCCAAAACCGGGATTCACGCTCATCAGTAAAACAAAATCAACAAAAGGAAGAATATTCTCCAGAACAAAAACGGGTGTAGCCGGATTTATAACGACTCCTGCTTTAGCGCCGGCATCTTTAATTTGATTTATAACCCGATTAAGGTGATAATTATTTTCGTAATGAACTGAAATAAAATCTGCTCCAGCTTCTGCGAACTCCTTTATGTATCTTGAAGGTTCATTTATCATTAAGTGAACGTCAAGAGGAAGATTGGTCATTTCGTTAACCTGCTTAATGACTGACTGACCAAAGCTGATATTAGGGACAAAATTTCCATCCATAACATCGCAATGAATTATGTCAGCCCCTGCTATTTCGACTTCCTTGAACTCGTCGGCAAGCTTTGCAAAATTGGCAGATAACATTGAAGGGCAGATAAATTTCACTGTGTACCGTCCTTCTTTTTTTCGTCTTTCTTTTTCGGCTCTTGCGTTTTCTTTTCCTCTTTCTTTGGCTCTACAGCTTTCTTTTTTTCAGTATCTTTTTTCTTAGTGTCCGGCTCAGATTTTGGGTTTACAGCTTCCTTATCGCCGGATTCTTTTTTCTTGCCGTCGTTTTTCTTTTCGGTTTTCTCTTTATCCGTTTTATCTGTTTCCGGTTCTTTCTTTTCAGTAGGTGTATTGTCTATTGCAGGTTTTTCTTCCGAGTCAACTTTTTTCTTCTTTGAGACAAACAAATCTATAGCCGTGTTTTCATTGGCGGATTTATCCTTCTTTGGATACTGGTCAACAACCTGTCCCGGAGCAATGTCGTTATTAATCTGATAGTTTATTTTGCCAAGTTTCAGCTTTTTATCGGAGATTATTTTCTTAGCTTCCTCCAGCTTTTTACCTATCAAATCAGGCACGACTAAATCACCCTTTAGAGTTCCATCACTGATAATTAAATCAATCTTGGTGCTTCGTTTCACCTTACTGCCGGGCTGAATTATCTGAGAGATTACACAATCCTCTTTGACATCATTAGAGCTTTTTCTCACGCTTTCACCTATTTGAAGACCGCGCTGTTCAAGGGTAAACTTGGCATCGCGAAGTGTCCTGCCATGAAGCGCCGGCACTTCAACAAGCTGCTCTCCGCCGCAGACAGTCAGATATATCCTTCTGCCGTATTTTACAATCTGGTCGGATGGCGGGTTCTGGTCAATTATTTCCCCTATGGGTTTATTTTCATCGTAACGAATATCGCCCTGCTTTACCTCAAGCCCTGCTGCCTCGATTTTTTTCTTAGCATCAAGAAATTTCATCCCAACCACATTTGGGACTTTAACAGTATCAGTATGCTTCACATACCAAGGCATGATGACGCTGTTGAAAAGCAGAACCATGGCTATTACTCCGAGAAACAAAAATAGAAATCTTTTCCACATGGGTTAAAAATACTTAAAGGTGGTTTAAAATGAAATGTATATAACTATTTTTTATTTTTGATAGATAGCTGAACTTACGCTTATTTCTATACGCTCATTTTATCTTGCTGTATTAATATGTGTTTATATTGCGATTTTTTGTTACTCACTGTATCTTCTTATTATTTCAATTCTTAGTTTTTCAAAAAGTAACTGTAAGCCGCCTCCTTCTTTCGTGTAGAGACGCAATATGTTGCTTCTCTACGCTGCCTAATGTAGTTTAGGTATCCTCTTTATTACTTCATTAAAATTCTTGACATATAACTAAAAGACATCGCTCCCTCCGCTTCGCGGAGTACTACCCTCAAGGAGCAGGGCTTCTAAGTTCTGAGAATATATCGATTTTTTACTCAGCATTTCTCATTGCTAAACCTCTGTTTGGGAATGTTACAAGTTTAGTGCCGTCCCAAACGGGGTTTGGGACGCAGTAATATAATATGTTACTAAAAGACATCGCTCCCTCCGCTTCGCGGAGTACTACCCTCAAGGAGCAGGGCTTCTAAGTTCTGAGAATATATCTAATTTTTACTCAGCATTTCCCATTGCCAAACCTCTGTTTGGAAATGTTACAAGTTTAGTGCCGCCCCAAACGGGGTTTGGGACACAGTAATATAATATGTTACTAAAAGACACCCCTTCCTCCGCTTCGCGGAGTACTCCGCTCAAAGTGAGAGTGTTGTCTCAAAGAAATTTCATTTTCTCTTATTGGACAAAAAAAATCCCAAGAGGTTTCTCCATCTTGGGATTGAATGATATTTGTAAACGTTCCGAAGCTATATCTTCGCATTTAGAATATATTTTACTTCACAAGTACCATTTGTTTTGTCTGCTTATATGTGCCGGAATTTATCGAATAAAAATACATTCCGCTTGAAAGCCCTGTGGTTTCAAATGTGTATTTATAAACTCCCTGCTGCAAGTGCTGCGAAACAAGTGTCGTAACTTCCCTGCCGAGCATATCATATATTTTCAATGAAACAAAATCAGATTTCGGAATTCCGAATTCAATTGTCGTCGTTGGGTTAAAAGGATTCGGATAATTCTGCTTCATATAATAATTTTCAGTTACAGAATTTTCAATATGACTGATTCCGATTGTACCGCCGGACTCAATATATCGCTTTGCAAATTCCTGATAGTACTGATTTGCCATTAACGAATCGTGTATAATCAAAAAGTTTTCATCATTTCCGAATGTAGCTGAATTTGAATAATTGAATGAGCCTGTTTCCACTATAGGGTCGCTTGTCATAAGGTCAGCGTCAATGAGCATATATTTGCTGTGCAAAAGTCCTGTTTGATTTTCAAGATAAACAGGGGCAGGCGGATTCCATGGAGTCGTTCCGCCGATACCTTTCATTTCCTCATAAACAGTTCCGGCAGTTGCCTGCGATATATCAAATACGCCTCTCACCATTTTCGTAGGAGGGCTGAACTGTGTTTTCATTTTGTTGGAAATATTAAATCTCGTGAACGCATAAATTACGAAGCTGATTGATTTATTCGTATAATTCGCAATCATGTTTTCAATCTGCGTGGACGGATTATCCGAAGGAGAAAAATACACATCAATTCTTCTTCCGTTTACATTAAACAAGTGAGGAGTGTTATCGGTTTTATATGGTCCAAACTTTGCAAGCGAAGGATTATTAATGTTATTATGCGAACCCCACATTTCTTCAAACTCTCTCGTATAAGTTGCGCATAGTGCCTGATCCTGAATAAAAACCACATTCTGCTGGTCGGTATTAAACTGCTCGTTAGTAATATTAGCAGAGCCTCCCCAAAGCCAGTCATCCTTATATGAGGTTGTATCGCGCGAGTCAAATATCATAAACTTGTTGTGCATTAAATCTCCGGTGGATTGATTTCTTTTCTGCACAAGAATTCCCGCGTTAATTAAATCCTGCATCAACGACTGATTAGTCCTGCTGTCATAAACAATTCTCAGCTTCACTCCCCGCGCAACTGCCTGAATTAAAGCATCGCGGATTTGAGTAATATCGTTGAAAGAATAAATTGCAAAGTCTATCGAATACTTTGCCGAGTCAATCCTTTGTATCAGACGGGTTTTTAAATCCGTGCTGCCGCGGGCTTTATTATTTGGCAAAGCAAAAGATGTATCAACTGATTTGTTAAAATAAACTTCCCACTTTCCTGTTGAAGTCGGGTCGGATGAAGTGCTGAAATAATTGCCTGAGCTTAAGCTGGTGCCGCTTCCGTTTGTGGAAGAGGCTTTCATATAATAAATTCTTCCGGGGCGCAAATTATTAATTGTCAGAACGTGATTATTTGTCGGCGCCGCATCGTAAACTGAATCTTTGAATACAACAGGCTGGTAGTTTGAATCGCTTCTCATATAATAAATTTTGGAATCCGAAGCGTTCTGAGTTGTCCACGTAATTGTTACGCTGTTCGGAAGCAAGCTGCTTTCAACAGGGGGATTTAATATGTTAGGACCTGCGCCCAGTATCAAATCATTTGTAAATCTTGGAAGCACCTGATAACCTCCCTGATACGGAGCGCCGGATTTAAACTGGCTGCCGACACATATCACAGAAAATGTGCCCGTTGGTATTGCCGTTCCTACAAGGTTTGTGTTATTATCAATTCTGAAAGTGCTTGCATACGTGCCCGTAACATCGGTAATCGGATAGTTTGTGTTTGCGGCAAAAGTTCCTGTCGCCGTAGTTGTAACGTTATTGAATCTTAACAGCAAGCCTTCGTATGGCTCGATGCTTGTGTAATCCTGTGTGGTGAATTGCTGGAAATTAATTACCAGCGGAGTAACGGTTTTATTAGAATCAATTTTAGTGAACGAACATCCTGTCGGAGTAAAAGAAAGCTCAGTCAATCCGTTAAATTGAATAAGCTTTGCAGTAACGATAACACTATCTCCGATTTTTACAGCTGCTGACATTTCCTGATAAAATACGGCAATACCGCCGGTATTATCCTGCATGTATGAAGGTCCGCCGAATTCATTAGCAGCGGTAATAATTCCTGTAACAGTTTTATACTGCCCTGTATCAAGAGGAACTCCCTGTGAGTTATTTTGCTTTAGTGATACAATCGGAACAACCTGAGACTGAGCCGATACATAGCACAAAAGCATTGCCAAAGCAATGATTAGTTTTTTCATAGTTATAGTTTTATTTGATATTTGCTCAGGACAGAATTGATAAATAAGCCGTTAGGTTCAAGAGTTCTCTGCCTGTTTAGTTCTTTTTTGAATTGCTCTAAATTGTTTCGGAAGCCGCTTTCGATTGCCTGCGGCTGAAAAACTATATTGTAGGGATTTATTACTTTGAATTCGTACTTATCTATTACTTCTTTGAATTTAGGGATATTTCTTACAAATAAAAATGATTTATCGTCCCAGAATACAAGCTTCCATTCATCACTTTTTGAAACAAGATAAGGAATAATAGTTTTTTTCATAACTCCGGGTCTTCTTACTAAATCAGGGTCTAAGAAAGTTATGTAGTCAATGCCATAGTCATTGAGTTTCTTTTCAAATCCGCTTTGCGCTTCCAGTATAGAATTGTATTCAAAGAAAATATTATCGTTAAGGTTTCTGCTGTCTATAAAGTTTTTTGAATTCGGGAACGACCAAATAAGAAGTCCGCCCATTCCGAAATGATTAAACGGCTTCTCCCCTGCCTCACCTATTTTAGTTTCTTTCATAAAATCAATCATCTGCATGGGGATGAATTCGGAATTAATGCCGAACCCTGAAACCCTGTAGTACTCAAGAGTTTTCAGATATAAATTATCGCTTGGAATTGCCGAAGTCATTAATATCAAAAGAATGCTTAGAATTACTTTTAAGACAGGGCTGCTGTTTAAAAAATTCGAGAGACCTTTTCCTTTTAGATTTATGATGATAAAATTAATTGCGACTGTGAGAAATATTGCAATGATAACTATATAATCAACAGTAAAACGCACCGCCCTCACAGAATAGATAACAAAGCCGGCATATACTAATGCAAAGAATAAATCTTTCTTTTTAATTGCATAATACAAAGTCAGCGCACCTGAAAAAAGAAAAACTTTGTAAATGTTTCCTACAAATCCGCTTGCGAACATTGTATCAAACGGCGAACGCCATTCGTTAATTGTTTCGAGCAGCTTCATTTTAGTGTGGGAGTAAGCGTAAACATAGGTGGCGAATCCGTTCGGATTCAAGAGCATAACAAGCAATGATGCTGCAAAAATTCCTATAAGAGTAATCAGTTGTTTTTTGTCAAGAGAAGGAACCTCTTTAGAGGATAACTTTCTGCTTTGGAAGAAGGTAATAATTTCAGAGCAGACATAAATTCCGAGCAAAAACATTCCTGCTATAATACCCATGTGAATATTTGCCCACAAAAGAAAAAGGGCGGGTATAAAATAGAGATATATGTTTTTTCTTTCAAAATACCGGAACGAAATTATCAAATAAAGAAGAAGGACAAAAAACAGCAGAGACATTATGTGCGGACGCGGCGTGAGGCGGTCAATAATTCCAAATGCTATCAAAATAAACATAAGAATACTAAGCGATGCGCTGACTTTGAATTTCCGCAGAATAATGTAGTAGATGAAAAACATTAGCAGAAAAATAATCGTGCGAAAAATAGAAATGGCATTGTATCCGCCGATTTTAAAAATATTGTATGTAATTACGTCCCATCCCCATTCAAAAGGCATCCATTCCTGTCCTTGAGTTACAAAACCGAAAATATCCTGAGAAGGAATATGTCCGGTTTCCATGATATGCTTACCTGTTGCAAGGTGCCAGAAAACATCGTCATCGCCGGAGATTTTAAAGGTAGTAAAAAAAACTATAAAGGCAGCAAATGCAGCAAGAAGCAAATAATCGAAAGCGGGATTTTGTTTCTGTGCTTTTGTTTGTTCGGATTTTTCTTTCTGTTTTGCCATTTGTATTAAAAAATCAGTATAAATAAAAAATCCGTCGTGCGTTTTGCAGGACGGATTAATTTATAAGAAGAAAATTAATATTAGTTAAGGTCAGTAGATAGTTTAAACCGGACGATTCTGTTGTTGCCTGTATCTGCTATGTAAATGGTTCGGTTGAAGAAGGCAACACCTTTTGGTCCGCTGAATTTATTATCGCCCGAGCCGGTTCCGCCGAAAGATTCTTTCAGCAGTTTGCCCGATGAATTAAATTTGTAAAGCGAGTCCTTTGCGGCATCTATGATAAAAATATTTTTGTTCGGGTCGGTGGTAACATCTTCAGGAAGCCCGAATTCTACTTTCAATATATCGGGGTTTCCGTCAGGCAGAAATCTAGGATTGTAAGCGCCCGTAGAGTTATCATATTCAAACCACTCTGCTTTAAATCCGCTCTGAGTGGTATTTCTTGTAAGCGAGAAATCATTACTATTATTTCCGATGCACCATACACTCGAAACTTTGTCTATGGAGTAAACGCCGTTTCCCGAAACCTGAAATCCTGTATAAAGCTGGACTGTAACGGAATTTAAACCTGTGCATTTAATAATTGCATTATCGGGGTCAATACTGCTTGAGTTATCCGGTCCTCTTCGTGAAATAAGGATTGAGTTATCAGGGTATGTTGAAACTCCCGAAAATCTTCTTTTTCTGCTTGTAAGCGGAGTCGGTGAATCGCTCGAGAGCAATCTTAATAGAGAAGCGTTTGAAATATTTCCGCCGACTTCTACAAGTTTTATCCTGTAAAGAACGCTCAAGGTATCCCCTGTCGAGGTTAAAACCGTATCTCCTATTACCAGAATGTCAAAATTATTATCCTGCGCTAAAGCAACAGGTTTTTGAACTGTGATGCTGCCGATTTCTGCGCCCGATAAATCAAGCTGAGCTATTCTGTTATTCTTAGTATCTGCAACATAGATGAGCGGCTCTTTTCCCACTATAACATCTTCCGGCGCATTAAATCCTGTCCAGACAGGAGACTGCTGAACGTAAGATGTATCGGTTGAAGTAGTCGGGTTGCCGTTTGTTGTAAGCGGAAACTGGCTTAAATCAAGCTTTTGCGAACAGCTGTAAAATACAAGCGAGAAAAGCGCTAAACTTATAAAACTTAAGTATTTTATTTTTATGGTCATTATAGATGTAAAATAAAATTAAATTCGAGTATGTTTATTTCTTTGCAAACATTACATTCAACGATAATCGTTGAGCAAAGCCAAGCTCTTTATAATTTGAAATTGCGTAGTCAAGATTCAACATAGCAAACGTTAACGGCAGCTTCACGCCTGCGCCCGCAGAAAAATTCTCTGCATCAACGTTCAGCTTATATCCGCCGCGAAGAAAAAGATATTCTTTAAAAGCATATTCAGCGCCGAAGTTTACATATTCGGCATTATCGTTCGGGCTGTTAAGCTGTACAGAAGTAGTGAGGCGGTTTTTTTGATTCATCACCGGCTCGAAAGCAAACCCTATTTTAAAAATTGTGGGAGGCGGAAACTGCTGCCATGTGCTGTTTGTTCTGTCTCCGATAAGGTTTACAGTTCCCGAAGGAGAAACCTGACCGCCGAAATTGGAAATCACCACTGAAAATCTTGATGTTCCCAAACCGGTCTTGTAATATGTGCCTAAATCTCCGAGAACGCCGCGCATTTTAACATCTCCGAGAGTTTCTTCAATGTATTTCACTGTTGCTCCGAAGGAGAACTGCTCCGTCATCTGCCTTGCGAAAGACAGTCCGATTGCTAAATCGGAAAAACGGAAATATGCTCCGGTGCCAGAAGGCTGAAGCTCTGTAGTTACTTTCATATCTTCAGTCCTCAATGAAGTAACGCTCAAGCCGACTGCATTATTTCCGCCAAAGTGATAAACTCCGCCTGCGTATTCAAGCCTGGTATCAACAAACCATTGAGTATGAGATGCTATTACGCCGTTCTCTTTAAAAAGCACCAATCCGGCAGGATTATAATACAACGAGCTGATATCATCGGATACAGCGACAAAACTTTCACCCATCCCTGCGCTTCTCGCCCCGTTTCCGATTTTAAGGAACTGAAGCGATGTTGTTCCGGTTCTCTGTCCGCCAAGATTCGGCAGAAGCTGAGAATACGAAGTCGAGAAGATAAGAAGAAAAACTATAGTATAAAATACTTTCATTAAATTATTTTTTATTGTATCAGACAATTGGACTTAATGTTTTTATTCGTAAAAAGTAACAACTCCGGTTTCGAGGTCATACATTGCGCCTACCATCATAATTTCCCCGTTATCAATCATCTCTTTCAAAATGCTGCTGTCTTTTTTAATCTTTTCCATAGTCATTATTACGTTTTGCTTTGCGACCTTTTCAACGTAGTCATGGTTTTTAGAATTTCTCTCTCCGCTTTCAGAAACAGATTCGATAGCAGGAGTTATTTTTGAAAGAAGTCCTGTTAAGTTTCCTAATTTTACATCATCGCAAGCGCCTTTTATTGCGCCGCAGTTAGAATGCCCCATAACTAATATTAATTTGGAGCCGGCAACTTTACAGGCAAATTCAAGGCTTCCGATTATGTCAGAGTCGGCGATGTTTCCGGCAACTCTTGCATTAAAAATATCTCCGATGCCCTGATCAAATACAATTTCCGAAGGGCTTCTTGAATCAATGCAGCTAAGTATTACGGCAAAGGGATACTGCCCTTTAGCAGTTTTTTCCATTTGCTCTTTAAAGTTGCGGTGAGTCATCTTGCCGTCAATAAACCTTGCGTTGCCGTCTTTCAAGTTTTGCAAAGCTTCTTTTGGAGTCATTTTCTTTTGTGTTTCCTTTGTCTGCGTTACATAATCCTGCGGAAAAGCGGCAGCGGCTATAAACGCAAACGCTAAGAGTAATATTTTAAATTTTAATGTTCTCATCAGTTTAGAATTTCATTGAAACACCGAATTTAATCTGTCTCGGTGAAGTGAATCTTGCCGGATTGTAAGGATACGGGTCTATCGGAGCCTGTAAATCAGGGTACAACGGATCGTTGTATGAGTTCGGCGTCGGATCTCCGTATTCATAAGCTTTTCCGGTTACGGGATTAATAATTGCTGAATTCAGGTTATTAAACAAATTTGTTACAGATACACTTGCTGTGAAATTAACATTTAAGAACTTGAAATATTTTTCAAAATCTAAGTCAACGTTAAACCAGTTAGCTGCTACTTCACCGTTAATATTGTTATAGTCAGGAGTGTATTCAGGTCTTCCGTTTCCGAGATACCCCGTCAGAATTTGCTGAGTATATCGCTTTCCTGCCTGATACTGAATTCTTGTTTTTAAAGAAATATCATCCAGAATGTTTTTACCGATTCCGAATAAGCCTTTACCTTTTCTTACATTAAAATATAAGTTAGCGCTTGCCTGAAAAGGTCTGTCCCAGTTTAGATATACTTCCGAAATAGATTCCTGAGCGCCTCTGGTAATAACAAGATAACCTGCATCTGATGTAGAGCTTTTTCCTGTTGCAACGGAATAGGTAAAGTTAAGTCTTCCGTTGAACCAGTCTCCAAATCTCTTTTGATACTCTATTTCAATACCTCTTGTTCTCGCATAATCCTGATTGAAATAAGTAATAAAACTCTGCCCAACTAATCTTCCGCTATTGATACTTATGCTTCTTGTTGCTACATAATCATAAATATTTTTATAGTAAGCGGTGATGGTAAGAACGTCATTTATTGAAAACTGATTTCTTATTCCAAGCTCGTATGAAACAGTTGTTTCAGGGTTAAGGTCAGGATTTCCGAATTTCTGGAATGTTGACTTTGCGCTCTGCGGACTAAGCTTTGCATATACAAACTGAGGCTTAGGTCTCTTATTAAAATGTCCGTATGAGAAGAATAAAGTCTGGTTATTTGTAATGGGGTGAGAAATACCTACTCTCGGTGAAATTCTTCCCTTCCATCTTCTTCCGAATAAGTTAAACGAATCGTCATAATACTTTTGTCTTGTCTCATCTGGAATCGTAACAACATTCGGGTCGTTGATAGCATCATCAACATATTTGCCCGGGAACCAGTAATCGAATCGTAATCCGTAGTTCAATATCATTCCTTTGAATGTGATACTGTGCTGCGCATAAATATCTCCGAATGCAGGATAAACTTTATAAACATCGTTATTCAAACCAAGCGGCTTAATCCATGGTTGATAAATATCTATCAGCTGCATTTCCTGAAAGCTGGCTTCCACACCTGCTTTGAATTTGCTTTTTGGATTAAAATTGTGAGTCAAATCAACTTTAGCAGAATATTCCTCTACAAAGTGATCGTGCCATGTGTAAGGATTTCCGACATCATAAAATCCGTCTCCCGGGATAATTCCGGTATGCGTGCTGTCAATATAGTAATAAACAAATGGCGGTTTAACAATATCGAGAGGTTCTGTATATTGGTCCCAGTTTCTGCCGTTTGCATCCACTCTTAGATTCACATGGAACTTATTCAGCTTAACTTCATAGAACGTAGTAGGGCTGGTTGTATGAGTCCATGTAAGAGTATTTATTAGGGCGTTTGTTGAATATGTATTCGCATTATCCAGAATATTCTGGAAAGTATATTGATAACCCGGAGAAGGCTCGACGTATTCAAGGTTCGATTGAAGAGAAGTTGAATTCTGATTAATCGAAACCGATTGATTGAACGAATAAGCAAGCTTCATCTGCGGAGTAAATTTCCAAGTCAATTTTCCGAGCCAATACCAGTTGTTATCCTGTCTCGGGGCAAATCTTGTTCCTCCGAAGATAGAAGAGTTAAGCTGATTTGCTTTAACTCCGGTTCTATTGACAAAATAACCGTCAGATATACCCATGAAGAAATTTCCGAAGAATGTTATTTCTCCCGGGGGCTTTATTTTGAGCGCTTTAAAAAGATATTTAGTTATAGGTTCGGGACCGCTGAAATTGGCTTCGACAATATCAGTATTGAAGCTGCTGCCTGAGTTTACATTACCTCCAAAATTATCTCTTTTATATGAGAGATAAAAATTATACTGGTCATACTTGCCATCCTTAGTTTTAGCGTTAACAACACCTGATGTAGCCTGACCGAATTCTGCATTATATCCGCCTGTAATAACTTCAACCTCTTCAAGTGAGTTTGCGGACATTTGCAGACCAAAGCCTGTCCCCGAAAGAGGGTCCTGCACGGAAACTCCGTCAAGAAGCACGGCATTGTCACTGGCTCGTCCGCCCCGGATGTAAATAGAGTTATCATCCGTAACAACACCAGCCTGCTGGGTAACAATATCAGTAAGGTTTGTTACAATGCTTTTAGAGATGTCTTCAGAGGATACAATATGTTTACTGTCTGTCTGCTCTATATCAAGTAAAGGGCGCTCTCCGATAACCTCAATTTCCTGATCAACGGTAAAGGAGGTAGATTTAAGAACAATATTAAACTCCTTATTATCGCCTTCACTTACTTTGATGTTTGTGTACTCGACTGTTCGGAAACCTTCAGCATCAACCTGAAGAGAATAGCTTCCGGGAGTAATGTTTTCAATTCTATACGTTCCGTCAACTTCCGATACTGCGCCAAAGTAAGTTCCCTTTAGCTTAATAACTGCTGCCGGAACAGGGCTTTTTGAGGAATCGGTAACGACTCCGTAAATAACTCCATTATTCTGAGCATAAATATTGCTGCCGAGAAACAAGAGAATTGCAATAAGTAAAATTCTTTTCATTTATAACTTAAAATTTAGTTATAAGGATTAATTCAATCCAAATTCACCGAACAAAATCTTATTGAATAATAATTTATTATTCGCTGCATTGCCGTTTAGAACATAAATAGGAATATCACAGTAAACTATTTTCGGGTTTACTGCGTTGTCTTTAATCATAAATACGTTTTCTCCGACACATCCTGTTGTCGCAACACGGCTATAGAGTTTAACAACATTTCCAGAAAAATAAATATTCTTAATTCCGAGAACTAAGCCGGAAGCAGTTAGAGTCGGATAACCGGATACCGGAGATGTATAATCATACGGATTAGAGGCAACTCCAATAGTACAGGAGGAGATACTGTCAATCGCAGCAAAATTATCTACCAATCCGTTAGGATTTGTGTTCGTAACAAACCCAGACGAGAAAATAATTTTTCCGCCGGCTTGTTTGTAGAACGGCAATGATGCCTGAGCAAGTGTGAAGTTTGCGACGTTGCCGGAATTTCCTGAACCGCCTGACCAAATTACCACCTTAAACAGCTTCAAAGTCTCCACAAACATCGGGTTTACGATTTTTGGTGTCAGCTTGCCTCCATAAGATTTTATATCAAGCACATCATACTTTACAGTATCCATTACGTTGCCGTAATAAGTATATGCCTGGCTTAAATCGGGAGTATCCATTATGAGAAGCACTCTACCGGTGTTCTTTTTAACGTAAAAAGTTTTATTACTATCAGGAATAGCAGAGGTGCTGCTGTAAGCCCCTGCGTTATCTCTGGCTTTAATAAAAATTCTATTGTTTGCATTAAGCGCCAAACCGCTATCCCTTGTTAAAGTCATCTGCGATAGATTACCGGGAATCGGTTTGAAATTATTGGTATCATTAATGGAATAATAAATATTCCTGATAGTGCTGTTTCCATCGGGGTCGGAAGCATTCCAAACAACCGTTACAACAGGAAACACAGTGTCAGGAACAGCATAGTTATAATTAAATGCAATTGTCGGCGCAGAGTTGTACACCGGATATAAATTAGAAGCAGGAGAAGGGTCAATCTGTCCCCTGTCGTCAACAGCTGCTACGTAAAATTTGAATGTTGAATCAGTGCCGGAAATGCTTAATAAAAACGTGCTGTCCTGCTTGGTAGTATAGCCCCAGTTAATGCCGTCAAAAGAAATTCTGTAACCCGCAATAAATCCCTGAGGAGAATCTCCCCACCAGCTAATCTTTTTTGAAGTAGAGCCGGGAGCAATAATGCTGTCAGGATATAAAGTCAAATGCGTATCCGGCGGATAAGTCTGCACGGTATTGCTCGCAGGGTCGCTGCAAGACATGAAGTAAACTGAAGCAACTAACGAAATGAGTATTAGTAAATATTTTGTCAAATTTTTATTATGACTTTAATTTAGGGGCGCAAAAATACGCCCCTTATAATTATTTATAAATATTTTTTTATTTTACAAGAACCATTCTCTTAGTATCAACAAAGCTTGAGCCTTTATCGCCGTTTACTTCGATTCTATAGAAGTATATTCCGCTTGAAAGTTCCGACGCATTAAAATCATATGAATAGAAACCATTGCTCATCTGATTGTTAACAAGGGCTTTTACTTCCCTTCCGAGAATGTCATATATTTTTAGAGTAACAAATCCGTTTACAGGAATGCTAAACTTAATTGTAGTAGCAGGATTAAACGGATTCGGGTAGTTCTGGAATAACTGATAGCCTGAAACTACTTCGCTTAGGTTGTGAATTCCAACAGGAGTAATTGTTCCCCAGTCGTCATTCTTTCTAGGAACAAGTTTCCAGTTGCTGAAAGAGAAATACAGAATACCCTGACAGAAAGAAATGGAATCATTTTTGGTAAGTAAAACATAAGGATTACTTATTTGTGTGGAATCCCATCCATTTCTATACTTATGATTACCATCTTGGAGTTCTATTCTTCCCGGAATACCGGAATTATCAATAACGGTAATTTCACCAAAATTTCTTCTGAAGGTTGTATCTTTTAACGGTTCAGTTGTTGTACAGGCAATTCCCTGTGCAGCATTAATACAATTAATCCATGAAGGTGTATTAATTCTGATGAATACACTTTCCCACTTTTCGCAAGTTGTATCGCCATCGGGCTTATCGTTTGCGAAGACAGATGTTTTTAAATTTTCAGCAGTAGGAGAGGGGTTATTTTGTGAAAGAACAGCCACATCCGATGCTGATGAAGTATTAATTCTTGTTACGCCGAAATTCTCTTCAACGGTTCCCTTTACTCTTACTCTATCGCCTTTCTTTAAGGTATTAGTAGGAGTTCCATAAATCCAGATACCTGAAAATGCGCCTGTGCCGTTTTGTATTATTACTCTTGCAGGTGATGTTTGTGTACCAGCTGGACTAGGGAAGTTGAAATTTCTTATATCAGATGTATCTGCTGTTACAATTCCTTCTATACCTCTTACAGATGCGTTTTCGAAACCTGAACGTCCGCTTCTGTTAGGGCAAAACTGAACGTCTTGAACAGACATAGAGTCTGAGCTTCTTGTAACATAGAATAATTTTGAAAGCGATGTATCAGAAGGCAATGTTTTTACTGCTCCTAAATTGTCATCGGATCTGATGAAGTACTCGACTAATGTTCCGTTTGCAGACGGCGGTAATGTTCCTGAATAAATATTGCCTGTAACTAAGGTCATATTCGTATTAGAGAATGCGCTTCCGTTTGTTCTCCAGAAGAGTTTTACTGTATTAATAGTAAGCGGATTCAAAGTCGGGTCAGTTGCTGTTACAGTTATTGTAGGGCTATCTGTAGGAGTAGGCACTCCGGGCGCTCTTGTAGGCGAACCTAACTGAGGCGGAGCATTTCCTACACTCATATCATTCGGATAAATCGGAACGAGAGCGTATGGAAGCTGATTACCTAATACTCCTTCATTATTGCAATTAATGATAACTCCTCTTATGTAGTTAATACCTGTTCCTGAGGTTGGAGGAGTCCAACCAGGAGCCAACGTATCACCTGAAGGCTGTCTAGAATAAAAATTTGAAAAATCCCTTATATATAGCGTATTTCCGGCATCATCAACAATCGAAAATGGTTGCCTGTTTGCCAATCCTGGTCCTGCTATTACGTTTCTAAATTCCACATACATCCCTTCGTATTTCTCACCTGACACATAATTCACGACACTATTAGGAGTGCCCGGAACTCCTGTCCCGAAGTCAGTAATGTTAACTGATTTCGGAGTTGGTCTTTTACCGGATGATTGTAATATTTCAATTTGAAGCTGTCCAGGTGCTATTCCTAAAGTATCAATCTGAAGCTGAGTTAGCCATCCTTGTGCTCCACCTTGTACGGTCGCCCCCCAAAATTCCTGAACATATCCTTTTACTCTGATTACTGCACCAGTATCTATTAAATCTAAAGCTGTCTGGGGACCTCTGGTCGCCTGCCTTAAAACAAGCCCGCCGAAGAAATTGTTTGCAGTATCCTGTATATAACATTGCCAGCTAGTCGAGCCTCTAAGCAAAGTTCTGAAATCATTGTTTGCGGGTGATACTCTTGGCGGAGCAACAACGCGTCCAACAATCGTTACAGAGTCGCCAAGAATATTTGATTTATCTCTGCCGTTAGCAAGAGAGTCTGCTGCTTTTGTCTGCACTTCTTGAATAGTTACTGCTCTAAACGGAGGCAATAAACTAAACCCAAGCGAGTAAGCAATATATAATATCACTACTGTAAGTGGTATGTACTTTAGAGTTTTTTTCATGATGTTATTTTATATTTAAAAGTTTAATCGTTTTATTATAGTTGAGCGAAGAAATTTTGCAATAATAAATACCTGAATTCAATCCTTCGTTACTAAATTGAACAGTATATTTTCCTTTCAGAACAAAGTCATTTAATAAAGTTTTTACTTCTCTCCCTAAAATATCGTAAATTATTATTTTAAAATTTCCATCAGTGGGAATACCATACTCAATTGTCGTTGTTGGATTAAAGGGGTTCGGGTAAGATTTAAGATAGAAATTAATTTCAGATACACTATTTTCAATTTTATTATTAACTACAGGAACAGTTTTTTCATTTCCATTAATAAATGATAAGTTATCCGTACTAGAAACTGTACAAAAAGGAATTGTTGCAGAAAAAGTATTAGAACCTGAAGCAACAACATCAAAACCTGGATTTAGTTGAATATAATTCCCCGCAGTCAAAGTTAGACTATAAGATGAAAGACTTACATTGTTAAGAGAGGCACTATTAAAAATCGAATTTGCTGCCTTATAAGTAGTATTTTGAGTGAGAGCAGTATTTGGAATATCAAAGTCAGCATTTGTTAGAGTAAAAGGGGCAGCATATGAATGATAATTCCCCGATTCTAATTGAGTCCATACTGGTACAACATAACCTCGGCTCATAGATAGCCCAATATAATCATTTCTTATAAGTGAGGTTGATAAATTTGTAAAACTACTCTGACTAACCGGATTATGCGACCAAGCCGTTCCTCCATCTGTAGTTAAGCTAACATAAGTTTTATAAAAAGTACCATCAAATTTGTTATAATAAACGCAGCCCATTGTATTGGAATACTCATCAAAAGCAATTGTTGGATATACTTGATTAGTTGCAGCATTATTTACTTGACCTTGTGTCCAAGCAGTATATGGATATGAAGATCTGGCTATGTATACAAGATTATTATCGTAACTAAAACCTGCATTATTGCTTGAAAACACCAAATAAGCATAATTATTAGACGTATTATAACAAAGACTCGGACCAATACAATTATACTCCTTATCAATATAATATGAGTTGGGAGTAATATTAGAAACACATAGTTCCCAATTATCCCCCCCATCTGAGGACCTACTAACCCCGATTTTTCGAGGTTGACGCACGCCATTAATGTTTGGCGGAATTTCGCACCAACTACAAATTAAAATTCCATTATCATCCGAAACTAAATTTACACCTAAATATGTAGTTGGGTCTATAGGCAATTCTGCGATTTCTTCAGCTTCTTCCGGTGCAGGAGGATAAATTTGTATCTGTGGTGATGACCATGATTCTCCTTCATCATCAGAATATCTTAGAAAAATTGCTCCAATTTGAGAAGTATTCAATACTGTCCAAGCATTGTAAATTCGATTGAAATGAGGACTAGAGCAATTATTATCTATGTAAATAAAATTTTTATCGGTTTGATCTGTAGATAAAACAGTATTACTCCAATTGTTTCCGTTTGATGAACGACTTACATACTGATAATTACCAAATCCATAATATGATATAAAAAATTTTCCATTTCTGTTAATTGAAACAGAAGGATCACCGTGACTAAGACCATTAATTAGAGGTGTAGGATTTGCTGTCCAAGTGTAACCGGCATCAGTTGAAATAAATACTCCAATACTAGGATTACCTGAGGAATAAGAATTTAATCCAACAATAATATTCCTCGGATTGTTGGGTGAAATATAAACTGAACTCTCACCAGTTTGGAAAGCCGTGGTTATCGGATAATTAGTAGGTGTAGTAGGCGGAAACTGAGCTTTACAGTTCACTACTGATATAATAAATATACTTATGAAAAAAATAACTTTTTTCATTTTGCATTCTTTAAAATTTCTACTTCTGCTTTTAATTTAGTATTCTCTTCATCAAGCCGGATAACATGTAATGTTAACTCTTCAACTTTTTGTAATAATTTTGCTGTCATTTCTTCTACATCTAATCCATTATCCTCTACTTCCTGCTCACTCGGAATATCAGGTAATTTATTATTTTCCTCAATATATTTTTTCAATTCAGGAAGTTGCATTAGACTATACTTTTCAGAAAAAACAAAATCAGGCCATGGGTTCTGTAGTGTAATTTTCAAACCTCTAGTTCCTATATTACCATCAACTGCTAATTTGAAGTTACCCGTATTATTTGAACCAATACCAACATTATACGGATAGTAAATTGTTTGTCCATTGACACCAGCACCCCACTGACTAGAAGTTAAAGGAACATTATTATAATAAAAGGTACCTGTATGATATATATTACCTGTAACCGTCAAATTATTATAAAGGTTAGTTGGTGTATAATTAGTCAGTACTCCGTTATTATTCGGATATATTATCATTCCCAGCGTTGGATAAAGAGTTGAAGAAAATAACCCCCCATTAATAACTACATTTCCACTAAAATTCGTGTTAACAATATCGTCATCTCCATACTTATCCCAATATTGAGAATAAGATGTGGAATAAATTAGAAGCATAAAAAAAATTAATTTTTTCATAATAATGATGATTTATTTTACGATTAAAAATTTTCCTTTTTTGACTTTGTTTGTGTTAAGGTCCTTAACAGTGAAAATATAAAGACCGGAAGCGATTGCCTGATCGCTCTTAGAAATTAAATCCCATGCGTGTTCGCCGCCGGAAAATTTCTGAGTTCCATTTGAATAGGTTTTGAACCACTCAATATCTGTTCCGTTATAAGTTGCTGCATCGTGAGAGAATTTATCAACAAGGTCTCCTGATAAAGTCCAAATTGAAATATCGCACTTGGAAGGGAGGTTATAGAAATATATTTTTCTTAATACTTCAGCTTTGACACCGGTACCATCCCAGTATGCGCTTCCGTAATAAGGGTTAGGATAGACACCAATTTCTGCATCTTCATTGTTGTTTGCAGGTGTTCCGACAATCAGTCTTTGGGTGTTTGAGAGCAGTGAGCTTTCAAGCGAACCAAGCTGCTGGGCAGAATCTCCTTTATCATATCCCGTAATAGAATAAATGTATTGGAAACCGTTCAGCTGGTCAGGGAAATCAAATTTATACCAGTATTTAGTTGTATCTCCGTCAAACAATACAGGAGAGCTTAGTTTGATATAACCAAAGCCTGTATTGTTAAAATATCTGTTTCCGGTAGAATCAAAATCTGCAATAAGCTTCAGTTGATTAGTTAAGTCTGCGTTGAGGCTTAGCTCCGCGCCCGGGTTTGTTCTGTAAATTCTATATCCTTCAAAATCTTTTTTTCCTGAAATAGGGTCAACTGAGTATTCGGAATTTGCTGCCCAATACAAAGTAACTTTTCTGTTATCAATAATTGCTTTAGTCTTCGGAATATCTGGAGGAGCAGGTAATTTATATCCGTTATCGTATGCTCTTTGAGCCCAGCCCGCGCTTACATACAGATTTGTTTTCTGATAGGATGAATCATAAGTGGCGGGGTCAGTGCCGTATTTTTTAGCGCAGATAACAGCAGTAACAAAATTTAAAGTATCCTGTAAATATCGTAATGAATATTTTGAGCCATCTGCGTTTTTCATCGGACCGTAAGAGAGCAAAGCAATTCTGTTGTTGGCTGAAAGTCTTACCTGATTAAGTCTTTCGGTAGTCATGGTGTCTGTTCCGCGTAAGTAACCGTGCATTTTCTGGTAACGTCCTGCTGTTACAGGATCGTTATCAACAGTCGGTGAGAAATAATATAAGTCCGTCGTGTTCTTAAACTGCCATATTGTCCAGTGAGACCTTCTTTGTACTGTTTCATTGGAAGGTTTTGGAGTAATTCCCAAAATTTTAACCGCTGCATAGTTATCGGTAAATCCTACATCTCCGCTATAATCGTAAGCATAGGTCATGCTCATGCTATCAACATATCCGTTAGCTCCTTTATTATAAAAAGAAGTTCCTCCCGGAGGCGTGATATTCGTGTTTCTTACAACACAGTCATGCCATAAGCCGACAAATATACTATCTATCGGGTTTGTATCAGTTCCTCTGCCAATGTTTACAATTTTATAATTTAAGATTACCCAGTTATTGGCAAAGTTAAGATTATAGCAATATGTCTGCAAAAGAACTTTTATCCCTAAAGGAGTGTGATTCACAATCGGAGTTCCTCCCGGAGCAAGACTGGTATCGGTAAACTCAGTAACAAAATCCTGATGCGAAATTGCGCTTGATGAATATACCGGAGAAGTCTGCAAGGAAGAACGTTCAAGTATAGTTCCTCCCGGAGCATTACCGAACTCAAACCCCTCGGTTCTGTTCGCGTTTGAAACGTCTATAGCGCCTGTTGAAACACTCGTAACTCCGCTTTTGACACCTCCCACCCATAAGCCTGAAAGGAACATATTTTCAATCCCGGAGCCAATAGGATACTGGCAAGACGGCTGGGACGGAAAGTTTGCAAAGCCGTTCCCTACCGTTCCGTAGTTTGTAACAGTTAATGCAATATTACCGATGTTTGTATATTTATTATTGATGTCATCTTCGATGTGATAGATCCTGTACATAGCAGCATCTATAAAAAACAAACAGGTAATAAAAAGTAATGAAATGCGTAAAAATTTCTTAATGTTCAAGAGCTGATTTATTTAAAAAATAAAAATTATTTGAGATATATTAAGATAATATAAAGAAACTTATAATTAAAAGGTTAAAATTAATGTAGCTGGAAATATTTAATAAATATTTTGTGCAACAAAAAACCCGATACAACATCAATGCACCGGGCTTTAAAAAATACAAAATTTTACTTTACAAGCATCATTTTTTTAATCTCGCCTACTCCGTTTGCTTCCAGCTTATAGAAATAAACTCCGCTGTTGAGATTAAATTTTGCAGCGTCAAAGTCCACGGAATAATTTCCGGCTGAATAATTCTTGGAATTAATCACTGAAGAAATTTGCTTTCCGTTTATATCATAAACAGTTAAAGAAACCAAAGCGGATTTATCTAAAGTGAAATTAATTTTCGTTGCCGGATTAAATGGATTAGGATAATTCTGTTCAAGCGTAAAATTCTTAACCAGCGTCGAGTTGTTGCTAATGCCTGTCGAGGTAATGCTTATTTTTCTGTTATCTGCAAAATTCCATTTATCATCGGATGTGCTGTGGTCAACTATAACCGAGTTTCCACATGCGTAGAGAGTATCTACAACATTAGGAGTATTAGGAGCAATATATCTAAAAGTAAAAGTTATAGTATCGTTAGAGTGCGGCTTAGGAGCCATGTGAGTCAATTCGTTTTTTCTGACTGAATCAGCAGTGCCGGAATAATAAACATTCTCCATTGTCTTTAAATGTGTCTCTAAAGGAGAAGTAATAAGTTTTCCAAAATAAGAAGCTATATTGCAGCCTCCTGCGCTGTCCGGTCCGCCTGTGATTTTCAATTTAAAAGTAGCGGTATCCCCTGCCCTGACGCTTGTGGGTCCGCTGAATAAAACTTTAACTTCCGGTGAAGGAACTGTTTCATTATGACAGATGCACCCTTTATCAAAATTATTTGTTCCCGGTCTTTTTGTTGTATCGTTAATTCCGTCAGGAAATGCCGTAAGATTGATATATACTACTGAAATAAATCCTAATGCAAGAATTGAAATGGTGAATTTTTTAAACATAGGAATTTTATTGTTTAGTTTTTTTAAATTTACTTTCAAACGAGGAAACATTCAATTCAGTTCAATTAATAGTTTGTGATTGCTTTTTCGTGATGCAATAGCTCCCTTATGTTTACAGATTAAGATATTTCCGGAAACCGGGAGCCGGCAACTAAGATTTTTATCTCCACTTTATAACACGAAAAAAATAATTATCTTTCGCAAAAATTTTCCTATCATTAAAATGAAACTTTAATGCATCTAATAGACTGGATTATAGTCGCGATGTATTTTGTTGTTTCGCTTCTAATCGGAATAGTGTATTCCAAAAAGGCAGGCGGCTCAACTGAAAACTTTTTTCTCTCGGGAAGGCAGCTTCCATGGTGGCTTGCAGGAATTTCTATGGTGGCTACTACTTTTGCTGCCGATACACCTCTTGCAGTAACTGAGCTTGTCGGACAAAACGGCATTGCCGGAAACTGGCTGTGGTGGAATATGCTCATCGGAGGTATGCTGACCGTATTTTTCTTTTCAAGATTATGGAGGCGCGCAAATATTCTGACCGATGTCGAGTTTATTGAACTTAGATATTCTGGAAAATCCGCTGCCGTTTTGAGAGGATTTAAAGGAATTTACATGGGCATATTTATGAATACAATTATCATGGGATGGGTAAACCTTGCGATGATAAAAATTCTTATAGGTATGTTCCCTGAATACGTGAATGAAAAAAATGCTATTATATATGTCGGCTTGTGTATGCTGTTAACAGCAGGATACTCTGCTCTCTCAGGATTGTGGGGAGTTGCGGTAACAGATGCGTTCCAGTTTATTTTAGCTATGGGAGGATGTATAGTGCTTGCCGTGATTGTAGTGAACTCACCGCAAGTAGGAGGGATTGACGGCTTGCAGTCAAAGCTTCCCGATTGGGCATTGAAGTTTACTCCGCAGATTACGTCTGAAACTCCTGCCGCTGATACGAGCGGCGCTCTTGCATTAACAATTTCATCTTTTCTTGCTTTTATAGGAATCCAATGGTGGGCTTCATGGTATCCCGGAGCAGAACCCGGAGGAGGCGGCTACATCGCGCAAAGAATGATGAGCGCCAAGGATGAAAAAAACTCTTTGTTCGCTACTTTGTTTTTTCAGGTTGCGCATTATTGTATCCGTCCATGGCCCTGGATTTTAGTTGGTCTGTGCTCTTTAGTAATATATCCAGATTTACCACATGCAGATAAAGGGCTTGGTTTTGTAAAAGCTATGAATGATTTTCTTCCGGTTGGTTTAAAGGGATTGCTGCTTGCTGCATTCCTTGCAGCTTATATGTCCACTATCTCCACTCACTTAAACTGGGGAACATCGTATTTTATAAATGATTTTTATAAAAGATTTATTAAGAAGGATGGAAGCGAGAAGGGCTACGTTGCCGTTTCAAGAGTGATGACAATTGTATTCATGATATTATCGGTTCTTGTAACAACACAAATGAAGAGCATTTCGGGGGTATGGGGTTTTGTTATTGAGTGCGGAGCAGGTCTTGGGCTTGTATTGATTCTAAGGTGGTTCTGGTGGAGAGTAAATGCTATCGCAGAAATTGCAGCCACTGTAACGCCGTTTGTAGTTTACGCAATTTTATATTTCGGGAACTTCAATGTTAAATTCCCCGAAACCCTTTACATCATCGTTCCTGTTACTACTATTGTATGGATAATTGTAATGTACTTAACTAAGCCTGTTGAAGAAGAACAGCTTAATAATTTTTACAGAAGAGTACATCCCGGAGGAATTGGCTGGAAAAAAATCTCCGGCAAGTTAAAAGATGTTGCCCCTGATTCAGGTTATTTCTTTTTATTTATTGACTGGGCTTGCGGAATTGTATTAGTGTATATGTTTTTATTCGGAATGGGAAAAATTATATTCCATGACTACCTGACAGGTTTTGTTTTCATATTAATCGGCATTGGTGCCGGAGCAGTAATCTTCTGGGACTTAAACAGAAGAGGATGGAAGTCCATTAACTGATAATTAATATTTAACAATTTTAAAGCCATAATATGCTTGATGAATTAAAAGAAGAATTGTGGAAACAATTCGGAGCTTCTTTGGATATGTTTGAAAATGCGCTGCGCCAATGCCCCGTTGAAATGTGGGAAAACGCAAAGCATAATTTCTGGTATAACGCATACCACACGTTGTTTTACACAGATTATTATTCCACTGAAAACCCGGACAATTTTCATCCGCCGGCGCCATACACGTTATCGGAGTTTGAACCGGACGGAACAATGCCTGACAGGGTTTATACTAAACATGAGATGCTCGATTACACACAATACTGCCGCGAAAAGACACGTTTGCTAATTGCCGGACTTACTCCCGAAAAAGCAAAGCTAAGGTGGATTAACAAATGGAAAAATTACAGTTTGATTGAAATGATAATTTACAATATGAGACATGTTCAGCACCATGCAGGGCAATTGAACCTAATGCTTGGAAGAATAGACCATGATTTGCCGATATGGGTATCACAGACTAAAGAGGTTTTAAAATAAATGAATTTTATTCTGCCGCTTGAAATATAATTATTTAATAAAAGAATCGCTGCGGGGGTTTAACTCCGCTAAGCTCAGCACGCTTGCATCTGTTTCTACAATTGCGCTCTCACTGATAATAATTGGGATTTATTTTTTTATCTCCGTTAATTCATCTTCATACACAAGGAAAATAAAAGATAAAGTTGAGCTTGAGATTTTTTTGCAGGACGGATATTCAATCAACGAGCTTGACTCGCTAAAAGAGAATCTCAAACGCATCGGCGGAATAAAACAAATTGCGTTTGTATCAAAAGAAGAAGCTATAAAAATCTTTGAGAAAGAGTATGGTAAGGATATGCTGGAAATTATCGAAGGCAATCCCCTGCCCGCCTCGTTCAAAGTAGCATTATATGATGAATATAAGACAATAGAAAAAGTTGAGAAACTTAAAAAACAGATTTCTGAGCTTGGCTTTGTATCTGATGTGATATACCCTAAAAAAAATCTTGAGGTAGTTGATAAAAATTTCTCCTCGCTGCTTTCGCTGAATTTGATAATACTAATTGTCATTACTATATCTTCCGTATTCCTCGTCTCTAACACCATCAGGCTTGTAATTGCTTCTAAAGAAAAACTGATTTACACGATGAAGCTGCTTGGAGCTACTAAAAAATTCATACGCTCGCCGTTTCTTATTGAGGGCTTAATTCAGGGATTTGCAGGCGGAGTAATTGCGGCAGTATTTCTTTACCTGCTGATGGAATTTGTTTCGGGAAAACTGGGCGAGGTAAATGTTTATGTCGAAATAGGAAAAAGTTTTTATATATTAATAATAATCGCGCTGGGAATTATTTTGGGAATTTCCGGCAGCGCAATTTCAATCCGCCGCTATTTAAAATTTGAAAATTAATTTTTATTATGCTCAAAACCGGAGACAAAGCCCCGGATTTTACCCTTGTCAGCGATGAAGGGAAAAATATTTCCTTAAAAGATTTTAGAGGAAAAAAAGTAGTACTATATTTCTATCCTAAGGATGATACCGAAGCATGCACTCAGGAAGCATGCGATTTTAGAGACAACATAAAAGTAATCGAAAAAAACGACACTGTTGTTCTCGGTGTCAGCAAAGATAATACCCGCTCTCATGTAAAATTCAAGAAGAAATACTCGCTTCCTTTTACCCTGTTAAGTGATGAAACGAGAGATATGCTTGATGCCTACGGAGTATGGAAAGAAAAAAGCATGTTCGGGAAAAAATATATGGGAATTGTAAGGACTACTTTTTTGATAGACGAAAAGGGAATCATTAAAAACATTTGGGAAAAAGTTACAGTCAAAGGACATATTGAAGAAATTATTTCAAGACTCTGAGAGTTATGAATTTTATTTTCATAAAATCACTTTACTTATAAAATAGTTCTTTTTATTTTTCGAATATTAAATTTACTAACTTAAACAATACTCATGAATAAATACCTAACGGAATTTATCGGTACTTTCTTTCTTATTCTAACAATAGGTTTATCAGTTTTCGCCAACTCAGTTATTGCCCCTATAGCAATCGGTTCTGCATTGATGGTAATGATTTATATGGGCGGTAATATTTCCGGCGGACATTACAACCCTGCCGTTTCTCTCGGTGTTTTTATGAGAGGAAAAATGGAAGCGAAAGACCTAATTGCCTATTGGATTTTCCAGCTTCTGGGCGGAATTATTGCTGCATTTGTAATTTTCACTTTCACTAATAAGGCTTTAGCAGTTGCTCCTGGAGCAGGTGTAGAATCGTGGAAAGCAGTGGTTGCAGAGGTGCTTGGAACGTTTGCTCTTGTATCTGTCGTGCTTAATGTTGCCACCACAAAAAAAGCTGCCGGAAACAGTTACTTTGGTCTTGCAATCGGTTTCACTGTAGCAGCAATGGCAGTTGCATTAGGTCCTATTTCAGGAGGAGCATTTAATCCTGCAGTTGCATTAGGTCCGCAAATTGTTGATGCAATAAAAGGCGGCTCTTCTCTTTCAAACTGCTGGATTTATTTAGTAGGATGCTTTGCAGGCGGAGCTTTGGCTGCGATTGTATTCAGAATCTGTAATCCTGATGAATTTGCAGGGTAAAAATAATTTGAGATAAAAATTTTTAAAACCCCTTGTGGTAAATTGCTGCAAGGGGTTTTTTATTAGTGAAGTAATTTCATTATGGATGTATTGTCAAAACAAATGCAGTAATAAATCCAACATTTTATAAAATAAAAAACCCGTGTAAATTTCTTCACACGGGTTTTTGTTATAAAGATATTTTTTTGCTGTTTATTTAATCAGAATCATTTTTCTTACTTCACTATATTCACCGCTTTCCAATTTATAGAAATACAATCCGCTGTTTAATTTAGAGGCATCGAATTCAACAGAATGGCTTCCGGCATTAACATTTCCGCTTACTAAAGTCTTTACTTCCCTGCCCGTAACATCAAAAACTGTGAGTTTCACAAATCCGTTTTTCTCTATTGAATAGTTAATCTTTGTTGCCGGATTAAAAGGGTTAGGATAATTCTGCTCAAGAGAATATTTAGCAGGGATTGTATTTTCATTATTTGAAATTCCAACGAGAGGGCTGACTACAAGCGGATACGTTCTTGTATGATTTCTTACTCCGCCCGGCTCTGTTCCGGTTATCTGAATATTGTAAGTTCCTGCAGGTACATTTGATGTTGATTGGTTTATTATCAATGAATCAGGAAAGTTATTTATTACCCCGCCATTGGATAAAGAAACAGTTAACGTGCCCGATCCGGGAGGATTTAACACTGTTGCCGTAAAATTAATTGGTCCTGCCATAGGTCCCATTGCAGGAGCGCGAAGCCTGTTCTGCCTTGTACCGTTTACATTTATTGAGTCAGCAGGTTTTGAGAACGATATTCCGTAGTCAGGCAAATATGCGGAATAGTCATCAAGAGTATTGCTTCTTCCGTCCATCCAGAAAGGCATCGTGATTGTTTTACCGGCTATGGAATGATAGTCTCCAATATAATATGCCTGCCCGCTTCCCTGCGACTGTTTTACGCTTCCGGGATTAAATGACTGGTTAGAAATTTTGAAGTTCTGAAAAGTTTCACCTCCATCAGTTGAAACCGCTCCGTAAGCCTCAGTCAAATTATTTGCGCCGTCATTTCTCGAATCATACCAGAAAACCCATACTCTTCCCTGATTATCAACTGAAATATCGGACATCCATTGGTCATTTGTTGTTGCGTCATCGTTCACTCTTACAGGAGAGAGATTATTCCATGTAACACCTTTATCTGTAGATTTCACAACAAATATATCTGCGTTATCAGGTCCAAGCGGGTTAGCTGAATAGTTAATATAATATCTGCCTCTATAAGGACCATTGCTGAGGTCGCAAGCAATCTGAGGAAAGCCGTTTACTCTTATATCACCTTTGAGCACATAGCGCCCGAATGTTGAGTTATAAACTCCGGGTTCTGTAAACGAAGCAGCCTGAACTTGCGAACTGAATGTGGCTCCTCCGTCTGTAGAATACTTACTTGTTGCGCCGCCTTGACTCCAGCAAACAACAACTCTTCCGTCAGGACCGACTGCAATATTTGACCCTTGTGAATTTGAATTTGAAAGCTGAATAGGCGAAGACCAGCTTGTTCCGTTGTTTGTGCTTCTGTAAAATCTTATCGCCGAAGGAGTAACTGAAAAATCTGTATAGGTAAGATACACATAGTTAGAATAAGGACCAGCTGTCTGATCGCATTCCACCCATTGTTTATCCGCGCTTGAATTCGTAAAAGCATTGCCGAGATTTGTCCAATTCAAACCGCCATTTGTTGACCTCCAAACTCTAACGCCATTGTTCAGTACTGTATAATAAGCATTTCCAAGACTATCGAACGCAAACACAGGGTCTCCCTGCGATACACTCGTGCTAATATTTGACCATGTTACTCCGCCATTGGTTGTAACATAAACGTTAGATGAAGAGATAACAGACCTGTTATCCCCCGCAATGAAATTCAGAGGGTTTCGCGGATTAACTGCAATGTGTGTTTCCGCAAAACCGGGAGTTGTAGTAACTTTGTAATTGTCAAAAGCGCCGACTGAAACAACAACATCTACGCCGTAAGGTTCAGCAGCATAAACTTTAGGAACAACTTTTTTCAGTGGAAGCGGAACATAATTTGGATTGTATTGACTCCAGTCAACTTGAGAGAATAAATTAGCTGAAATCAATAGCGCGAAAATAATGAAATATCTTCTCATGAATGAGGGTTTAGTTTTTTGAGATTAAAAATAGGAAAAATATTTTTAGAATGGAATGAAATTAATATAAAAAAAATGCCCGTATAGTTTTCACTAAACGGGCAAAAAAACTAAAAAAATTATTATTCGATTATTTTATCAGAGTAAGTTTCTTTGTGCTAACAAAGTCGCCTGCCTGAAGTTTGTAGAAATAAACGCCTGAAGTTAAATCAGAGCCATTCAATACTACAGAGTGAGTTCCGGCATTCTTAAAGCCGTTTACTATACTCATTACTTCATTTCCTAAAGCATCATATACTTTTAATGAAACGTCAGATGCTTTTGGTAATGAGAAATTAATTGTAGTTGTAGGATTGAAAGGGTTCGGATAGTTCTGCTCTAAAGAATAATTTGCAGGAACATTTGAAGATGGATTTTCAACACCTGTAATTGTTTCTGAAAGCTTTAGAACTGAACCGTCAGCACAAATTGCATAACCCCAAACTGAGTTTCCGCTTTGATAGAAATCAATTGAGGTAATACCTGTCAGACCTGATGTAGATTGTACTGTCCAGTTTAAACCTCCGTTTGTGCTTTTGATAACACAACCTGAAGCTCCTGTTCCGCCGGCTAAATATACAGTATTGGAATTTTTCATCCATTTGCACTGTGTTGCTCCGGTTGTAGTTACACCGGTTGCAACATTAGAAAATGTTGCTCCGCCGTCTGTTGTTCTTGCAATTGTCGGAAGAGAAGTTGAGCTTGCAACGATACCGTTTAATTTGTTATCGTGGAAAGCAATACATGGAGCAAATGTTCCGTTAGCCAAAGCTGTGGTTCTTAATGTCCAGTTTGCGCCGCCGTTAGTTGTAATATAAAATCTTATTGCAGCGGCTGAACCTGCGCTTAAACCAAAACCAAAGAAGCTGGCATCGTTAACAAAAATGGAATTTTGTGCAGAAGCCGCATTTGATACACCTGCAGGAGGAGTTGCTAAAACTGTCCAGCTAGTTCCGCTGTTTGTCGTAATATTAAAATAATAAGCAGTTCCTAATCCAGCCGGTGGGTCAGACTGCGCAACGCCGAAAGCAGGAGCATTTCTGCCGAAAACTATTCCGTTAAAAAATCCGCCTGAACCGCCTGTGCTTGCAACAGCAGTCCATGAAGTACCGCCATTAGTTGTTTTATAGAAAGTTGCGTTTCCGCCTGCACCGCCTGCACCGCCGCCATTTCCTACGTAAGCTGTTAATGAATCAACAGCCCAAACGCAAAACAAATCAAATGCTGCTAAACCGGTTGTTGAAGTAGGAGTCCATGTTACTCCGCCGTTTGTTGTTCTTGATACAAGAGGCGCTGTACCACTGGAACCTGTTGCAACCCATGCGCATGTGGGCGAACACACTGAAATGCTTGGGGACTCACCCTGTCCTGCGATCCCTGTTACACCGCCAACAAAAGTCCATTGTGAATAAGCAGTCGTGCTTAAAACTAAAAGTGCTACTACAAAAAAGTAGGTTAACTTTTTCAATTCAATCTCCGTTTAAGTTTGATAAAAAAATATTAATTTAATATATAAATTTTTGATTAAAAAATCTGCAAAAAAGAAATTAAGCAGCAGGAAAGGAAAGGTTTTCCGGGAAGCATATTGCAGCTTCCCGGATAAAAAATTATTTCACTAACATCATTTTCTTTGTTTCGCTAAATCCATTTGCTTCGAGTTTATAATAGTAAACTCCGCTGGCAAGATTTGCTCCGTCAAATGTAACAGTATAAATTCCTGACTTCTGGAATCCGTTGACGTACTCTGCCACCTGATTTCCAACCATATCATAAACTTTGAATGACACATTTCCGTCTTTCGGAATTGAATAAACTATGTTTGTTACAGGGTTGAACGGATTAGGATAATTTTGCTCTAATTTATAATCAGAAACCAATGATGAGTTGTTTCCTACTCCTGTTGTCGTTGTCATTGGGAAAGTAAGAGCCTGCTGAATATTATAGTCAGTTCCTATCGCTGTTCCTACTTTGTAAACAAAAATATTAATATTGCAATTTTCAGGAACTATTCCCGCCGGAACTGTGTAGCTGAGGTTCTTTGTAACCATTTCACCGGTCATCCAATGTCCTGATGTAACTACAGGAGTTCCAAGATCACCGTTTATCATAGCTTTTACAACGTGCTCATGGTCATACGATGATGAACCTGCGCAGCTGCCGTTTCCTGTTTGTGTGTAGATAATGTGGTTTTCTGTCAGTACATAATTTACTGAGTAATTTCCATCAAGCATTGCTCTTGCTGTCATATTTACATCGCATGTAAAAGTCCTTGTGGCTGCATTCCAGCTTCTGTTTGAGATGCTGATTGTAACACCGGGAGCTGCAAAAGACTGAACAACAACTCTATTATTCCATGCGCTTCTATCCTGAATACCGGAAGTTCTTCCAACAACTCCGGTGGGATATGAGCTAAATCCGAAAAGAGTTCTGATGCCTTGAGAATATGTTTGCCAAGGGTCAGTGCTCGCTCCGTGATACGCCAGAACAACAGTGCTGGGATAGTTTGATAGGATTCCATCAATAATTGAGTGTCCGCAAGGGCACCATTGGCACCACGTACCTGTACAGTACTCAAGAAGCACATTATTCTGTGAGCCTGTTGTTTGAGAGTAAGTATTTACAGATAAAGCAAAAATAAAAAGAATAGCAAGTAATGCTTTTTTCATTTTGGTTTGTTCCCCGATTTATTTTAAGATATTGTTGAAACTTCATAAGTTTAATTTTAAAAAACAATACTCTTTTTTGGGTAAATCGAATAAGCCCACAATAAGGCAAAAATTTTTCTCCATAAGCTGTATATAACACAAAAAATCATGAATGCTTGTATGTTTGAACCAAGTTCCGGCGTTCCGTAGAGATGTAATGTATTGTGCCTTTATGCAATAAATGAAACATTAATTATATTACAAGGACTCTCTATCGTTTTACTTTCCGTTTACAGCTAATTTTTGTCCTGTGATACGCTTTCCGGGACATCTAAATATTTTCATATAATAAAACGTTTATAATATGTAACTTTAATGTTCCCGTCATTCATAGAATAGCGTATATGAAGCAAAACAAATTTTTCTTTCGGGATAATTAATAAACTAAAATTCAAATTTTGATAGATAAAAAAACTAAAATAATTTGTACTATAGGTCCATCTGTAGAATCCGTTGAAATGATAATTCAGTTAATTAACGCAGGGATGGATGCAGCCCGTCTGAATTTTTCACATGGAGACCACACTAAACATAGAGAATATTTGAATAACATCCGCGAAGCATGCGAAATTGCAGGCAAGCAGGTTGCGATTATTCAGGATTTGCAAGGACCAAAAATTCGTGTCGGCAAGCTTGAAAACGGATTCATAAATCTAGAAGAAGGCGCGTTAATTCAAATTACATCGGAGGAAATTACCGGAAATGAGCAGGTAATATGCACAACTTATCCTGGACTAATACAGGAATTGAAAGCGGGTGAAATTCTCCTTCTTGATGACGGAAACATTAAACTGTTAATCACGGAGATAAAGCGCACAAAACCGGAAGTTACCTGCAAAGTTATCATCGGGGGAATTTTAAAGCAGCATAAAGGAATCAATATTCCCCACTCTGCGCTCTCGCTCCCCTCACTTACAGAAAAAGATTTGGAGGATTTGGATTTTGCAATCGAAAACAAATTCGATTTTATCGCTATGAGCTTTGTGCGGACACCTGACGATGTAAAGCTGCTGAAAGGAATTTTGCGATCAAGAGGCAGAGATATTCCGGTGATTGCGAAGATAGAAAGACCTGAGGCAATTGCTAACATAGATGCCATAATTTCCGAAGCAGATATGCTCATGGTTGCCAGAGGTGATTTGGGTGTGGAAATTTCAGTGGAGGAAGTTCCGCAGCTTCAAAAGATGATTATTAAAAAGTGTAACGAAAAAATTAAGCCCGTAATAACTGCTACGCAAATGCTGGAGTCTATGATAAGCGACCAAACTCCGACCAGAGCAGAAGCTTCAGATGTGGCTAACTCAATTTTAGACGGAACTGACTGCGTTATGCTTTCGGCGGAAACATCTACAGGATTGTACCCTCTTCAGTCTGTTAGTATGATGAAAAAGATTATTCAGAAAACAGAAGTGCAAAAAAAATCAACTTACTTCAACGAAATTTTTGTTGAAGACTCACCTGAAAATATACTTCATACAATCTGTAACTCGGCATGTATGATTGCAGAGCGCGTTAGCGCAAAGGCGATTATAGCCGTGCCAACGATTACAGGAAACACACCGCTGATAATTTCAAATCACAGACCAATGGCGCAGATTATTGCAGTAGGTTTTGATGAACAGAAGTTAAAGCGGCTAAAATTGGTCTGGGGGGTAGAGTCTATGCTTACAAAGGAAAGAGAAGATTTGCAGGATATAATAAACGAAGTGAAGCAAACATTAATCGAAAAAGAGCTTTTTCATAAAGGAGACAGAGTTGTAATTGTAGCAAGGAATCCGATTGCCGAAGCCCCTTCTGCGAATGCTATTCAAGTTACCGTCATTTGATTGATGAAAGATTTAATTATCATAGGCGCAGGACCAATAGGTCTGGCTTGCGGAATTGAAGCGGAAAAAGCTAAGATGGATTATTTAATAATTGACAGGGGTTGTCTTGTAAATTCCATTTACAATTATCCTGTTAACATGACATTTTTTTCTACTTCCGAAAGATTGGAAATAGGCGGAATCCCTTTTGTATCTTATGGAGCAAAAGCAACGAGAAGAGAAGCGCTCGAATATTACAGACGTGTAAAAGAGGCTTACAATCTGAAAGTAATTACTTTTGAAGAGGTAAAAGAAATTCAGAAAAACAAAAATGGTATTTTTCATGTAACCACTTCCAGAGGTGATTACAAAAGCCGGAATGTAATAGTTGCAACAGGATATTATGACAATGCTAATTACATGAATGTACCCGGAGAAAATTTGCCTAAGGTATTCCACTATTTTAAAGAAGCTCATCCTTTTGCGGGAAAAAATTGCGCTGTGATAGGAGCGGGAAATTCCGGTGTAGATGTTGCTCTTGAACTGTTTCGTACCGGGGCATTTGTAACTATGATAGTAAGGGAAGATGATATAAAAAAATCAGTAAAGTACTGGGTAAGACCGGATATTGAAAACAGGTTGAAAGAGGGTTCAATAAAATCTTATTACAATGCAGAGGTAACTAAAATAACAAATAAAGAGTTATTCTTTAAGCAAAAAGAAACAGAAAAGAAAATTAAAAACGATTTCGTTTTTGCAATGACAGGCTATCACCCTGACTTTGCTTTTTTAGAAAAAATAGGAATTAGGATAGAAAAAAATTGCCCTGTATATAGCAGGAAAACCCTTGAGACAAATATAAAAGGGCTTTACCTTGCCGGAGTAGTATGCGGAGGAATGGAAACGGAAAAATTATTTATAGAAAATACTATTAAACACGGAAGACAAATTATAAACAATATATTACACAGAAGATAGCTTTACCGGTTGAATGAAATTAATTGTGTTTCCGTCCGGGTCAATTATTGTAGCGCTTTTTTCTTCTAATGACCTCTGAACTTCTCCGTAAACCTGTCCGCCGTTTTTTTTGCAAAGCTCAATAACGCTGTCAAGATTTTCTACTATATAATCGAACTGGTGGCGGTTTTGTTCAGCTATAACACCTGCAATTTGATTAGGACAAAACAGAAAGTTTATCTCCCCTATTTTCGCAGTGAAAATTGTAAATCCGGGCATTTCGTGTTTTATAAACGGCTCATTGAACACGTTTGAATAAAATGCTTTCATTTTCAAAAGGTCACTGCATGCAATAGTAATTTTCAGTAGTTTATATGGTTTCATATATAAAACAAAAAAGCCCTCTCCTTTTTCCAAGAGAGGGCTTTGTAATTTAATAATTAGAAAAATTATTTTACAAGCATTAATTTCTTTTGTTCTGAAACTGTCTTTCCGTCAATTCCTGTGAATTCTAATTTGTAGAAATACATTCCTGAAGCAAGACTTGCTCCGTTGAATTGCGCAGTGTATTGACCGGCGCTTAAATTTCCGTTTACTAAAGCGCTAACTTCTTTGCCCATTGCGTCATAAACTTTTAAAGATGTCATACCTGATGAAGGCAATGAGAACTTAATTGTTGTAGAAGGATTGAATGGGTTCGGATAGTTTTGTGATAATGAGAAATTATCAGCAACTGTAGAAACAGTGGTAACATTTGTAATTATCTGAGACCAGCTTTTTGAAACTTTAATACCATCAATAGTTAAACTTGGAGCAGCTGTTGCAGTTCCCTGTCGCATACCAACTCTTCCTACGTTTGCAAGATCTGCAGAGCCACCAGTTGGAGTAGTGACTAATGGAGTTCCCGGTTCGGTGGCTGGAATACCTGAAGTAAATGCATATAAGGCTAATAGATCATTATTTGTACCTGAAACGAACGTATATTTTCCTACAACCAATATTGTTGCGCCTATAGGAAATGTTACCCCCATATTTGAAACTGTATCACTGGCACTTCCTTTACCTAATCCTAAACTGTAAAAACCGGTACCGTTTGCTGTGATCTTAACTCTTAAGTTATAATTAGTATTATTGGCAGCAGGAAGCAAAGCAATGAAATAATCGCCCGTTCTTGCAGTATCAACTTTTAACATAAATGATAAATAGTATGAACCGACTGAATCAGTTGCAGTAGCATCTTTATATGAATCTTCGCCTGTTTTATTTAAATAACATGCATTTCCAATATTAGAATTGCCATATCCGGCATAAGTTAAGCCCGGTGAAACTACAAAAATTGGATTTACTGAGCTACTGAATCCATTCCATCCGTGAGCACCTATTGAATCACCGGCAGGATAACTAAAATTCTCGACAAAAACTACCTGACTTTTTGCTGCCATAGTGACGGCAAAAATAAATAAAGCTGTAATGAAAATTCTTTTCATAGCGTTTTTCTTTAATTTTCTGAATTGTATAAATATAGGGCTTTTTTGCTAAATAAGAAATAAGATTATATTACTATTTGGTTAACATATTAACAGGTTTGTGCCGTGAAAAGGTAGTGAAATATTATAGTTAGAATAAACTCCCGTTCTGCCAAATAGGCAGAACGGGAGAATTTGAAGTTTTTACTTTACTAGAATCATTCTTCTTGTCTGCACAAAATCACTTGTTGCAATTCTATAAAAATAAATTCCGCTTGAAAGCTTACTTCCATCAAAGGAAATTGAGTACCTTCCAGCTTGCATAAAATCATTTACAACATTTGCAACTTCTTTTCCAACTACATCATATACTTTTAATGAAACAAAATTATCTTTTGGCAAGTCGAACTGAATATTAGTAACGGGATTAAAAGGATTTGGATAATTTTGCATTAATTTGTATTCAGAAGGATTTATAAAACTAATTTTATCATCTTTGTTCGCTCCATCCACATTATTTGTCCCTGTTATTTTTTTCAAATCATTTTGAATCATAGCATTTATCTGATATGGCGTTAGAGTAATTCCAAAATCGCCTTTATCAACTGATGCAAGGTAAGATTTTAGACCTTCGTATTCCCATTTTGCTAGCATTGATTTGTTGCTTTCTCTTGTGTCTTCCATCATCTTTTTAAATCCAGCTAAAGCCAATTTATACTCACCACAAATTACTCTACACTTTTGAATATAGAAAAAGAGCTCATCAGAAAATTCTTTGCTAAGAGATTTATTGAGAATGTGCCTTTCTAATAATGATTTCAATTGAGAAATTACAGGCTTCCTATCACTTTCGTTTTTATATACTATGTGTATTAGCTGGAATATCCTTCTTAATGAATTTACAGCCACTATACCATCTTCATGCAAACTAAGAATAGACTTACATTTCTCCATAGCTGATAAATAATCTTTATGTTCAACATCTGCATTCATTTGTGAATATAATTCTTTAGATAATGTTTCTTTTTCAAATGTATTGCTACTAAATGAAGGTGCATCTCCACAACTTCCAAATGCCAAAAGCCTGAAATTTACAATCGTTTGATTTGGAAGCTTAACGTTAAATTTTATTTTGGCACTATCTAGATGAGGATTTCCAAGTCCCGTGAAAAAACAATTACCTCTCGCATCCTGATTCGTGCTGTAACTATTAGATGGAAAATATCCATCAAAGAAATAGGAAACAGAGGTATCCTGTTTAACAAAATAGTTTCCCCCGCTATGCGTATCAAAATAAGAAGCATCAACCTTAATACATCTGCCTGTGTTTGTAAGTATGGTGTTATTTCCTCCGGCATTTGAACTTAAATCGAATACAGAATAAGATTCTCCCCACAGTTGATGGTCGGAAATTGTCGAGTTAATATAATTTGCCCATAGTCTTATCGAACTGCTATAAGCGTAAACTGAATAACTCCACTCTCTAATAGTATTAGCATATAGAAGAGCATCTTCCAAGCCTACTAATAGAATAGCCGCTCCGCCGCCTGCAAGATGTTTTAAATAATTGTTAGAAATATTAAAAGTGCCCGAGATATTTGAATAAGAATCAATGTTAACTCCATATCCTCCGGTAGCATTTACTAATATCGAATCGTTCTGAATTTGTAAATTAGGCGTAAAAGGAACACCCGAACTATAAATAACCAGTAAACCATTATTGCTAGAATCAGTTGAACTAATTGGCGTGATGGACGAATTATAAAAATAAAAACTAGTAGGGTTATGTATATCAAGAGCATAATTTAGTGTATCAATATGTCTTCTTTTTACATCTAAAATTCTAGTTCCTTCAATATAAATATACGTACTGTCCGAAGATATACCTTGCCACTTTGAATTTGCCTGCCCTCTCATTATGTTGGTACTACCTTCAATGGTGAAACTTCCTCTTTTCAATATTATTTTAGTATCCTGAGCAAAGTATATTTGACAGTCCTGAATCCATATCGTATTTCCGTCGTTGTATAATGTTGAATCAACGTAAACAGTTTCTTCTATTATGTTGAGTTCACTAGTTAAATGCCCTCCTATGTGTACATCTGCCTTAGATAATGATACTGAAGAGAACCAAAGAATAGATACTGTTATTAAAAACAATTTCGATTTCATATATTTTTATATTTAAATTTTAAAATGTCGCTGCCACTCCATTTTAGATATTAAATAAAAAAATAGACTTCGACCGCTTTAATGACGAAGAACACATTACTGAAATCAGCAAAAGCATAATTCTACCCCCCTTTCTCCTTTAATTAATGTAAAATGAATATATTGTATTAAGGTATATCATAGAATATTAATGGATAATGTCATTTTGTAATTAAACTACAAATTATTTCTTATTATTACTTAACTTAAATAATAAAAGACTAAATATCAACACTGATTTGCGATTGGTGCATTGTTTTATCAATTACAAAAATAATAGAAGATTTGCTCAACTAAAACTGATTTTTGCTCTAACAATTTCAAATATTTTTTTTTGCCTGCAAAATGCGCTTTTACTATTTTTACAGCAAATTTAACCCGAAAGGAATTATTATGGACGTTATAGACAGAAAGAATTTTTATGATAAGTGCCGCGTAAAGTTTGGCGCTTTCAAAAAAGCTCAAGTAG
Source organism: Bacteroidota bacterium (assembly GCA_018266845.1). Taxonomy (GTDB): domain Bacteria; phylum Bacteroidota; class Ignavibacteria; order Tepidaquicellales; family Tepidaquicellaceae; genus JAFDZO01. The sequence continues at coordinate 9,479 of JAFDZO010000011.1, read as the reverse complement.
AAGGTATCGAATTTCTTCTCGATATGTTCGATGCCTCGCAGATTTTCGACACAAAAGCGAAAATAGCTTACGGCTTTGCTACAATCAAAAGAGAAACTGCGGAAACATACAAGCCGGTGAATGAAGGATACTGGATAACTACTAACCGAATTTCAAAGCTTTACAGTTATTATGCAAATCACAATCCGGGAGCTTTAGGCACCATCTTCCCTAACGGCAAGAACGGCGCTAATTATCTCGGCAGAGGTTACGTGCAGCTAACGCATAATTACAACTACAGCCGTCTGGGAATTGCGCTAGGGCTTGATTTGCTAAATAAACCTGAACTTGCAATTGAACCCGGCAACGCATTCAACATAATGGAATATGGAATGTCGAACGGTTCGTTTACAGGAAAAAAACTTTCAAACTATTTTACTGATGATGGTTACGATTTCTATAATGCAAGAAAAATTATTAATGGGCTTGATGCTGCCCGTGAAATTGCAGGCAATGCAGAAATATTTTTCTCCGCGATAAAGTTTGTAAAAAAGTGAGCAGTAAGTAATGCGTATTGGATAATGAGTACTGGGTAGTGAGATTATCTCACTACCCAAATGAGTAGCTAATAACAAAAAGCCATTATTTAATGAGAACGGCTTTCTTAGTATCCACAACAAATCCATCGGCAATTAGAGAATAGTAATATACTCCCGAGGGCAAGCCCTCACCGGAAAAATTAATGGAGTAGCTTCCCGCTCCTTGTTTTTCATTCCCAAGTTCTTTTATCAATTTTCCATTCACATCGTAAATATTCAGCTTTACAAATCCGGCATAGGGTAACTGATAACTAATAACTGTATTGGGATTGAATGGATTCGGATAATTTTGCCCAAGCGCAAAGCCTGAAGGAAGTTTTCCATTTTGATTTAAAATACCAATTGGCGAGCCTGTGCAGCCGGCAGCGGAAATGAGATTCACAGGTCCTGATTCAGTATAAAACGCCATGCAGCTATCATTTGCGGCATATCTGAATAATGCCCGCGGACCTGCCTCTTTCCCCAGCGAACTGTAATAATTCATTTTTGAAACGCTTGACTGAATCCCCTGACTATTCAGCGAAAAATATCTTAGACTATCCGTAGTTGCAGCAGTAATAAAAGATAAATAATGTGAACTGCCGTTGCGAACGCCGATTATATCGGGAGGATAATTCGGATTTATATTACTGCCGAGAAGCTGGCTCTCCGCAAAAGATGAGTTAAAATTGCCAAAGTTTGTTGAACTGAAATACTTTGCGTTCCAATTACCTCCGCTAAATTGCCTGAAAGAGCAAATTATGTTTCCGTTATCGTTCCCGTTGGAAGAAAGCCTCGCGTGAGTTTTGTAATCACTTGACTGTAAACCCGAAACTGCCCCTGCGCTTATACCCGGCGCAATGCCTGCTTTGTCAATTTTTGAAAAATAAATTTTGCTGCTATCCTTAGCTCCGCTGAACGAAAGCAGGAGTGAATCTTGACCTCCGTTGTTAAAGTATGCAATATCCGTATAAACTGTTTTTCTCTGGCTAGCCGGACTTGTATCAGTCCAGTAAACAGACCCCGGAGTATATTGGAAATTAGGGACGGCAAGCGAATAGGGATTTGTGCATCGCGCAAGCCGCTGACCATACACCCGATTGCCGTTTCCGTCAAGTGTATCAAACGAACAGGCAAGAAAAACATTCGCAGTCCCCGGATAACGCGCATTATCTGTTGTCATGTGAATATCATAAAAGTTTTTTGAAGAATCGGCTCCGAACCAGGTCATTTCATTAAAGAAGACACCGTTAACAGAAGGAAATTGAATAATAAATCCTCCTGTTTTTAACGGACCAGTAGCTCCTCCCTGCCTGTAGCCAAAAACAACCCATAAGTATTTTTGCCCGGAGGTGCTTTCAATTATTTCCATATCAATATCGTTATAGCTCATTTTATCATTTGGTCTTATGTTACCGCCGATAAAATTTTGCCATGTAAGACCATTATTAGCTGAATTATATACGTTAAAGGTATCAGGGAAATTATTATCGGTAGAATAGACTACAATAGCCCACATCCTCCCTGCATTTGCACCGCGCTGCTCGATAGCTGCTGCAATTCCGCGAACATTTGAGTTTGACGAAAAAAATCTTTTGTTTGAAATATTGTCTTCCCCGCCCTGAGTTGACAGAAGATTAAAACTTCCGGTAAGCTCTGAGCCTGTACCGGAATATGAAAGTTGTGGAAAGAAAATTAAGATGAGAAGTACTAAAACTGCTCTAAATTGAAGTAGTATAGAATTGAATTTCATAAAATGCTCCTTTAGAATTAAAGAGGGCGCACCCGGCAAAGGTGTTTTATATTAAAAATTACTCGATGAGGATAACTTCGTATAAGGGTATGTGGAGAGAAAATTCCGTTACTATGTGAATTTATTAATTAGAAAGGAAAATTCCAATTACAAAATACATAAGGGCTTATGAATTTTGTAATTGGAAGAAAGTTATTATTTAAGTAATACAGCTTTTTTTGTATCAACTACAATTCCATCTGTAATGAGAGAATAGTAATACACTCCTGATGCAAGTCCTTCTGCTGAGAAGTTTATGGAGTAGCTCCCTGCCTGTTTGTTTCCGCTTTCGAGAATTTTCAATAATTTACCGTTTACATCAAATATGTTAAGTGATATGTCGGCAGATGTTTTTAATTCATAATTTATTTTCGTGGATGGGTTGAAGGGGTTCGGGTAGTTCTGGTATAATGTAAAATTATCAGGAATCTGATTTGAGTTATTACTTATAAATGTTGAACCGCCGTTTGTGGTTTTCAAAAATATTGCATCAGAAAGTACAAAGCCTATAAAATCATCTATAAAAGAAATTCCTCTTACAAACCCATACATTCCCGGCTCATAGTAACTCCAACTGTTTCCATAATCCGTACTTTTAATAATTCTGGGGTAATAGTAAGAAATCATACCAATTGTTACCACATTCGTAACAGCAAGATATCCGGTTCTTTCTGAAGTAAATTTTATAAAGCGTACCGGGTAACTAAGACTACTTAACTGATCCCAACTCGCTCCTCCGTCAGTTGTTTTCATAATAATATTATAGTTTCTCAGTGCGAATCCTATAGTATTATTAATGAAAGATATTCCAAAGACACCATCCCCATCGAATGAATTTACTGTCCAATTTTGCCCTGCATTTGTTGTCTTTAAAATGCATGATGGTGAAGATCCCACTATAAACCCCGTATTCTCATTTACAAATTGAATTTGATTTAGATTTGAACCTACATTCAAATTCAAAGAAAACCAATTATCACCGGCATTTGTAGTTTTAAAAATTCTCCCGGTTGTTCCGATAATATAACCGGTGTTATAAGAGGTAAAATTAAATGTTGTCATATACTGATCAAAAGATGAATTTGAGTTCCAATTTTGACCTCTGTTAGTAGTTTTCCAAAATGCATTATTGGATTTTACATAAATTGTATTTTCTGAAAATACCTGAATTTTTTCAATGACGTCATTAACCGAGCCTTGTGAAACATTGCTCCAATTTTCTCCGGCATTCGATGTAAAAAAAATATTTCCTGCCCCTATGCATCCAGTATTTGAATTTAAAAAATCTATGGATGAAAAGATGACGCTGTGGGGGGGATTGTCTCTCTCAATCCATTGTCCATTACAAATTGGTAAGGAAAGTAAAATAAATAATACAACAGTAACTTTTCTCATAGATGTTTATTTAATTTTTAATAAGTTATAATTGAACTATATAAATATCAATAGATTATTTCAGTAAAATTGCTTTCTCAGTATCCATTTAAACTCCATCGGCGTACAAACTATAAAAATAAATTCCGGAAGAAAGTACTACTTCTGAAACTGAATTTACTCTAAAAAAAATTTTACCTCTCTCCAAATCCAATTATAAAGTAACTAAGTTAATGAGCTTAGATTCATCTTACAAATCATTTATTTAGATTTCAAATCTACATTAGTTATTACAAAATTATAGATTTATTGAACAAATTAAAATGATCTATATCATAATTACAATATAAGTACATTGTGTTTATCTCTTTCAATTTTTATAACAGCTTTGTTCTCCCTTTCTTTTTGACTAGCACTTGAAACTTGTGAGTGCTAATTTGCGTTATACTTATAAAATAGTTCAATAATAAACCAAAATCAAACAATATTCACAAATGAAAATTACTCCATTACACGACAGAGTGGTTGTAAAACCCAGCCCGGCAGAAGAAAAAACTGCTAGCGGTCTTATCATTCCTGATACTGCTAAAGAAAAACCGATGCAAGGCGAAGTTGTAGCAGTAGGCGCAGGAAAAGTATCTGAAGACGGAAAAGTAACTCCGCTCACACTTAAAAAAGGCGATAAAGTTCTCTACGGAAAATACTCCGGCACAGAAATCACAATCGAAGGCGATGAGTATCTCATTATGAGAGAATCTGATGTATACGCTATTATCTGATTTCAGAGTACAGAGTACAGAATTCAGATTAATTCAATAGCATAATCATTTTAAATTTAAGGGAGTTATGCCTCCCTGTTAAAATTTTTAAAACTTAAAACTTAGAAAAAATAAATGGCTTCAAAATTAATAACATTCGATGCAGATGCAAGAGCTTCACTCAAAAAGGGTGTCGATACCTTAGCTAATGCAGTGAAAGTTACATTAGGTCCAAAAGGACGTAACGTAGTAATTGATAAAAAATTCGGCGCTCCGACAGTAACAAAAGACGGTGTAACAGTTGCAAAAGAAATCGAGCTCGAAGATCCTATTGAAAACATGGGCGCACAGATGGTAAAAGAAGTTGCTTCAAAGACTTCAGACGTAGCCGGTGACGGAACAACAACTGCAACAGTATTAGCTCAGGCTATTTACAGAGAAGGTTTAAAATATGTTACATCAGGCGCAAACCCGATGGACTTAAAAAGAGGAATCGATAAATCTGTTGAGGCTTTAACAAAAGGCTTAAGAGAGCTTTCCTCCCCTATCAAAGAAAACAAAGAAATCGCGCAGGTCGGCGCTATTTCAGCTAACAACGATAACTACATCGGCGATCTTATTGCTCAGGCAATGGAGAAAGTCGGCAAAGACGGTGTTATCACAGTTGAAGAAGCAAAAGGCACAGATACCACAGTTGACGTAGTAGAAGGTATGCAGTTCGATAGAGGTTACCTTTCACCATACTTTGTAACAAATACAGAGTCAATGGAAACCGAGCTTGAAGACCCTTACATTCTTATCTACGATAAGAAAATCTCAACAATGAAAGACCTTCTTCCTATCCTTGAAAAATCTGCGCAGTCAGGAAGAGCTATGTTAATCATTGCTGAAGATATCGAAGGTGAAGCTTTAGCAACGTTGGTAGTTAACAAATTAAGAGGCACATTAAAAGTTGCTGCAGTTAAAGCTCCGGGATTCGGTGACAGAAGAAAAGCTATGCTTGAAGATATCGCAGTTCTCACAAAAGGAACAGTTATCTCCGAAGAGCAGGGTTACAAACTTGAAAACGCTACAGTTGCTTACCTTGGTACAGCAAAAAGAGTTGTGATTGACAAAGACAATACAACAATCGTTGAAGGCGCTGGAAAGAACGAAGATATCAAGAAGAGAATAAATGAAATAAAAGCTCAGATGGAAAAAACAACTTCTGACTACGATAGAGAAAAATTACAGGAAAGACTTGCAAAGCTTTCAGGCGGAGTTGCAGTATTGAAAATCGGCGCTGCTACAGAAGTTGAGATGAAAGAAAAGAAAGCAAGAGTAGAAGATGCTTTACATGCTACCAGAGCGGCAGTTGAAGAAGGTATCGTTCCGGGCGGCGGCGTTGCTCTTATAAGAGTAAGCAATAAGCTGGATTCGGTAAAAGATGACAACCACGATATTATGCTCGGTGTTAACATCATCAGAAAAGCTATCGAAGAGCCTATCAGACAGATTGTTGCAAACGCAGGTATGGAAGGTTCTGTTATCGTTAACAAGATTAAAGAAAACACTGGTAACTTCGGATACAACGCAGCAAGCGATAAATACGAAGACCTTGTAAGCGCAGGTGTTATTGACCCGACAAAAGTAACAAGAGTTGCATTGGAAAATGCTGCTTCAGTTGCTTCTATGTTGCTTATGACCGAAGCTACTATCGTAGAGCGTCCTGAAAAGGAAAAAGCACCGATGGGAATGCCTCCGGGAATGGGCGGCGGTATGGGTGATATGTATTAATATTCATTCAAGTACAAATTATTCTAAGCAAAGCCCTTTCTGTGTTAACAGGAAGGGCTTTGTAATTTTATTTTGTAGTTAACCTATTAATAAAACATATTGTATATCAAAGAAATAATATGTATTTTGCAACAATTCAATCACTTTTGAATTAAATGCAACTTCTTGACGATTTAAAAAGACCTTTTAATTTAATCACATTTATATTAGCAATTTTAGGAATTGTTCTAACAATTTTTTTTTATAATAAGTCAAATAAAGAGAAACTATTAACATATTATAAGGTAACTGATAATGCCTTAATTTATGATAATTCTAATTCTTCCAATAAATTCAAAGTCATCACTTCTGATTCATCTATTATAAAAAATAATATATATTTAATTGAATTTGTCCTATGGAATAACGGAGATTTTGCGATTGATTCACTCGATGTAAGAGAGCCATTTAAGATAGTATTAGATTCAGCCCAAATATTAAGCTACTCTATTCAGAATGAAGTTCGACCCAATTATTCTAAATTTACTTTAACTAAAAATGATTCAAATTCGCTAATTTTAAAATGGAGGTTTTTTGATCCACATCAGGCATTAAAAATCCAAGTTATGTATGCTTCAAATGCCACTAAAAATTTTAAACTAATGGCAAATATTTTGGACATTTTAAATATACCTCAAATAGAAATTGATAATAAATTAAGATTATCCACTAAGATTTTTTATATTGTCAACATAATCGCCTCCAGTTTACTAATTTTTTATATTTATAAAAAACAAAGACAAAGTAAAACTTCTTCTCCTTATAGTTATGTATCATTAGTTATTGCATATTTTATAATGATAACTTTAACAGTATATGCATTTATAGTAGATTCTCAACAAAGTTTCCCATTGTTTTAATTTCTCTATAAAAATGTTCGCTATTTAACATGTTTCTTACATTCAGCCGTTGTTGGTCTCCCGACCAACAGCGATACAATGCTAGAAGCTGTTGGTGAAAAATACTAACATCGGCGGACAAGTGTATCGCATGCTGATTGGATTCGACGCCGGAGTTTATCCCGCACTTGATGCGGAACGGGAATGACAAGTATGAGTTTTAACTCTGCGCCCTTTGAGTATATCTTTGCATCTTTGCGGTTAAGTTGTCCCTCCGCAAAAATATTTGAATACCTTCCCGTTTAAAATATTTTTATACTTGTGAAAACCAAATCAAGAAAATGGAAGTCCTTTTAATTTATGATGTAACCGATAACAAACAGGAATTGAAAACTGAATTAAAGAAACTTGGCTATAAAGATTTCTGGTACCTTAATGAAACAATTCTAAATTTTCCCGATAACATACTCAGCACAACTGCCCCCAATACGGACGAGCCTATAAAGCAGGTGCGTGCTGCCATTGAAACGCTTAACATGGCAAACGGCTGGAACATTTCGCTTGTAAGATGCATTGCAATAGAGTACGGCGCATGGTCGGCAGTGCAGGGTTCCCCTATTGAGTAGCTCAAATCAAATTTTTCATTTAAAATATTAAAGCGCTTAAATGAAATCGTTAATTATATTTTTTTTATTTTTACTCACTGCCAAAGTTTTTCCGCAGGATACCTATACAATTTATGAAAAAGGCGAAGAGAAAATTTGCGGTAAGATAATCCGTGTAGATGGAATATGGATTGATAACGGAAGAATGAAGGCAGATATTTCCATCCTTGCAAACCAAAATTCAAAGCCAATAACCGGCGGTTATAAAATGGGCGATACTATTGACATAAAAAAGGGATGCAAATATTTTGTAAAATTGATTCAAAAATTCGGCATAAAGGATGATTTAAGCGGATTTGTTGAGCTTTCTAAAAATGCAGATTTATCAGATTATATTGATTTTGCTTTAGGAAATCTGAGATTGAATGATGGATTCTATATAGGAAGCACGAATTATAAAGTTACAAGAATTTCAAAAGATGAAGCAGAAATTACACAAGCCGCAACTAAAACCACTGCAGCAAAAACCATAACGCTAAAAAAAAATGATATTATCTGGAAAGGCTTTGAAGCATATTATATATCCGATTTTCTGGCAAACGCTTCGGATAAAATCGAACAACAATGGACAATAGAAATTAAGCCGGTGAAGGATTATTCAATCATCGTAACCGTAATTCCGGGTGAACTGATGAACGCTCCTAAGGATGACTTCCCTATCGGAAGTGAGGAGCTGATTATCCGTAAAATGAAGTATTACCCGAAGCAAAAATTTGTGCAGGAAGAGTATGATAAAATTCCGGTTAAATACTGGGTACTGAAAGTTTATTATTATCCGGGCGGCATTGCAAGACAGATGATTGAAGTAGAACGAAACGGCAAAAAGAGTATGCTGGAGTTTGACGCATATAAGTCATTTGATACAGAAGAAGAAGTATTGGAATTCGCGAAGGTTAATGGAATAACGGATATAAAACTGGAAGAAACAAGATGAATTACAAGTTATGAATTCAGAGATATGAATTTTGATGTAAGAAGAATTAGTTAAGCAATATTGAATATTGAAACACAATTCATAACTCATAACTCAGAATTCGTAACTCTTATCTATTCCCAAATGGCAAAGCGCAAAATCATATTTCACGGGGTCATTTGCGTCAAAATCCTTGAGCTTTTCAGTCAATTTGATTGCATATTTCATATCACACGATTTTCGGTTTACCAATCCTAATTTTTGAGAGATTCTATAAATGTGAGTATCTACCGGCATTATTAATTTAGAAGGGCTTACTTTGTCCCCCCAAATGCCTAAATCTATATCGTCTTTCCGCACCATCCACCGCAAATACATATTTAATCTTTTAGCGGTTGAGTTTTTTGAGATATTTGGTAATAAATAATATATTTTATTATTAGTTATGCTATTTGAAAAAAAGTTTAACGGAGCCATAATATTTACTTCATCTTCGTTGTATAACTTCAAGAATAAATTTTTTAAAGAATCATAATTTTTGAGCGCTTTTTGAATTCCCAAAATCAGGTTTGCTAAATCTTTTTCATCATTAAAACGGTAATAAAGATTTTTGAGAAGCTTTTTGTCTTTAATATGCTGGTAGTTCTTTGTAAATTCGTAAGGTTTCCAATTGATACGCTCGAAAAATGTGTTTACAAAACGGTTTATCTGGTCAACTTGCCCGTATGAATAACAGGAAATTATAAGTCCTGCAATTTCAATATCT
>JAFDZO010000010.1:146505-146855 GCA_018266845.1 Bacteroidota bacterium | reverse complement strand
ACTCCCCTTCCGGTTTGGACTTACACCGATGAAAATGGCAAAGAACATTTTGAATGTATTGGAAGCATCGAAGAACTAAAGCAGCGCTCACATAATTTCAGTGAAGTTTACCCTACAGATGAAGATATTGATTTGCACAAACCTTTCATTGACAACGTAAAAATAAAGAGTAAAGACGGGCACGAAATGAAAAGGGTGCGAGAGGTGATTGACTGCTGGTTTGATTCCGGCTCAATGCCTTTTGCGCAATGGCATTATCCTTTTGAGAACAAAGAAATTTTCGAGAAAAACTTTCCGGCTGATTTTATCGCCGAAGGAGTTGACCAGACAAGAGGATGGTTTTATTCGCT
>JAFDZO010000010.1:140914-146364 GCA_018266845.1 Bacteroidota bacterium | reverse complement strand
GATTTGTTAAGATGGTATCTTGTAGGAAATTCCCCTGTCGGAAAATCAAAATTATTCAATGAAGACGAGCTTGTTGAATTAAGGAATAAGCTGTTCGATACATTAATAAATACATACAAGTTTTTCACAATCTACAGCGGACTTACGAATTTTGATTACAAAAAATCAGATTTTGTTCCTGTAAAAAACCGCTCTGTAATTGATAAGTGGATTATTTCAAAACTGAATACTCTTAAAAAAGAGTACTTCGAGCTGATGGATGCTTATGAAGTTACAAAAGCATGCCGGCTAATTTTCGATTTCACTATTGATGAGCTTTCAAACTGGTACATAAGAAGAAACAGGAAACGTTTCAGAAATCCTGAAAATGAGCAGGATAGAAACTCAGCATATCAGACGGTTTATGAAGTCCTGATAAACATAGTACAAATGATGGCGCCGGTTTCCCCATTTCTTTCGGAAAGGTTATATCAGAATCTAACAAAAGAAGATTCATCTATTCACTTGTCGGAATTCTCAAAATGCGCAACTAATGAAATAGACGTAGCTCTTGAAGAGCAAATGAACATTGCTCAAAGAATAGTTTATCTTACAAGAGCAATCAGAGTAAAAAACAATCTGAAAGTACGCCAGCCGTTAAGACAGATATTAATTCCGGTCCTTAATGCTCATGAAAAGGAAACTATTTCCAAGTTTCAGGATATAATACTCGAAGAAGTAAATGTTAAGGAATTAAACTTCGTAGAGGGCGACTCCGAAATAATTAAAAAGAAGGCAAAGCCGAATTTTAAATCAATCGGTCCGAAATTCGGAAAAGATGTTAAAACTGTTCAGGCAATAATTAATTCTTTCAATAAAGAAGATATTAAAACTGTTGAAAGTAACGGCAGCATTGCTAAAGGCGGCTTTGTTATTTCAACCGATGACATTGAAATTCTTACAGAGAACATTACAGGATGGATTGTTGATACTGATAAAAATCTCACGATTGCGCTTGATACATCGCTCGATGAAAATCTGATTAACGAGGGAATTACAAGGGAGTTCATAAACAGAATACAGAACTTTAGAAAAACAAACGGGTTTGATATTAACGATAAAGTTGAAATTTTCATAAAAGGCTCAAGCGATTTATTGAATGCAATTCTCAATAGCACGGGATATATTAAATCCGAAACTCTAAGCGAGAATATTTCCGAAGCTAATGGCGAGGAGCTTGATTTCTCCGAAACTGATATAAACGGAGAACCGCTCAAGTTTTTCGTTAAAAAATTATAATTATTTTTTTACCTTTTATCATATTACAATGAGCAAGACAAAAACAAAAAAAGCTGCGCCTAAAACGGCAAAACCAAAAGTCAAACCCGGAGCTAAGGTAAAGCCAAAAACAGCAGCTAAGTCTAAGATAAAAGTGAAAGCAAAGATAAAAACAAAAATGAAAGCAAAGCCAAAAGCAAAGGCACCTGCGAAGAAAACAAAGAAAGTCTCCCCTGCAAAAGCGAAAAAAATCCTAAAAGCAAAAAGGCTTCCTGTAACAAATACTAAACCCAAACAGATTAAAGACGAAATTGAAGTTCCGTCGCACGTGAAAAAATACAAGCCGAATAAAAAGACAAGATACACTTCGGCAGAACTGAAACACTTCAAAGAAATTATTCTGGCTGAAAGAAGAGATATTCTCGAGTCGGCAAGGGCAAACATGCAGTCACTTGTAGATAATGAATCGGGAGATTACGTTGGCGATAACTCAACCTACTCCACTCATATGGCTGAACAAGGCACTGATGAAATGGAAAGAGAAAAGAACTATATGTTTGTGCAGAGAGATGAAAAATATCTCGGCTATCTTCAGGATGCTTTGACGAGAATTGATAACGGAACATACGGAATATGTCAGGATTGTATGGAGATCCCGAAAAACATGTGTAAATCCTGTCCCCTTATTCCAAAGGAAAGGCTTGAGCTTGTACCCATTACACAGCACTGTATTGAGTGTAAAAATCTCAGAGGATAATTTTTCTTTTCTTACGGAACTTTAAATAATTTTATTGCTTTATAGAAGTCGGAGCAGGCGTTCCGGCTTTTATTTTAACAACGAAAAAGTTTTAATGCGAATACTATATTTCTCACTGATAATTGTTTTAATTGACCAGATTACAAAATTAAAAGTTAAAGGACTTAATATTCCATCCATGGGAATTTTTGTGGAAGGAATGCCATACCAGTCATCTATAAAAGTACTCGGAGAATTTTTTCAAATTACATTTATAGAAAATCCCGGAATGGCTTTCGGGCTTCAGTTAGGCAGTAAGCTTTTCCTTACATTATTCACAATTGCCGCGACGATTCTTATTTTTTTCATTATCTACAAAAAAAGAAAAGAGACTTTTCTTCTGCGCCTTTCACTTGCTTTTATTTTGGGTGGCGCACTTGGCAACCTGATAGACAGGACATTTTATGGAGTTCTTTATGACTACGCTCCTTTATTTTACGGAAGAGTAGTTGATTTCTTTCATTTCAATATTCCCGATTTTAAGCTTTTCGGAAAAACGATTTATTCATTCCCTATTTTTAATGTAGCTGATATTGCCGTAACGGTGGGGTTTTTATTAATTCTTATCGGATATAAAAGAGTGTTTAAGAAAAATGATGCAGATGAAAATAATTCGGCTCAGGTTATAGATTATCAGCTTGCAAGCGCGAATGAAAATATTACCGAAACCTACAGGAATGATACGGACTTTACCGGGGATGATAAAAACACAGATGAGAGTAATATTGTTGATAGTGAAAAGACAGGCGGGAATGAACCTAAAATAACTCCTCCCGCCCAAGACGATATAAAATCTTAATTATCTTCCTATTCCGTCTAAAGATTCTTTTCTTGCAAGAAGAGTTTCTTTATCCTCGACGTGATTCGGGTCAGGCACACAGCAGTCAACAGGACAAACCGCAGCGCATTGAGGCTCATCATGAAAGCCCACACACTCAGTGCACTTATCGGGCACTATGTAAAAATAATCCGACTGAAAAAAGCCCGAGTTCCCATTTGGAGAAGCATCACCCTCTCCGAAAGAATTTCCGCCAAGCACCCAGTTATTTCCGCCTTCATAAATAGCAGTATTTGGACATTCCGGCTCGCACGCTCCGCAATTTATACATTCGCTTGTAATCATTATTGCCATTACAATATCTCCTTTTAATTATTTTACAAGTTAGTTAATAAAAAAAAATATTTCAATGAAGTATAAAGCTTTCGCAAAGAAAAATTACGGTTTAATTTCAATCGGAGTGCCTATAGGAGTATGTTCGTAAATTTCATCAATCTCTTCATCCGTTACTGCTATACAGCCTTTTGTCCAATCTCTCAGCCGGTGAAATTTGCCAATAAACCCCATGTAATTTCTTATTCCATGAATCTTTATATCCCCTCCTGCCGGCTTGTTTAAAAGCCCTGCCTCTTTAATATCAGTTGAATCAGGATAAGAAATTCCCAGGTTCTTATGATAGCCGCTGTTTGGGTTTTTATCATTTATGAAATATATTCCTTCAGGAGTTTTTTCGTCTCCTTCAAACTGCTTATCTCCTATAGAATTTCTGCTTACAGCAATGTTATAAACTTTAAGTAATTTTCCATTTGAATAAACCTCCATCTTCCTAAGCGACTTTACAACAATAATCTTATCTATTTTATCATTTCGCTGTAATTTTTCTTCCGGCAAAAAATTGTAAATCACAGCGCATGCCAATAGAACTCCCATCGCAGAAATAAAGATTAATATAATTTTTTTAACCATTTTTAACTCTTCGCGTAAAATAAAATAGTTTTAACATTACAACTAATATTGTGTGAACTTTGTTACACATTATAATATGTTTCAAAGCAATTTTCACCCGAAATTTATAAATTTATTTTGTTTAAATAAACCGTTAAATTCACGTTTATCAAAAAATTAGTGAGGAAAGAAATACTAAACTATGCTAAAGTTTCTTAAAAAAATATTTCCGTCAAAGAATGAAAAAGATGTGAAAGAGCTTCTTCCTATAGTGGATGAAATCAATTCATACTATGAGCAATATAAATCTTTATCTGATGACGAACTAAGAGCAAAAACAACTGAATTAAAGCAAAGAATTTCCGATGCAACATCTGAAATAGAAAAGCGAATTAATGAACTTAACGAAAAGCTGAAAAGCGATGTTGAGCATAATGAAAGAATGGAGGCATACGATGAGCTGGCTGAGTTAAATAAACAGCTCTACGAAACTATCGCTGAAACCCTTGACGAAATTCTTCCTGAATCTTTCGCTGTTGTAAAAGACACGTGTAGAAGATTATGCGGAAAATCATGGGAAGCAGCCGGAACGAAAATCCAGTGGAACATGATTCCTTATGACGTTCAGCTTATAGGCGGTATCGTATTGCACAAAGGAAAAATTTCTGAGATGGCAACCGGTGAAGGTAAAACACTTGTTGCTACACTTCCATTGTTTTTAAATGCGCTTGCAGGTAAGGGCGTTCACCTTGTTACGGTTAACGATTACCTTGCAAAAAGAGACTCCGAGTGGATGGGCGAAATTTTCCGTTTCCATGGAATGAATGTAGGCGTTATCCTGAACGATATGGATAATGACCGCAGAAGGAATAACTACCTTGCCGATATTACCTACGGAACAAATAATGAATTCGGCTTTGATTATCTCCGCGATAACATGGTTACAGATAAAAACCAGATGGTGCAGCGCGAACATTATTTTGCAATCGTTGACGAAGTTGACTCAGTATTAATTGACGAAGCGAGAACTCCGCTTATTATTTCAGGTCCTGTTGATGCGCCCACGCATAAATTTGATGAGATGAATCAAAGAGTAAAACGTCTTGTTGAAGCTCAAAAAAGATTGGTAGGACAGCTTGTGAGTGAAGCTGAAGCTATCCTATCTAAAGGCGAGAGAAAATCAATTTCAAAAGATGAGTTAGATAAAGCCGGGCTTGCGCTACTCAGAGGGCACAGGGGTCTTCCGAAGCATCCAAGACTGCAAAAAGCTTTAAGCGAACCTGAGAACAAAACGTTAATGCTTTCAGTTGAATCTTTTTACCTAAGAGATAATGCAAAGCAGATGCACATCGTTGATGATGAAATGTATTTCACCATTGATGAAAAATCACACATAACTGACTTAACTGAAAAAGGAAGAGAGTTCCTTGCGCCTTCGGCAGTTGAAAGAGACTTCTTCACCCTGCCCGATGTAGGCACCGAAGTTGCAAATATTGATAACGATGAAAACCTCTCTCTTGATCAAAAAGAATTAAGAAAAGACGAACTATCAAAAGTTTACGCAGAAAGAAGCGATAGACTACATACAGTGCAGCAGTTATTAAAGGCTTACGGACTTTATGAAAAAGATGTTGACTACGTAATTCAGGAAGGAAAGATAATGATTGTAGATGA
>JAFDZO010000010.1:140424-140719 GCA_018266845.1 Bacteroidota bacterium | reverse complement strand
TCAGAGATGATATGAATGATTTGATTTATAAGACTAAACGTGAGAAGTATAACGCCGTAATTGATGAAGTTGAAAAGATGAGAAAGGAAGGAAGACCTGTTTTAGTTGGTACGACTTCTGTCGAAGTATCGGAAACAATTTCAAGGATGTTAAAACGCAAAGGTGTTCCTCATGAAGTTCTAAATGCAAAGCAGCACCAGCGGGAAGCGCAGATTGTTGCAAATGCGGGTCTTGGAGGCGCGGTAACAATTGCAACTAACATGGCTGGTAGAGGAACGGATATTAAGCTTGGTCC
>JAFDZO010000010.1:0-140260 GCA_018266845.1 Bacteroidota bacterium | reverse complement strand
TCAGTTGAACGTGCCCAGAAAAAAGTAGAAGAAAATAACTTTGCAATAAGAAAAAGACTTCTTGAGTATGATAACGTAATGAACCAGCAGAGAGAGGTTATCTATGAAAAGAGACGTCAGGCATTGATGGGTGAAAGGCTGAAAGATGAAATTCTTGATATGGCTAAAAAGGCAGGCGATTCAATAGTAGATAAGCATTATGAAAACGGAGACGTTCAGGGATTTATAGATGAAGTCGGAAGAACATTTTTAGTCAGATTAAATATTAGCCCTACAGATTTTCAAAAGCATGGTGAAGTCGGATTAAAAGAGCTTCTTGAAAAAGAAGTAAAAGCTTTCTATCAAAGAAAAGAAGAAAGATATGGCGCAGAACTTATGGCGCAGGTTGAAAGATTTGCAATGCTTTCTGTTATAGATGAAAAATGGAAAGAGCATTTACGCGAGATGGATGACCTTAAAGAAGGTATTAACTTCAGAGCTTACGGACAGAAAGATCCGCTTATTGAATACAAAACAGACGGCTTTAAATTATTTGCTGAAATGTTGGATAGCATTGCAGGTGATGTAGTCGGCTTCTTGTTTAAGTTTACTACTCAAACTCCAGAAGATGTTACAATTCAATCTCCGAGAGCAGTTAATACATCAAGAATGAGAGCTGTGCATCAGTCATCAAGCGGCATGGGATACGTAGGAGCAGGTGTTGAAGAAAACGGAAATGTTGATCCGTCAATGAAGAAGTCTCCGATAAAAGTCGGAGAGAAGATGGGAAGAAATGATGCATGTCCGTTAGACCCGAATAAGAAATTCAAAAATTGCTGCGGCAAAAAAGGATTAACCTACTGTGAAAAAGCAGGTGCAGCAGTGAAAGCATAATATGATTATTTCAGAAAAGACCCGTGATTTAATTTTTGAGATAAGGGAATACTCCGGTAATTCATTATCCGATTTTAATGATATTTCGATTCTTCTCGAAAGTGCTTTCTATGACGGTAATAAAGAAAAATTTTTAGATATAATCTTCAAAGCAAAATTCCTGAGCGGAATGCTTGGGATTTTTGCTAATGAATCAGTTGAGCAAAGTTCGAAAGAAAAAATTTCGGATGAATTCAAAGAACAATTTATAGGGTTCATTGATGAGTTTAAAGCTCTTTCGGAAAAATTAAATGCGAAGACCAGAGAATTTTTCGAAAAAAAATATTTTCAGCTGACACCTGTAAGTTTAGAAAACAATATACGATTCATAAAAGATTTAACAATCTGTAAAAATTTTTTTCTTGATAATCCTGAACATCTAAAGAATTAGTTATGAGTGATTACGTAATTCAAAAAAATCCTTTCATTGTCCCTACAACTGATGGAAAATTAATCGAGGAATTTTTCGGTAATGCAAGCATTTCTCTTGGTGATTACAGTATTGCTCACATGATTGCACCATCGGGATGGAGCGAGCCGTTTCAAAATCCGGCTTTTGATGAAATCACATACGTTGTATCAGGGAGAAAAAAATTTGAAATTGATCACGCTGAAGTAATAGAAGAAATTATACTCGAAAAAAATCAATCTGTATGTATAAAAAGAGGAAGCAAAGTAAGATACTCAAATCCTTTCGATGAACCTGTTGAATACATATCTATTTGCATCCCTGCTTTTACTTTAGAAAGAGCCGGAAGAGAGGAAGGTTAGCTTGTACAATAATATTATTTTATTTGACGGAGTATGTAATTTCTGTGATTCATCGGTAAATTTTATTATTGACAGGGATAAGAAAAATATTTTCAAGTTTGCTGCTCTGCAATCTGAAAAAGGTCAGGAAATTTTGGAACACTTTAAGCTTTCCAAAAATGATTTTGATTCATTCATATTTATTGAAAAGAACATAGTATATAAAAAATCCTCGGCAGCTTTAAGAATCGCTAAAAAATTAGGTTTATTCTGGAAAATCTTTTACCCTCTAATCCTGGTTCCAAAACCTATGCGGGATTTTTTTTATAATATAATTGCGAAGAACAGATATAAGTTATTTGGGAAAAAAGATTCATGCAGAATCCCTACTCCCGAGTTAAAAGAAAAATTTTTATAACATAATATTTAATGAGTAAAAAAAGATACTTAGTTACCGCTGCCTTACCATACGCGAACGGCTATCTGCATTTGGGACACATTGCAGGCGCTTATCTGCCTTCGGATATTTATGTCCGCTATAGAAGATTAAAAGGTGATGATGTGGTTTTTATCTGCGGCTCCGATGAGCACGGCACTGCTATAGAAATTTCAGCTATTAACGAAAAAGTTACTCCAAAGGAAATCATTGATAAGTATCACTTCTCAAACAAAGAATCATTTGAAAGACTTGGAATCAAATTTGATATTTATTCAAGAACTTCAGAACCGCTGCATATAAAAACATCACAGGAATTTTTTCTTAACCTTTATAACAAAGGAATATTAAAAGAGAAAAAATCAAAACAGCTTTATTCTGAAAAAGATAAAATGTTTTTAGCTGACAGATATGTTATAGGAACGTGCCCCGTGTGCGGCAATGAAGAAGCAAACGGCGACCAGTGTGAGAACTGCGGTTCGGATTTATCTCCGCTTGATTTAAAAAATCCCCGCTCGAAAATTTCAGGAGATATTCCTGTTATAAAAGAAACATCAAATTTTGTTTTCCCTTTTAAAGATTATCAGGGAAAACTTGAGCAGTGGATTGATACAAAAAAGGATTGGAAACCAAATGTAATTAATTACTGCAAAGGCTGGTTTAAAACCGGCTTGCAGGATAGAGACTATACGAGAGATTTAAACTGGGGTGTGCCCGTTCCGCTGGAAGGTTACGATGGTAAAGTAATTTATGTTTGGTTCGAGGCTCCAATAGGATATATTTCTTTCACAAAGGAGTTATTCGAAAAGCGCGGTGAGCCGGATAAGTGGAAAGATTACTGGTGTGATAAAGAAACTAACCTAATCCACTTCATAGGAAAAGATAATATTATTTTTCACGCATTGATTTTCCCTGCAATGATAATGGCGCATGGTGATTACATACTTCCCGATAATGTTCCGGCAAATGAATTTCTTAATTTTGGCGGGGGAAAATTTTCAAAGAGCAAAGGTGTCGGCTCTGCTTTGAAAGATTATTTGAATGAGTACGATGCAGATTTAATTCGCTACTGTTTGGCAACAACTTTTCCTGAGAATAAAGATTCCGAATTCAGCCTCGATGATTTTGTTAACAAAAACAATAACGAACTTGCAGCGATTCTTGGCAACTATATTAATAGGACCGTTGTATTTGCAAAATCAAAATTCGACAACAAAGTACCTGCAAGAAACAATGATATATCAGGAATACTTGAAGAAATAAAAGCGCTTGCTAACACAGCAGCCGGGCTGTTTGAGAATTATAAATTAAAAGACGGACTGACTGAAGTAATGAATATTGTCAGAGCCGCAAATAAATATTTTAACGATTCAGAACCGTGGAAAGTTATAAAAGCTGATAAAGAAAAATGCGGAGAAATAATTAATGACTGTTTACAGATTTGTCATTCAATTGCGATAGCAATCTCTCCTGTTCTTCCTTATACAGCGGAAAAGATTCTGAAAATTCTCAACAAAGGGAAGGAAGATTTTGCATGGGAAAAAATTGGAAAAATTGTTTTAAAAGTCGGAGATGAGTTGGGTGAAAATGGCATACTCTTCCCTATTCTGGAAAAGAAAACCGTTGAGCCTGAAATTAAGGAAGAGTTAAACTTAATCTCAATTGATGACTTTAAAAAAGTAACTTTGAAAGTCGGAGAAGTTATCGAAGCTGAAAAAGTTGCGAACAGTAAGAAACTTCTGAAGTTAAAAATAAAAGTCGGCGATAAAGAGAAGCAAATTGTTTCCGGCATTTCAGAACATTATTCAGCCGAATCTCTTATTGGGAAATTAATTGTGATTGTGGATAACTTGAAGCCGTCAAAGCTAATGGGAATTGAATCACAAGGTATGCTGCTGGCGGCTAAGAACGGAAAAGACTTAAGGATTATTACTATTGACGGAAACATTTCATCGGGAGCAGAAGTAAGTTGATGATTTATAAATTTGGAAACGTTAGTTACGATTTATTTTCCCGCACTTTCATCATGGGAGTTTTGAATATTACTCCTGATTCTTTTTCTGATGGAGGAAAATATTTTCAAAACCAAGTTAAAATTGATACGGTTATTAACGATGCAGTGCGAATGGAAAATGAAGGAGCTGACTTTTTAGATGTAGGCGGTGAATCAACGAGACCGGGTTCTGAAGCAATTACGGTTGAACAAGAGCTTGAGAGAGTAATACCGGTCATCAATGCTCTTAAGAAAAATGTAAGTATCCCTATCTCGATAGATACATACAAAAGTGAAGTTGCAGAGGAAGCGCTGAAAGCGGGTGCAGTAATAGTAAACGACATAAGCGGATTTACATTTGATGAACGGCTCCCTGAAATTACGGCAAAGCATAATGCCTCCTGTATTTTGATGCACATTAAGGGAACGCCAAAAAGCATGCAGGAAAACCCGGTTTACAATGATGTTGTAAATGAAGTTTATGATTTTTTACATAACTCTGTTACTAAGGCAAAAAATTCAGGAATAAAACAAGTAATCACTGATGTCGGAATAGGATTTGGAAAGACGCTTGAGCATAATCTTGAGTTAATTAAAAATCTTTCGAAGTTTAAATCGCTGGGCTGCCCTATTCTTCTGGGAGCTTCAAGAAAAAGTTTTATAAACAAAATTTACCCGGCTTCTTTAGAAGAGCGGTTAGAAGGGACACTGGCAGCAAATGCAATAGGGATTGCAAACGGCGCGAACATAATAAGAGTTCATGATGTTCTAGAAAATAAGAGAGCTGCAAGAGTAGCAGAAAAATTATTATGAGCAACTTAAAGCAAATAGAGTTAGATATTGTGGGGATGAACTGTTCCGGCTGCGCGAACAGCATAAATTCTTATGTCTCAAAACTTGAAGGCGTGAAAAATGTAAACGTAAGCTTTTCATCCGAGACCGCGAAAATAGATTTTGAAGAAAACTTGATTTCCTTATCTAAAATAATTTCGTCTATTAGAAGTTTGGGCTTTGATGTAATTGAAGATGAAGATTCCATTGAACAGGAGAAAAAAGAGAAATTACGAAAGCTGCAAAGAACTAAAATTTTTACCGCGATAGGACTTTCTTTGATAATAATGGTTCTTGCTATGAAAGACCATATAGGGCTTGCTAACGGATTGAATGTACCTCATAATATAAATCTTTTAATTCAACTTTTGCTTTCATCGGTGGTAGTTTTTTGGTGTGGAATTAAATTCCTCAAAGGAGCTATTTCATCAGTACGCACAGGTGTTCCTGACATGAATGCCTTAGTCAGTTTGGGAACGATGTCGTCTTTTACTTTTAGCTTAGTTATTACCGCAAATCATGTTTTAAGTTTGGATATAAAAGCATTAAACGGAATGCACGAAGTTTATTATGAGACTGCCGCAATGATAACGACTTTCATATTAATCGGCAACTATCTTGAAGTTGTATTAAAATCGAAAGCACAGACTTCCATTAAAAGCCTGAAAGGGCTTCAAAGCAAAACTGTAATCATAGAACGCGGAGGCGAAGAGATAACAATTCCGTTTAAAAAAGTTAAAGCCGGCGATATTGTTTTGATAAAGTCAGGAGATAAAATTCCAATTGATGGAGTCATTCAAAACGGCAACTGCGTTGTAGATGAAAGCGCTATGACGGGTGAATCTCTCCCTGTCGAAAAACGCGCCGGTGAGCCTGTTATCAGCGGCACAATTCTCAAAAATGGATTTATAAAAGTAAAGGCTCTGAAAACAGGTAATGATACACGACTTGCAAAGATAATTAATCTTGTTAAAGATGCGGCAAATTCAAAACCGGAAATACAAAAGCTGGCTGATAAAATTTCTGCCGTGTTCGTTCCATTAGTATTAGTTATTGCTTTGGCAACTTTTGCAATATGGAATTTCGTTCTTGGTGCAGAGTTTTCAAAAGCAATGCTTAATGCTGTTTCGGTGTTGATTATTGCCTGCCCGTGCGCGCTTGGGCTGGCTTCTCCTATGGCAGTTGTTGTAGGTATAGGACGCTCCGCAGATAACGGAATTTTGTTTAACAACATTAACGCTATTGAAAAGCTCAATAAGATTAATACGCTTTGTTTTGATAAAACCGGCACGATTACAACCGGGGAATTAAAATTTGAAAACATTGTTTCATTAAACGAGTATTCCATTGATGAGCTTTTGAGATATGTTTTTACTTTAGAGAAGCACTTTAATCATCCTATTGCAAAATCTATTGTTCACTATTGCGCTGATAACGGTATTGATGCTTTCAAAGATGCGGATAATTTTAGCAACGAGCATGGATTGGGAGTTACAGGTTATGTAAATGGAAAGGAAGTTGCAGTTGGAAGCCTGCGCTTTATTAAAGAAAAAGTTTTTCATAGTGGATTATCCGAAAATGGATTTAAAGAATTTGAAAGTCTTAACTCTAAAGGAAATCTTTTCATAAGCATCAACAATGAAATTTGCGGAAGAATTACTTTTGATGAAGATATTAAGTTTGAATCCAAATCTGTAATTAATGATTTAAAGAAAAATAATTTCGAGATTTACATGATATCCGGCGATAATGAATATGTTACCAAAAGCATTGCAAAGGAAGTCGGCATTGATAATTATTTTTCAAGAGTTTTCCCGGAAGACAAATTAAATATTGTCGAGCAGCTTCAATCGAACAATCATAAAGTTGCTATGGTAGGCGACGGGATAAACGATGCGCCTGCATTGGCAAAAGCAGATGTTGGCATTGCCATAGGCAGCGGAACGGATGTCGCAATTGATTCGGCTGATGTAATTCTGGTAAAAGGCGATTTAAGAAATATTGCAAAGGCAATTAACATTTCAAAGAAAACTGTTCAGGTAATTAAACAAAATATCTTCTGGGCATTTTTCTACAATATAATTGCTATTCCCTTAGCGGCGGGTTTGCTTTCTCCATGGGGGATTGTAGTTAGTCCCGTGCTCGCGGCAATGCTGATGGCTTTCAGCGACGTTGTTACTGTTATTGGGAATTCTTTAAGACTTAAGACAGTTAAAATTTAAAACAAAGAATATCACATGGTAAGAATAAAATTATTTTCTTTTCTCATTGCATCTGCTTTCATTATAGCGGGATGCAACAAGAACGACAGCAAAATCTCTGAAAACAAAGCACCGGAGACAAAGACGGAGCAGACGAAAACTGATAACTCCAGTCTAACCCAGAACGCAGATAAAAATGTGCAAACTGTGGAATTCAAATGCAAAGGAATGACTTGCGGCAGCTGCGAAAACAAAATTTCCTCTGAAGTGAAAAAGCTTAATGGAGTGAAAGATGTTATAGCTGATTCAAAAACTAAAACCGCAAAGATACTCTATACGGCTGGACAAATTACTCCGAAAGAAATTGAATCCGCAATTAATAAGGCTGGTTACGATACAGAATCTTCTAAATCAGAAAATCCACATGACTGCTCAAAAGAAAATTCGGAAGAATGCAAGGATAAGAAAGATGGAAACAGTGATTGCTGTAAGGATAAAAAGACTAAGAAGAAAATTTAATCAGAGTTTAGCCGGTGGATTTTCTGCCGGCTTTTTTAAATCACTCACCCACTTTTTAAAATTCCCTTTATATTCGTAGTTTAATTTTGCATCAAGCTTATCTGAATTAAAAATCGTATCACCTGATTCTAGTTTTATATCAGTTTCGGGCCAGTCAATTAAATCAATTCCAACGTTAAATTTTTCACCGACAATTTTAGCTGCCTCATATAAACTAAACGTTTCTCCTCCTATATTAAAAATACCATTGAGAGTTTTTTCGCTCTGCATCCCACTCAATAAAACTCTACATAAATCCGAGATTTCGGTGAATGTTCTCTTTTGAGAACCATCGCCAAATAGAGTGATGTTTTCTTTTTTCAAAGATTTATTTAGAAAGAATCCTACAGTGCCATAAGAATAATCATTCCCCGCAAGATTGCCATACGGCACACAAATTCTAAAAATCGTAAAATTTAATCCGTAAAGATTACTGTACATTTTTATATAATTCTCGCAGGCATATTTGTTCATCGCATAGGGGGTTTTAAACTCTTTTTCTGAATCTTCCTCCAATGGAGTGTCTTTTTTTCCTTTGTAAACCAATCTTGTAGAAGGAAAAATAATTCTTCCACTATAGTTTTGATTTTTTAATTCATCCAGAATATTTAATAAGCCAAGTTCATTTACTTTTAAATACTCTTCATACTTTTGAAACCCGATACTCGTGCCTGTTAATCCAGAAAAAATTACAATGAAATCTGAATCAAAATTTATTTTTGAAATCTGTCCCTTATCAGAAATATCGGTTTGGGTGTATTTTATATTTGAGTGAAATGAAGTTTCCTGAATATCAAACAATTCAAGATTGACACCTGAAGAACTTAAGAAGTGTGTAAAGTTTTTTCCTATGTAACCATTAGAGCCAAATATCTGAACTTTCATAGGAGAAATTAATCGTTTAATTTTTCTTCTATTATATAGATGGGACGATTTTTAACAGTTTCAAATGTTTTCCCAAGATATAAACCTACCATACCAAGAACTGAAATAATCATTCCTGAAAAAAACCATATTGAAATGAAAAGACTTGTCCATCCACTAACTCCTACTTTCCCTTGAAAAAACAGTATAACGGCATAGACAGAATATAAAGCTGAAATAAGAGAGATAAACAATCCTAGCTTCACCGCGAGGCGCAAAGGTTTATCAGAGAAAGAAAGAATAGTATTTACAGCGAGATCAAGGCGTTTCTTATAAGAATAAGAAGATTTTTTCCCGTCTTCCCTATCGGCATGTTGAATTTTCAAAGTGGTTAATCTGAAGCCAACCCATTTCACCATTGTCGGAAAATACCTATAGTAATCACCCATAGATTTTATTGCATCAACAACTTTCCTGCTGAGCACTGCAAAATTCGCAACTGTATCATCCTGCTTTGTTCCTGTCAAATACCCCAATACTGCATAAAAATATTTTGACAGCATTTTTTTTATTATATCGTCTCTTCTCTGAACACGGCTCGCCAAAACTATATCAAATCCTTCAACGGCTTTGTTATATAGGTTCGGAATTTCTTCCGGTCTGTCCTGTAAATCGCAATCCATAATAACAATCCAATCACCTTTAGCATTTTCCATTCCGGCAGCAAGCGCATGCTGCTGTCCAAAATTTTTGCTGAGTTTAATTCCTTTTACAAAAGAATGTTTTTCACAATTTTCTTTTATTTTTTTCCATGAATTATCGGGACTGAAATCATCAACTAATACAATCTCAAAATCAGGTGTAATCTGCGAAACGGATTTAGAAATTCTTTCAACAAGAGCATCCACAAGCTTTTCAGCATTGTAAACCGGACTTACAACTGATATTTGAATTTTGTTTGGCAATTATTATTTCTTTTTTCGGCAGAATAATGTCTGGTGATGACCTGCATTAAATGGTTTTGAAAGTCCAAATAAAACCAATGTTGCAAATTTATAGACTCCGGCAACAATGGGATTATTAGAAGGCACATCAACTGCTTTCAACTTATAATTATGATTTCTGATTTTAAAAACCTCCAATCCCTCCATCTCTATTACTCTTTTTAATGATTCATTAGAGTAATGCTGAAGATGGTGATGATCATACAATCTATCATGCGCAACGGAAAAACCGATTCCGTTCAATAATCTTGCAAGCTTATAAATTATGCTGTTGTTATGAATTGTATTCACAATCAAGATTCCGTCATCAGTCAAAGCATCGTGCATCTTTTTTACAAATAAATGAGGATCGGGAACATGTTCGATTACCATAAAATTTGTTATGGCATTATACTTTTCAGGAACTTCCCATGTAAGAAAATCCGCAGCTATAAATTTTATTCCGGGTGATTCATTGGTAACAAAATCCATACCCGTCAAATCCATTGAAGAGTCAATCTTATGAATGTGCTTCAAAAAACTTCCGGTACCGCAGCCGACATCAAGCATTTTTACTTTTTTGCCTTTTAGAAAATCTTTTATAACTTTCAGGCAATATTCAAATAAAGGCGTATCGGGATTTGCAAACCAGTTCTTGTGTGTCTCTATGAAATAATTTTCGTTGTAGGGTTCTTCTTCTTCTTTAGGAATAATTGTAAAAGTATGACCACATACATCGCACTTATATAAACTCATTCGCGCGTTTTTCAGATAGGTGCTCTTATTGTAACAAATAGGACAAGGGTAAGACATAATTCAGTTAATTAATAAAATTTTTTGTACTTAATAATCTAATTTCCTCTTGCAGTTTCGCTTGATTTAGCAGCGCAGTATAATGTCTCTCAAAATCTCTTTGTGTTGCTGCTCTGTAAAATTCCTTTAAGATATTTACAAAATGATTATCAGGTTCGATTAAAAATTCTTTTTTGTCATTATCTTTTTCGAGAATAATCTTAGGACTGAAAGTCGGCTGCGGCGTGAAAGCCCTTTCAGCTGTAATTTTACCTTTAGAACCCCATAGCTCATAACTGCATTGGTAAAAATTATCAAAGCCGAAACCGATTTCGGCAGCTATGGAGCTATTGCCGGATAAATAAGCAGAGCCAAAAATATCTACATCAAGAGATTTATCTATAAAAAGATTTGACGCTTTTACTGTTATATTATTTCCTAAGAAAATTTGCGCTGCTTTGATAGGATAACCTGCGGCATCAAGCAGCGAACCGCCGCCTAATTTTTTATCATAACGAAAATTATTTTTAGGAAGTGGTGGAAATCCGAATGTGCTTCTGAATAACCTAAGCTCACCAATCTCATTATTATTTATCAAATCAAAAACAAACTTATGCTGTGAATGATACTCAAACATATAATTCTCCATTAGTAAAAGATTTTTTTCTCTTGCTAAATTGACCATAGTTTCAACTTCAGAAAAATTCATGCCGAGAGATTTTTCGGCAATAACATGTTTTCCGCTTTGCAGAGCTTTCACAACAAATTCCTGATGCATGCCGGTCGGCAGCGGAATATAAACAGCTTCAATATCTTCTCTTGCAATTAA
Source organism: Bacteroidota bacterium (assembly GCA_018266845.1). GTDB lineage: Bacteria > Bacteroidota > Ignavibacteria > Tepidaquicellales > Tepidaquicellaceae > JAFDZO01. The sequence goes on along the minus strand of JAFDZO010000010.1, from coordinate 129,111 downwards.
GTTATCGTACCCTTCAATTGCTTCACACTCAAATTTCCGTGCATACTCATTTGCTTTCTCAAAACTTCTGCTGGCAACAGCTAATAAATTAAAATCACTGATTGATTTTATAGCCGGAATCACCGAGCGCATAGCAATATTTGCGCACCCTATTACCCCTATATCCATATCAAATAAATCTTACTGAGGAAATTAAACTCCTCGCCTCGATGTTTAAATAATTATTAAATTTTAAAAAAGTTTGTATCTGATTCAAAGTCATCCAGATAAAATTTTCAGGAACTTCTACCGGGAAATTCTCATCAACTTCAATAATCAAATTACTATTCTGCTCACGATAAAATCTTCCGCCTTCTTCAGATTGAAATGCTGAGTAAAGTATTTGTTCCGGCTTCACATTCAAAACATAATCCAAAAACTCAGGCTCATACTCGCTTAGCCCTTTTCTATAATTTCCCGTTAAGCATTGCAATGTTGGAGCCAATTCAATTATATCAAAGTTTCCGGCTTCAAGCTTTGCCTGAACAAGAAAATGATAAATTCCATTTATTTTTTTTATAAGGAAAGCGATGATGCCTTCCTGCGCTGATTTTATCAATGGCTGCGACCAGGATTTTACTTCTCTGTTATCAATATGGACGTTTACTGCAATCACCGAAAAATACTTCCTGTCATCGTGATAAATTGAATACTCATCTTTTGTCCAGCGGGCTACCTTGTTAAGAGGAATTTGTTTAACATCCAAATCATATTTAGATTTTAGTCTGGTAATCCACGAAATAATTTCATCTGTTTCGTTTAAACAATTCTCGGTATCAATATAAGAATTGATAATGTCTTTACTGAGATTACTATGATCAAATTTCCCATTAAGGTTTTCAACATCAAAAGGAATTCCAGAGATTACGGTTCTTGTATCCATATTTACTACATTATCGTTCATCATCATTTTTTTTATCTGTCCCAAAGTCAGCCACCGGAAGTTTTCGTGAACTTCTATTTCATCTTCCACTTCTATTATCACATTCCTGTTTCGTTTTTTTAAAAACCTTGCCCCCTGTTCCGATTGAAGCTGGTCTAACATTACCCGGGATTTTTTGTCTCCGTTGAAATACTCAAGATAAAGAGGGCGTTTGCCTTTATGAACCTGCGAATAATTACTTCTTGTCGCCTGAATTGTAGGCGAGAGCTGTACATAATTAATATTGCCCGGCTCTATTTTTGCTTGCATCAAAAAATAAAGTATGCCGTTGAACTTCTTCGTAATTATTCCTAGATAACCGACTTCAGGCTGGTTTATTATCGGCTGCGACCATTCCGGGACCTTACCCCAATTGGTTCTAACATTTATACCTTCGATGGAAAAAAATTTTCCAGAATTATGCCTCAGGTTTCCGCCTTCATCAAAATACCAATCCGGCATTTCAGAAAATTTTATCTCATCTATCTTAACATAAATTCCTTTATTTTCTTTCTTAAGCCATTCTAAAGCATCTTCAGTGGAGATGAACGGATTTTCCAGTGTAAATGCAGAATTAAGAAATAATATTTTCTTCTCGTCTTTTATCAAATCGTCTTATGCTCCGGTTAATTTAACTTTTCAAAAGCGTATGCAGCAAATTTTCTATCGGTGGACATAAATTGATTTAACAATTTATACTTAGTTGTGTCCTGAAGTACATCAAGTTTAACATCTTTTTTGTATTCAGGGCGATAGCCGTAGTGTGTATCCCAGATGATAATAGAACCTTTCTCCGCTTTAGAAAGATTCTCCATGTTTAAGGTTTGAAATTTTTTCCCTCTGTCTCCGTGTATATCTCCAAAGAATAAAATATTACTATTGGTATAGTAAACGTTCTTATCTTTCACTTCAGGAGTATTAACATATTCACCAATTTTTATTATAGCTTCGTTTTCCGGGTTTAACTTTCTCGACTCAAAATTCATAAACAAATAAGATCCTGCTAAAATTATTCCTATTATAGAAATCGTATTGAGATAACTCTGAATGTTTGTGCGGCTAACAATAATTGCCGCTAACAAAAACAAAGCAAGAAAAGTAACTTTAGTATATTCGGAAATTTGAATTAAGTCAAGACCGTTTGATTTATAAGAAAGAACGCCGAGTGTGATTAAAATCAATCCGGTGCAAATACCTATGAAAATATTTTTGAACTTCGCATCAGCGATGTTATTCAGTCCCACCACGGCAAAGAAAGCTGCAAAAGGAGAAACAGGTAGTAAATAACGCCACGTTCCCGGATTAACACCTTTCACCATCAAAGCTACGGGCAGCAAAAACATTACTGTAAAAATAATATATGGTAAACTAAATTTTACAAAATAATCTTTCGCGTTTTTTCCTATAAAACCAAAGTACCCTGCAAGAAAGAGAGCAAGACAAACAGGTCCGATAATAAATATGTAAACTTTGAAATAATGCAAAGTGCCGCGGTTAGCTCCGCCGAAGTCCATTTCGCCAACGTTTTTCATTTCATTAATTATGAACATCGGGTCGCCTGATTGCAGGTAGCCCGCAAACATATATAGTAGCGGAAATACCCCAAGAGAAATTATTGCAAGATAATTTTTTCTCATTGCAAACATAACTGCGAGTATTAATCCTACTACAGCTACCTCCTGCCGGACTGTGAAGATATACCCTAAAACTAATCCGCTGAGAAACAACTTATTCTTTTTATAAAGGTAAACTGTAAGTAAAAAAAGAAGCCCTGAAAAAATTTCAGCATAGGAACGGAAAGATAAATCAAAATACAAAGGCTGCAAAGCTAAGATTAACGCACCAAAAAAAGCATACTTAATTTTATATTCACGCAAAACAATATAGGTCATATAAGCCGTAGCCGAGGCAATCAGGGAATTGAAAAACAAAACCCCTTGATAACCGAGAAGGCTTGGAAGTACCATCACAAGTTTATAACCGGTTTTGGGCCAATTGCCTAAGATAGCCCCGGGGTGAGTCCAGAAATCCCGCATATTAAGATAGTGTCCCATTTCATCATCCTGATAAAATCCTGTTGATGAACGGCTGACCATATAATAAATAACAGCTAAAATGGGGATGATAAGCCAGAAATATTTTTCAAGAAGAATATCTAAATCAGCAGTTTTAGGAAGCGGCTTAGCAGAGACTTTTTGAGTAGAATTTTTTGTCATAAAAATAAAGATAGGTATATGTTCGGATAAATAAAATTAATAAAAAAAGCACAATCCCCCTATAAAAAAACAGCCAAGAAAGTGATTAAAAAAATGGGGGCAGAATTTGTTTTAGGGGTTGCACTTTTAGGTTAATAATTTTAATTTAGTACGGGATCGAGGTGAGATACTACGATTCCTTTCTTAGAGGGATGCCCGTTGGCTTTTGCCGGCGGGCATTTTTTTTTATGGGCATTTTGGTTAAAAATGGGCAAATTTTGCAACTTACGCTTAAAACGACATGATTGCATTTACATTATTGATAAATCAATAATTTATTTTTACATTTTTTGGAGCATGATATAAACAGCTATTAAAACAAGCTAAAACTTTCCTGATTTCTTCGCGCATTCCTACATTTTCTGCTTAATTTTCTTTGTCAAGCAAAAAATAAAAAAAATTACCTATTACTGCTAATAGGCTCTTTCGCTTTGAATTTCATCTCAACGCAATATAACTTGCACCGGAAAAAATATTATGACGAATAAAATTACAAGAGAAAAAGTTCTCAAAGCAATTCCCTTTTCATTCGGAATCATCCAAAACATTGCCGATGACCTGCACGTTACACGCTCTGCCGTATCGCAATTTTTAAGCAAACCGGAAAACCATGACTTGCGCGAAATCCTTCAGCATGAGGAAGGCAGAATGTGGGATTACGCAAAAATGAATATCGCCCGCGTTTTGCTTTCTGGCGACTACGAAACTGCCCGATGGTTCCTTACGCATTTTCCCGACGGCAATTACGATGCTCTAAAAAAACATAAGCCGAGAAAAATTTCATGGAAGGATGAGCATCTCGTTAATATTGAAAGAGACGCCAAGAAGCTGCGCGGAAGAGTTTACTATCCCCTGCTTTTTGAGGACAGGAAAAAACCCGGCGCAAATTCCAAAATGCTTCCGGGGCGACTGACTTTTCCCGAGCCGACGGACAGGTTTGTTGTGCCGCTTCCATTGGATGAATAGCGGTCAGTTGGTGATCGTTGTTCGTTATTCGGAGTTCGTTGTTCGGAAACAATGCTGGGGGTTTACTTCCGCTGCTACGCGGGAGCGTAGCAACGAGAAAGATGATTATTTTCCCCTCCTTCATAAGGAGGGGAATTAAAGGGGTGGTTTAACGCATAATTATACATTATAAATTTATTATTCAGTTTTGTATCACAAACTTGCGTTAAACCCCTCTCTGCCCTCCCCTTATAAAAGTAACTATATACCAGTTGGAACAAGAACAAAAATTCCTCCCTTGAGGGAGGTGTCGAGCAAAGCGAGACGGTGGGTGTTCGTTCAAACACCCCTCCCGACCTTCGGTCGGGCTCCCCTCAAGGGGAGAATTTAAACTACTAACTACTTTCTCTGCGTTTGTTCCAACTCGTATATAATTGCTCTTACAAAGGGGAGGGAGCACAATATACTCCCACCTTCTGAATATTTTGCTTAATTTTACGAGTTGTTAATTTTATCGCCAAACAAAAATCCCTCACAATTCACCAGAGAACTGTGAGGGTTTGGTTATATGGCATAACTTTTTTTCTTTAAACAAATTAAACCATCCATGTTATTGCCGAATGTTGTGGTCTAATATTTGCTCCATCATCATATAAATAAAATGACCTGACAGGTCAAACTTTACATTGATTAAATAACACAAACAAAAAACCCTCACAAACTTTCGTCTGTGAGGGTTTGGTTTTTATAACAGTGACTTTTTTTTGATTTCAGAATTATGATTTCAGATAACAGATTTTAAATCTGAAGTCTGCGCTCTGAATTCTGAACTATGATTTGATTCTCATCTTATAGAATGAGCGCCATACGAATAACAATGCAATCAAGAAAAATACAATACCTACTTTAGGAGCTATTGTTCTGAAGCCTTCTGAGATGGCAATTTCCATAGCAAGAAGTCCGAACAATGTTGTGAACTTAATAATCGGGTTCAATGCTACTGAAGATGTATCTTTGAACGGATCACCCACTGTATCGCCGATAACTGTTGCATCGTGAAGCGGAGTTCCTTTTTCTCTTAAATCGGTTTCAACAACCTTCTTTGCGTTATCCCATGCGCCGCCGGCATTTGCCATAAACAATGCCTGAAACAGACCGATAACTGCAATTGAAATAAGATATGCTACGAAGAAACATGCAGGAGCAGAAGCAGCAATTTTTGCTTTAATATCCATTGTGCCTACTAAATCAGACGGAGCAGAGAACATAGCAAACGCAAGCGCAAAACAGAAAATTGCGATGAAGATATTGAACATACCTTTTTGAGCATATTCAGTACAAATCTTCACAACTTCTTTTGACTTCTCTGTAGATGCTGACATATCTGCATTTTCATCAAGGTTAATATTTCTCTTAATGTATTCTACTGCTCTGTAAGCGCCGACTGTAACTGCCTGAGTAGAAGCGCCTGTGAACCAGTAAATGACCGCGCCGCCGCATAAGAAACCGAGAAGTGACCATGGGTTTAATAAGTTAAGAACCATTTCAGGCTCAAACCCAAGTGTGCTTTTTAAAACAAGGATGAGCGAGAAAATCATTGTTGTAGCGCCTACAACTGCCGTACCGATAAGCACAGGCTTTGCAGTAGCTTTGAATGTGTTTCCTGCACCATCGTTTTCTTCCAGATATAATTTTGCTTTTTCCCAGTCAGGCTTGAAACCGAATTCCTTTTCAATATCTGCGCTGTTCTTTTCTTTGTTTTCTTCTATCAATGATAATTCATAAACTGACTGAGCGTTATCTGTTACAGGACCGTATGAGTCAACGGCGATTGTAACAGGACCCATACCCAAGAATCCGAAGGCAACAAGACCAAATGCAAAGATAGCCGGGTAAATCATAATTTCAGGCTGACCTGCAACGTTGATGCTGTGTGAAGTATAGTAAGCAATGAACATCAGCACAAAGAATACCATGCCTTTCCAGAAAGCAGATAAGTTACCTGCTACTAAACCGGAAAGAATTGTAAGAGAAGCGCCGCCTTCTTTTGAAGACTCAACAACTTCCTGTACGTGTCCTGATTTTGGTGATGTAAAGATTTTTGTGAACTCGGGAATAAGCGCTGCGCCCAAAGTTCCGCAGGAAATAATAATTGAAAGAGTCATCCATAGATTATTTGCAAGATGACCGATTAAAACATACGATACTCCGAATGTAACTACAATTGAAAGAATGGATGTAATCCATACTAATGAAGTAAGCGGCTTTTCGAAATCAAGGTCTTCAGCTTTAGAATACTTTGCGCTGGAGAATGCTTTATTGATATAGAAAGCTGCGATGGAAGTAAGAATCATAAGCACACGCATTACGAAAATCCATACGAGAAGCTCTGCCTGAAATCCTGCGCCGGTAACTGCAAGAACGATGAATGAAATAAGAGCAACACCTGTTACGCCGTATGTTTCAAAACCGTCAGCCGTAGGACCGACTGAATCACCTGCGTTATCACCTGTACAGTCTGCAATAACGCCCGGGTTACGCGGATCGTCTTCTTTGATTTTGAAAACAACTTTCATTAAGTCAGAACCAATATCGGCAATCTTTGTGAAGATACCGCCGGCGATTCTGAGCGCTGATGCGCCGAGAGATTCACCGATAGCAAAGCCGATGAAAGATGCTCCTGCAAGCTCACGCGGAACGAACAGAAGAATTATAAGCATTAAAAGAAGCTCGATACAAATCAGCACAACGCCGATAGACATACCTGCATCGAGAGGAATATTTAAAAGAGCAAGGGGTTTTCTTCTTAACGAAGCAAAAGCCATTCTTGAGTTAGCAAGAGTATTCATTCTGATACCGAACCATGCAACACCGTAAGAGCCGAGAATACCGATAACCGTCCATAGAAGAATAAGCACAACGCCGCCCGCTGACTGATGCTGCAGGAAGCCGAAATAAAATCCGATAATAGCGCCGATAATAACAAAAAGAATAAAGAGGAATTTTCCCTGTTGAATAAGATAAGTCTTACAAGTTTCAAAAATAATCTGCGCAACATCAAGCATAGACTTATGCGCGGGCAATTTTTTTACTTTAAGAAATTGCATCAATCCGAAAAGTAAACCAAAGGCGCAGACTGCAAAACCCATATAAAGATACTGGTTCTGCGCAGGGGAAAACTCAGGAATTTTAAGGTCGGCTTCGCTTGCAAATGCAAACACAGGCAGCGCCAGAACCATTAAAATTGAGAGCAATAAGTTTTTTTTCATGTATATTTTGTTTTTGAATAAATAAAAGCTGTAAGTAAGGCTTTATTCTTTTACAATAAAGCTTCTGTTGTACTCATTCATTACTTGAACAATATCTTTAGTGAGATAGCTAATGATACAGTTGAAATAATGCGGGAGAAGCTGTTTTATTGTTTCAATTTCTTCGTCGGTAAAGTTTGTAAGAACGTAATCAACATAGTCCTCGCCCTTAATAATTTCATCAGGACCGATGCCGATTCTCATTCTCGGAAACTCAATAGTGTTTAGATGATAAATAATATTTTTAATTCCGTTATGCCCGCCGTCAGAGCCCATTCTTCTCACACGGATAGTTCCGAGCGGAAGCTGGAAATCATCATAGACAAGAAGCAGGTCGGAGTATTTAATATTGTGGGAGTCAGCGAATTCTTTGACAGCGTGCCCGCTGTTATTCATAAAGGTAGTCGGTTTCAGGAGCATAAAATCCTGATTGTCAATTTTTCCCTGAGCATAGTACCAATCGCCTTTGCCTGCTTTAAAATTGATACCAAGATTGTCAGAGAGTAAATCGAGAACGATAAATCCGATATTGTGGCGGTTTAATTCGTATTTGGGACCCGGGTTTCCAAGAGCAGCGATTAATTTCATTTTTTAGTTTGGTTTATCCCTATGTTGAGGGATGCGAATTGAATTCTAAAACAAATTTTTTTAAAAACGGCGCAGGGACATTATTAAAAACACAAGAACTGCTTTAGAAAATATTCTCTTCTTTCCGTAAAAAGAAAGAAGAGAATTATAATATAAATATTTTAAATGAAATTTGAGATGAGAATAAAAGGGAAGATTTTTATTTATCTTCTTCCTTCTTGCCTTTTGCAACTACTTCAGGCTCTTTAGCAGCATCTGCGCCTTCAGCGCCGGCAGCAGCATCAGAAGCCTTAGTCGGGGGAACAACAGCTACAATAGTAGCGTTTGCATCGTTAACAAACTTTACGCCTTCGTATTTCAAATCGCCAATCTTAATGGATTGATGAATGTCAAGGTTTACTATATCAATTTCGATTTGCGCAGGAATATTCTTCGGGAGACATACCACTTCAAGTTTGTGGAATACGTGCTGAAGAAGTCCGCCGTTTCTTACACCAATAGCATTGTTTACCAAATGCACCGGAACTTCGATGTGGATTTCCCTGTCTTCGCTCAATGCCTGAAAATCAAAATGAATTGGTCTGTCCGAAAGAGGATGGAACTGCACATCTTTGATAATAGCATTAAATTTTTCGTTTACGCCTTCAATATTAAGATTTACGACGTGAGATTCAGATGTATAAATTAATGGTCTTAACGCGAGTTCGTTAACGGCAATCGGAATATTGCCTGATGCATGCCCGTAGAAAATGCCGGGAACCATACCATTTTTTCTGTAGTTTAGCGTGGCTGAGCCTTTAAAATCTTCTCTTTTTACAGCCGTTATATTAATTTCTGACATAGTGAGTGAATTAAAAAATGAATAAACTTTAAATTAAGGGTTTTTGTGAATTTAATCAATGCAAAATAATAGTTAATTTCAGGTAAATTTTATTTGAGAATAAGTTGGAAAGATTAAAAGAATTTTTAGAAAAAGAGCTAAAAATAAGTGATTTTTCTGTCTATGAAAAATTTTTGCAGTACAATGCTTTGCTTATGGAATGGAACGCGAAGATAAATCTCGTATCGCGGAAACAGGAAAGCATAGAAAATAATATTATCAACTCGGTTTTCTTTCTCACGAAATTCAATCCCGGCGGGAATTTTTCTTTAGTTGATATTGGAACGGGAGGAGGATTTCCGGGCATTCCGCTGAAAATAATTTTCCCGAAAGCAAAAATTTTATGCGTGGATTCCATATCAAAAAAAATTATGGTTGTGAATGATGTTATTGCTAAAATGGAATTAGAAAATATTACGGCAATTGCAGGGAGAGGCGAAGAAATTGGAAGAAAAAAAGAATATCAAGGGAGATTTGATTTTGTTACCGCAAAAGCTGTAGCTCCCGTAAAAGAGGTAATGAAATTCGGAAAAGATTTTATGAATAACAACGGCAGATATATTTTAATAAAAGGCGGAGATATTTCTGAAGAGATAAAAGGATTGAAGCAAAAAGTTAATGTTATTGATTATAATGAATTGGAGGGGTACGGTGTTGAGGATAAAAAGCTGGTAGTGATATAGAGCTAACGATAATTTATGCCTGACGGGAATAAAAACCGGCCAAGCCTAAGTATTTTAGATATAACTTTTCACCATACAAAAAAGGCAGCTAATTTAACTTAGCTGCCTTTGTTTTAGGGGTAATGAATTAATCTAAGTAAGACTATTTTACAAGAAGCATTTTTTTAATTTCTGAGTAAGCTCCTGCCTGAATTTTATAGAAGTAAGCGCCGGAGGTAAGGTTGTTTGCATTCCAAACAACGCTATGTGAACCTGCCGCCAGCTGTCCGTTTATCAAGGTAGAAACTTCCCTTCCAAGCATATCAAATACTTTTACTGTTACAAACTCGCCTTGCGGAAGGCTGAAAGAAATTACAGTAGAAGGATTGAATGGATTTGGTGTATTTTGATTTAATATAACTCTGTCAGCGCCGTTTCCGTTATTTCCGCCTGCGCGAACATCGCCTAAATCAGATGTTGATTTTATGTGTTGAGCATAAATATCGGTTTGCGTTGAACCGAAATCTCTATCATCAGCCCATGCGATAACTGCGCCGCTTGAATCATCACCGCCTGCATCGGTTACGGTTCTGTTGTTGCACATTGTAACACAGTTTTTATCACCCGGCTTTATAGAAACCCTTGCTCCGTTCGGATGTCCTGAAACTCCCGGAGTTGTCGGATGCCACTGATGCTGACCGCCGTAGCTCATTCTCTGGCAATATACGCCAAAGTTATTTAATGAATGACCTGTTGTATCTGAATATCCTAACCAGCAAAGCATAAATCCGCCAATATCATCGTTAGCGCAAATTTGAGGATTGTATCTTGGGTCTTGAGCTTTACCTACATCACAAAGTATAGCTGCCTGAACACCATTATGAGTCCATCTGTTATATCCATTAAAATGTACATCCTGACAATATAAGTTTACACCAAGCCCTGAGTCAGGACCGGCATCATAATTTCTGTAATCCTGCCATACGCAGTGCATGCCTTCCCAGCTATCCGGGATACATGAAGGGTTTGTCTGGTCAGCGGTATCTGTACAAACCGGATGTCCGTCAGAATTCCACTGATGGTTTCCGTTCCAGTCTAATCTGTTGCAATAAATATCATGGTTAGGTCTTCCTGTTACTGTATTCGTATCTCTTCTGCCGTCTTCCCATACAATTTCACAGCCTGCAACTTCATCGCTGCAAATTCTTGGTTTCTTTTGATGTCCTTCTGATTGATTACAAACTCTTTTACCCATAGCGCCTGACCAGTGAGCAGTACCGTCTGAGTTCAAATGCTGCGCATAAACTTTATGTCCGTGTGTTAAGCCGTCCCAGCCGCTCCAGCAAACGTGAGCGCCGTTACCGCCATCAGGACACATTTGAATTCCTGCAACAGTATTTACAAAGAAGCCCGAAGCTACAGTTCTCATGTAGTTACCTGCAATAGCTCCCCATTCATACTCGCCGTAAGCAGTAAGCTTAATGCCTTTTACTCCGTGAGAGTTATTAGCGCAAACAATTGCTCCTGAACCTGAGTGCTGAATAGCAGGGTGGCAAAGTGATGCAGGAACGCTTGTTCCTTCAGTTGTGCAAAGCACGCCGTCATTTGCCCACATAATTGTTCCGTCAACTTTAACTCTTTGAGCATAAACATCTCCGGTGTGGTTTCTATCATCTGACCAGCAGATAATAGCTCCGCCGTTTCCGTCAGTGCAAAGCTGCGGATACATCTGGTCGCCGCTTGCGCCGCAGATTTTTACACCGCCTGTAAGCCACATAGGCTGACCGTATTGGCTCATTCTTTGGGCGTAAATGTCTTTGTTTCCGTTTCTGTCATCTTCCCAGCAAATAATTGCTCCGCCTTTTTGATCAGATACTGAAACGCAATTTGACTGATTGCCGGTAATCTGACAAACAGGATTGTTCACTAATGGACTTGTGGACCATTGGGAAAAGACTTTATTATGCAGGGAGCATAACAATAGTAGAGACAAGACGAGAAGTATTCTTGTTTTCATGAATTGTTTAAACTTTAGATTTGATGCCTATAAACTTGGAGTCAATAAACTACATTTAATTCAAAAATGCAAGGCAATTTATAAAGCATTTTTTAGGTTTTTTGTGCAAAATAAAGTTAGCAAACTATCTTTATTTTGCACAAAATTCAAGAAAAAGAAGGAGAGTTTACTTAACTACAGTAAGTTTTCTGGTTTGCACGAAATCAGAAGTAACTAAACTATAGAAATATGTTCCCGAAGAGAGATTTGATGCGTTAAAATCAACTCTGTAATAACCTGCATCAAGCTTTTCATTAACGAGCGTTTCAACTTCCCTGCCCAGCATATCATACACTTTCAGTATGGCAAAAGTATTTTTAGGAATATCAAAAGCTATATTGGTAACAGGATTGAACGGGTTGGGATAGTTTTGCGAAAGCTTGTATGAGCTTGGCACATCGGCAGAAATATTCTGTATTCCGACTGAAGGTCCCACATAAATATCGTCTAATTGCACAAGCAAGCCTGAATTCGGAAAGTTAAGGTCCATATTGTATTTAAAACCTATAGCTATCGTTTGTCCCGCAAACTGAGAAAGACTGTATCTGTATCTCACAAATTTTCCGTACTGCGAGCCTTCGGGCCAATAAATTGTCCCAATCCTGACTGTAAAATTTTCAGGAAGTGTGTTTGAAGTATTAACCCATACCTGCAGGCTGTCATAATACTGCTGCGAGCCTCCGGTGGCATAAAAAGAAATAGAATCGTTGGAAGCGCAGGCAAATCTGGGGCTTACAAACCATGCATTCGAGTTGTGGACTATATTGTTTCCCGTTGAATCAAATCCCGAGTAGTAGCTGACAGCGATGGAGCGTTTCCCGCTTCTACACTTAGCAAGAAAGTGCGTAGGATTTACCTGATAAATGGTTGAGCCGGAATCTCTTACTGTCCAGTTTGAGGTGCTATATATATTAAATGCTGCCCTATTGTATCTTGTCCAGCCGCTCGGCAAAGAGCCGGGAGATGTAGTTTCAAAGTTTTGCGCCACTTTATACTGAGAAAAACCGGAACCCATTAGCAAGAAGAAAACTACAGCAGTAAGTATTTTTTTCATAGTGAGAAGAATTTTTTCTATAAACGGATAAATCTAAATAAATTATAGGAAAGTTGAAAGTGAGTTTACTTCTTTATATAGAATAGCGGTTTTTTTCCTGCCAGACAAATTTTTTAAATCACGGGTTAAACTAAAAAATCTCTTTTACAGACTTCGGTTTCGGGAAAATTTGGGTTTACTTGATAATCTAACAGCTCTGAAACTCCAGAACTTTTCTATCCGTCTATAGTATAATAGTGAAGTATCTCTAAGTTTAAACTTTCCCATTTTAATAATATATTAGTCAACTCAAATTTTTCAAATGAAGCCATTCATCATTTTTCTTTTTTTTATTTTTACCGCAAGCGCCTTTTCGCAGACGTATAAAGTATCGGGCAGAATAGCCGATGCAAAAAACAACAAAGGGCTGGAATATGCAACCATAAAAATCGCAGATTCTACCTACGGAACAATCTCAGATAAAGAAGGAAACTACTTCGTCAATCTTGCTCCGGGTAAATACAGCATTATTTACTCCTACATCGGCTACAAAACTGAAACGGAAGAAATTGAAGTATATAATGAAGATGTGAAAAAAGATATTTACATGAATACTTCGGGAGTTTTCACAGAGCAGATAGAAGTGCTCGGCGAAGACCCTGCTTATGAGATAATAAGGAAAGTTATCAAGACTAAAAAGCAGTTTCAGGAAAATTTGAAAAACTATGAATACGATGCTTATACAAAAATGGTGATACGCTCAAATCAAAGCGTAACGGATAAAGAAAATCCTGCGGACACAACCGGAGATAAAAAGAAGCTTGGCATCTTCGGAATATTGGAATCTGAAACAAAAGGATATTTCAAAAAGCCAGATCTTTATAAAGAGATTGTAAAAGCAAAACGCGAAACTGCAAACATCACCCGCGGATTTGCAATTCCATTCATCGTAAATTTTTATGATGAGAAACTGGACTTTGACGAGTTCAAAGTTCCGGGTCCCGTGGCGGATAATGCCTTCGATAATTACGACTACAAACTGCTCGGCACAACAACGCTGGATACAAGCACTGTGTTTAAAATCGAAATGATTAACAACTCAAACATTGTTCCGCAGCTAAAGGGAACATTGTATGTGCTTGATAAAGAGTTCACTTTGGTAAAGGTAGATTTAACAAATAACGACGCTGCAAGACTGAGGGCAATAGACAATGTGAGATTCTTTCAGAAGTTTTCAAATTACAAAGATAAACAGAACAAATCTTTCTGGCTTCCTACGGATAATCAAATTGAGTTTGACGGCTCTTTCCTTGGATTTGTAAAATTTGCGGGAAGCGTGAACTCGATTGTATCCAATTATACATTAAATGAAAAAATCCCGGCTGGAATATTTGATGAAACTGTCGTTCAGGTTTTGCCTGATGCGAAAAAAGATTCCTCGTACTTTGCAAAGAAGCAATTAATAAAATCTACCGATGAAGAAAACAAGGCATTCAGAGATATTGAAAAAGATGAGGAGAGAAAAAGCAGCGCAGTTTCATTTCAGATTACACAGTTAAAATTCGGAAAGTATATTTCATCACAGCCGCTTCAGTATTATTATTTCAACAGAGTAGAAGGCAGCGCACTGAATTTTAACCTGAATTACAGAAGCGATTTTAATAGAATAGGATTTGACGCAAACTACAGTTACGGCTTTGCCGATAAAAAGCAGAAGTATGACCTTAGATATACTCAAAGATTTTTAAAAGGAAGAACTCTAAATATTTACGGTTCGGCTTTTCAAAAGCTGAAAGCTGCAAATGTTGACTATAGCGGACTTGGGCGTTTTTACAATACGCTCACAAGCTGGTTTGATAAAGATGATGCTGTTGATTATTACTACTCGACAGGATACGAGCTTGGCTTCAACTACCTTCCTATTCCTCAGATAAGAATTGGCGGAAGTTTTTCACAAGGCAAAGAATCATCTGCGCAAAATAACACAGACTGGAGCATCGTTAAATCCGGTGAATCGTACAGGATAAATCCCCCTGTAAATGATGCCTTCCAGCGGGTTATCGGAGTAAGCCTTCGCTTAGACCCGAACAAATATAAGTTCATAGATTTCGGCGACGGCAATGTTTCGCGTTTTTCTGAAACACGTTACCCTTATCTTGATTTAGGATTCCAATACTCGCCGAAGGAAATCGGAAGCACATTTGAATATAGAAAGTTTAAGGCATCAATTTCGGGAAGCCAGTACATAAACTCACTCTTTAATGTAAAGTACAAGATAGGCGGTGAAATAGCAACGGGCGATGTTCCTTACCAAAGTTTATTATTCTTCCCTACTGACCCGGGACTTAGCGGTTCAGGAATTACTTTTAAGGGTTTAAAGCATCAGGAATTTTTAGGTGATAAGCTGTTCTATATAAACTTTGAAAACAACTTCGGGAAATTTATTTTCGGCAATGTGCCTTTCCTCAAGAATTTTGACTTCATAGGATTTGTAAATGCAGGTAAAATGGAAATCAGCGATGCAAATTATAATCTTGCAGCATGGAAGGGCTTCTCCGGCGCAGACGGAACTTATCTTGAAATCGGCGGAGGCGTTGGAAGAATTCTCGATATTTTCAGAGTGAACTTAGCGATGCGTCTGACAAATATTAATGATAGAAGATGGCAACTGGATTTTGCGCTGGATAATTTTTAAGAATTTGAATCACTGATTTATATGATTTTAAATGATGACACAGATAAAAACTTAAAACACTTATAAAGAAGACCTGTCAGGATTGAAAACCTGACAGGTCTTCTGTTCAAACTGATAACTAACAACTGACAACTATCAACGGCTGCCGCACACAAGCTTCAGCGTAACCGTCTCACCGTTTCGTTTTACAACTACATCAACTTCTTCGTTAGGCTTATACTCTGCAAGGGCATATGTGTAATCATAAACATTTTTTATATCATGCTTACCGAATTTTATTATCACGTCTTTTGCCTGCAAGCCGCCTTTTTCAGCGGGACTGCCTGCTTTCACTCCCGTTATTTCCATACCTTCTGCCTGAGATGAATAGTCAGGAATTGTTCCTATATAAACTCTTATGTTTCCCATCGTTTTATTTTCATTGCTCGTAACTACTTTTATGAATTCAATTTTATTCGGATAGTTTGCCATTGTAACAGCAACATCATAAACCATTTTTGTAATAGACTCCTCCCCTGCCGTATTTATTTTATCCCAGTCGTCAGAGGGTTTGTGGTAGTCAGGATGATTTCCCGTAAAGAAAAATAATACCGGAACATTCTGTGTATAGAAAGATGCATGGTCTGACGGACCGAATCCGTCCGGAGTTTTATTCAGATTAAAATTGTAACTCTTATTCAGCGAGTCAATCAGATTGCTCCACAATGACGATGTTCCTGTTCCGCCAATGTTCAGTTTATTATCGGAAAGTCTTCCCACCATATCAAGATTTATCATTGCAGTAACGTTCAAATCCTGAAATAATTTTGACTTCGTAAGATAAGCCGAACCCAGCAAGCCTGCTTCTTCTCCGTTGAACAGCATAAACACCATTGTTCTTTTCGTAAGCTCTTTGTTCGATGCAAACTTCTGCGCAAGCTCAAGCACTGCGCTTGTGCCCGATGCATTATCATCGGCTCCGTTATGAATTAAACGCTCATTTCCTTCATACAATGAGCCGTATTGCGAACCGTAGCCAAGGTGGTCTTTATGCGCTCCGATAACAATCGTCTCTTTCTTAAGCTGCGGGTCGTTGCCTTCTATTTTGCCTATAATATTATTTGTTGTAATCTTTACCTGAATTACATCCGTCATGAACTCAGCTTTTACTCCGCTAAGAGCAAATGAATTCGGTTTTTGCGATTCGTTAATTCCCTTTTCAACATCTTTAAAATTATATCCTGCTGACTGCATAAGATTTTCTATTATATTTCTCTTGCAGTTTATCACAGGTATTCCTGCATTGCTTAATGAATTATCGAATCTCAGCTTCGCAAGTTTATCGTCGGGGTCAGCATCATATCCGCTGATTAAAATCATTCCTGCAGCGCCGCTTTCTCTTGCTGGTAAAGTTTTGTAGCGTGTATTTTCATACTTACTGAAAGGATTGCTGTGCGGGTCTTTTGAAGGCGGAGCGTATCGCATCATTACAACTATTTTGCCTTTCAGGTCCATCACATTGCCGTTTTTATCTTTGTAATCGTCATAGCCAAGTTCGGGAGCAGTGATTCCATACCCTACAAAAACAAGCTCGCCGCTTGCAGCTTTATTATCGGAAAAACCATAAGGCACGTATTCAGTTCCTTCCTGATATCTTGTCATAGCTCCGTTGAGAGTTGTATTGAAATAATTTTTCTCACCGAGCTTTAACTCTGTAACCATTTCAAACGGCTGAAGAAAGCCGTTCTCTCCTGCTGGCTTTAATCCGTATGATTCAAATTCTTTTATGATATATTTTTCGGAAAGCTTGTCGCCGTTTGTGCCGGGAAATCTTCCTTCAAGCTCATCCGATGCAAGATATTTTACGTGCTTAGAAATGTCATCTTTGGATATTTCAGGATTCGTCCCGTCCCATCGGATAAATCCCGTTAAGATTACAAACGTAAAGAGTAAAAATATTTTTGATTTCATTTTGTGATTTTGTTAAATGAAAAATTGTTCTCGGCAACTACTCCCTTCCTTAAAAAAGGAGTCCTGTAATTAACTAATAAACTATTTTTAAGATATAAATATTCTATTCTCCTAACCACTCCCTGCCCCTCCTTAAAAAAGGAGGGGGTTCGAAACACCATCAATAAAAAATTTTAACATTCAAATTCTTAACCTCTTACCTCCCCCTCCTTTTTTAAGGAGGGGGATTGAGGGGGTGGTCTGAAAAACTAATTTAATAAACTTATATTGTTTTCCGTTTCCAGCCAGCATAAAAGTCAGAGATGAAAAAACACTCTCCCTAACCACCCCCTGCCCCCTCCTTAAAAAAGGAGGGGGTTCGAAACACTATCCATAAAAATTTTAACATTCAGATTCTCAACCTCTTACTTCCCCTTCCTTTGTTAAGGAGGAGGTAATCTGAAACTACTTCACCAAAACCATGTTCCTCACTTCTGAAAAATCTCCCGAAGTGAGCTTATAAAAATACACTCCGCTTGAAAGCGAAGCCGCATCGAAATTTATTTCGTAAGTTCCTGCTTCGTTTTTTCCGTTTACTAATTCCGCAACTTCACTGCCCAGCGAATTATAAACTTTCAACAGAACGAACGAAGATTTTTGTAGCTCAAATTTTATTGTCGTAGCCGGATTAAAAGGATTAGGATAGTTCTGGTACAATCTGAAATTTTTCACTATCTCATTTCCGCTTGTATTTACACTCACAACTCCACCGCCGTTCAATAATTTCATCGTGTACAAATTATAATCACTTAAGCCCGTTCTTGTATCTTCAAAGCAGAAGATAACTCCGTCAGAAGTTTTAACAAGCTGCGGCTTATATTGATTTCCTGCTGCATTGCTCACCAACGCATCGTCATTTCCCCATAACAAATTTCCGCTTGAATCAATTCTTTGCGCATAAATATCATACACTGTTGCGCCGGCTCTTCTATCGTCCCATGCAATTATGCTTCCGTAGTTGCCGTCTGAAACTCCTCTGTTATTATTTTGCGAAAGCACTGCATCACAAATTTGTTTTCCGTCGGCAGTCCATTTCATATTGCCGAGCGAATCAAATCTTTGCGCATAAATATCTATGTTGAAAGGCGATGAAGGTCCGTTGCGGAAATCGTTCCAGTTAACAATAACTCCGCCCTTCATATCCGTAACAGGGTCAGGTCTGTATTGTGATTCGGGAGCAGTGCATATCGCCTTACCGTTTGCGCCGAAGACTGCATTGCCGCTGCCGTTTATTCTCTGGCAGAAAATATCTACTCGCGTTGTGATTGAATCGGAGTTTCTGTTATCGTTCCAAACAATAAATGCTCCCCCTGAATTATCGGGAATGCATCGCTCGTATTGCTGAGTGTAGTTTGATGTGCAGAGAGGAATTCCGTTTGCCGTCCATAAAGCAGTTCCGCCAGAATTTATTTTCTGGCAGTATAAATCGCTCCATGTAATTTTCGCATTTCGGGGGTCGCTCCATACAATAAAAAATCCGTTATCGCTTGTTGTGCATCCTTCTATTTCGGAAGCGTTGCCATCCTGCTGCGAAACCCATGAACCGGCTCCCCACAATTTATTTCCGCTGCTGTCTAATCTGTTTGCCTTTACTTCGTAATCGTTTGAGCTTAACTCACTCGTTAAATACGCTATGAAGCATCCGCCGTTATTATCGGAAGTGATTTTAGATTGAGACTGTCTGTTGCCATCGTTGATTACAACCTTTCCTGTATCGCTCCACATCTTTACTCCGGCTTTTGTAATGCGTTGTCCTTTTAAAATTGTGCGCGTAGTTAAAATGTTATCGTCCCAGATAATTATTGCGCCGCCTTTGCCGTCAGAGCAGATATCGTAATATCTTTCGTCTTCATTTATTTTTACTCCGATTGGAATACCGGTTGAGTCTCCCCATACACGCTGACCGAATTTATTTATTCTCTGCGCATAAACATCACGGTTGCCGGAAGATTGCGTTCTGTTGTCTTCCCAGACAATTATCATTCCGTCATCTCCGTCAGAAATGCACTTTGCGCCAAGCTGGTTAAAGGGAGCAATTACAAGAGGATTATTTAACGCAGTATTGCCTGACCATTGCGAGAAAGAGTTTGAAAAAATCAAAAGAAAAAAAAGAAAAAAATATTTTGACATGGAAAAATGGAGTTGTTTTTCTAAAATATTCAATTGATAATCATATATAAAGGAAGAATTTATTCAAAACTAATCAACCCTTCTCTCTATAATTAATAATTTGAATTTTGAAAGCAATACACCTAATTTTAGGAAAACTAACTAGAAATGAAAAAGTCATACGTCGTAGTTTCATTCACCATATTTATTATTGCATATATCTTCTACGGTTTTACAAGCCATAACAATTCAAAAATATCTTTTTTTCTGAATAACGAGCTTGCCGATAGAACTAACAGCGATAAAACTCTTATCTGGATTTACTTCAACGATAAGGGCACTAATACAATTGCAGATGCCATTAATACTTTATCAAAAGAATCAATTATCAGAAGAAAATTAAGAGGCACTTTTGATGAAAAAGATATTCCGGTTTTTGAAAATTATGTTCAGCAGGTAGTAAACACAGGTATTACGGTTAAGCAGAAAATAAATATGCTTAACGCAATTTCTTCTTATGCAACCAGAGAGCAAATTGAAACAATCACAAACCTTCCATGTGTAAAAAAAGTTGACTTAGTAGCAAAGTTTAAAAAGAGAGCTGAAGATATTGAGTTTGTAAAAAATCAGGAATACCCTGAAGTTGAATACAATCCGAATGCAGATAACGGCAACTCAATGAGCTACGGCTCCTCGCTTTCTCAAATGACATTGATAAATGCTGTTACCGCTCAGGACAGCGGCTACAATGGAGCAGGTGTTATTATTGCTACGTTTGATGCAGGATGGGATAACTTAGGGCATCCCTGCTTTGATTCAATAAGAGCAAGAGGACTTCGAACAAAAGATTTTGTTAACGGAGATACAAATGTAGCCAACGGAGGACAAGGGACGGGCGAGCACGGAACTCAAACTTTATCATTAATCGGCGGTTATAAACCCGGCAGCTTGATTTCACCGGCTTACCGCTCTAAATTTTTACTTGCAAAGACTGAAAACACTGCATCCGAAACTCCGCTTGAAGAAGATAACTGGATTGCGGCAGTTCAATGGGCTGATAATCTAGGGGCGGATATTATCTCAAGTTCACTCGGCTACATTGCAATGGACGCTGGCTCAATAAGAACATACGACTGGACATGGATGAACGGCGATAGCACGGTAATTACAAAAGGCGCTAATCACGCAGTTGATATTGGAATTGTAGTGGTAAACTCAGCAGGCAACGAAGGATATAATGCAACACATAATACACTCGGCGCTCCGTCAGACGGTAAAAAAGTAATCTGTGTCGGCTCGGTAAATTCAAACAAACAGCGCTCATCTTTTTCATCAGTTGGTCTTACAACGCTCGGTGCAATAAAGCCTGATATCTGCGCACTCGGAAACGGCAACTACGTTGCAATGCCAAGCTACGGCTCAGGAACTCCGACCACATATACGACAGGCTCGGGAACATCATTTTCCTGCCCGATGACAGCAGGCGTTGTTGCAATGTTATTGCAGGCAAACCACAATTTAACTCCGGCTCAAATAAAAACAATTCTGACAAGCAAAGCAGATTCATCCTTTGCGCCCGGAAGACAAAGAGGATACGGATTGATAAATGCATGGGAATCTATAAAGCTTGCAAGAACAATGACAAATATTATTGACCCGTCATCTATTGCAGCAAATTTTTATTTAGCACAAAATTTTCCGAATCCATTTAATCCGGCAACAAGAATTGAGTTCAGTTTAAGAGCAGACGCAAATGTAAAAATTGTTGTTTACAATACGGCAGGAAAAGAAGTAAGAACGTTGCTGAACGAAAGCAAACCCGCAGGAAGCTACGGAGTTACTTTTGATGCAGGGACATTAAGCAGCGGAGTTTATTTCTATTCATTATATACAAACGGAGTTTTACAGGATACAAAGAAAATGATGCTCATCAAGTAGTGAGATAGCAAAATAATGAAATAACGATAATTCGTAACGTAAAAGTATAAACAAAGAAGCCATTGAATTAAAAACTCAATGGCTTTTTTATTTTATATAGTCTCAATTACAGCCAATACTCGTTCCAACGCTCCCGCGTTGGAACGCAAATACCAAACTTTAAAACATTTAAACCTTAAACAAAAAAGCCATTCAAGTTCACTCTGAATGGCTTTTTAATAATCGCATTTGTAATAATTTATCCCGAATATCTTACAGATTCATCATTAAGCTCTTCCTGAACTTTGCCCATAAGCGACTCTACAACTTCGTTTTCATTATCTCGCTTTAATGTGCTATAACCTTCGTAATCTCTTACACCGTGAACTTTGTTAAGCACAGGCAATGTAATTTTATGAGCAGGGATTTTCTTTGCAATCTCATCTCTGAATTTTCTGATAGTCCATTTAACGGGCCAAGCTGCTGCATCACCAAGCGCGCAGATTGTATTGCCTTCGATGTTTTCAGCAACTGATATAAGTAAATCCAGATCTTCCTGTCTGCCTTCACCTCTGTCAATTCTATCGAGAACTCTCAGCATCCATCCGCATCCTTCACGGCAGGGAGTACACTGTCCGCAGGATTCGTGATAATAAAACTTAGTGATTCTCTTTAACACTTTTAAAATGTCAGTATCTTCATCCATTACAATCACGCCGGCAGTTCCTATTGCAGAACCGATTGCCTTCAGAGATTCGTTATCCATCTTCATCGTTAAGCATTCTTCCCTCGTAAGCGGGGGCATTGATGAACCGCCCGGAATAACCATCTTAATCTGCTTGCCGTCTTTCACACCGCCGCAGACTTTATTGATTACATCCATAAGCGGAATACCTGTTTCAAGCTCATAAACACCCGGCTTATTTACGTGACCGCTGACTCCGAATAACAATGTACCCGGGTGCTTCGGCTCGCCTATTTTAGAGAACCATTCGCCGCCGTTTTTTATAATATCAGGGACGTTCGCAAGTGTTTCGATATTGTTAATAGTTGTAGGATAACCCCACACACCTACTGCCGCAGGAAATGGCGGCTTTACTCTAGGATAAGCGCGCTTGCCTTCGAGTGAATTCATCAGTGAAGATTCCTCTCCGCAGATATATGCGCCTGCGCCTTTGTGAACATATATATCAACCGAGAAATCCGTCCCAAGAATATTTTTTCCTATGTAACCTTTTTTGTATGCATCGGCAACTGCAACTTCCATCATCTCAACCCATTTCCAGTATTCGCCTCTTATATAAACATAAGCTGCTTTACAGCCCATTGCATAGCAGGCAATCAAAGTGCCTTCAATGAACTGATGCGGATTCTTTTCAAAAATTTCCCTGTCTTTAAAGCTTCCCGGTTCTGATTCGTCGCCGTTGCAGCAGAGATATTTCGGCTTGTCATTTCCCTTCGGCATAAACGACCATTTCAATCCTGTAGGGAAACAAGCGCCGCCTCTTCCGCGGAGATTCGATTTCTTCACTTCATCAATTACCTGGTCAGTTGTCATTCCCAAAGCTTTCTTTAAGGACTGGTAACCGCCGTTTTGAACATAGACATCTATTTTATGATAGTCAGGTATATCTTTTAAAATTATTTTAGTCATAATCTAAAAACTTTGTGATTAGGGTTTAGTTTTTTGATGCTTCGGCTCTGAATCTATCCAGCAGTTCATCTACCTGAGGCAGAGTAAGATTTTCATAATATTCTTTGTTGTTCACCTGTAACATAGGAGCGGTTCCGCATGAGCCGAGGCATTCAACTTCTTCAATAGAGAAAATGCCGTCCGAGGTAACTTCTTTATTTTTAATGCCAAGCTTATCGCTTACATATTTAAAAAGCTTATCGCCACCGCAAAGCATACACGAAACATTTGTACAGATTTGCAGATGGTATTTTCCGACGGGCTTTTTGAAATACATTGTATAGAAAGTAGCAACGCCAAGCACATGCTCGTAAGGCAGCTCAAGAAGCTCGCCCACATATTTCATTGAGTCAATTGAAATCCATCCGAATTTTTCCTGTATCATCCAGAGAACAGGCATCACTGCCGAC
Organism: Bacteroidota bacterium; assembly: GCA_018266845.1. Taxonomy (GTDB): domain Bacteria; phylum Bacteroidota; class Ignavibacteria; order Tepidaquicellales; family Tepidaquicellaceae; genus JAFDZO01. The sequence goes on along the minus strand of JAFDZO010000010.1, from coordinate 105,610 downwards.
ATTTTCTTAGGATACTTGGAAATGTGATATTCAACTTGTTTTAGTTCTTCCTGATTGAAGAGATGATTGGATATATTTTCAAACATAAAGGTTAAATGTAAAATTATTTATCTCATTACTTATCTGCTTCACCCATAACAGGGTCAACACCGCCGATGATAACAACTGTATCAGCTATCATGCAGTCTTTCATCATTACAGGCAATGCCTGCAAATTACAAAAGCTGGGAGAGCGGATTTTCAGCCTGAACGGATGACCGCTGCCGTCGCTGATAAAATAAAAACCAAGTTCCCCTTTTGATGCTTCGGTCGCAAAATATGATTCTCCTTTAGGAGGATTTGGTCCGAAGTTAATCAGCATAAAGTCGTGAATAAGCTCTTCCATCTTCGTGTAAATTCTTTCCTTCTTTGGAAGAACTTTCTTTGTAGCATAAGCATTGTAAGCCCCTTGCGGCATTTTATCCAAGCATTGAACAACAATCTTTGCTGATTCAAGCATTTCCTCAACCCTTACATAATATCTTGCAAGGCAATCGCTATCAGTGTATGTCGGGATTCTGAAATCCATCCTGTCATAGACAAGATACGGATTATCTTTTCTCACATCGCTTTCAACACCGGCAGCTCTTAAAACCGGTCCGGTAATTCCATAGTTAATAATATCTTCTTTCGACATATAACCTATACCTTCGGCTCTATTGATAAAGATTTTATTTCTCTCAACTAGATCGCGGCATTCCTGTAAATAACCCGGGAATTCAGTAATGAATTTTTTAATTCCTCTTAGTGCTTCATCGGTTATATCCTGAGCTACTCCGCCTATACGCGTGTATGAAGTTGTGAATCGCGCGCCGCAAATTAAATCGTATATGTCAAGAATTTTTTCTCTTTCCCTGATAGCCCAAAGGAACGGAGTTAATGCTCCTATATCCATCACCATTGCGCCGAATGCAAGCAAGTGAGACTGAATTCTTGCAAGCTCTGCAATAAGCGTTCTGATATATTTTCCTCTTTCGGGAATTTCAAGATGAATCAATTTTTCAACAGCCAGCGCATAAGCAACATTATTTGCCATAGGCTGAAGATAGTCAAGTCTGTCTGTATGCGGGATAAATTCATGGTAAGTGCATGACTCTCCGAGTTTTTCATAACCTCTGTGCAGATAGCCAAGCTCAGGAACGCATTTCTTTACTGTTTCACCATCGAGACTCAAAAGCAGACGCAAAACGCCGTGAGTAGCCGGATGCTGAGGTCCCATGTTTAAAACCATCTCATTATCCAAAGCATCTTCAAACGTAGCGCTCAAATCTTCCGACTCTAATGCGCGAAGAATCTGTGTCTTCTTTATATCAGCATTTCCTTCTTGTAAATCTTTATAAATCGTGTGTGACATTCGTCAATTGATAATTAATGAGTAATTGATAATTCTATTTGAGTGTAAAAAAGAATTACTTATTAGGTAATGGTATCGAGCCTTCGATACCCATTTGAGGAAAATCTTTTCTTAAAGGATGATATTCATATTCCTCCGGCATATACACTCTGCGTAAATCGGGATGACCTGTAAATTTTATTCCCACCATATCATATGCTTCCCTTTCATACCAGTTAGTTGAAGCCCAAACCGAAACAAGAGATTGAGATTCAGGATTCTTACCGTCAATTTTTACCCTGACAAACATTCTGTCTTTGTATGTTAAAGAGTACAAATTGTAGATAATTTCGAACCTGTTTTTCTTTGTAAAGCGGTCAACACCAACTGCATCTCTGCATTGCTCCATTTTAATATCTGCATCGTTCTTTAAGATATTGCAGACTTCAAGAAGATTTTCATTTGGGATTGTAATGGAAAGCGAACCGTTAACATCAGTGTAAACAAGATTAAAATTTGCCAGCTTTTCTTTGATTGTGTTAAGTCTTTGTTCAGTCATATAGAAGAGAAAAGCCCGCATATTTCAGCGGGCTTATATTTAAAAATTATTTTACTAAAGTCATTTTCTTTGTTTCAGTGAAATCGCTCGTTACAATTTTATAGAAGTATGTTCCGCTTGCCAAATCTGAAGCATTAAAGTCAACATTGTAAGAACCGGCGGTTTTGTATTCGTTGACCAGAGTTCTTATCTCCTGCCCTGAAGAACTATATACTACAATTCTAACATCGGTTGCTTTTGGCAGACTAAATTTAATATTCGTTGTGGGGTTAAACGGATTCGGATAATTTTGCGATAACTCAAACTTATCCACTAAAATTGAGTTTTGCTGTACTTCAACATTAGGATTGGCTAATTTAATATCGTCAATTATAACAGCATAACCTTGAGTTGCACAGTTAGTATTATATCTAAATCCAATCCATACAGTTTGACCAATAAAACGGGATAAACTAAAAGCATAGCGCTTAAATTCAAATTGTGAGCCTATTGAATTCGGATTAAACAATATTGAACCTATTCTGTATTCAGGTATTGCTGTAAAACCTGTTGGTGTAGAATCAATAATACTTACCCATACTTGCAAACTATCCCACCATCCTCCGGGATTAGGTTTTCCACCAGCAGCAAAAAATCTTAAAGAATCTCCTGCGGAAATACTTATTCTTTTAGTAACTAACCAAGCATCTGAAACAAAAGAACCACCATTGGTATCGTTTCCACTATTCCAAGAAACTACTATTGATTTAACCCCGGAGTTTACTTTATTAGTGCTTGACGAAATTCCGACAATTGCACTATCTTTATATTGAACATTCCAGTTTGAAGCGGGATCTATTGGAAAAGAAGCGTTGTTCCAAGTTGACCAACCTGAAGGGATATTGCCTACACCTATTGGAATATTTTCAAATCCTTCTTGAAGTTTTACCTGCGAAAAAGCTGCATTTGAAAACACGAATAAAAGAACAAATGAGAGGAGGGTGTAGAATGATTTTTTCATATCTAGTTTTTTAATTATAAGAAAACGAACTTGTCTCTTTTGCGGAAACTTTTTCCTGAATCTTTATAAGAGCATTTAAAAGATTATCAGGTCGTGGGGGGCATCCGGCAACGTAAACGTCAACGGGTAAAAATTGGTCAATGCCCTGTACAACTGAATAAGTTCTGTACATTCCGCCAGAAGATGTACAAGCGCCCATAGCTATCACCCATTTGGGGTCAGGCATCTGGTCGTAAATCTTTCTTACTACTTTTGCCATTTTATATGTTACTGTTCCGGCAACAATCATTACATCCGACTGCCTCGGAGAAAATCTGAATACTTCCGAACCAAAACGGGAAATATCAAAACGCGGACCTGCTACAGCCATCATCTCGATAGCGCAGCAAGAAATACCCATAGGCATGGGCCAAAGAGCATTCTTACGGGACCACTTGATAAGCTCGTCTAATTTTGATGTTACAAATCCGTCATTGGATAGCATTTCCTCTAATCCCATTTTAAAGCCCCTTTCTTTATTACATAAAAATAACCGATGAAAAGTATTACAACGAATATTATTACGCTTATGAAAGAATAAACCATTTTAGCGGGTTCAAAGTTCATAAACGATACTGCCCATGGATAAAGAAAAACCACTTCAATATCGAACAAAATAAAAAGCACCGAAACCATATAGTACTTAACTGAAAATTTTTCTCGCGCAGTACCGACCGGCTCCATTCCGCTTTCGTAAGTGGAAAGTTTCTCTCTGTTTGGACGTGTGGGTCCTAATATCCAGGACATATTAACGTTTACAACAGCAAATCCTACTGAAATAAATAGGATAAGCATTATTGGTATATAGGATTCAATCATAGTTTACAATATATGATTTTTTTCTATTTTTTTTTAGGCAAAATGAAAATAAAATGAGGGTTTTTTCAACTATTTCTCATACATTTTTTCAATTACATCTTTATATCTTTCCTCAACAATTTTCCGCTTCACTTTCAATGTGGGGGTAAGCTGATTATTTTCCACACTAAACGGCTCTTCAAGCAGCGCAAACCTTCTCACCTTCTCGTATGCTGCAAGATTTTTCTGCACTGAATTTATATCTTTTTCAATCTCTTTAAGAATTTCTTTATTGCCGTGAAGCTCTTTTTCCGATTTATAATTTACCTTCAGTTTTCCCGCCAGCATTTTCAGGTGCTCTATCTGAGGGACAATTAATGACGTAACAAACATTCTTTCATTGCCGATTATCAATATCTGCTCAATGTAATTCAACTGCTTCAGCATTTCCTCTATCTGCGCCGGAGCGATATACTTTCCACCGGAGGTTTTAAACAATTCTTTTTTCCTGTCAGTGATTTTAATATAGCCGTCTGCGTCAAGCTCGCCTATATCTCCTGTATGAAGCCACTCATTTATTATTGTATCTGAAGTTTCTTTCGGATGCTTATAATACCCTTCCATAACGGAATCGCTTTGCACAAGTATTTCCCCATCGTTAGCAATTTTTACATTCACTCCGCTTAGCGAAGGACCGACAGTTCCGGGTTTATTTTTATCAGGAGGATTTACTGAAATTACCGGTGAGTGCTCCGTCATTCCGTATCCTTCAATAACTGTTACTCCCATATAAATAAAAAACTCAGATATATTTTTATTCAACGCGCCGCCGCCCGAACACATTAAGCGAAGACATCCGCCGGTTTTAGCAGCGATTTTTGAATAAACAAGTTTGCGGGCTATTTTCCATTTCAACGAATGCGGCTTTATTTTTCTTTCTTTAGCCATATTAATTGCCCATGAAGAAATTTTCTTTTTAAATCCCGAAAGCGAATTAGGGCTATCAATAATCTTTGCATACATTTTTTCAAGAAGACGCGGCACGCAGATGAGAATGGTCGGCTTTACTTCAGGCATTTGAGCAGAGATAGTGTCAATATTTTTTGCAAAAAATATTTCCGCCCCGGAAAACAGCGCAAGATAATATCCGGCAGTTCTTTCATAAGCATGGCAGTAAGGAAGAAATGAAAGAAATCTGTCCCTCTCATTTATCTGCAATACCTTCATGCAGGATTTTATGTTTGAGTACAAATTCTTATGAGAAAGCATAACCCCCTTGGGATTTCCCGTTGTTCCCGATGTATAAATAATTGTAAGCAAATCTTTTTCATCTACAGAAGCAGAAAGGTTTTTCAAATTTTCATCAGATGAAAAATTTTTACTTATGGAAGAGTAGTTTATTATTTCCGTTGAAAGATTTTCTTCCTGCAATGAATTAAACACAGCAATCGTTTTTAACGAATGGAGCTCGTTTTTTACTTTCAGAATTTTCTCAAGCGTGAATTTATTCATTACGAAAATAACCTTTACTTCGGCATCATTTAAAATATATTTTATCTGTTCAGGAGTTAAAGAGACGTAAGTCGGCACTGAAACCAATCCCGAAAACATACAGGCAAAATCAACAGCAGCCCATTCAAACCTGTTATCGGAAAGAATCGCGACCTTATCCCCTTTCTTCAGATTGTTAAAGTTGAAAAAATGAATCAAAGAAGAAATATGCCGGATAAATTCTTTGTAAGAAACAGAAGAGTATGAATTATCTTCTTCCTTTGTGAAAAAGATTTTTTTCCCCGCGGGGTATTTTTCTGAATTTTGAAGAAATAATTCTGTAAGCGTTTTCATCCGGCAATTTGAGAAAGATTTAGATTTTAATAAAGGTTATTAATATGGGTATATTTATATAGATTAATTAATTTAGAACTTACAGTACCCCCATCCTTTAGAGACTGTGTGCAAAGTCCATTTTTTCTCCTTGCGAAGCCCCTGCTTCGTAAGGAATATGTTTTATGAAGCTCTGCTTCATTGCAAAACAGAGTTTTGCGGAAACTTTCCGTCCCAAACAGAGTTTGGGACGGAGAACCAAAATTGAAAGTAATGATAACCCCATCCTTCAGGATGGGGTAACAAGTACAACAAATATACCCTTTAGGGTTAAACTTTTGCCCTAAAGGGCTTCTCGGTTATCTCATCACCCCACCCTAAAGGGTGGGGTTAATGTTATCCCACATTATAATAGAGCAGGAAAGCCTATTTTTTTGGAAATTTTTGTTAGCAAATATATTACTATATTTATTTATGGGCACACCAATATACGATACGACTTTCATTGTCTGCGACGTTGAGACGACGGGAATGTCGTCCGATTTCAACCGCATTACTGAAATCGGCTTGATAAAAATTTACAACGGAGAAATAATAGATAAGTTCACTTCCCTCGTAAACCCGCAGCAGCACATTCCAAGCCAGATAACATACCTTACGGGAATTACTAATGAAGATGTAATGGATAAGCCGACGTTCGGAGAGCTTTCACCGCAAATTCATGATTTTATTTTCGATAAATCTCACACTTCCAACGGCGCTGACTCGATGTTTCTTTTCACAGGACATAATGTTGCCTTCGATTATAACTTTATCAAAAAATCTTTTTTAAGAGCAGGGCATGAATTTGATTTTAACTTAAAAACAATCTGCACCTGCAAGCTTGCGAGAAGACTTCTTAAAAAATTAAAGAGCAAATCATTATACAGAGTTGCCGAGTATTTTGAAATACGGGCAGAAAATTTTCACAGAGCGTTTGATGACACATTAGTTACCTCAAAAATCCTTCTGAAATTTCTGGATATTCTTAACGAAGAATATGAATTAGAAACTACTGAAGAGGTTCTTAAATTTCAGAACACAAAAATCTACACTGCCGTAAATAAATCTCCCATATTAAAAAGAATAAAAGCTAACATAAAAGACTTTCCCAAATTACCGGGAGTTTATTTTATGAAAAGCAGCAGCGGTGAGATTATCTACATAGGAAAAGCAAAGAGCTTGCGTGAACGGCTTTCGACATATCTGAATTTCTCTGCAGAGCTTCCGCCGAAAATAAGAAATCTTATTCAGTCAGTACATTCGATTGAGTATCAGATTACTGACTCCGAGCTTTCAGCGCTCATTCTCGAATCTAAAATGATAAAGAAGCACAAGCCGAGATTCAATACTGCAATAAAGCGGTACAGGTTTCACCCGTATTTAAAGATTGATGTCCAGAATCAGTTTCCGAAAATCGAAAAAGTTTACGAAATAGAAAATGACGGCGCGAATTATTACGGACCTTTCTCCAGCGGAAGAACAGTGAACAGAATTTTGAAACAAGTGAACGATATTTACAAGTTAAGAAAGTGCGAGTATAAATATCTTCGCCCCACAGTAAAACACTCGACTTGCATGTATTACGATATTGGCAAATGCAATGCTCCCTGCAACCTGACTCAAAGCAAAAAGGAATATAAAGGTGAGGTTATGCGTACGCATGAGTTTATTACGGGGGACGGGAACGAGAGCATTCAGAAATTTTACGAAAGGCAGATGATACGATTTTCAGAGGAAGAAGATTACGAAAGAGCGGCGTTTCTGCGCGACAGGCTAAAAGATATTCAGAGAGTGATGAGTTATCAAAAAGTTATCACTTCCGCGATTAACAACAAAAAAATAATTATAAAGCAAAAGTACGGAGATAAGGAAGAAATATTTTTTATCCACAACGGTAAGCTGATGAAGACTTACACCATCACTATGGATGAGGTTATGGACGAAAATATGATTCTCGACGAAATTTTTGAAACAACAGAGTACCTATTTTTCTCTTTGTCAAAATTCATCAAGCACAAATTTACAGCAGAAGACCTTGATGAAATAAAAGTAATATCTAACTGGCTTGCAGTGAACAGAGATAAGAGCATCGTGCTCGAAATAGACGACACAATGACAAAGGAAGAAATAATAAAATGGATAATGAAAAACTAAAGGCTGTTAAGCGGCTTGCCTGATTTAACTATAAAGTAGTTTTCAATCCGGCGTGATATTTTCTCAAACTCCGATTTTGCTTCTTCTATAGAAGCATAAGTTTTTGTCTGTTTTTCACCTGAATATTTCAAATGAAATATAATACTTTTCTCATTTAAGGTAACAAGCTCCACTTTACGGATGCTTATCTCCTTAGAGTTATCATCTTGCAGCATAGGGTAGTTTATAGGAATTTCCAAATTTATGAAAATAAGACAAAACTTTCCATATAAATGATATTATGTTTTCCGCATAACATTTCTACCTTTCTTTGCGTATATTTTTCAAACACACAAAATTGAACGTCTTCCAAAAAATATATCACCTTTATACGAGCGATTTAACCTCGGATGAGTTTGAAAAGCTTGTTACCAAAGATATTCCGGGCATGTACCGCTTTTACGCCCGCGATATGAAAAAACCGGATGAAGACCACGACAAGTTTAACCGCTGGCTTTATTTCATCAGAAATTTTGTTGTTGCACTGCTGAAAAAACTCAGCCCGCTCAGACGGCTTCTGTTTTCCGCCGCGGTTTTATTATTTATCATAGGATTTGTTTTTGAAAACCCTTACTGGTTTAACTATTCTTTTGTCATTCTGGTATTGCTTGTAGTATTAGAGGTTGCCGATAAAATAGTTGCGAAAGATGAAATCTCTATAGCGCGTGAAGTGCAAAACTCGATGATTCCTAAAACTGCCCCTTCTTATGAGGGATATGATATTGACTGCTATTGTGAAACTGCAAATGATGTCGGCGGAGATTTTATAGATTTTATCTTCCGGGATAATAAACTTTTAATCAGCGTCGGCGATATTTCAGGGAAAGGAATGGGCGCAGCTCTGCATATGGTTCATGTAAGGGCAATAATAAGATATGTAAGCGATTTGATTTCCGAACCGGGAGAGATACTAAAAAAACTTAACAGGGATATTTTAAAGAACTTCAAAAAGGGTTTATTCCTTACCGTTGTTTTAGCCGAGATAGAAAACGAAAAAATTCAAATCTGCCGCGGAGGACATCCCCCCGTTTTATATTTTAATAAATCCGAAAACAAATGTGAAGAGTTAAAGCCGAATGGCTCTGCCTTAGGTATGATAAATGAAGCAATGTTTGATAAAGTGATTGATACATTAGAAGTAACTCCAAAAAAAGGCGATGTGATTTTTATTTATACGGACGGCTTGTTTGAGGCAATGAATTCACAAAAAGAAGAATATGGGCTATGGAAAGTTAAAGAGGTATTATCGGCAAATGCCTATAAGAGTTCATCGGATATAAAGAAAATTCTGGTTGATTCCGTCAGCAATTTTAGAGGAACAACAGAAGTGAATGACGATTTTACTTTCGCAGTGATAAAGAAAAATTAAACTCACGGGCATTTTATTTATCTGCCCGCGAGCTTAGAAATTTTTACTTTACAAGCATCATTTTTTTAATGCCTGTATAGCTTCCTGCTTCAATCTTATAGAAGTAAACTCCCGAAGATAAATTTGAAGCATTAAATTCTACAGAGTAACTTCCTGAATTTCTGAATTCGTTATTAATCAATCGCGCAACTTCCCTTCCCGTCATATCAAATATTTTCAACGATACATTCGAGTTTAACGGCAATGCAAATTCAATTTTTGTTACAGGGTTAAACGGATTGGGATAATTTTGTTTCAATACAAAGCTATTCGGTAATCCGATTGAGATTTCACTCGCAAGATTGTAGTATTCAAAGTTACCGTTGTAGTCTATTTGCTTCAGTCTGTATTTATATTTTCCTGTCTGCAAGTTGTTATCGGAGAATGAATAACTTGATTGTGTATTACTTGTTCCATTGCCGTTCACAAATCCTAATGTAGCCCAGTCTGCATTTCCTGATTTTCTTTGGACTTCAAAACCTCTGTTATTTAGCTCGGAACCTGTTGACCATTTTAACAATACATTTTTATCCGATACTTCCGATGTGAATGCAAGTAATTCTACGGGCAGAGCAGGATTAATAACAGTCGAGAAGCTTCCCCTTCCGTGAGTTGCAGCAACGAAGACATTATCGGAAGAACGGTAATCGAACATAACTGTAACTACATTTCCTATAGAGGAAACAGCTTCCTGTGTCCAAACTGTTGATGCGCCGTTTATATTTAATGTGTAATAAACTCCAACAGATGTAGCAAGAAATACGTGCAGCTGGCTATCCTTATAAAGTATAGTTGCCCACCTGCATGAAGGTCCGCTTGCGCCTGCTAAGTTTCCGTCAATATTTGTCCAGCTTGCTCCTGCATCAGAAGAATACCAAAGTCTTTGAACGTTATAATTACTGAAAACTGCTATAACTTTGCTTGAGTTTGCCGGGTCTATTGCAAGGCATGAAACAAATCCTGTCGGCATAGCTCCTGTATTCAAATTTGCGCTAACAGTCGCAGTTGTGTTTGCATCATCAATTCTTCTTATATGTCCTTCTGATGTTCCGTAATAAACCACGTTTGCATTGCCCGCTTTAGAAACGCTCACTGCCGATACCTGAGCGCCTGCCGAACCCACATCTGTTCCGGCAAGATAGCTCCAGCCTACAACAGCAGTTCCATTTGCAATATTATTATTTCTCCATATACCCGTCGTAGTGCCTGAAGTACCGCCGCCATAATATACTATAGAAGAGTTATTTGGGTCTAAGATATGCGGATTAATAAATGCAGGGTTTCCAAGTCCGGTTGGCTTCATAGCTGCGCCGTTGCTTCCATCCCTGTTGACTCTATCAATATCGCCGTTTTGAGATGTAGAATAATATCTATCATCAGCTAAAGGAGGAATTGAGCAATAACCGCCATCACCGCTGTTAATAGCGTTCCAAGGTGTCGTAAGAACTGCTGAAGTTGTTACATAAGAACCATTATCCTGAAATCCGCCTGCCATTACATTTGAACCATTTTCAGGATCTAAAGAAACAGCATAAAACTGTGTTACATTAAAGCTGCCTGAGCGTGAGAACCATGTTACAGGATTATTGGCTGTTACGTTTCCGGTAATATCGTCTGTTCTTGAAATTCCCCCGTCATGCCCGCTGAAATAAACAGTACTGCTTCCGGGTTGAAAAAATCCTGCATGAATATCAGGATGGCTATTAGTGTATGTGCCGTTCTCATTTCCCGGCTGATAACCGCCTATTCTTTTTGTATTAGTATTTGTAGCAAAGCCGTCGGTAGAACGGTAAAGGTTTACACCGCCCAATAGTACAAGGTTTGGGTCAGTAGGGCTTACCTGCATTGTTAAATCGTAACCGCCTTGTGTATCAAATGGCTCGTTAAAGTTTCCAAAATTTCCCTGCCCTGCCTGAGGAAGATTACCGCCCAGTGCAGTCCAAATTCCCCCTGCGCCTGTACCATCACCGCTTACGTATTGATATTTCCAGAACTGATGCCTGTTTACTGAATTCGGTTCTGCATTAGGAACGTTGTGTACTGCAAAGTAAACTATATTTTGATTGGACGGAGCAATAGCTGCAACAATACGTCCGTATGTGGCGGGGAACGAACCCGGTGTGATATTTGTCCATGTTATTCCGTCAACTGACCTGAATATTCCGTTCATTGGTCCGCCCGTTACAAAACTTCCTGCAGCGTAAACAACTCCTGTTGTTGCGCATTTTACATCGGTATATTCCGATACATCAGTAAAATTTCCAAGAACAGTCGTCCAATTAGTTCCGCCATTTGAAGACCTTTGGATTGAACCGATTGTAGCTGCATAGACTTCATCTTCTACTCCGTTAGAAGGGTCAGTTGCTACGCTCCAGACATATTGCCAGTTTGAAGTAAATCCGCTCGCAGGCGCCCCAGAAGTTGAGGCAAGCAAACTCCATGTTAAACCGTTATCAACGGATTTGAAAAGACCATCGCCGGTAAATGCTCCGGGAGCGCCAAACTGACCTGCTGAATTACCTGTTCGTTCACCCGTTCCTACATACCATTTATTTGTATTTGCTGCCCTAATATCCTGAGCAATACATGTTGAATTATGCAGCTGAGTTGTGGTAGTTCTTTGGACCCAGTTAATACCTGAGTTTGTCGAGCGCCATATTCCGCCGGAAATTCCGCCGGCAATAATTATGCTTGTATCATTAATATCACCAAGTATTGCCCTTGTTCTTCCGCCTACATTATTAGGACCTCTTTCGCTCCATGTTAAAGCATTGGGCGCATCCCCTTCCCGCTTAGGAAGTTTAGAAGCAAATTCCAGTTCTTTTTGCCTGATGTTTTCAGGAATTTTATTTGTAACCGGGTCGCGAAGTTTTTTGAATTCCCAGTCTAATCTCGCGTTCGGATTATCATCATCACCTATAGAATAAGGTGAGTCAGATTTTTCATGTTCGGGAGAATTTTCAACTTTTAGAAAAAAAGCCGATAAAACTATAGCTGTTAATAAAAATGTTAACGAAAAAATTCTTTTCATAAAATTTGGGATAAGTTTTTTAAAAGCAGAGGAAATCTGATAAAGGAAGTGTATCAGAAGTAATGAAGTTTAGTTTTTCTGCTATTTCAAAATAAATAAACTAACCGATTAAAAAATGTAACTAATTATTCCCAATAATTTGTTAGAAAAAATTTTTTATTACATTTTTTTATTGATGCAGATTTGGCTTAAAATATATGTCAAGAGAAAAGAGAAATAAATTACCTATATATAGTAATAGGTTGGATTGTATTTGAAATGATTGCCGGGTTTGTTAAATTTCTGGAGTTCTTTATCAATACTTGAAAAAACACAAATTTTTCAGATTGCGCCTGTCTTGTTTTAACAATATTTTAGAGAAAAACTTACGAGGGGGCGTAAGTTTTGATATATGTTTTTACAAGATTTACAGCTCCTTTAGAAGGCATTTTTTTGAGCCAAATACTTCATTTTAATGAGCCGGATTAAAATAGCTTAGATGTGTTTTGTTCTAGATCCAGCAGATACTTTTTGCGGTACAATCCTCCGCCGTAACCTGTTAGTGTTCCGTCAGAACCGATGACTCTATGGCAGGGAATGATAATAGAAATTTTATTCATGCCGTTTGCATTTGCCACCGCGCGGACAGCCTTAGGCATTTTGATATTGTTAGCTTGTGTTTGGTATGATACAGTTTTTCCGTATGGAATATTCATTAACTCTTTCCATACCTTTGTTTGAAATTCTGTGCCGGATGGGTCAAGCGGAATATCAAAATCTTTTCGTTTGCTTTCAAAATACTCCTTCATCTGCTTATCAAGCTCTTTGAAGAATGGAGACTTTCCCGGGATGACTTTTGCTTTCAATCTTTTTTCAAGGGAGAGAATCTGGTTTTGTAGCATTCTTCTATCTACAAATTCCAGAAGACAAATTCCTTTATCTGTTGCTGCGGCAAGCATTGGACCAAGCGGAGTTATAATTCTCTCTGCTGTGATTACTCTTTTATAAGAAGATTCGGAAGGATTAAACCCAAGTGTCTTTTTGAAGAAATCAGTAAATCCGCTTAATGATTCGTATCCCGAATCGAAAGCTGTCTCCGTTACCTTCTGCCCTTCGCGGAGATTTCCGTAAACTTTATTTAGTCTTGTCATTTTGTGATATGCTGAAAAAGTCATGTTTAAATTTTTCTTGAACCATCTTGAAAGCGTATGAGGATTTATTCCCATATCTATCAGCTTTCTTTGATTTAATTTTACAAACGGGTCTTTCTCGATTTCATTCAAAACTTTCTTTACAAAATCCGGTTTATCATAAATACTTAACGGTTTACATACCTTGCACGGGCGGTAACCGAATTTCAATGCTTCATCAGCAGTTTTATAAAATTCGACATTTTCCTGCTTTGGTTTTTTAGCAGTGCATACAGTTCTGCAAAAAATCCCGGTTGTTTTAACTGCAATAAAAAATAATCCGTCATAGGAAGAATCTTTCTTCAGCAGAGCATTATACATTATTTTAGGAGAAGGAAGCGTTTGCATTTGTTTGATTAATTTATCTATACAAAGATAAATGAAATGATTTGGCAGGACAACCGATTTTTGAACAGGGAATTTTTGGAAGTAAAAAAAAACTAACGTTTATTTTTTTTATACTGTATTTTTTTCTCTTTTACAACGAATTCATCTTGAACACGATTCGAAATTTTTTTAAAGTATTCTTCTGTTGTCAAATGTTTATTCTCTTCATACATCTTATCCCTAATCTCACGAACCCATTTCACCGCATCAAATGATTTAACTCTTTTGTCTGAGGATTTTCTTTTAATCCTACTTTGAGGTATTGGGTCTCTTGGGAACAATTTATCTATTGAGCTTTTCGCCGGAGTTGACATTGCTTTTGAATATTCGGTTAAATCACCTTTGTAATATTTATCAAACATTTCATCTCTGACACTTCTTACCCATTTCATTGTATCGAATGTTTTTTCTTTTTTAGACATTTGAAATAACCTCCATTGGAGTATAAATTTGTAAATTTTTATAACCGTTTGCTAAGTTAATTGAATTAAATCGTAAAATTTTATCATAATTTACAATATGCTTAAAGTTCCAACTAACCAAAACATCTACATTATAAACAGTTGCGTATGAAATATGCATTGCATCTCCGTAGTATTTCAATGTAACTACTTTATTATTTAGATACTCTTTTGATAACTTATCTACTTCATCAGTCCATACCAAAATTTCTACATAGTCTTTCAGACTATCAAAAAGTTCTTTAACCTGAATTGGAGCCCCTTCAAGTTCTTTTAGAAAAATTTCCGATACCACTCCTATTTTCAATCCTAATCTTATCTCCTCTATCAACTTATTAGATGCGTCTTCAAACTCTTCATCAAAACAACCTCCGATTACAGATGTATCTAAATAAACTCTTAAAGTTTTCATATATCAATTTACAAAAATCATAGTTCATATTAAAACACAAAAGGCGCGTTGCCGCGCCTTTTGGTGAACTTATCTTTTAATAGATAATATTACTTTTTATCTTTTTCGTCAACAACTTCAAAGTCTGCATTTTCGACTTTTTCGCCCGAAGCATCCGCGCCTGCATTTGGGTTAGGTCCTTGCGGTCCTGCGCCTTGGTCAGCGCCAGCTCCCGGGTTTTGAGTTGCCTGTGAATACATCTGTGAAGATGCATCGTTCCATGCCTTATTAAATTCATCTATAGCAGATTGCATTGTAGCAGCGTTATCTGATTTTACAGCTTCTTTTAATCTGTCAATTGCAGACTGAATGCTTGATTTCGCACCGGCATCTAACTTAGCTTCAAATTCTTTAAGCTGTTTTTCGCCCTGGAATATCATTGAGTCAGCCTGATTCTTTAAGTCAATCATTTCTCTTTTCTTCTTATCATCAGCTTCGTGTGCTTTTGCATCGTTCTTCATTTTTTCAATTTCAGCATCGCTCAATCCTGAAGAATGAGTGATTTTTATTGACTGAGTTTTACCTGAAGCATTATCCTTTGCAGCAACGTGAAGAATACCGTTGGCGTCTATATCGAATGTAACTTCGATTTGCGGAATGCCTCTTGGTGCAGGCGGAATCCCTTCTAAGTGGAATCTTCCTAATGTTCTGTTATCCATTGCCATTGGTCTTTCACCCTGCAACACGTGGATTTCAACACCCGGCTGGTTATCACTTGCAGTAGAAAATACCTGTGATTTCTTAGTCGGAATAGTTGTGTTTGCTTCGATAAGTTTTGTCATTACGCCGCCCAATGTTTCAATACCAAGTGAAAGCGGAGTAACATCAAGTAAAAGAACGTTTTTTACATCGCCGGCAAGAACACCGCCCTGAATTGCAGCACCGACTGCAACTACTTCGTCAGGATTTACGCCCTTGTTCGGCTCTTTACCAAATATAGCTTTTACTTTTTCCTGAACCATCGGAATTCTTGTTGAACCGCCGACAAGTATAACTTCATCAATCTCATTTTTGCTGAATCCTGAATCTTTTAAAGCCTGCTCGCAAGGTCCTACTGTTCTTTCGACTAAGCTTGAAATTAATGATTCAAACTTAGCTCTTGTGATTGTTTCAAGTAAGAACTTCGGTCCTTCTGCCGTAGCCGTAATGTAAGGAAGATTTACTTCAGTTTGTGAACTTGAAGAAAGAGCTTTCTTGGCGGTTTCAGCAGCATCTTTTAATCTTTGCATTGCCATGGCATCTTTTCGTAAATCAATTCCTTCTTTTTTCTTGAATTCTTCGGCAAGATAATCAATTAATACGTGATCAAAATCATCACCGCCTAAGTGCCCGTCACCATTAGTTGATTTTACTTCAAATACACCGTCGCCTAATTCAAGAATAGATATATCGAATGTACCGCCGCCTAAGTCATATACGGCGACTTTTTCATTAGCTTTCTTTTTATCGAGACCGTAAGCCAAAGCTGCGGCTGTAGGCTCGTTAATAATTCTTTTGACTTCAAGACCTGCTATTTTACCTGCGTCTTTTGTTGCCTGTCTCTGTGCATCGTTAAAGTAAGCCGGAACAGTGATAACTGCTTCAGTTACAGGTTCGCCTAAATAATCTTCAGCAGTCTTCTTCATTTTCTGAAGAGTCATTGCAGAAATTTCCGGCGGAGAATAAACTCTCGTCTGGTTGGTTGCAGGATCAGAGATTTCAACTCTTGCAGTATCGTTTTCACCCTTTACAACTTTGTAAGGCACTTTGCCGATTTCGCTTGTTACCTCATCATATCTTCTACCCATAAATCTTTTTATAGAGAAGATTGTGTTGTGTGGATTTGTTACTGCCTGTCTTTTAGCCGGATCGCCGACTAACCTGTCACCGTTTTTTGTAAATGCAACTACAGACGGAGTAGTTCTGGCTCCTTCTGCATTTTGAATAACCACCGGGTCGTTACCTTCCATCACCGCTACGCACGAGTTAGTTGTCCCTAAGTCAATTCCTATTATTTTACCCATAATGTTTAATATTTCCTTTCTTTAAAAAACTGTAATTCGCAAATTAACCATTTATAAAACTATTTTAAAGATAAAACATCAGGTTTTATCAAATAATTTCCGGTATAATCTGCTGTTTTGGTATAAATTTGATGAATTTTTTGAATCTTTTTCTTTTTTAAGTATCTTAACCGAAACATTACGCCCGCTTACTGTAATTAAAGTCCTCGCATGTCCATTTTCGTTTTTATCAATTGAAGCATCATTTGTAATTTTTTTTAACTCCTTTGTGGTTTCATATATGCTATTTGTTTCTTGAAGTTCAATCTTTCGCTGTTCAAAACGATAGCTGTTAAACCCCATCCCGATTAATAAAATTAAAGTAAAAACTATTTCCATCTATTTGCGTTTTGATTTTGAACTTCATATAAAAAGGGTGTCCGATTGTTATACCAAACACCCTTTTCTTACCTCTTCATCTTTTATTTATCCAACCAAACTTAGTCTTTCGTAATCGAATTAAATTTTCGTAAAGCTGCAAAAGTCCTGTGGGTGAACCCCTGCATTTCCGACCGGTAGCCGGAAGTTATTTACTTAATGGTGATTTCTTTTACAACCGGCTTTGCTTCCTCTACCTTCGGTAACAAGACATGCAATACACCGTCTTTGTATGCAGCTTCGATGTTGTCTTTCTTAATCTCGTTTGTTAAAGTAAATGTTCTCTTAAACTCGCCATAGTATCTTTCATTTCGGATAGAATTTTTATCCTTAATGGTTTCGTCTTTCTTTTTAGAACCTGTGATTGTTAATGTGTTTTCTTCAAGATTGATTTTTACATCTTCTTTTGAAACACCCGGTAATTCAACGGAAATGTAGAAATTGTCTTTATCTTCTACTATTTCAGACTTTGGTGTAAAGCCCCAGGCTTTATCAAAGTTAAAAGCAACGTCGGATAAATCTTTCCAGTCGAAAAGCTTGTCAAAAGCTTCTAAGTTGAAAATATCTTTTGTTGGTCTATTGAATTTTACTATGTTCATTTTTTGTCTCCTTATGTTTTTAGTTTGTCTTTTGTCTTATTATAATACAATAGGCGTGCCAAAGCAAAAACCGCAATTACAGGTTATTTTTAAGGCTTTCAATGAAAAATTCTTCCTAAAATCTGCAATTTAATGAAAAAACCTACCAAACAACTGAAATAATTTTCAAAAATTTGAAAATCTCATCCTTGATAATTTAAGTAAAGTAGGAAAAAACTTAGCTGCTTCATCTTAAAAAATAACATTTTGTTTTCTGTTTCAAACATCAAGCCACAATCTTTAAAAACCATGAAGTTTGGGAGTTGCTAAAAACCCCAAGCTACTTGAAATACTGTAAATTTTTTCTTATCACGCGACAAAAATTTTTCTTAAAAAACGGAAATTAACCGCAGAGATGCAAAGTTTTTGGCAAAGCGCGCAAAAAATATAATATATTTTTTCTAAATATCTCAAACATAAAACTAATTGCGCTTTAATGTCTGTTTTGTCTGAAAAATTTCGAGTTTTAGAAATCATATTTTGAGTTCGTTATTAAGGTCTTTGCGAACTTTGCTGTCATATTTTGCGTTCTTTGCGGTTAAGTACATATTTACAGGTTATAAAAATTTTTTGTCGTATGGTGAGAAATTTTTTATTCTAATTAACGTTTTGGCAGGTTTCGTTTCAATTTGAATTCACATTATATGAATTCACTATTTCTCAAATTACAATTTCTATTTTCTTTATTCAAACATTTCTCACCTATTGGTAGCAATAAATAATTTTTCGCAAATAATACTTGATAGAATCCCTAAGGTTTATATTTACAGTTTTGTAAAACTTTATTATTGGACTTTTGCCTGTACGACGAGAACCAACGACGTAATTTTAACCAGTGCGGCGGATATGATGTGGACTTCAGCGCCTGCTGGGCTTCAACCTACGCAGGAACTTCAGGCGCGCAAGGAAATTTTTGCGTAGCTCAATTAAACAGTTCTCCCGTTCCTGTCGGAATCTCACATTCCACAGGTATTCCGGCGGAGTTTAGTTTATTGCAAAACTATCCGAACCCGTTTAATCCTGTTACTCAAATTAAATACAATATTCCGTCAGATAGCAGGGTAACGCTGAATGTATTAGATATGCTTGGAAGAGAAGTTGCCAGCCTCGTTAATAACAGCATGCAAAAAGCGGGATTTTATAAAGTGGAGTTTAATGCCGGAAATTTGACAAGCGGAACATATTTTTACAAACTTACTGCCCGAAACGAAGAAAAAGATATTGTTATTACTAAAAAAATGCTGCTGATTAAGTAAGTTAGTAAAAATTTTTTCTTAGGATAAACCCAATTTTATTATTACCAAGCGGATTACTTAAATAGTAATCCGCTTTTTTAATATCCTTTCACCAAGCATTAAGTACTTCAGCAATCTATGGGAGAATGATTGCCTTCTCCGAAAAACCAAAACTCAATTCAGTCATAGGTAATTTATTTTTTTGTATTGGAAAAATTGTTTATAACTAATCTCATAACCTGAAATGTTGCGGTAAAAACTAATTGGGATAAAGGTTTTAAAACTATTTTTGTCATAAGTCATTTTCTTTAGTTTAACTTTGTAAAAATAGAACCGCAGCATCAGCAATTCAAAGAGAAAATCCGAAAAAATACCGAAATTTTTATTAGCATTTCATAGAAATATCCCATATTTTAGATTAAAAACTAACATTTTTTTCAAAACAATACCGAACATGTTACCTGCAAATACAGTCGAAATTTTAAAAACCTTTAGCAAAAACGATATTAAAAACTTCGGAGATTTTATTTCATCACCTTACCACAATTCAAACAAGATTCTTATTCAGCTTTATAAGGAGTTGTTAAAATTTCACCCGGAGTATTCTGATAAAAAACTATCTTATGAACTCATCTATCAAAAGCTGTATCCGAAAAAAAAGTTTAGCGATAGGACAATTAAAAACAGGCTGACAGAGTTTTCGCAGGAATTGAGAAATTTTCTTGCTTATGAAAGGTTAAAGAAAAATGAGAACGATTACTATAAATTGCTTATGCTTGAGCTGCAAAAAAGAAAGTGCTTTTCACTCTCTAACAAAGCAATTCTCATGAACAAAAAAAAACTTGGCGGTTTAAAAATTTCACCTGACTACTTTATGCACAAGCAAATCCTTGAAGAAACTTTTCATTATAATACGCTTCAGCTAAGCGAGGAGGGAATGTATGAACGCATGGAATTTTCATCAAGAAAAGCTGAACCGGTAATTGCTCACTTTTTTTCCACATTCTTTGTGCTGCTTAGCGAACATATCACTCACAACGAAATCACAACTTTTCGGAACAAAGAAAATGATATTCTCTTTGAGTTTGCAAAGTCAATTAACCCTGAAGGATTTATAAAATTTCTTGAAAAAAATAAAAGCAAATATCTTCCTTACATTAAAGCATATTTCCTGACCTACAAAATCAAAATTACAAACGAACCGCTGCAAGTTTACAAAGAATTGAAATCTTTGTTTCTTAAACATGCAACGGATTTTGATGCAACCGATGCTTATATGCTTTGGGCTGTGCTTTGTGAAACTCTCTACCTGAAATTAATTCCGGCAGACCTTTCATTTAAAAGAGAGGTTTTTGAATTGAACGATTATTTCCTCAAGCTGGGAGTTTATCCGAATGAGGATGAGGAGTACTTTGTGCCTCAAGTATTTGAAAACGTTTTTGCAGCGGCGGTTATCGAGAGAGAATTTGAATGGTCGGAAAATTTCATAAATAAGTATGGACCAACGCTTCACCCGAACGTACGTCAAAACCAGATTAATTACTGCCTCGGAGTATTGAACTTCAAAACTAAAAAATATGAAAAATCGCTTGAGCATCTAAGCAAGGTGGAACAGTGCGATATAAACATGAAGATAAATCTTCGCTTTTACACTCTGGTAAACTATATAGAAATGAAGCACTACGAATCGGCTCTTTCTTTAATAGATTCAATGCAGCATTTTTCTTCAGCGAACGAAAAAATTCCGAAATACCTGCTGGCTCATATGAAGGACTCGATAAAAATTTTCAGAAAAATTATTTTATCGCTTGCGGGAGTAAAGATATTGGACTACTCAATATTAGCAGAAGCGCAAAACACAAAAAGGTTTTTTCAAAAAGCATTCGCTCTGGAAAAAATAAATCATATCCTTGCCCGGCAAGGTAAAAAATAACATAACCTGATAAAATTATTTCGCAGAAAAATATTATTATCAGTTTTGTTTAATACCGCATATTTAGATATATTTGCTATATAAGTTTTCAATAGGGGGAAAACTTGAATCAAAGCTTTTATAATATTGTAAAAGAGCTTAATCAGGGTGTTGACGAGAAGAAAAAACTCGAAGAACTCAAAGAAGCTCTCAAAAATACCATTCATAATGATGTAAACTCAGCTCTGTCTATTTGCAGCGACGGAATTGATTTGGCATCATATCTACAAAGCAAAACTGACATTGCATACTTCAAATTAATAAAGGGAGTTTGCAGCAGCCTTCTTTCACAAAATGATACCGCCGAGGAGTTAATTTTAGAAGCAATTCAAAATTACGAAGAAATACGCGATGTGCGCGGATTGGCTTCGAGCTGGCTTAACTTAAGTATGGTTTACATTAATTGTAAAGATTTCAAAAAGGCATTAAACTGCTGCATGAAAAGCAGTAAATATAATTCTATCGCAGGAAATCTTTCCATTAAAGGGACTCTTCTGAATAATTTCGGAGCAATTTATTTCAGTATTGAAGACTATAAAAAAGCCCTTAAATATTTTTTAGAAAGCGTAAAAGTCTCCAAAGAACTGAACGATACCGGTAATCTTGAAAGATGTTTTGCTAATATAGGCTTGATATATAAAAACCTTAAGGATTACAAAAATGCTCTTAAATACTATGACCTTGCATTGGAAATTGCAGAGGAATTAAATGACGGATTAAAAAAAGCAAACATCTATCAAAATTTATCAGACTTATATTATTCCACAAATGAGCTTGTTAGGTCATTAGAATTTTGTGATAAAAGTATAGCGTTATATGAAAATCTTGGCAATAAAGCCCGCCTCGCATCAAACTACCTTTTCAAAGGGAAAATTTACAACCGAACGGGAAACACCTACGAGGCGCTTACTCAATGCAATCTCAGCCTTTTAATCTGGGATAAATTAAAAGATGAAAATGGAATCTCGGAAACAAAATGCCTGCTGGCTGAACTTTATTTTAAAAGCGGCAACATTGATAAGGCTGTCAACTTAGCTTACGATAGCATCTTACTGGCGCAGAGAAACAATCTGAAAAATATTTTATTTACAAATTTTGAATTTCTCAGCAATGTATTTTCGCAAAAAAAGGATTTTGAAATTGCTTTCAGCTACAAACAAAAGCAGTTTGAAATGTATAAAGAAATTCACGATAAAGAGGTAGATAAAATCACCAATAATCTGATAATACAGTTTGAGGTGGAAAAATTTGATTACGAAACTAAAAAACTGAAAGAGGAAAAAAACAATTTAACTCTTTTGAATGAAAAACTTGAAAAGCTCAACAGCGAAAAAAATGAATTTATAGGAATACTTGCCCATGATTTAAGAAATCCCCTTGGGGCAATTTTCTCCCTATCCGAACTGTATCTCGACGGCAGTGAAAATTTAAACGAAGAGCAGACCGAGATTATGCAGGAAATAAAAATTAGCTCGGAAAAGATGCTGGCTCTGATTTCAAATTTATTGAATTTAAATGCAATCGAATCAGGTCAATTAGAAGGAAAACCTGCCGTTGTAAACCTGACAGAACTTACATCAAGATTAATAAAGGAAAATATAAATTCCGCTTCTCAAAAAGGAATTAGTATCAGCATCAGCAAGCCGGATTACGACATAAAGTTCACTTCTTACAAAATTGCGGTGGAGCAAATCATCACCAATGTTCTTACCAATGCAATAAAATATACATTTCCGAATAAAAATATATTTGTCGGAATTTATCTTAGCAAAGAAGACGAGCCTGTTTGCGAAATTATGGATGAAGGACCGGGCTTCACCGAAAAAGATAAAGAAATGATGTTTCAAAAATTTGCAAAACTAAGCGCAAGACCCACCGCAGGAGAAAATTCTGTCGGGCTTGGTCTTTCAATTGTAAAAAAACTTGCAGATGTAACAGGAGCAAAAATTCATATTGAAAGCTCTGAAGGCAAAGGCGCAAAATTTATTATTATATTCAAAGATTTTAAACAAATGGAAGCTCAGGAAAACTCCTAAGCTTCCTTAGCACTAAAAAAATACGGAAATTTTCCCTTTTAAAGAAAGCGGTGTTCCGGGAGTAAAATGTAATTCCGTAACCGGCTTCTCTTCATTAAATAGCTTAGACTCTGTATCGAACTGCGCCTCGTTCCAGTTTCTATTATTTAACAAATTTTCAATTGAGAACCCAAAAGTTATTTTAGATAAGGTATAATTCAGTACGGCATCCATCAAAAAATAACCCTTTGCTATAGTTGTATTATCCTCATTGGCAGGTCTATCTCCAATATATCTGTAACGCAGACTGCCCGATAGTCCTTTTTCCAATTTGAAAGACAGTCCGCCGACTGATGTAATTTCCGGGGCAAGCGGTACGAAATTTTGACCTTCCGGCAAATCAACAAATCTTCCCCGCGCATAATTGACATCCATATCCGCCCACAAGTAATCTGTGAATTGATACCTGCCGGAAAAATCTATACCGGTTCTTTGCGTTCTTCCGCTTGGCTCAACAACCCCTTCGTCGCCTACATAAACGAATTCACTTTCAAGGTTCAGCCCCCAAACACTTACATTTACAAGAGAATTGCCCGCACTGAACGAAGCGCCGGCTTCATAACCGAATGCGCCGGGTAAAGTTTTTTCCTGCAACGCAAATACCACTGCGCGCGCATCGTTTGAATGAAAGCCCAGACCTGACTTTGCGTATATTTGTGCCTTAGAAGATAAATTATAATATAAATTCAGTTTCGGACTAAAAATATTTTCAGATTTCTTATATATATTATTATTGTCAAGTTCATCAGAAAAAGAGAAATCAAAGTAATCAAATCTCAAACCGGGATTTACAACCAAGTTTCCGAATTTATAATTTTGATCTAAACTTGCATAAACATTTTTCTCTACTATACTTCCCTTAACAATATCATTGAGATAGCTTCTTTCAACAGTGTGCGAGAGATTAATTTTTTTTACGTCATCAATTCTAGTTCCTATACTAAACTCAGTTTTCCAGTCCTGATTATTCAAGAAATTTTTCAAAACAAATGAAGAGCTGTATCCGTAGATATTCCGGTTCTCATTTTGATTAATTTCATCTCCGTTTACCGGGTCGTTTAGGTAAAAGGTAAAATTTGAATAAAGGTCAAAATTGTAATTCACAAAGTAGAGCTGATTTTTTATTTCCAGATTTGGGCTTATAGAATTATTAAGAATAAAATTAATATTGGAACGCGATGTATTTCCCCCCTCACTCGGGTCAATCGAACCGAATCTGGAAATTACACCTGTTTCAACTGCGCGCCCGGGAATCTGCCCGGAAGCATCCCACCTGCTGAAAAAATGGGAAGCAGAAAGTGAAAGAATCGTATTCGGACTGAGAAGCCCATTGTATTTGCCGAATATGTTCACCCTGTTGAATTTCTGTTTGTTATCAAAATACCCGTCCGTTGTATTATACTCTGCTGAAATATACGCGCTTTCTTTTATCCCCTTAAATAGTTTTCCATTTTTTCCAAGCAGATTGAACATTGCAAGCCCTCTGTAACTATTGAACAAGCCACTTTCAATTTGAAAAAAATTTTTCTCAATCGAGTTTTTTGTATTGAATACAACTGCTCCCGAAGTTGCTAAATCTCCAAACTTTGCGTAGTAAGGTCCTTTATAAACATCAAATCCTTCTATTGTTTCAGGAATCACAAAATGCAAATCGGCATAGCCCTGTCCGTGAGCATGAGAAATCATATTAACCGGCATTCCATCAACCGAAATATTTATGTCTGTTCCATGGTCTAAATCAAATCCACGGAGATAAAGCTGCTCGGCTTTTCCGCCTCCGGCATGCTGCGCAATAAACAGCCCCGGAACAATCCTAAGCAAATCTTGAGCGTTATTTACAGGACGAAGCTTCAAATCAAGACCTGAGTAATTGGTTTTCCCATACTCACGATTTTCTGAAACTTCTATTTCTGAAATTGTTAGATAATTGTCTTCAAGATATATATCCTGATAAGCAGACACTTTATTAATTATTTCAATGGAAATTTTTTGGGTTTTATAACCTATATATGTAACCGTTAACTCATACTTTCCGTCATTTAAACCGGCAAATGAAAATGAACCTGTAACATCGGATGAAGTAGAAATATTATTGTAATCATTTTTTATTATTGCCCCCGTCAAAGGATATTTAGAGCTTCCCGAATATACCCTGCCTTCAATTGACTTTGTTTGCGAAAAAGAATTAACAAACAAACCCAATAAAAGAGCCATTATTATTTTTTTCATAATGTTAAAAAGAAAAATTCTCTTAAAAGTTTGTAAATATTTTTAAAAACGATTAAGAGAATTCCGGCGGAATAAGAAAGGCGGTTATGAAGTGATTGTGAGTGAGTTTATTTGTAAAAATTTTTAATCTTTCATAGCTGATAAATATTAGCAATGAAAAACCTGCTAATATAAATAACAAGCTTACATTGTTAGAAAAATTAACCTTGGGAACAGAATTATCAATTTTGTGTAACTTTATATCCAAACTGCTAAAAGCTAACTTATGTACATGCTCCAGATTAAAATGTTTGGTTATTTGAAAAATATCCGAACCTGCGCTATTAGCATTATAAATTTGTGAAGTCATTATTACCGAACTAAGCATAACAATAAGAATAACGGATATATTTCTTATCAATTTAATCATTGATAGAAATACGCAAATAAACCGGGATTGGATTTCGCGGACTAAAAAGAAAAGCCTTCTTAAATAATATTCAAGAAGGCTTTAAAAAAATTGTATGAAACAAAGTTTACTTTATAGATACAATATCGTTATAGAGAACGAATATCATAAAAAGAATCAAAATTGCAAACCCTATGTTTTGAATTACAATCTGAACTTTGTGAGGAACAGGCTTTCTTACAATTGCCTCGTACATAAGCATTACAAAATGCCCGCCGTCTAACGCCGGGAACGGCAGAATATTAATAACAGCAAGTGAAATAGAAAGCAGCGCAAGGAAACCGATAAAGCTTAAAAATCCGCCTTCGGCTGATTGAGCAGATGCCTGAGCAATTTTTACAGGACCGCCGATTGCTTTCTTGAATGCTACTTCACCCTTGAAAATTTTTACAATAGTTTTAAAGAAAAGTTCTACTCCGAGGTAATACATATCGCCCACTGCTTTTGGAGCAGCAGTAATTACGTTGTAAGATTCTTTCTTAACCGGACCTGTATATTTTCCGGCGATTATAACTCCGATAGTGGAATCACTTGACGGTGTAATTTTACAATCCAGTGTTTTTCCGTCACGGCTCCATTTTATTTCAACTTCCTTATTTGCATTCGCTCTTATTAAATCCGTAAGCTGCTGCGAGTGCGTAATATGCGCACCGGCAAAATCAGTGATAACATCGCCTTTTTGAATTCCGCATTTTGAAGCAGGCTTATCTGCAACCACATCATTTATTTCGGCAGAAATATTCCCTACTGCAATTCCGAAATTTCTTTCCGTTAAATCGCCGACTTTATCTTTAGGAATACTGATAGTCTGCTTTGCGCCGTTTCTTTCAACAACAAAAGTGAGCGCTTCGCCGAGGTTTTCAAAGTACAAATTACTCTGCACTTCTTCCCATGAGTTTACGTTGTGATTATTTATCGAGATAATTTTATCACCGGCTTCAAGCCCTGCATTTTTAGCAGAAGAATTGCTGGTAACATACCCTATAGTAGTAGAATCTGTAATCGTTTTCCCTTTAATAAGAGTAATCGAATAGAAGATTGCAAAAGCAAGAAGGAAGTTCATTATCACCCCGGCAGTAATTACAACCATTCTTTTCCAAACGGGTTTAGAACGATACTCCCATGGCTGCGGCTCAGTTTCAAGAAAGTTTTTATCCATACTTTCATCTATCATACCCGCAACTTTTACATATCCGCCAATCGGAAATGCGCATAACCTGTAGTCAGTAAACTCACCAAGTTTTATGTCTTCAGGAATTTTTCCGAAAGTAAAACCGGTTACTTTGTTATATCCGAATAACCTGTAGCCCATGCCAAGAGCAAACACTTCTGCTCTCATTCCCATAAGGCGCGCAGCGGCAAAATGTCCGAATTCGTGAATAAAGACAAGTATTCCGATTACAATCAGAAAATAAAATATTGTATTAAAAAGCTCCATAATTTATTCTAAGAACAAACAAAACAGTAGGAAAGTTACACAATTTTAACCACAAAAGATATTCAATTTATGCGGTTTTTACAGGTGAAATTTCCCGTGTCTGTCTGTCAATTTCAAATATTTCTTCAAGACCAAATGACTCTAAGGGAGTATGTTTTTCAAGGCAAGACAAAATATGCTTAGGAATATCCGTGAAAAAAATCTCACCTTTCAAAAAATAATCTATTGCAACTTCATTTGCAGCATTCATTACCACAGGATAGGTTTTGCCTTCCCGCAAAACATCAAATGCAATTTTAAGGCACTCGAATTTTTTATAATCAGGTTCCTCAAAGGTGAGAGATGAGTAATTTTTAAAATTCATTTTAGGAAAATCCGAGATAACTCTTTCAGGATATGTAAGAGCAAACTGAATTGGAATTTTCATATCGGGAATCCCAAGCTGCGCTTTTATGGAAGAATCTTCAAACTCAACCATTGAATGAATTATAGATTGAGGATGAATTAAAACTTCAATTTTGCTTTCCGGCAAATCGAAGAGCCATTTCGCTTCAATAACTTCCAAACCTTTATTCATCATAGTAGCGGAATCAACAGTAATCTTTGCTCCCATTTTCCAGTTCGGATGGTTAAGAGCATCTTCAACCGAAGCATTGCGCATTTCTTCATAAGATTTTGTTCTGAATGGTCCGCCCGATGCCGTTAAAATTATTTTCTCAATTTTATTTTTGCCCTCGCCGAGAAGACATTGAAGAATGGCAGAATGCTCGCTGTCAATCGGTATCAAATCGGTTTTATGCTTCCGCAGCAATTCGTTAACAATACTTCCTGCAACAACGAGAGTCTCTTTGTTTGCCAGTGCAATTTTCTTTCCCGCTTTTATTGCATTAATAACAGGCGCAAGCCCTGAAAATCCTACTAAAGCGCATACCAATGTATCATAATCTTCCCTCGAAGCTATTTCCTTTAAGCCCGCTTCTCCAGACAGCACTTCAAGTTTTTCAAACGAAAATTTTTTCCTGAACTCCTTTGCCTTCGTTTCATCAGTAATTACTACTCCGCTGGGATTAAATTCTCTCACTTGTTCGGCAAGAGCTTCAATACGGGAATTTGTAGAAAGGTATTTAACTTTTACAGGATAATTATTTCGGTTAAGATTTGTAACTACCTTTAATGCGCTGCAGCCAATAGAGCCTGTAGAACCTAAGATGGTAAGATTATTCAAAGATTTGCTTTTAAGAACAAAAGCCGGAGTAAAAATCTCCGGCTTATATTAAAATCAGTTAAGGTATTTATTAATGGTTTTTGTGAAAGAAGCTTCATCTCTTGCCCCGACAATGGTTTCAACAATGTTGCCTTTTTTATCAACAATAAATGTTGTCGGCACTGCTTCGATTTCGTTTTTAGTCGCATCTGCAAATGCTTTTACAAAGTCTTCATTTGCATCAAGAATTGTATATGGGATAGGGTTCTCTTTAAGAAAATCTCCTATAGACTGCGATTTCGGGTTTTGAAAAATGTTAACCCCTATCATCTTAAAATTTTTATCCTTTAAATCCTGAGATATTTTTGACAAGTCGGGAATTTCTTTTTTACAAGGTCCGCACCAGGTTGCCCAAAGATTTACCAGTACAACATTGCCTTTCAAATCGTCCATTGACATTTTTTTTCCGTTCTCTTCCCATGTAAAGTTAGGCGCGGTATTTTTTGAAGTTGATGCTGTTACCGATGAAACCGTGTAATAAGAAGCTCCTGATGTTGATGAAGTTTTAGGAGTTGTATTATTTGTTGGAACGGGTGTATTATCCTTCTTATTTTCAGTTGTTGTGTTGTCGCCTTTTTTTCCGCAGGAGTAAAGCCCTATTGATATTACTAATGCGAAAGCAATTAAGATGTTTTTTCTCATTATGTTGTTTATATAAATTTATTTTTTGTAACTTGTTAATACTGAAGCAATCTGCTGCGGAGCTATTTTAGAAACAGAAGAACACACTACGCCGTCTCTGTACCAAACCACAATGTTATCCCCTTCTATCGGGGCGCAGGGTTTCCAGTTTTCTCCTTTTACAATGTCATCTTTGTGATGCTCTCTTAGCATCAGCTTATCTTCCTTCATCACATCTTTCATACATCCCTGCATTGTATAGATTAACTTATTTCCGCATCTATGAACAAAGTGAACTAACTTTTCTCCTGCAATCTCATTATAAACACCGCCAAGCAGTTCCGCATCTTTTATGTCAGGAATAAATACATTAAAATCAACTTTATCTTTGAAAAAATTTGCAAGCTCTGCCGGATTGTTTGTGGCGTACTGAAGTTTTATCTCTCCCGCATCAACTTTATCAAAAATATTTCTGGAGACTTCAATAAAATCTTTGTCTTTAGGTATTACATTGCTAAAGTAGTAGCTGTACACAAAAAATACCAGCACTGCAACTGCCAATGCTCCCGCAGCATAATAATATCTCCTTGAAGAAGGAGCAACATTTACTTTGCTTTGTATAGAGATTTTTGGAATCCGGTATTGTGTGTCTGGAAGAGTATTCTGAACGGAAGCCCTCGAAGAGATTAACTCGTCTATTCCTTTGTTAATGTTCTGATAAACATACAGCGGAGTTTCGATGTTTTTTAATCTTGTTGAAAATAACTCAGCCGTATTTTTTTCCAATATGTAGCGCATTTTAAAATCAGGATTGGAATTAATTAGATTCTCAACCTGATTCAGCTCATCTCCTGAAAGACGATTTCCCACATAGTCTGTCAGAAGTTCAAGCTGATGCTCGGTAAATTTCGCCATTAAGTAAAAATTTAATTCAAATAATGGAATTTTGATTTAAAATTATTTTTAGAAATAAAACTTATAAACAAAAAAATTACATCAGATTGTTTTCTACATCATATCCTTTTTTTCTGGCATAATCCATCAGTTTCATTTGTAACAATTTTCTGCCGCGGTGAAGCCTGCTTCTTACAGTGCCGACAGGACAGTTAAGGAATTCGGCAATCTCTTCGTAGCTTAAGCCTTCCAAATCGCAAAGTATCACAACAGTCTTAAAATCATCCTGCAATGAGTTCAAGGCGATTAGTAATTCATCATCAAGTAAATTAGAAAAAACTTTTTGCTGTAAATCGTTAGAATCAATTTTCTCCGAGCGGATGCTGTCAAAAAAATTCTCTACTTCTTCATAGTCAACTTTGCCCGGCTCCTTCTGAGCTTTGCGGTAATTATTGATATACAGATTCTTCATTATTCTGAACAACCATGCTTTGCAATTAGTTCCTCGTTCGAATTTATGAAAAAATCTGAATGCTCTCAGATATGTTTCCTGCACAAGGTCATCTGCATCGAGCTGATTGTTTGTCATTCGATAGGCATAGTTGTGCAGCAGTTTAATATGAGGCATTGCCTCTTTGTTGAACTCTTCGCGTAGTTTTTCTAATTCTTCCTTGGAAAGGTTGTTCTGGTCTGCATCGGAAAATTCCTCTAACTCATTTTCATTGTTATCGGAATAATCATCTCTTTCTGAATCAATTGTTGTAGAGCGAGTTTCTTTCAAATTGTAATAAGAGTTTTTAATCTCGTACACAAATTACTTATTATTTGAATTTAATGGTAGGCATTTTATATGATTAAAGAGCGGCTTTGGATATAAAAACAGGAATTAACTGTTTCATAAAAACCAATCTCCCAAAAAATGATATAGGCAATAAAAAAAGCCCTTCTGCTTTCACAAAAGGGCTTTTGAATTCGTAAATTTCATTTTTTAAATCTCTTCAGATTTTTCCTCATCGTCCTTGCCATCCTCATTATTTTTTTTCTTATCTTTTTTCATATTGTCTTTTTTGTCTCTATCAAATTTAAAATGTAAGCTCTTTTTTCCTTTTGTCGTATCTATTTTTAATTCTTCTAACTGTTCGAGGTCTTCAAGCCCTTCTATTTTTATATTCAGTGAATCAAACTTGAAGTTAAATTTGCCGGGCGTAAAATTCTTCCCGAATTCCTCTCCCCATTTTTCCCATTTCTTCCCGTACTCTTCCCAATCCTTGCTGTTTTTCTCCCACTCCTCGCTGTTTTTTTCCCATTCCTCGCTGTTTTTTTCCCATTCTTTAGAGTTTTTCTTTAGCTCTTCTGCCATCTTTCCGAGATTCTCATTCAGCTCAATCCTCATTTTTTCCATATCTTTTTTAAACTCTTCCTGGTCAAATCCTTTTAAATAAATTTTCATTTCATTTGTATCGCTCAGATTACCCAAGTTAATCAACTCAATTTTAAGATTAGCCATTTCTTTTTTAATGTCTTCAGCCATCTTCTTCGTATCAATTTTTATTTTCATTTTCATATTGCCCAATTCTTTTGCAAGCTCATCCATTTCTTTCGCAAGCTCATCTTTATTGAAATTCAGCTCAACCTTTATTTTACCATGCATATCTTTGAAAGACTTTTCTATATCTTCATCATCAAAATAATCGAGACTATCAATATTAATAGTAGGCATTGCCATCGGAGCAAGCCTATTTAGTTTGTTAAGCACTAAATATTTAGTTTTCTCATCAACTCTCGGTATAAGATTCATCAGCGAAGCATAATCTTCAGGCATTGCATTGGCAATAGCGTAGTAAACTGAAGGCATACCGCCGTTATTAAAATCATAGTTGAAAAGAGCATTCTGAAATTCCGGTTTGGAATCTTTTCTGAAAGGAATGCCCACGCCAAACTCCGGCTTATACAAACAGAATTTCCCGTCAGTAACTACAGCAGATTTATTACCCGACTCAACGTTCGCTATTCCGTTATTAACGTAAATTACTCCGTTGCCCTTATCATCAACTTTGAAAGAATATGAACCTCCCTTATCCTGCACCTTCATATTACTGGACTGGAGTATAAATTTATCTGCCTGCGAAGTTGTGGTGTTTACCGTGCCGTACAGAACCTCTATCCTGCTCACATTATTATCGGACTGTATAAAGCGCACTTTAGTATTCGGCTCTATGCTAACATCTCCGACATTGGCTATTTTCAGTATAACCGATGACACCGAATCCGTTTGTATCCAGTCGCCGACATTTACTTTTTCGGTTCGAACACCATTTACGATAGCTCCGCCTTTGAGACTAATCAGCTTCCAGTTTGACATTTCTTCAACTGAAAAAACATTTTTAGAAGAATAATTCATAAATACAACGGATACTATCAAAAGGAATACAGCGGCAGTAGCAAGCCAATACCAGTTTCTTCCAAGAAAATTCTGCGGTTTTTGCTCAGCCGAAGATTTTTTTTCTTCATTAAAATCTATTGTGAGAATATTGTTTGAGAGAGGAGTAATTTTAATATCGGTTTTCATTTTATTTTTCCCGCTTAACTCTTTTTCAATTTTTTCAAAAATCTGTTTTGGAGGCATAACCTCTTTTTTCAAAGATGCTGCCTGTTTTTTTAATTCAAGAAAAGCAGAATATTCCGACGAGCATTCCTTACATTCATTAAGATGCTGCTGAACTAAATTTTTTGTTTCAGAATTTAGTTCACTGTTGTAGTATTCATCAAAATATTCCCGAACCTGAGAGCAGTTCATTTTGCTAATTCCTCCCTTAAAATTTTTCTTGCTTTATGAAGATGGGCTTTTGAAGTCCCCTCCTCTATATTCAGCATTTTCGATATTTCCTTATGTCCGTATCCTTCTATTTCAAAAAGGATAAATACAAGTTTTGCCTGAGGCGGAAGTTTTTGAAGGGCTTTTTCCAAATCGAGAGAAATGTCGTCATTATTATATGCCAGCATAAGCGGATTTTCAGAACTGCCTGCAATTTTTTTCTCATAATTTTTATCAGCGCGCAGCTTCATCAAAAAACAATTGATGCAGATTTTATGAATCCACGAATACAAAGCCGATTCTCCTTTGAAAGAACTTAACCCCTCCCACGTTTTAATAAAAACTTCCTGTGTGAGGTCGTCTGCAGCATCCTGATTTCCGCACAATCTTAAAGCCAAAGCATAAACACGCCTGCTGAATTTTTCATATATAAATCTGAAAGCATCAGCGCTGCCTGAAACGCATTGCGAAATAAGTTCTGTATCGGAAATATTTTCTGTGATATTTGCCAAAGGCGGTGATAAAATTAAAATGCTGCACCACCGTATTTATCAGTAAGATGCAGCATATAAGAAAAAGGTTTACTAGAAATGAAAAATATATTTGAGTAAACGAAAACTATTTGTATTTGTTACAGTCCGGTTCTAGTTTTCCGGCAGGTTCATTCAAGGCGCCCTCCGACCTGAAAGGTCGGGCGGCATCCTCAACTATCTTATTTATCTTTAACTAAAGATGACTGTCTTTTAGCAGATTACTTACAATCCATCAGTATGCCGCGTCCCGACAAAGTCGGGACAGGGCGCCTGTAAATTTCAAATTCTCCGTCCTAAACCCAGTTTGGGACGGAAAGTATCCGCGAAACTCTGTTTCGCAATGAAACGCAGTTTCATAAAACATGCTTCCTTACGAAGCTGGAGCTTCGTAAGGAGAAAACTCTAAAAAACTCTTTACCAAACTGGAACTTGGGAAAAGGTTCAAAAATAATTACAAATTCTCCGCCCCAAACCCTGTTTGGGACGGAAAGTATCCACGAAACTCTGTTTCGCAATGAAACGCAGTTTCATAAAACATGCTTCCTTACGAAGCTGGAGCTTCGTAAGGAGAAAACTCTAATACTCTCTTTCCCATGCCGGAGCTTGGGAAAGAGTTCAAAAATATTAAAGGAGCAGCGTTACCCCTATAATTACAGCGGAATATTTCCGTGTTTCTTCTTCGGATTGGTATCTACTTTGTTTTCAATAATCTTAAAATATTTTATCAGTTTCTTGCGTGTATCCTTCGGCTCAATTATATCGTCAATAAATCCTCTTTCGGCTGCAAGATATGGAGTAGCAAATTTTTCAGTATATTCCGCAACTTTTTCATCTAATGCTTTTACTTTATCATCGGCTGCGTCTATTTCTCTTTTGAAAATAATTTCAGCTGCGCCTTTTGCTCCCATAACTGCAATTTCAGCAGTGGGCCAAGCAAGGTTTATATCTCCGCGAACGTGCTTTGAATTCATAACGTCGTATGCTCCGCCGTATGCCTTTCTTGTGATGACGGTAATCTTCGGAACAGTTGCTTCGCAGAATGCGTAAAGCAGCTTTGCTCCGTGGCGGATAACACCTCTCCATTCCTGGTCAGTGCCGGGTAAAAATCCCGGAACATCTTCAAGCACCAATAACGGAATATTAAACGCATCGCAAAATCTTACGAACCTTGCGCCCTTAATGGAAGAATTAAGACAAAGCACACCGGCTAATACTAACGGCTGATTTGCAACAATACCGATTGAACGACCTCCGATTCTTGCAAAGCCGACAATAATATTTTCAGCGTATTCTTTATGCACTTCATAGAAGCTGTTTTCGTCAACAATTTTTTCAATAAGCTCTTTCATATCATAAGGCTTATTTACGTTATCAGGAAGGAAAGTATTTAGCTCGGGCAGTTCGTTATCCATCGGTCCGTCATATTCATAAACCGGAGCCGTATCCATATTGTTAGAAGGAATATATGAAACAAGCTTGCGGATGCTTTGGAAACATTCCACTTCATTTTCACAGGTAAACTGGCTTACCCCTGATTTAATTGCGTGAGTAGCTGCGCCGCCAAGTTCATCGAACGTAACATCTTCATTGGTAACTGTCTTCACAACGTTAGGACCGGTAACAAACATGTAGGAAATTTTATCTACCATGTAAATAAAATCAGTGATTGCAGGCGAGTAAACTGCGCCGCCTGCGCATGGTCCGACGATTGCAGAAATCTGCGGTACAACTCCGCTTGATAAAGTGTTTCTTAAAAATATATCAGCATATCCGCCGAGCGATACAACGCCTTCCTGAATTCTTGCGCCGCCTGAATCATTGATGCCTATTACAGGAGCGCCGATTTTCATAGCAAGATCCATCACTTTACAAATTTTCTTTGCATAATATTCTGAAAGCGAACCGCCGAGGATTGTAAAATCCTGTGAGAAAACACATACTGTTCTTCCGTCTATAGTGCCTGTTCCTGTTATAACTCCGTCTGTGTAAAATCTTTGTTCTTCAAGTCCGAAATCTTTTGACTGATGTTTTACAAATACATCCATCTCTTCAAAGGAATCTTTATCAACTAATAATTCAATTCTTTCGCGGGCTGTCAGCTTGCCTCTTTTATGCTGCTGGTCAATTCTTTTTTGTCCGCCGCCCAATAATGCTTCGGCGCGTTTGGCTTTTAAGTCGTCAATTTTTTGCTGGTTATTCATGAGGTTTTAAATATTAACATTAATAAATAGATTACATCAAAACTCTTTTTATATCAGCCCCTATTGATTTTAATTTTAAATCAATATCTTCATAGCCCCTGTCTATATATACGGCTCCGTTTACAATAGATTCACCTTTGGCAATAATTGCTGCAACAAGGTAAGAAAATCCCGCGCGTAAGTCGGGAACATTTATTTCTGCTCCGTGCAATGGCGTAGGACCTTTTATTACTGCGCTGTGAAAATAATTGGATGTTGCAAAACGGCAGGGAGTTCCGCCAAGACACTGATTGTAAAGCTCTATATCTGCTCCCATTTTTTTAAGCTCATGCACATAGCCGAACCGCTGCTCGTAAACAGTTTCATGCACGATTGAAATTCCGTTTGCCTGAGTCATCAGAATTACAAACGGCTGCTGCCAGTCAGTCATAAAACCGGGATGCACATTTGTTTCAAGAGCAATTGATTTGAAAGGTCCGTCATAATAAAAACGGACTCCGTTATCTTTTACTTCAAACTTTCCGCCTATGCGGCGGACATTATTTAAGAAAGTTATTATATCTTCCTGAATAGCATTTTCTATAAACACATCTCCCTTTGAAGCAAGCGTAGCAGATGCAAAGGAAGCAACCTGATTTCTATCGGGAATAACTGTATGCTCTGCGCCTTCAAGCCTGTCAACACCTTCGATTGTAATTTTTCTATCCGTGCTTAGCTCAATTATCGCTCCCATTTTTTGAAGGAACTTAATGAGGTCAATTATCTCCGGTTCGACAGCAGCATTAGTTAAAATCGTTCTGCCTTTCGCAAGCGAGCTTGCAATAATAACATTTTCAGTTGCCCCGACACTTGGATAGTCTAAGTGAATGTTTGCGCCTTTTAATCCGTCTGTTTTTAAAATATAATAATCGTCTTTTATCTCAACATTAGCGCCGAGTTTTTCGAGAGCATCAATATGAAAATTCACAGGGCGCGCGCCGATTTTGCATCCGCCGGGAATAGGAATTTCAGCTTTGCCTGTTCTGTTCAGTAATGGTCCCGCCATAAGAACTGCGATGCGCGTAAGATTACCTAAATCTTCGGGAATGAGAGTATTGGAGATTTTTTCGGTTGTGATTTTTAAAGTGTCTTCAAAAACAGAAATTGAGCTTCCCAGTTTCTCGCAAATAACTTTGTTTATATTAAGGTCGCTGATTTTATTCGGAGAGTTATGCAATACTGACTGCTTGCCGGATAGCATCGAAGCAACTAACAGCTTTGGGGCTGCATTTTTGGAACCGCTTACTTTAATATTGCCGCTTAAAGGATTTCCGCCTTGAATGATAAATTTTGAATTGGAATCTGACATAAGATAAAAATTACATATTTCAATGGTGGGATTTAAGTTAAAAATAGAGGTACTTTAAAAATTGAGGTACTTTAATGGGAAATGAAATAAAAGAGAAAAACGGGGAAAACGCGTTCAAATAAATATTGGCAAATCAATAAAATAATCTCAACTTTACATAATGCCGAAATATACCTATGAATTAACAACTATTTATTTTGCGCTTCCCCAATTAAGCGTAAGTTGAAAAATTAGTCCTTAAAATACCCCATCTCGCCGAACTTTTTAACCCGGTTATCCAGCAGCTTATCCTTCTTAATCTTTGATACTATTTCTATCTCCTCCAGCAGAGCTGCCTTCAGCAATTGCGCTGCCTGATTATGGTCTCTGTGCGCGCCGCCCTCCGGTTCTTCAACAATTCTATCAACGATTTTTAAATCAAGCATATCCTGAGAAGTCAGCTTTAGCGCTTCTGCTGCCTGCTCTTTAAAGTCCCAGCTTCTCCATAAGATCTGCGAACATGACTCCGGTGAAATTACCGAGTACCAGCAATATTGCAGCATTAAAATTCTATCGCCTACTCCCATTCCAAGCGCTCCGCCTGATGCGCCTTCACCTATGATAACCACTATAATAGGTACCTGAAGTCTGGACATTTCAAAAATATTTTTTGCAATTGCTTCTGCCTGTCCTCGCTCTTCAGCTTCTATACCGGGGAATGCGCCCGGAGTATCAATCAGCGTAATTACGGGTTTGTTAAATTTTTCTGCCAGCTTCATCAAGCGTAATGCTTTCCTATATCCTTCGGGATTAGGCATTCCGAAGTTTCTGTATAAATTTGATTTTGTATCTCTCCCCTTTTGCTGCCCTATTATCATTACAGTCTGGTCATCGATTGATGCAAATCCGCCGACAACTGCCTTATCATCTCCGTAGTACCTGTCTCCATGAAGCTCGATAAAATTTTCAGTCATCAAGTAAATATAGTCAAGAGTATAAGGGCGTTCGGGATGACGGGCAAGCTGCACAATCTGCCATGGTGTGAGAGAGCTGAATATCTTTTTTCTTGCTTCTTTCAATCTTGCCTCCAGCTTACTGATTTCGTTTGATAAATCCAGCGTATCTGACATTTTACGTAACTCATCTATCTTCTGTTCCATTTCAATAACGGGGCGTTCAAACTCAAGCATTGTATTTACAGCCATGATAAAAATTTTTTATTTTTTGAAAAAAGAGAAAAATGTTTTTAATAAGATTTCGATATCTAAAAACAGCGACTGATTTTTTGCATAAAACAAATTGTAACTAAGCAGTTCTTCTGCTGTAATATTTTCATAATAATTCAACTGTACAAGTCCCGTCAGTCCTTTTTTACCTATAAATTCTTTACTGCTGTAATCCAACCAGATAGGATTTCCTACAAATGAATATTCCCCTGTAAAAACCTTCGGAAGCAGCAATAATTTTGAAGCGTATTTTGAAAGATTTATTTTCAGAATATGCTTCATAATCAAAAGAACAGGGTAAACCGTAACTAAAAGAACAAACGAAACAACAATATCGAATAATCTCTTTAAAAATATATTCAATTTATTGTTAATATTATATTCAATTTCTATTAAAGCAAGGTTATCGAGCGCATTGAGATTCAGCTTGGAAAGAATTAATTCTTTATCCGAAGGCACAATTTTAAATCTAACATTCCTGTTTCTGAACGACCACATCAGGTTTAATATTTCCAGATTAGAAAACTGCACTCCTGAAAAAATTACTTCATGAATATTCTTAATCTGAATAATTTCTTGCAGCTCGTCTATTGTATTTTTTTCTTTTATATCAGAATAATAAATTATATTGTACTTTGAAATGAGATTATCCTCAACATCAGATTTTAAACGCGAGTCAGATACAACAAGAAGGTTAACTTTGTTTAATAAAATATTTTTTGATTTAAAGAAAGCTGTAATTCTCCCTATAAATCTCCACGAAAGAAGCCCTGCAACACCAAGCACTGTAGTTGTTAAAATTACCTCGCGGGAGAACGCATATTCTTTAAAGAAATAAGTAATGGATGAATTTACAAAGAAGCCAATGATAATTGCATAAAAAGTTTTCTTAAAAGAAAAAAGATTTTTGCGCGAATATATTCCCTGAAAAGTAAGCAAAAAAATCCATATCAATGCATATACCGAAATAATAAAAAAATACTGTTTATTGGGAAAAATATTAAAACGAAGCTTTACAGATAAAATTGCGGCGGCAAAAAGAATGACGGCATCCAATAACGGAAAAACCAAGTAAGAAAATATTCTTATGAAATATGAAAGCCCTGAGCGGTAAATTATTCCAAACTGTAAAATTCCCGAAAGCAAGCGTGAATAGCCCGTGAAATTTTTTCTTACGAAAATTCTCATCGCTCCGTAAAAATTATTTACATAGGAGAGATTAGTTTTTTTTGTGCTTTCTCCCTTGAAGTGAATTGTTGTAACTTCAGGGTAATAAAAAATTCTGTATCCCGCTTTTTTTATTCGGTAGCATAAATCCAGGTCTTCACCATACATAAAATAATCTTCATCGAAATAACCAGTCTTATCAAGAACAGTTTTAGGAATAAACATAAATGCTCCGCATATTGCATCAACTTCGTAAGTCTTATCATCGTCAAGGTATGTAAGGTTATATTTGCCGAATGCTTTGCTCTTTGGAAATAACTTAGAAAGTCCAAGCATTCTTGGTATTGCAACTGATGGAGTTGGAAAACTTCTTCTGCAGGCAGAATCGAGCTTGCCGTTTGTGAGAATTAATTTTGATGTTACAGCGCCTGTGTTTTCATTCTTAGCCATAAAAGAAATCATCTTTTCGAAAGTCGATTCTTCCAGAACTGTATCGGGATTAAGAATTAAAATATATTTTCCCGATGCCTCCTTCAAAGCAATGTTGTTTGCTTTTGAAAAACCGATATTCTTATCGTTTTCAATTACAATTACATTCGGATATTTTTCTTCTACTAAATCGGCGCTTTTATCTATGGAATTATTATCCACGACAAAAATTTCTACGGAGTATTTATCTGAAGCAGCTTTATAAATAGATGATATGCAATTATCGAGTAAATCTCTTACGTTGTAATTAACTATGATAATTGAAATATCCATTTAAGAGATTGTGTGAGAAAATTATAGTTTTCCGAACCACGAACGGATTTTGAGCTTCCATACCATGAAGTAAGCTTCGTAAACAACTTTACGTGACATCTTCGATGAGCCTGCTCTTCTATCTATAAATATGATGGGGATTTCTGTAATTTTAAAATTACTTTTTGTAAATTTAAATTTCATTTCTATCTGAAATGAATAACCGTTAGAGCGAATATTATCCAAATTTATCTGTGAAAGAGATGTAACGCGGTAACACATAAATCCTGCTGTGGTATCTTTTACTTTTAATCCGGTAACCCAGCGAGTGTAGATATTTGCGCCATAGCTTAACACAAGACGAGATATGGGCCAGTTTATTACAGATACTCCATTTACATATCGGGAGCCTACGACAAGGTCATATCCTGTTTCAATTTTTTCTATGAACTTCGGAAGATATTTAGGGTCGTGGGAGAAATCAGCATCCATTTCAAAAACGTAGTCATAATTATTTTTTATTGCGTACTTAAATCCAAAAACATAAGCCGTGCCGAGTCCGCTTTTCTTTTCTCTGCTTAAAATATATACATGGTCGCTCGGAAAATCTTCAACAAGCTTTGCAGTTCCGTCAGGGGAGTTATCATCCACAACAAGCACATTAAATTCGTAATTTTCATTCGAGAATTTGAGGACTTCAGGAATGATATTAAGAATATTTTCTGCTTCGTTATAAGTCGGTATTATTACTAAAATCTTTTTCACCTCTTTACAGTTTAATGTCCTTTCATAAGAAGAACTACAATGATTGTATTAATCATAATTTTGAAATCAAGTTTCAGCGACATATTTTCTATGTAATAGAAATCGTACTGAAGTTTTTCTTTTACATCTTCAAGTGAAGAATCATACTTATGTTTTATCTGCGCCCATCCTGTAATTCCCGGTTTAACAGAAAGGCGTTTATAGTAATACGGAATTT
The DNA here is from genome assembly GCA_018266845.1 of Bacteroidota bacterium. Lineage (GTDB taxonomy): Bacteria > Bacteroidota > Ignavibacteria > Tepidaquicellales > Tepidaquicellaceae > JAFDZO01. The sequence goes on along the minus strand of JAFDZO010000010.1, from coordinate 64,650 downwards.
CGTTTTTAAGTTTCGTAACAAAATAAGGGCGTTCAGGTCTGGGTCCGACAATGCTCATTTCATTTTTTAACACATTTATGACCTGAGGAATTTCATCTATATACATTTTTCTTAAAATTTTCCCCACACCTGTTATACGAGGGTCATCTTCACCTGCCCATTCAGGTCCATACTCTTCTGCATTCTGAACCATAGAGCGGAACTTATACATTGTAAAAACTTTTTCGTTTCTACCGACTCTTTCCTGTTTATAAAAGACAGGTCCTTTGGACGTAAGTTTAATCAGGATTATTGAAATCAAAAGCAGTGGAGAATACAAAATAAGAATTAAACCCGAAAGAACAATATCAACGATGCGCTTAAAAAGTTTTGAGCCGGGCGGCATGATTTCAGGCATTACCTCAATGAGAGGAACACCGTAAATCTGATTTGTGCGTGCCATACCACTGACAATTTCATACATATCGGGCATAATCATTAGGTGAACATCGTTGCCGGTGCAAAATTTTATCACATCAACTAGTCTTTCTTTTTCACCCGGTTCAAGAGCAATAAGCACTTCAGAAATTTCTCTTTTCTTAATTGTTTCGGAAATTTTTTCAATGCTGTTTAAATATTTTACATCAGAATTTTTTCCGAGAGAAATAAATCCGATTACTTTATATCCCAGCTGAGGAAATTTTGTAACCATTTCAAAAAGATTGGCGGCTTTTTCACCTTCTCCTATGATTAGAGTATTACGAAGACCGATTCCTTTCTGAAGAAGATTTCTCTGAAAACCACGGATGATAATTCTTCCAAAGCCCACAAGCAGAAGCGTAAGCAGCCAGTAAATTAGAATAAGAAATCGCGAAATAATAGGCGCGTTGTTTATTGTATCATCAATGAATATGAGAAAGAACAATATGAAACAGCCTATAGAAACTGACTTAACTACGGAAGCAAACTCATCGAATCGTGAACGAACAAACCAATATTGGTATAGACCTGTAAAAGAAAAAATTACAATCCAGTATAAATAAATTACAACAAGCGGAACTAAAAACTGAACCGGGTTAGCATATTTAATCCACCCTGTTTCAACGCGGACAAAGTAATAGACAGCCCATGCGAGATTCAAAAATATAAAATCCGAGAGGAAAAGAAATATTTTTTCCTGTGTCTTTGACAAATGCCACGTTAAATTTTGGGATAAGTAATATATTTATGCTTTCTGTAAAAATAAACAAGCCCCTTGATATGCTCCCAAGTGATCTTTGTGAAAAATTTCTTAGTAATTCTCTGATAAAAATGATAGAGTTCTACATAGGGAAAATAAGCCGTATAGTATCCTGCCTTTTTGGCACGGAGACAAAAATCAATATCTTCAGGACCATAGAAAATATGCTCATCGTAAAAACCGATTTTATCTACAACTTCTTTTCGTATAAACTGAAAAGCGCCAATCACATAATCTACTTTTTGAATTTTATTATGGTCTTTATCTATCATGTAATGTTCCCTCAGACTTTTGGAATCACGAATAATACCTATACTCTCAAACCTGTTAAAAAGCTTTACAGCTACACTTGGAAACTTCCTGCAAGTATGCTGAATTTCATTATTAGGAAAAAGAAGCTTAGCACCGGTAACTCCATAAGAAGGATTTTCCTCCATAAAACCATAAAGTTTTTGTAATCCGTCTTCAGTAAGAAATTCTGTATCAACATCGAGAATAAGTATGTACTTTCCTTTGGCAATCTGCAGCCCCTGATTTCGCGCAGGTCCTACACCTTTATTGGTATTATTCTTTATAAGTATTGCATCGGGATAATTTTTTTCAATGTATTCTATGGAGCCGTCGGTAGAATTGTTATCAATTACAATCAGTTCAAATTCAAATGAAGAATTTTTTTCAAACAAAGATTTCAGGCAAATTTGTAAAAAATTTAAAGCATTCCAGGTTATTATTACTATTGAAATATTGAGATGAGGCATTTCAGGGTTTTCTTAAGACTAATTGTGAACCAAGTATCTTTAACTCATCCAAAGTGTAACTATTAAAATATTCTTCAGAGATATACATCTCTTTCAATTTGCTAAATAAAACATCATCCGGATAAGCTAGTACTTCCTTTACAATTTCAAATCCGACATCATGCACAATTTTAATATAGTCTTTATGCCGCATTCTGTTTTGATGCATAACATCAGGATTCATAGTTCCCCATTTCTGTTTGGAGAATTGAAGATAATTATAAAAATTTATTTTACTATCAAAATACGCAAAGTGATCTCTATAATCTATTACGTTTGACATTATTCCACCTTTTTTCATTACCCGAAAAGTTTCTTTCAATAATTCATAAATAATATCCTCGGGCACATGTTCAAGAACGGCATTAGTAATGCAATAATCAATGGAGTTTTCGTTTATTTTCGTATTTCTAGCATCAAAAGGAGCTAAATAGTATATATTAAAATTTTTTTCAAATGTATTTCCCGAGTTATGTTTGGTAAAAATTGTATTTTTTTGAGTTTCATTTAACTGAAAAAAAGGATCATTTACAAACCGGAACTTTCGAAGCGTATCATTTAACAGATCTTCAAAAACAAGTTTTCTTACATCTACACAAATCAATTTTCTAAATCCTAAAAGGCTCATACCTATCGGTATTGCCATGTCGTATCCGGCTCCTATTTCATAATACACAGAATCAGAAATTTCATTAACGCCGTACTTTTTTATATTGTCGAAATGCAATTTAATGCTGGACAGTTTAATCTTAAACTCAGCCAACGGAATCGGTAATGATTTTGTTACGAATTTTTGGAGAAAATAATTTATTTTTTCGGGATTCGGAAGTCTCGAAATAAAATTCTGTATCTTAATTTTTAGTTGATAATCCATAGTACTTTCAATTTTAAATCAAACTATTCCATTACACTTCTTTTAGTATATTCTGAGTAGTACAATAAGGAATTTTTTTGAATATCGAACTTACTTTTTATTTTTTCTCTTGCATTCCGTTTCATATTACTCAGTTCAGCATATTTCTTTACAATAAATTCTAATTTATCTTTAAGTTCAGAATGATTATATAAAAATCCGTCAACACCGTCATCGATTATTTCAGGCAGTCCCCCGACATTTGCAGCAAGTACAATTTTTCCTTTAATCATTCCTTCGCATGCCACTATTCCAAATCCTTCCCAAATAGATGGTACTGCAACAAGATTTGAAATCTCAAAATATTTTTCAGTATCTTCTTTAAATCCGGTAAATATGATGTTGTTTTCAATTTTTTCCGCCTTTACACAATTTTCTATATTAATTTTTTGTGTTCCGCTACCTACAATTAAAATTTTTAGGTTATTTTTTTTTATAACATCAGCACAACAGGAAAGAAATTCTATATGGCCCTTTTGTTTTTCCAGTCGTCCGACAATTGCAATAACAAAATCCTCTTCATGCAAGCCCAAAGAATTTTTAAAATATTTTATTTCTTCATTATTTAAAATGTAATGTTCTTTCTTAATATTAATCCCATTATAAACAACAGTAATCCTATTGGAAATCTTTTCGTTTTTCCTATGTAAGAGATATTCTTTAACTTTTTCAGAAATTGCAATAATGTAAGAATTTGTATAGTCTATTACCCAGTTATCAACAAAATCAAAGAAATTTTTTGCATCAGTCCTTCTTAAATTGTGTGTAGTCGAATCATTATGGCATGTAGAGAAAACTAAAGGAATCTTTAAAAATTTAGCAGTAAGCCTTCCATAAAAATCTGCTTTAAGAAGATGAGTGTGTACTATGTCGGGACGGATCTTTTTTAGAATATTTGACAGCTTAAAAAAAATTAAAGGGTTAACGAGCCCTTTCAAGCTAAGATTTATTACTCTTATGCCTGCTTTCTCAAACTTTTCTATATAATGCCCCGAATCAATCGTGATTACAACGATATCAAGGTTTTCTTTTTTTAAATTCTCCAATAAATCAAATAAAAGTAATTGGGCACCGCCTATAGAAAGATTGGAAATAATATGAACTGTTTTAAGTTTTCTCAAGTAAGATTTTTAAAACCTGATTTGTAAATAGATTCTACTTTTTGCACAGTTTTGTCAACTGTAAACTTTTCTTGAAAATAAGATTTTGCATTGTTACTCAATTCAGTCCGGTAGTTGTCGTTACGAATTAATACTTTTACATTTTCTACTAATGCATTAACGTCTCCCTGTTTCACCAAAATACCATTATAATCATTTTTTATTATCTCTTTTATTCCCCCCACATCTGTAGAAATTACAGGTAGCGAGTTATTCATTGCTTCAAGTAAAATATAGGGTATTCCTTCATATCTTGAGGTTAAAACAAAAATATCAAGGTTTTTTAAAACACTATTCACATCATCCGTATATCCCATCAATTTTACATAATTTGTAAGTCCCCTTTCTTCGATTAAAGTTTTTAACTTATTATAATCTTCCCCGTCTCCGTAAATTAAAAATTCACACTCCAATCCAGCACTGTAAATTTTTTCAGCCATATGTATAAAGTATTCTTGCGCTTTTTGGTATGTTAGTCTACCCACTGTGCCGATTTTAGTTATGCGGTTTAACGGTTTTGGATTTCGGGCAACCGGCTCAATTCCGTTATACACTGTAATTACTTTATCGGCTTTATATTTGAATTTATTTATAAGAACATTTTTATCATTGTCACAAACCGTAATAGTGTAGTCACAGAAAAATTTTTTCAGCTTCTGATAAAAAGTGCTTAAAAAAGAAAAAGACTGAATTTGTTCGTACGTAAAATCCAACCCGTGCTTATGTTCAATGATTAATCCTACTCCAAAGACTTTTCCTAAGATACAAGGAACAATCCCCGCTTGTGCATGAATGATATCGTATTTCGTTTTAAAAATATGTTTTAGAAGAAATATTATTCCTGACAAAGTATAGTTCCCGTTTTTTTTGTTATCAAAAACGAAATATGCGATTTTTTTTGTTTTTAATAATTCACAAAAAGGACCTACGGTGGGCAATGCCAATACTAAATCAAATTTATCTTTATCAATATGTTCAGCTAACAGTAAAACAAACCTTTCTATACCGCTAAGTTTTGAGTTGTTTAATGTTATTAAGACTTTTTTACGCATTGGAAATGAACTCAAATTTAGTATTGTTTACTGCATTTTTACTTACATAGAGTCTTAGAATCTTGAGCAATTGCTTAAGCTTGTTTTGAGCATGGCCTTTGTGTTTTTTCCAAAACGGAAGTGAAATAATCCTCAACACAATCGCTATCAAAGAAACAGTGCGCATAGAAAACGCTTTAAGCTTAGAATAATTTCTTAAGAATAAAAGCTTGCTTCTGTTAATGTGAAAATAGTATATATCATCGTTAGTATTTTCCTTCACAGAAGATCTTTCTTCGTGTAAAATTCTTACATACGGTACACATACATTTTTCTTCTTAAGCTTTTTTTTAACCTTAAAACAAATCTCGACATCTTCGTAGTACATAAAATATTTTTCATTAAAACCTTCAACATTAAAGAAATCTTTTTTACTAATCATAAAAAAAGCTCCGTGAAACCAATCTACCTCAAAAGTTTCACCCAAAGCTATCTCTTTGCGTGAAAGAAGTTTTTTTATTTTTTGATTATATCCAGTTGCTATAAGATGATACAGCTCCCAGCTTATATTCGGGAAATAATTAAAACAATATTGCAATGTTGTATCTCTGTACATCATTAATCCGGATGAAATACCAATATCATTATTCTTAAGATGATAGTCATACAGTTTTTTAATTGAGTCGTCAACTAATTCTACATCGGGATTTAAAAATAAAAAATACTCATAGTTTGAATTCATGGCCCCTAAATTGCACCCGGAAGAAAATCCGTAATTACCAGTATTATTTATAATTTTAAAATTAGTGTAGTCATTGAAAGTATTTAATTTTTGTAAATCAGACTTTATTGAGTTGTTTACCACAATAACTTCAAATTTAAAATCCGTCAGGTATTGATATAAACTGCTCACCGCCCTGTAAATAAAATCCTCTGTATGATAATTTACAAAAATAATTGATAAACCCATTTCACTACACCACCTGAAGATATTTAATAAAAAAATTCATATTCCTTTCCAGATTCAGAAATTCATCAGCCGTTTTTAGTGCATTTTTAATGAGTGCCAAGCGTAATTTTTCATTCTGAAATATTTTAGTAATTGCTTCTGATAATTCACTTATGTCGTTTTTTATGATAATGCAATTATAATTATTTTCCAGGATTCTTTCATTGGAAATACAGTCAGTAGTAATTAATACTGTTTCATTCATAAACGCTTCGCTTACAACTAAAGGGAATCCCTCACTGATTGAAGAAATAACAACTACATCACTTTTTTTAATGAATTCTTGGGTAGTTTCTTTATCAAGAGCATTCAGAAAAAGAACATTTTTTTCGAGGCCTTGCTCTTTTATTAATTTAAGCAACTCTTTAGCGTAAAAAAAATTTGGCTCTATCCGCCCCAGGTGCAAAAATACAGGACGAATACCCGGGTTCAATAAAATAATATTTTTCAAGCTCTCTATAATCAACTTTTGATTTTTAATCGGCGATACCGGTCCGATATTTAAAATTATGCGAGTGTTTTCGACGAAGAAGTTACGTTCAAAAAAATTTCGTACATATTCAATTGCCTTATCACTTTCAAAAAAATCCGATGGCTCTGACGCAGAATACATTACAATAGAGTTTTTAGAGTCCCCTGCATAATTGATATAATCAGTTTTCAAGCCTTCAGATACAAATATCACACCGGACGAAATTTTACTTATGATTTTAAAGACGATTTTTCTGATAAAATTCGGTTTTATCATTTCCCGTATAAAGAAAATTGTTTTTATTTTTCTATTTAACAGTTTTATAAAGACTGCCGGCATTACAAGAACCGTAACATTAACAACACATATATTATATTGCCGTGTATTTTTTATTTTTCTAATTATGTCAAAAAATTGAATTAAAATTTTTAACAGATATTTGAAATAATCCAGAATATTTGTATACAGCCCGGGCAGATAGCCAATTTTGTAAGTGATAACTTTATCAGCAAACATTCCGTATTGCTTTACTCGAGGACCTTCAGGGATTAATAATGTATTTTCAAACTCTTGCGACTGATATGTAAATTTCAAGAGTCGTTCTAAATCATCTTCGGCTCCTCCTACCGATTCGGCCTGATGCCCAATGAATAATATTTTCTTTTTGCTCATCTTTTTCTTAAAAATTTTTGGACATTGCATAAGATAATACTTTTTTCATTTTTAGTAATGCTGACTAAAGCCCATATCATGCAGAAAAATATTAAGTATACAGAAGAAGTATTTTTCAGGTAAACCAAATATAAGAATGAACCTGTAAGCAAAATAAGACTATAGACAAGGAGATTATTATTAGCCTTGGAAATTCTATATCCCAGATTTTTTCTCGCAAACCAGAAATTTAAAGAAGCATGAATTATCCCTGCCACCATATAGGCAATTGAGTAATCGACCAAATCAGAGGAAACAAAATTGACAAGAAAATAAAAAATAACAATAAGATTAACATTATATAATAGCTCTAAACCAATCCATAGCTTTAACCTGGATTTAGGAATCTGCCATAAACCAAATACCCAGCCAAGCGCTTTAAAAAAATCCCCGATTAATTGAAATTTCAAGTAACTTACAATTACACTGAAGTCTTTTGAATATAAAATTATTACTAATACCTCTTTGAATGCGAATACCATTATTATGAGAGGCACCATTATAAATGTTATAAACCGGAGATTTTGATTGATTTCATTATTCACAAGCACATCATTGTTTTTTATGCTTGCAATTTTAGGAAATGAATACGCCGTCAATGTAATAAATATAAATGTAAAATAATTATTGGATAAACCTACGACACTCTGGAGCAGCCCGTTACCTTCAATTCCAAAATTTTTAATTGTAAAAATTCTGCAGACTAAAAGTGTTACCTGCTGAATTAATCCTGCTAAGACACTTACGAGGCCTATTGCCATCAAGGTACGCAATAAGTTCCTACTGAATTTAAAATTAAATCTTAGATTATTTTTTTTGAGATAAGGTGTATACGCTAATGCTGCGAAAATAGGAATAATAAATAATCCAATTATTGCACCTTTTAATTGTAGAAAATAAATCAACAACAGGTTACAAATTAATGATAAAACCGTACCGATAATTGTGGCTTTAGTCACTAACCCGATTAATTTTTTGCCCTTAAAAACTGAATCTATAATAGAGAAAAAAGTTGAAAACGGGATTGTGATGATGAAAGCTAATAAATATTTTGAATATGTAGGATTTTCAAATAGGAGATTAGAAATGTTATCCTTTAAAATTATTAATACTACGGAGCATAAAAAAAAACTTCCCATCATTAAAAATAAGGAAGTACTGAATATCTCGTTAATTTTCTCTGTGTTATCTTCGCTTTCTGAGACAAGCTTGGTAACACCTAAAGGTAAACCTAATGTAATTGCATATCCAAGTATAACAAAAAAATTATTAAACTGTGAGATGACTCCGAGTCCGTAAATCCCTAAAAATATTGCACAAAATTTTACCCTAAGATAGGATGATACAATATTGACTAGTGTAGAAGAATATAGTTTAGCAGAATTTTTTATTAAATCTTTAATGGCAGACTCTCCTTACTTAATGCTAAACCTTCTGTAGTTTTTAAATTTTTTATAAAAAAAAGCTCTAAATTTTTTTTTTGAAAATATTAATAATAAAAACATTATATAATAGACGGGATGAAAAAATTTAATTCGTATCAACGTAAACATTTTTCTGTATACAGCCTTAAAAGCTTCATTATTAATAAGATGAAATATTTCTAAAACAGTATTTATGAAATAAATATTTCCAATTCTTTCGGAAATTTTTCTTTCTATATTTTTAGAAATGTTAAAAGCATATAATGATTTTAAAATTTCAATTAACTGCAAATTCATTCTTATCTGATCACCGGATAAAGAAGTACTTCGAACCGAATAATATGATAAGCATTCATCTATGTAAAAAAAATTACATTTATTCACTGCGAATCTCAACCAAAGATCATAATCTTCTGCAACAATAATATTTTCATTAAAAAAACCAAATTTTTCAAAGAGGTACTTTTTACAAAAAACAGTAGTCGTGGGTATAAAATTTTTATCTATAAGATTTTCAAAAATAATTCCTGAATGGAAGCCGTGATAAACCTCTTTGAAATTTTTTTCTCTTCTCTTAGTTTCCATACCATTTTCATAGTTTATAAAAGCATCAGAATAGATAAAATCAATGTTGTCGTTTTTCTTAGCAGCTGAAATCTTTTTCTCAAGGGAATCTTTCGTGAATGAATCATCCGAATCCAATAATGCAATATATTTCCCAGAGGAATTTGTTATTCCTGTGTTTCTTGCTTTTGAAGGACCTGAATTTTTTTGCTTTAAATATTTATAATTTAAACAATTTTCATTTAGATATTTTTTTATCACTAATTCAGAATTATCGGTTGAACCATCATCTACTACTATAATTTCAAAATCTCTAAATGTCTGGGTGTTCAAAGATTCTAAACATTTCAGAATAAATTTTTCTACATTATAGCACGGAATTATTACACTTACTTCCAATTATCTTAATTAATAATTAAAGAATTCTTTTAAAATTTTAGTTGGCTTCTTATCGGTAAGTTTATATAATATACCTAAAAATAATAAATAGAACTGCATATCAAAATATTCAGGCATGAGCAATGCAGAATCGAACAATCCTTGGACAAAAAGCCCAACTAAAATTACCACTAAAAATGAATAAATTACATTTTCGTTTTTATTTTTAACTGTTATTGCTTTCAGGCTTCCTTTGAAAAGCAAACTCCCTCCAAAAAATAACATTATTACGGTAAATAAGACTCCAAACATAATTGCCATAGAAACCACAGTATTATGAGGATTATTTACTTTTTCGGCTATAAAGAAAAAATCTCTAAAATAGGCATACGCGTCAAAAGTATATGTTGGACCGTAACCCCAAAGAAACGCAGATTTACTTTCTACCAGCATATTATACGCAGGTACCATTAACAAGAATCTTGAGACTGTTGAAACATTGCCTTTAGCGACAATAAAACTTGAAACAAATGACACAATGAGTATCGCGACAAGAGGAATAATTATTAAAGCCTTTTTCTTATAATGTAGAAAAAAGAAGATTGAAATTGCTAAAGAAGTTCCAATAATTCCCGCACGGCAAAAAGTCAGTAATTGTGCTATGTATTGAAGGAAAATGCCTATTAAAGAAAAACGAATTAAAAAAGGACTAAATTGACTCTTCTGATAGAGAATTAACAATGTGCACAGAATAGTTGTTGTAAGGAAAAAAGAGATATAGTTCGGATGGACACAAAACGAAACAAAATTTTCTCCATAAGCTGGAGCCGGCTTTATACCTCCGAAAAATAGTATCAATCCAAATATTGCAACATATGAGCCAAGCACTGAAAAGAATTTTATAAATTTGAAAAAGTAATCCTTACAATTTAATAAGATCTTTGGCAGTGAAACAAAAAAAAGAAAAAAATAAACCAAAAAACACAAAAATCTTACTAAATACCAAAGTTGAGAAAATTCATAAAATTTATTCACAGAGACTGTTACAATAAGGCAGGTTGTTAAAAGAGTAAAAACTATACTGCGGGATGATAAAATGTTTAGGTTTAATTGAAAGAGATTGTTAAAATCAAAATTCAGCAACAATAGGAAAACACCAATGCCCGTAATGAAGTACACATCAAAAGATTCTACAAATGATGCCCCGGGAAACCATGAATTCCTATACATCATCAGAACAATGATGAATACAGAGGAATTGAATAAATATTTATCACTAGGTTTCAATTTAATTATAATTAAACCTCTGCAGTGCTGTTCAGTTTAAATTTCTTCCATTTATTTTTGGCAATAAAAAATGAGGTGGAAAGAAGGAATCCCAAAACTAGAGTAATTGCTACAATTGTAAGTCTTTTCGGTTTTGATTTTCTTTCAGGGATATTCGGAAGATCCAGCAATAATACAGATGGTGTTTGCTTTTTCTCTTCTACTTTGGCTTGCTCTAAAAGCGGTATGACAAAAGTTAATATTTTGTTTTGGATTTCGACATCTCTTTGGAGCCTGATAAAGTTTAAAACTATCTCTGGTGCACCCTTCAATTTAAAATTTGTAGTCACATCTGTGGAGTTTTTTATCTCATCCAGTTGTCTCTTTAACGCCACTAATTTTTGCTCCTCAGTAATTATTTCAGATTGATCCGGGGATACAATTTTTTTCAATAACTCAATTTTAATTTCCTGTGATTTTATTTCAGTTTCCAACTGTAATTCTGCCTGAGAAACTGCTTTGATTACCAAATCAGGAGAAACTCCATACCGATCTTGAAATTTCTTTAAACTATCTTCACATTGGCTTAACTGTTTTTTAATTAAATTATATCTATCCTCCAGAAATTGTCTGTTATTTTTTGCGTCTAATACATTTAATTCGGTATTTATTTTATTTAATTCAGCGATCAAAAATTCATTAATTTCCTTTGCTCTGGCCGGAAATTTATCATAAACACCGACCTCCATTGTCCCCGCTAATTTATCCTTTTTAATAGAAATTACAGATTCCCTAAAATTCTTAATAGCGTCTTCCATATATTTAAATTCCCATTCATCATTAAGCTTAAACTTGATAATTGTTTCTTCTATGCAACGTCGACTTAGCAAGATATTTTCATACAGAGCTAAATCCTTAGAAATAGAACCGCCTCCGGCACCCGTTAAATCACCAAAATCACCTAAATCCGGAATACTGTTGCCAACTAAACTACTTAGACCACCTGATTTTGATGCTGTTTTTACTGTGCTGGTTGATAAAAAAATAGGATCAAGAATAAAAAAAACTATTATTGCTGCAATAATTGCAATTGAAACAGGGAAAATGCTTATTCTTTTCCAATTTCGGATAAATATTCTATACAAATCATAAATATTCAATTGAGTTCCTGAATTTTCTTTTATATCATTTTGATTTGCCATTCCGCTTACTTTTTAAGAATCTTTAATTACTTCGTATTATTGCTAATTAAAATATAAGATGTAATAATAGTTCCAATTGCACCTACTATGGTGGCAATTAATGTCATCGTATCTTTAAATGTTTCTCTCTGCTTTTTAGGAACATAAATAAAATCGCCCGTCTCAACTTTTGTTTGGTCAGGTTTATACCAACCGCGTGAATTGAACTTAATTATTCTGGTATCTCCTTCATCAGCACTCAATCCAAATCCTCCGGCTTTTTCAATATAATAAGTATAATCTTTGCCCGGCTCATATTTTACATAGCCTTCACTATTGACTGCTCCGTAAACGTAAACCGATTTCTTATCGTCATTAATATATACTATGTCATCGTTTTCCAAAATTACATTCTGTGAGTTATCATTTTGAACTATAAGTTTTTCAAAATCTACTATTACTCTTCCTCTTCTGGATTTTACATCAACATCAAAATTTGCTTTGTCTTTATCGGTTACCAAAAGGTCATTAGCTCTTTGGTTAACGAATATTTCAATGGAATCTTTCGATGCATATTCTTTATCGTAAGTACGGAATAAAATTGATAACGGCAGATACGCATTGTCTGTCGTTCCTCCTGCCATAGCTATCACTTCTTTAAGAGTTGTAGATTTAAATGTAATAGGATAATATCCCGGTCTTTCGACTTCACCCAATACTAAAACAGTTCCCTTTTTCCTAAAGTCAGTATTATACTTAACAAAAATCCTGTCAAAATTCTCAACTCTAAAATTTTTACTCGATGGATATGAAAGCTTTAGCACATCAAAGCCTTTGTTATCTAAATGTGGTCTGTAAATAACAATACTATCCTGTTCTGCATAAGTATCAAAACCTCTCGCAAGCCCAATGGCAGTTTCCAAATCATCGCTTTCGTTATATTCATACGCTCCTGCAAGCTGAACCGCTCCGTTAATGGTTATATAATTTTTATCTAACTGATGCTTTGGAATTTTCAATAAATCCCCTTCTAAAAAATGAGGATTATATTTTCCATCGCCCGTAATAAAATATTTGTATAAGTCCACTTTTATTACAGAACCGTCTTTTCTTGTTAAAATTATATTTCGAAGTGATGTCTGAGTTTGGAAATACTCTCTTGCATTAAATTTTTGGTTATAGACATTAGTAATGTTGGTAGTATCATAGAAAACTAATCCTACCAAATCACTCACGCGCATTATAGGACTTACTTCATATGTACCCTGTGATAATCCATTTACTTTCACCAAAAAAGTTCTTGGCTGGGTAAGCGTAAAACTAACATCGCTTGAATAGTATCTTTTCTTTACGGCTTTTACTACTTTATCTTTTGCTTCAGCTAATGTTACTTCTGCAACTTTTATCTCTCCAACCGTAGGGATGACCACTGTTCCTTCCAAGGATACATACAACGGCACTTGTTGATTAACAAAACCATACAAGCCCAGTGTAAACAAATCATTGGGACCCACAATATATTCATTGCCTTTTATAACTCCTTCTACCGGTGTAGTTTTGGAATGAACATTAGCATCGGAAATGCTCCCGAATAGCTGCGGCGCATCTGCATTTATTTTTGTGCTTGTGGTGGGGGTTGTAGTTGATGTCTTTCCTGTCAATTTGTCAAGAGGATTATCTTTTTGACAAAGTGCATTGGAAAAACTCACAAGAAATGCGAGTAAGACTATAATCCTTAATTTCAAAATCAAAAAATATTTAATTCAAAAAATAACCGATTCTTCGGCAATACAAAGAGTATATATTCTTAAATAAAATTCTCCGGTTCTGTTTTGCTATTAAAGATTAAATTCTTTTATGGCTGCTGAAAGTACTTCCGAGGTTTCATCTTTGCCCGTTGTTTCACAATAAAATCTTAAGAGCGGTTCTGTGCCCGATGCTCTAACAATTAGCCATCCGTCTTCGAACATAAACTTTGTTCCGTCTAAACCATCTATTCCAATAATTTTTTTGCCTGCTATTGTATCGCCTGCTTTTATTTCTTTACACTTTGCTAAAGTTGCCTGCTTCTTTTCTTCTGTCGTGCTTACATCATTCCTTCTATAATAATAAGAACCAAACTCGTCTTCAAGTTCTTTTTTTAGTTCAGAAATACTTTTCCCGTACGAAGCAAGCATCTCTAGATATAACATTCCGTTGTAAACGCCGTCTCTTTCAGGTAAATGACCTTTTATCCCTATGCCGCCGCTTTCTTCTGCGCCGATAAGCACGTCTTCATTTATCATTATCTGCGAAATGTGTTTAAAACCGATTGGTACTGTTGCCAGCTCAAGACCGTTTTTCTCGCAGAATTTCTTTATTAAATCGCTTGTTGAAAACCCTCTTACAACTTTCCCCGTCATTCCTTTTTTCTCATAGAGATATTTCAGAAGAAGGGCAAATGTTTTCTGCGCATCTAAAAATTTCCCGTTGTCATCAATGATTGCAATTCTGTCTGCATCGCCGTCCGTTACGATACCAATATTGAACTTATCCTGCGCAACTCTTTCGCATACCTCTGAAAGATTTTTCTCTACAGGCTCCGGTGCGCTTTTGCCAAATCCCGGATTTACTTCGTTGTGAATCTGTGTTACATTTATCAACCTGCTGATTGTGTTCTGACCTGCGCCGTACATGCAGTCGTAAATTACTTTCAGATTTGCTGAATCTATTTTTTTAATATCAATGTGCTTTCTTAAGTAGTCAATATAATATCCGTCGCCGTCGTAGTATTCAACGATGCCTTCTTTTACAAGTGCATCAAGATTTTTATTAATTGCAACCTCACCGATATTTTTTAGTTCCCCTTCGATAATTGCGATTGTATCAGGGCTCATTGAACCGCCGAATTCATCCTTCAGCTTATATCCGTTATACTTGGCGGGATTGTGTGATGCAGTTATCATTATTCCGAATGCGCATCCTAAATCTCTTGCCAGAAGCGATACAGTCGGAGTTGTTACAAATTTATTTACGAGCTTTGTCTTAATCCCTTCATTGCCGAAAACTTCTGCAACTGCTGCTGCAAATGCGTCTGACTGGAATCTTGTATCGTATCCTATAATAATTCCTGCGCCGATTTTAGGGTGATTTTTAAAAACTCTTGCAGTAGCTAATGCTGCGCGCCTTACATTGGTAAAAGTATATGTATCACCGATAACCGCTCTCCAGCCGTCGGTTCCGAATTTAATTGGTTCTGACATTATTGTTTAGAATGAATTAAGTTTGTATGTTAGTTTTGCCTGTGAGTATTTACCCAGTTTTTTACGTACTCGATAGTTTCAAAAGTAGGGGTTCCGGGAGTAAAAAGCTGCCCGACACCCATAGTTTTTAACTCTTCAATATCTGCATCTGGAATGATTCCGCCGCCGAAAAGCAGCACATCGTTCATTCCTTTTTCTTCCATAATTTTCTTCACCTTCGGGAAAATAGTCATATGCGCTCCGCTGAGGATACTGATTCCGATAGCGTCTGCATCTTCCTGCAGAGCTGCTTCCACTATGGTTTCAGGGGTTTGTCTCAATCCTGTGTAAATAACTTCAATACCCGCATCTCTGAATGCTGCTGCAATTACCTTTGCTCCGCGGTCATGTCCGTCAAGCCCGACTTTACCTATTACAACTCTGATTTTTTTGTTCGAATTTTCCATAAATTTCTAAATTACTCTAATTAATGTATTTCTTCAAGGCAAAATGATTCTGCATCTTGCCTGCCTCACTTCGCAAAAAATATTACTGTTCCGGTTCGAAAGCATTTGGGCTTAGGAGAGCTACCGGAGTGATTTAACCGGAAAGTAACATTTTTGTAACATTGTTCATTTTTAAGGCGTTTTTAACATTTGTTACGTTATCGTATTCTATGTGGAAAGTAACATTATAGTAACATTTTGAATTTTAAGTATTGATTATTCAATATTTCTCCTCCCTTTAAAATGTTACTCTATCGGACTATTGTAACATTTCTGCAAAATAACATGTAATTCAAAAAAAGTTGCTAGCCACATATTTCAGCTGTTCAATATTTTGAGAAGCAAACATTATCGCCTAACTACCCACAATAATATATGGGTAATTTATTCCAAAAATAAAGTCAATTATTTGTACACATCAAACAACCTGCACTCAATAATACATCTGCGCTGTGCCATTTGTGTTTGTAAATTCTCTCTTTTAAACCTTTTCTGCAATACATTTGTCTTACCTACAGAAAGAAAAATTTTTCTTGCAATTATTTATCAACCAAAAAGCTATTTCTATGAAAAAGGTTCAAAAAAAGTTATTTTTAGGTATTATTCCTGTTATTTTTTCAGTTCTTCTAATTATTTCAGGCTGTAATAAAAACGATGTAACATCGTCTGATTCGGGCACAATAAACGATTATCTGAAAGGTGAAGCCGTTCAATCAACCGATGGAAGCAATAATGATGACAACGAGCTTCTCGGAAATCAGATTTCCGATTTTTCCGATGATGGAGCAGTGTTCAATAACACAAACTCTTCTTTAACGGGTTACGACTCGCTAAAATTTTACGGAAGACGCATTACCGGAGTAACAGTTTCAACAACATTTACTGTTGATACCGATACGCTAAAATCTATTGCGGTAAAAAGAACTATTTCGGGAAACTTCATCATAAAAGGATATATCGGAGGAACTCTGGATTCAACTTCCAAACCTTATACTGAAGAGCAAAACCGGACTGCTTCATTCAAGCGAGTTGCAAATACAGGTCATCATAGAAGAGACTGGAGATTATATCAGGTTTCCGCAGTTGACGGACAGACAACCTCGCCTCAACAGGGAAAATCAAATATTGTAATGAACAAAGTAGAAATCTATGCCAATGATGTACTTGCCGCTACTTTAAACGGTCCCGATTTCACATCAAACTTATTCACCACAAGATATTTCAGCGGCGGCGGAATAATTAATATTGGAAGAAATGCAAACGTAAAAGTAAAAGTATATCTCACAAGCAATCAGGCAGATACAGACATTGTTGCTTTCCACTGGTCAAGAAATTCATTCGGATTCCATAGAGTACCGTTTACCATGATTTCGCAGACACCAAACGGCTCTAACTACGATAGAGTATATGAAAAGAGCTTTACGATTTACAATACTCACAGGTTCGGGATTTTCAACTCATTCATTAGCGCAAACACAAGAAACTCGCTATGGAATAATGATGTGAGCATGTTCTCATCAACATATATGGGAACTCCTTACAGGATTTCGTTTTAATTGAAAGCTGACTCGGGTTTTAGTAACAATAAGATTTTGACACTAAAACCCGAAAGCTCTAAACTTCACAAAAGATTTAAAATAGATTTTACAAGCGTTCTTAAATAATTTTTCATATTCTTTTTTGTGAGTTTTGGTGTTTTCGCGGCAGAAAAGAAAAGTAAGGAACAGAGGAAACAGAGCATTTTATCCTCAATCAGAATTTAGTATTTTATAGCAAACATAATAAAGTAATTGACTGGCGGATTATTAAATATAGATTCCGATGATTTTGAAATAATTGAAAGTTTTAAAAATGGAAACGAACGTGCATTTAATCTCCTTGTCAGCAAATATCAAAAAAAAGTTTACTGGATAGTGCGAAAGATGGTTCTCGACCACGATGAAGCAAACGACATTACACAGGATATTTTTATTAAGATATACAGTTCTTTGAAAGAATTCCGGGGTGAATCAAAATTTTTCACCTACATCTATAAAATAAGCGTAAATTTTTCTTTAAATCATCTCAACAAAAAAAGCCGTACCACCAATAAACACACGGATATTGAAGATGATACCTTAGAAATTAAAAGCGATGAAATGGCTACAGATGAACACTTCGATGAAAAAAGAAAACAGAAACTCCTGCAGGAAGCAATTGAAAACCTTGAAGGTCAGCAAAGAGCGGTTTTCAATATGAGATTTTATGATAATTTGAGCTATGATGAAATCGCTAAAATATTAAATAAGTCTGTCGGCGGAATGAAAGCAAACTATTTTCACGCCGTAAAAAAAATTGAAGCTTACATCAAAAGCAAAAAAGATATAAAAGAGATTTTCAGTTGTTAATTATAATTTACAGTTATGGAAAGCAATAATTTCGATGAGCTGCTTTATAGCCTTCCCGATTACATTTCGGGCGAGCTTCACGATGAGCATGTAAAGAAACAAATTGAGGAAAAACTATTAAGCGACTCGTCTTTCAGGAAAGAATACGATTCATTGAAAGCTGCAATGAATTTTATACAGGAAACTGAATTAGAGCCGCCTTCGGAAGTTTATTTTGCCAATCTTCAGGCAAATATACTTTCAAAAGTACACAAAAACGAAAGCCGTTCTGAACAAAGCTTCTTTGCAAGGCTTTTGGGCTGGTGGAAAATTGTTGTTCCGGCGCTTACTGTCTGCGTGGTAATTGTGATTTATACAAGAAATATGAATACACCGGAACTGCCCTTGAAAGAAGATAAAATTTCTCAGATTAATTCAGAGAAGAATGTAGTTTCCAATCAGGATACCAGCGCAAAAGACAGCAATACTAACGAAAGTGTTTCCCCCGCGGATAATACTTCAAAAGATAATACGGATGAAAGTATATCTAAACAAAAAAGAACGGACACTTTTACTCCTGTTAAAACTGTTACCGCTGATACTGAAACAAACTCTGTTAATGATGATACGGATGCAACATATATCTTCGGCAGAGATGACGATTCACAAGTTCAGGACGAATACGATAATCTTTCACCCGATGACCAGCAGGACATTTTAGAAAGCTTAAAAGCTCAAAATTTTAATTAAATGTTATGAAAAAATTTATTCTACCCCTGTTAATAGTTCTGGTTTCTCTCTCTGCTCTTAATGCTCAGCCTAAAAAAATGAATGATGAGCTTAAAAAAATCCGTAAGCAGAAATATATGGATGCTGTTTCGGTGGATGAAGCTACAGCGGATAAATATTTTAAGGCAGTTGATGAAAATTTTGAAAGCATTATGAAACTGAACAGGCAGAAAAAAGAAAACATGGATTATGTAGAAAGAAACCCGGATGCCTCTGATGTTGTTACGAAGATTGAAGAAACTTTGGATATTGAGTCAAAAATACTGGAAAAAAAGAAAGAGTTTTATACTGTGCTTAAAACATTTCTGACACCAAAACAGCTTGGGCAATCTTTAGTATTTCAGATTAAATTTGCTAAAGAGTTGAAGAAGCAGATTGATAAAAAGAAACGAGGGCATAGAAAACCCGATGACAGGTAAAGGAAAGTAATTCACACCCCCTGCCATACAGCTTTGCAGGCAGGGGGAAACAAAAAAAGAGCAGCGATGAATAAACAACGACTAACGCACAACTCTCACCGGCAATAAAGCTCCATAGCTTCCTTCGCCTCCTTCAGCCCGAAGTTCATCGCTTCCTGAAAATCCAAACAAGCTTTATCATTTTTACCTATGCCGAGATAGGCAATTCCACGTCCGTAAAAAGCTTCGGAGTAATTAAATTTTTGCCTGACGACAGTTGAATAATCTTTTATTGCCTCACTGAATTTTTGCGCAGCAAGATAAATGGTTGCTCTTCCATGGTAAGCTTTATAGTACGTTGTATCGGTTTCAATAGCACGGTTGAAGCACGTCATAGCAGAATCCATCTGCCCCTTATTCATAAAATAATTTCCCTTGTTGCAAAGCACTTCCGCCGACTGGGAGTAACCAAGCTTAGCGAAAACAAGAAGAAACGCAGCAAGCAAAACAATTTTCATAGTTGGTATATTTTATTTTATTAAAATCATTTTTTGAGTTAATGTTCCATCCTTTGTTTCTAAAGAATAGAAATAGACACCCGATTGTAAATCCTGAAGATTTACTCTTAAAGAATAATCCCCTGCTGTAAAAAATCCTTCCTGTAACGGGCGAATTAACTTCCCGGAGGCATCGTAAAGAGAAAGTTTTACATCCGTATTTTTATCTAGATAAAATGAGATATTCGTTTCAGGATTAAAGGGATTGGGATAGTTTTGATATAACCTGAAAGAGCTTACAGGTGAAGAATTATTCCCAACAGAAACGATTTCCGTAAGATTTCTTTTCCAAGCTCCTGCAAAATCGGTTCCCGCATAAGCAGTAGTGGCATTTATAGCCAGCGCAGTGATGAACTGGT
Source organism: Bacteroidota bacterium (assembly GCA_018266845.1). GTDB lineage: Bacteria > Bacteroidota > Ignavibacteria > Tepidaquicellales > Tepidaquicellaceae > JAFDZO01. The sequence continues at coordinate 44,329 of JAFDZO010000010.1, read as the reverse complement.
TTGACAATCCTGTATTGAACTGCACCCAAGTACCGCCGCTATTAAAAGTAGCAAATACACCTGACTGTGTAGCAGCAATAACTTTGTTTCCGGTTGAAACTAATCCGTTAATAGTAGTATTCGTTAATCCGTTATTTATCTGTACCCACGATGCACCATCATCAGTTGACCGAAAAACCCCTGCTCCGTAAGTGCCGCAGTAAATAGTATTTCCTGAGAAAGTAAAGCTCGGCACATACTGATTTATAAGTCCATTATTGACAGCAAACCAGCTGCTCCCCTGATTGGTTGATTTAAAAACTCCGCCGCCGTAAGTTCCGGCATAAATATCAGACCCTTTAGTTAAAAGTCCAATAACAGTTTGATTCGTCAGCCCGAGATTGGATTGCACCCAGTCAGTAGCCGGACCATTGCTGATGAAAACACCGCCGCCGTAAGTTCCGGCAAGCAGCTTTGTGCCAATTGAAGTAAATGCAGAAATACTAAAATTAGTAAGACCGTTGTTGGTAGGAGTCCATGAACCGCTGATATTAATATCGTTATAGAAGATACCTGAGTTAGTGCCTATAACAACGCTCGTTCCGAAAATTGTCATCGCATAAACTCCATTATCAATAAGCCCTGCTCCTGAATTAATCCAAGTCGCTCCGTCATTCGTGGTATAGTTAAACTTATTATTTGCCGTTCCGACAAAAACTTTTCCTGATACGGGGATAATGCACTTTATCTGCGCGCCGTTAGGTCCGTTCATAGTTGTCCATTGCGCAAAAGCCCCGCCGGTGAATATCAGAGTTAAAAAAATAAGCCATAAAGTTTTTTTCACGGGTAAAAATTTAGTTTTACAAAACTAACTTTTTTCAAGCAATAATGTAATTGAAATGCAAATGATTAATAGATTCGTTGTCCAGTTCCTGCGTTCCGTTGTGAAAACATTTAAGAAAGGATTAATGAGTTACAGCGCCGGAGCTGGTAACCGGAATGTAGTGTAATGTGTCATCGTTCCTACGTAGGAACGATGAATAGAAGATTATAAAAAGATTCTCCTTGCCCAATTTATATTACTTTCCTATGAAATCAAACTTTCCTATTTTATAAAAAAAAACTCATTGGCAGAAATTACCACTTACATAAAAACATTTATCGCCGTATTTGTTCTGGTAAATCCATTGGAAGGCATCCCGCTTTTCCTAAGCGAAACACAAAATGTACCTAAGGAAAAAAGAACAGCTATAGCAAAAAAAACTTCAATAGCAGTTACGGTTATATTATTGCTCTCCCTTTTTTCGGGAAAATATATTCTGGAGTTATTCGGAATTGACCTCCCTGCGTTTCAGCTTGCGGGAGGAATAATAATTTTTCTCATAGCGCTTAATATGGTTTTATCGAGCGATGATTCATCTAAAGATACAGGGGATACACAGCCGGCAAAAGACCCTGATAGAATTGCAATCGTGCCTTTGGCAATTCCGCTGCTTGCAGGACCCGGCGCAATTTCTACCGTTATCCTCTATGGAAGCATGGGAACAGGAATCACTCACTACATAGTTTTAAGCGGAATAATTCTTGCTGTAGGACTTGCAGCGTGGCTCTCTTTAAAAGCTGCCGTTCCTATGACAACATTTCTTCACCAGACAGGAGTAAGAGTGCTAACTAAAATTTCAGGGCTGCTTGTTGCCGCAATCGCAGTAGAAATGGCTCTGAACGGATTGATAAAACTCCTTCCGAAACTTCACGCTAATTAAATGCAAAAACTTACAGCATTAATTTTTATCATACTGCTTTCCGCCTGCGGAAAAGAAGAGCATGTTACGAAAAAACCAAACGTAAAAGACTCAACCTCACATACAGATTCAATTACGAAAAGCCCCGATACAAAAAAAGAAAACTTGATTTCATTTATAGCAGTGGGTGATATAATGATGGGTTCTAATTATCCTTCCAATGCCTCGCTTCCTCCCAATGACGGAAAAGATATTTTAAGCGGAGTGAGTGAAGTTCTATCCAATGCAGATATTACCATAGGTAATCTTGAAGGAACGCTGCTAAACTCAGGAGGCAAGGCGAAAGACTGCGGAGAGCATTGCCACGCTTTCAGAATGCCGGAGCATTATGCAGAGTATCTGAAAGATGCAGGTTTTGATTTTATGAACCTTGCAAACAATCACAGCGGAGACTTCGGAATCATTGGAAGAGAATCCACAATGAACACGCTTGAAAGATACGATATAAAATATGCCGGACTCGAAGCTGCCAAGTCAAGCATAATAGAAATAGGAAATAAGAAAATCGGCGTTGCAGGATTCGCTCCTAACTGGGGAACATGCAGCATAAATGATTTAAGTTCGGCAAAAGAGCTTGTAAAAGATTTGAAAAAAAGTTGTGATATAGTAGTAGTATGCTTTCACGGCGGAGCAGAAGGCACAGGCGCGCAGAGAGTAAGAAACGAAACAGAATATTACCTCGGAGAAAAAAGAGGAAATGTAGTTGAGTTTGCTCACGGAGTAATTGAAGCCGGCGCAGACTTGGTTTTGGGCAGCGGTCCTCATGTTGCAAGGGCAATGGAATTATACGAAGGGAAATTAATAGCATACAGCTTAGGAAATTTTTGCACCTATGGAAAATTCGGCTTGGCAGGGGCGCTTGGTATGGCTCCGATATTAAAAGTGTATCTTGACGAAAAAGGAAATTTTGTTAAAGGAGAGATTACTTCAATAATTCAAAAAGGGAAAGGGGTACCTGAAATAGACGAGACGAATAAATCGGTGCAATTAATTGCAAAGTTAACAGGTATGGATTTTCCTGACTCTGAATTACGCATTAGTGATAATGGAGAATTAAGTATTGCGGAGTAGAATAAGTATAAATGAAACACCAAAAAGAATTTTCCGTTATACTATGGAATAATCTGAAGTAAAATGGAACAACAAAGAGAAAAAATTGTAAATGCCCTCGTAAAACTTTATGAACCCTCAGATGATGTTTATGCCGTTTGGGAAAACGGCTCGACTGCATTCAACCGGGTTGATGATTACAGCGATATTGATTTAGCCGTAGAATGCGAAACTAACGCTATTCCCTCCCTTATAGAAAAAGCAGAAAAAATTCTTGAAGAAGTTGTCGGCATAGAGTACCGCTATGAAATGAAGCAGAATTTCTTTCAGGGAATGACTCAGATATTTTACAAGTTTAAAAACACTTCGCCGTTTCTTTTGCTTGATATAGGTTTTCTGCACCACGGAGAGACGAAGGATAATTTAACTCAACCTGAAATACATGGCGATGTAAAAGTACATTTTGATAAAATCGGAATGACGGAAAACAAGGAGCTTGAAAAAGGAGAGTGGGATAAAAAAATGGCGGAGAGAATTGCGGCGCATAGGGAGAGATTTCAAGTGTTTGACATCCTGCCATTGAAAGAGCTTTACCGCAAGCAATATGTAGATACATTTGCATTTTATATGGGGCATTACATAAATCCGCTGGTAGAGCTTCTTAGAATAAAATATAAGCCGTTCAGGTATAACTTCGGATTGCGTTACCTTAGCTATGATTTGCCAGAGGAAGAATTTAAGCTAATAGAACAATTAGTTTTTGTAAAAGACGGCACCGATATGGAAAAGAAGGCAATGATTGCAAAGAAGAAAATTCAGGAACTGCTTGATGAACTTTCTCAATAAAAGAAATTAATCTTGCATTAATTTTCGTGATAGGAACATCTCAGCAGCTATAAAAAGCAGAGCAAGGAATATTGCATACTTCCAAAGCTCAATACCTGACTTGGTTTCCTTTACTGATTCTTTCACATTGTTAATATCGTTTACGATATTAATGCTTCGGAAAATCCCTTTAAAATATTTTTCAATTTCCTTCTGCTCTTCTTTTGCTAAACTGCTTTCATTTGGATTTGCATTGAGAGCAAATTCAGATTTGCTATTCAGCGAATCCCTGAAATAATAAATTCCAGGCTGTGATGCAAAGCTGCTGAAAGGCAGAGCGATGTAAGAAGAAGGGCTTTGCGTTTTATAAATTTCTTTATTGTTCTGTGAATTTACTGCTTCGGCAATTTTTGAAAATTTGTTCAGCCCGATAACATTATTCTTACCTATTATATAAGAGTTTTTATTTACATTTCCCTGTGAATAAAAAACGCCCCTTACAATCAGCGGCACAAAAATACTTTTCATGGGGAAATCCGACATTTTATCGCTTGCCGAAATAGAGCTTAATAAAATTCTTCCCTGTCCAATATTGTTTTCTATAAGAAAAGGTTTGTTGTTTGAAAGCTCGATTAATGTAACATCTTTTTCTCCGGGAATAATAGAGAAATAATTTTTAAATTCAGGCGAATCAAGAATAAATTTTTCAGAGGTGAAATTTAATTTTTCATTTTTGAAAATTCCCGATAGCAATGGATGTTCAAAGTTCACTCTTCCGAATTTAAGCGGTTTATTCGCTTCAGCATCAGAGTTCAGATTGCCAAGCTTAGCAGAATTTATTTTTGTGAAAAATGAATTATAGGAATTAATATCTGCATTCTGCGGAGGAAAAATGTAAGCTGTACCGCCATTATTTATGAATGAAGATAACTGCTCTGCATCGGCAGGATTTATTTTTTCCGCTCCCGATAAGAAAATTATATTGTAAGAAGAAAGATTTGAAAGAGAAGAAAGCTCGCTTACATCAAATAAATTATTTTTTGTCTTACCAGAATCAGCAATCATTGAAGTTGCGGATTCGATTGCAAGCTTAATGAACTTTGTATCGCTGCCTGCAAGCCCTATCTTATATTTTTCAGGTATATAAAATGAAAAATAAATTTTGTTATCGTATTTTATCTCGTCATCCTGCGCATTATCTATTGCAAGCTCAATCATTCCTGAATTATTTCCCGCCTTCTCCGCTTTGAATGTGAGTTCGACTTTTTTATTTTCAGATGATTGAAGGTCAACGACTTTTTCACCTTTCAGCGTAAAAAGTGAATCAGTATTCTTCGAGTAAATTCTCAGTGTTTTATTGGAAAGATTATACTTGGAATAGTTACGAACATTGACGGAAATCTTCACATCTCTACCTTGCTCAATCAATGCAGATTCTATTTTAATATCTTCCAGTGAAATATTGTTTACTTCCCTCTTACCAATATTCACGGCAAGAATGGAGTAATCAGAAAATCCGCTCAGGCTTTTTGCTTCAGTAAAATTATTTTTCTGAAAGTCGGAAATTATATATAAACTTTTATTGAGTGTAGTAGTCTTACTTAATAAAGATTTAGAATACTCAAGGCATTGCAGCATATCAAAATCCTTATACGAGATTGAAATGTTTTTCAACGAGTCTCTGTAATTGGATTGCGTATTCGTCCAATACCGCGGCGATTGCTTACCGATTTCAGAGGAAGAAATTACATAAATTTCATCGGAAGGGTTTAACGAAGAGATAATATCATTAGCCGAAGTTTTTGCCTGCTCGAGATATTCACCGTAAGCATCTTTAGCGGACATGCTGAATGAATTATCAATGACAATTATTGCGCTTGATGAAGAGTCATTTCCCGCAGCAGATTTATAAACGGGATTAGCAAAAGCAAGCACAAGAAAAACTATCGCAAGAATCCTGAATAAAAGAAGCAGAAGCTGTTTCAGCTTTATTCTTTTCATTTTAGATTTTTGCAGCTCCTTCAAAAACATAAGAGTGCTGAACTTAACCTTTTTTAATTTTCGCAAATTAAAAAAATGAATTATGATAGGGATGGATATTGCAAAAAGGGCGAAAAGTATGGCAGGATTCAGAAATGTCATTCAGCGGTTAAGGTCTAGTATTTGTATTTAAAAAGTTATTATTAATAGCAATATTTTACGAAAAATTTTTAATGCAAGCAGTAGTTTTTCTCAACGGCAGACTGCCGGATATAAAAATCATAAAAAAATTTCTTCATAAAAATACTTTAATTATTGCTGCAGACGGCGGAGCAAACTACTTAAAAGAAATAAAACTCTCAGCGCATTTTGTCATCGGTGATTTTGATTCAATAAATGAAGCAAGCCTTGCGCACTTTAAAAAAAAACAAACTGTTGTAATTCAGGAAAATGACCAGGAGACAACTGACTTTGAAAAAGCGCTGAAGCTTTGCATTAAAAATAAAGTTAAAGGTATTACTGTTTTCGGCGCAACAGGAATGAGACCTGACCATACGTTGAACAACTTCAGCATATTAAAAAGATTTTATAAAAAAACTAATATCGTTCTCATTACAGATGAGTTCGCAGTGTTTTATCTCCCGAAGCGTTTCTCATTTAACTACAAAAGCGGTGAAACAGTTTCATTGGTGCCGATGCCCATAGCAGCGGGAGTAAAAACAAAGGGTCTTATGTATCCGCTGAACAACGAAACGCTGGAGTTTGGGAAACGTGAGGGTGCCCTTAATAAATCTGATTCGGATAAAGTCAGTATAAGTTTCAAAGAAGGCGATTTGCTTATTTTCAGAAAACACTTTTTAAAATAATTTGAGGATTTCTTTTTCAATATACGATTACGCTGTAATAATAATTTACTTTGCCGTTTCAATTTTCATAGGATTAAAGGTTAAGGCATCGGATAAAACTAACGAAGCATACCTTGTTGCAGGAAGAAGAATTTCACTGCCGGCATTTGTTGCAACGTTAGTCTCAACTTTTTACGGAGGTATATTAGGCGTAGGCGAGTTCACTTACAATTACGGATTTTCAAGTTGGATAATGAACGCCTTTCCGTATTATTTTTTCATTACGATTTTTGCTTTCCTGCTTGCGAAAAAAATCAGGAAAAGCTCACTCTATACAATACCAGATAAGCTGGAATTAGTTTACGGAAAAAAAGTCAGCATCATTGGAGCGTTGCTCGTTTTTCTATTGGTTACTCCCGCTCCTTATCTGCTAATGATGGGAATAATATTGCAGCTTATAACGGGTTGGTCAATACAGATTTCAATTTTAGTGTGCCTTATCGTCTCCGTGATTTATTTATTCAAAGGCGGGCTGAAGGCAGACGTGAACGTAAATATTTTTGAGTTCGTTATTATGTATCTCGGCTTTGCAATTATACTTCCGTTCTGCTTTATGAAAATCGGCGGCTTCGGAGTTCTTGCAGAAAAGCTTCCGCCTGAGCATCTATCGTTAACCGGAGGAAACTCCTTTTCGTATATTATAGTTTGGTTCCTCATAGGCTCATGGTCGCTTGTTGACCCTACGTTTCACCAGAGATGTTACGCCGCTAAAAATGAAAACACTGCTAAGAAAGGTGTTTTAATTTCGCTTTTATTCTGGTTTGTTTTTGATTTTCTTACTGTAACTGCGGGCTTGTATGCAAAAGTATTTCTGCCTGATTTGAAAGACGCTCCGATGGCTTATCCCCTGCTGGCTGATTCCATTTTGCCCTCTGTGGCAAAGGGAATTTTCTTTACGGGAATGATTGCCACAGTGATGTCCACTCTGCACTCATATATTTTTGTTTCTGCTGCTACATTCGGTAACGATATAATCGGGCGAATGAAAAGCAAAACAGATACAATGAATAAGTTTTCAAAGCTTGGCATAATCGTTACGTCAGTTATCTCGATAGTTATTTCTTTTTATTTTCCATCTATTGTTCAGATATGGTATTTGATAGGAACTTTATGTATTCCTCCGTTATTAATAAGTGTAGTTTCTTCATACTTTGAAAAGTTAAATATAAATTCTACTTATGTTTTACTTTCAATGATGATTTCATTCTTAATATCGCTTGTATCATTTTTAACCGGACAATTCAATCAGGTAAACGGAAACCCTCTTTATCTTTTTGGAATTGAACCGGTGTACCCGGGTCTTATTGCAGGACTTGGAATATATTTTATAGGGCTACTAGTAAAAAATAATAAACGAACAGAATCTCCCTTACCTTGAAAACCGAATTTATAAAAACAGTAACAAAATATTTTTTAGGCGGTCTTTTTATCTTTTTGGAATTGACACTTGCTCCGCAGGCATTTCCCCAAACGGGCTTGATTTCAGACACCATAAGATTGAATTATAAAACGAAAGAATCTCTTGATACGAATTTTTTTAACATATTCCCGAAGAAAGTAAATAAAATACAAGTCGGATTAGTTTTAAGCGGAGGCGGCGCGCGCGGCATCTCTCAATTGGGTGTATTGAGTGTTCTAAACGAGCACAATGTAGAAATAGACAGAGTTACAGGAACAAGCATTGGAGCAGTTACGGGCGGATTGTATTCGGCGGGGTATTCTCCCGAAAATATTAAGGAAATTTTTAAGAACGTTGACTGGGTAAACACTCTCAGCTTATCGGATAAGCATCAACGGCAATATTTATTTTTAGACCAGAAAAATATTCAGGATAAAAGTCTGCTGACAATTTCGATAGACGGATTAACTCCTACTTTGCCCTCTTCAATTTCATCAGGGCAAAAACTCACTGAGCTGGTAAACATTTTAGTTTTAAATGCCAAATACCACACAAAGAAAAGTTTTAACGATTTAAAAATCCCGCTTGCAGTTGTAGCAACAGATTTTGACAAAGGTGAAAAAGTTATTTTACAGGATGGTAATCTTAGTGAAAGCATTAAAGCCTCTTTTACCTTCCCTCTTTTGTATTCATCTATTAACATTAACGGAAAAAATTTAGTTGACGGCGGTTTGACTGCAAATATTCCTGTAAGTATTTCCAAAGAAATGGGTTCAAATTTTATCATAACGGTAAACTCGACAAGCCCATTGAGAAAGCGTGAGGAAATTACGAACCCTCTTTACACTGCCGACCATATTCTTTCCATCACAATGAATCAGCTGAATAATTCACAGCTTCAGAATTCAAATATTGTTATAACCCCTGAAATTTCAAACACATCTTCGTTTGATTTTGAGAAAATAGACTACCTCTATCAAAAGGGCAGAGAAGCAGCCGAAAAAGAGGTTGACAAAATTATCGCAGGTATTGATTCAACAGAAGTAGCTTCATCGCAGTATTTCAACAATTTCTTAATCAATGCGTCGTCAAAGCTGACGATTACAGGCGTTACGCCTGGAGAGAATTTTTCCACCATAATTAATCAGTTTAAGGATGAGAAATTTATCAGATATACAGAGATTGAACAGAAATTGAAGCAATTATACAGAACAGGATATTTCAGCAGTGTGGAAGCTCAAATTACAGGTGAAACCAACGGAGCAACCATTAACTTCATGGCGCATTCAAACGAAGTACTTGAAAATGTAGTTTCAAATAGCTCTTATCCTTTTCTTACAAATAAAATTAATGAATTCAAACTTCAGAATAAAAATACGGTATTAAACTTAAACAAATGTTTTAAGTTTTATGAAAACCTATTACAAGAACTACGCGAGAATAATCTTAGCTTAGTCGAAATAGATAAATTTTACTTTAATCATGCTTCGGGAACACTGGAAGTTTATTTTACCGAAGGAAGAATAGATAGTCTGGAAATTTCAGGAAATAAAAAATCGAATGACAACCTCATATTGAGGGAAATCTCATTTGAAAACAACGAACCGGTAAAAAAAGACGACCTTGAGAAATCATTAAAAAATGTTATCGGCACAAATCTATTTAAGCAGGTAAGTTTTGATTTTGATTTTTCTAAGAAGAAATTTCACCCAAACATGAAAATAAGAGTCGTTGAAAGAAGCGCAAGAAACATCAGAATATCGGGAAGAGTGGATAATGAAAGAAACCTGCAGGGATTTTTTGACATTAGGGATGAGAATCTGTTCGGAACCGGTCTGGAAACAGGAGCATTCATTGCAGGCGGCTTAAGAAATCAGAATTTTGAGTTTGAGTTTAAATCAAACCAGCTTTTTAAATCGCCTCTTACATACGATTTATCGTATTATACCGGATTTAGAAATATCTACGAATATAAAACCGAAATAGACAACGATAAAAATGAATATGAAAGAACGCAAACTTCCGAATATAAAAATAAAAAGACGGGCTACAGTATTCTTGTAGGATTGCAGGCAGAAAAGCTCGGCACAATATACGGTAAGTTTAGTTTTGAATATCTCGCTGCTCTTGACTTATCTCCGGCAAATACTTTGAGAGAAGAGTATAATACTTTGAAGTTTGTTTTCGGCGGAAATTTTGATTCGCGCGATATATTGCCATACCCTTCCTCCGGTTCACTGCTAAATTTTTATTATGAGACTGCGCAAAATAAATTAGGAACGGACATTACTTACTCAAAACTTTTCATAAATTATGAGCAGTATTTTTCATTGGGAAAACTTCACACAATAAAACCGCGTTTTATATTCGGTTCGGCAGATAAAACCGCTCCCCTGCCTGAGTTTTTCTCTATTGGAGGGGAAAATTCTTTCTTCGGGATGGTAGAAGACGAAAACACAGGCAGGCAAGTATTAGAATTATCAATGGAATACAGATTTAAGTCGCCTTATAAATTATTTTTTGATACTTACCTAAAAACCAGATATGACCTTGGAAGAATATGGGAAAACACAACAGATATTAAATTTAAGGATTTACGGCACGGAATCGGGGCATCTATTTGCTTCGATACGCCTGTCGGGGAATCAAGCTTTTCAGTAGGAAAAACTTTTCTTATACAAAAAGGATTATCAAAAGACTCGTTTATTTTCGGTCCTTATACATACTATTTTTCGATAGGATATAAATTTTAATACCTTTCTTAAAACCCTATACTCTATTGAAGTTTTTTTTACAACATAAATAGTTAATTTTCGTATTAACTACCAAACTTCACTTTTACTTGATGCTCTCCCGAAAACTTTCGGAAAATACTATAAGAACTGCGCTAATTGTAATAACAACTTATTTCGTTATTTTATTTGGCGCTGTAATACTAAAGGCATTTTTGAACCCTCTGGGAATAGATGACTCTGTGAAATCTGTTTCTCAAGAGGGAAAGTATGCCGGAATGATTTATTTCCTTAATGTAGAAAAGGATGGAGCGACAGACAAAGCCGGGATAAAGTCAGGAGATATTTTACTTGCCATTAACGGAGAAAAAATCACTGCCCTTTTGCAAGACCAGCATATTTTAAATGCTTTAAAACCGAATGAGATAGCCGAATATACAGTTATCAGAAATGACAGAGAAGTTACGGTAAATGTAAAAGTAAGAAAATACTTCCATCTGTTGTTTTATATTTTTGCGCTTCTGGGCTTCTTGTTTTTGTTAATCGGATTTCTCGTAGGATATTCTGCGCCTAAAGAAAAAGTTTCTCTGCTGTTTTATTTTCTGGGAATGAGTTGTTCGCTCGGGTTTATGGTGTATGGCGGCGTTCAGTTGTATTTCGTTTCAAGCTCTTTTGTTTTTCTTAACTGCTTTTTCTTTTCATTGCTTTTTCCTCCTGTACTGGTTCACTTTTTTGCCACATATCCTCTGGAGTATGGCAGGAAGTACAGAAAGCTGCTGATTTTCTTAAACTACTTTATTCTATTCGGCTTTGAGTTCGGATTAAATCTGAATTTCATCTATAAAATAATTGAGCTGCCGTTTGTGTTTTATCAATCAATGCAGTATATAAATCTGGTTTATATAATTGCTGCTCTTTTATTTTTTATAAAATCGTTTTTTAAGATTAAAGACGAACAGCTTAAAAAATCGTTAAAGATTATTTTGTTCGGCTTTATTATAGGCGGACTTGGGTTCATTTATTATTTCCTTCTGCTCTCAATAGTTTACACAACAGACAATGCTTACAATGTTCTTTTAAGAATTCCGGCAATTGCAGTTCTTGCAATTCCCCTTACACTTGGGTACTCTATTTTTAAATACAGGATTCTTGAGACTGAATTTATAATAAAAAAGAGTCTTGTTTTTGGGATAGTAACAGCTTTTATAGTAGGATTTTATCTTTTTGCAGTCTATTTAATTGACAGCATTATCACTGTTTATTTTAACACAAACAAACAGATTGTTACTATCGCAATTGTTATTATCATTACTTTTACTTTCGATTTTGTCAATAAACGCGCCAAAGAATATGTTGATAAAATTCTTTATCGCGAAGTTTATAATTACAGAAAGTCGCTGCTGGAATTCACCAATGAAATTCAATATTTACCGAATATAAAACAAATAATCGAATCTTTTGCGCGTATTGTAAAAAAATCAATGGGAGTGAAACGGATGGATATAATCATAAAAGAACTTGATTATTTCCGGCTGCTGCAGGAAACAGATTATCTTGACGAAAAGCAATTCGGGCAATATGAGGAAATCAGCAATGTTTACCTTAAATTGTTTGCAAAAGATAAAAACGCAAAACAGCTTTACCATATAAAACTCAACGAGCTAAACTTAAACGAAAAAGACAGGCAAGTAATATCCGAAACCGGAATTGTTCTTGCCGTGCCCATTATTTATAGTGATAACCTTATAGGTGTGCTGAATTTCGGAGAAAAAGAATCAGGTAAGGCATACTCCGATGAAGATATAGATTTGCTTACTACGCTTTCTTCACACTGCGCAGTTGCGTTTGAAAATTCCCGGCTTTTGAGGGAAGAAATTGAAAAGAAAAAACTTGAAGAAGAGCTTTTAATTGCAAGAAATATTCAGGCAGGACTTCTGCCAAAATTAAACAAGAAATTAAAATCACTTGATGTAAGCGGAATTTCAATTTCCGCAAAAGAAATCGGCGGAGATTTCTACGACTGCATAGAAATGGAAAAAGATAAGTACCTGTTTGTGATTGGAGACGTTTCGGGCAAGGGAATTCCGGCAGCTTTATACATGGCTAAGATTCAGGCAATGATACAGTTTGCTTCGGGAATATATTCGACTCCGAAAGAAATTCTCCAGGAAGTAAACAAACTTATATACGACAGCTTAGATAAAAAATCATTTGTTACGATTGAACTCGCCATTTTTGATTTACACGAAAAGAAAGTAAAAATTTGCAGAGCCGGGCATAACCCGTCTATTACAATAAAAAAAGATGAGGTAAATTTTGTCAGCAATACAGGAATAGGCATCGGACTGGATAAGGAAAAAGTATTTAATGATACTCTTACTGAAACCGAAATTTCTCTATATGAAAATGCCGCTTTTGTTTTTTACACAGACGGCTTGACTGAGGCATTTAATGAAAAGAAAGAACTTTATTCGCAGGCAAGATTATCGTCAGTCCTTTCGGAAAATATGAATAAAAGCGCAGTTGAAATTACGGATGCCTGTCTTGATGACCTGAAGCAATTTAGAGGAGCGGCGGAGCAGAACGATGACATCACGCTTCTGGTTGTAAAAATAACAGAATAGCTGTAACAAATTCTATATTTATATGTATAAAAATATATAATAGTTATGAAATATTTAAACAAACTTTCAGAACAAAATTTAAGGTATTTTTTCAGCTTACTTACCCTTTTTGTTTTTTTTCTAAGCTCGTATGCCTTCATTGATAATTCTGTTTTTAACAGAATGACAAATGATGACTGCTTGTGGGTGGAAGAATACAATGGAGAAAAACTGAAAGAAGGTTTGTTTATTATTCAGGTAGTCCCTGACGGTGTTACGGATAAAGCCGGCGTAAAAAATGGAGACATACTTTATGAAATAAACGGGAAAAGATTCAAAGACTTAAAAGAAGCCCAGCTATTAATTAACGCTGCCGAAACCGGCGATGTGCTTATTTATACTATTAAACGGGGAAATGAAGTTCTTAAATTATCCTTCAAGGCATATAAGTTTTTTAATCTATATTTAATAATCAGTTTTCTTGTAGGCATGGGTTTTCTGTTCAATGGATTCATTGTCGGCTACTCAAAACCTAAGGAAATTACTTCACAGCTTTTCTTTTTTCTAGGTCTTACAATTGCTGTCTCATATTCGCCTGCGCTGGATTATTTTTCTAATTATAGCGCTGCAGTACTTATTTTTTATTTAGTAGTAAGGCTTATCAGTTCGTCATTTGCAAATCCGCTGTTTGTCCATTTCTTTATTACATATCCGATTAAGTATGAGTTTAAGAAAAGAAAATTAGTTATTTGGATTATCTATATTGCCGGAATTACTATACCTTTAGTAAGCACATTGTTTAAACTCGGTAATGCCCTGCCAACTATTTTGAGTGTTCTATATTCTTTCATCGGCGTATTTTACATGATAAAATCTTATCATAAAGCTGAAAATGAAGTTATAAAGAAATCTTTTAAAATCATAATTGCAGGCTTCTTTATTGGTGTAACCGGATTGACTTATCTGTTAGTGTATGGACTCTTCGTAAAATCAGCGGCATTTCTCGTATCGCCGTTATGGTTTGCGCCGTTCCTTCTTGTTCTGGCAATTCCAATGTCTCTCGGCTATTCGATTTTTAAATATAAAATTCTTGACACTGAATTCGTTATAAAACGGGGAATGGTTTTCGGAATTCTTACAACTATTATTATTTTATTTTATCTCGGAATAGTTTACACGGCAGATTCATTTCTCAGCGGATACATAGGAGGAAACGCAAAGGTTATAACTTTTACTGCAATCATTGTAATAACTTTTACGTTCGACTTCTTTAATAAAAAAGCAAAAGATTTCGTTGATAAGCAGTTCTATAAAGACAGATATAATTACAGAAAAGCCTTATTGGAGTTTTCGCAGGAGCTTCCCAGAATAAAAAGCATTAGGCAGGCAGTTGACAGACTGGGGCTTTCCGTCAATGAAACTATGGGTATTGAAAAGCTCGATGTGTGGATTCAGGATGAAAGATATTTACAAATACTTGCCAAAGAACAATTGGCAACTGCCGGTGTTTTACAGGAGATAAAAGATATTCATCAGGATACATTGATGAATAAAATATTCGGGAACAATTCTGAGCCGGTTTTGCTTTCTGCGCTGGAAATCGGAGAAATGAACCTGTCGAAGGAAGATATAGAAACCATTCAAAGGGAAAACATATACCTTGGAGTTCCGATTTATTTAAAAGACAATTTAATAGGAGTTCTTTCATTTAGCAAAAAACCTTCCGGTAAAGAGTATTCTGATGAAGATATTGACCTCTTAAAGACTATCGCATCCCAGATAGCAATTTCATTTGAAAGCACAAGATTGCAGCATGAGGAGCTTGATAAACAAAAAATAGATGAAGAACTTGATATAGCAAGAAAAATTCAGGAAAGTCTTTTGCCTGATACTGCCGTTTCAATAGAAGGATTGGAAATTGAAGGCTCTTCTTCCCCTGCAAAAACAATCGGCGGGGATTTTTATGACTTAATCAAAATAAGAGATACAAAGCTGCTTGTAATAGTAGCGGATGTTTCGGGTAAGGGTATTCCGGCTGCGCTAAACTTGTCAAAAGTTCAGGCGATGATTCAGTTTTCTTCTAAGGTTTTCGATTCACCTATGGAAATATTGAAATCGGTTAACAAGCAGATATATAACAAGATTGACAGAAAATCATTCGTTACGATTGCTGCCGGATTGTTTGACCTTGAAAAAATGACTTTAAAAATCTGCCGAGCCGGGCACAATCCTATACTCTTTGCAAATTCAAACGAGGTAAAAGAAATTAACAGCAAGGGCATAGGTCTTGGTTTGGATAATGCCAAACTCTTCGACGCAAACCTGCAGGAAATTGAATTGCCGTTACATTCCGGTGATATATTCTTATTTTACTCTGACGGATTGACCGAAGCAATGAATTCATTCAAAGAAGAATTCGGACTTCAAAACGTAAAAAAAATACTAAAAGAAGACTCCGGCAAAAATTCGCGCGAAATTCAGAAAGCTTTAAATGATGCCGTAAAAGAATTTAAGGGCAATGCAGAACAGAATGATGATATTACTCTTGTTACTGTAAAAATAAAATAGCATTTCGCTCTCACAAAATTTTATTATTCTCTCAATCAATTTTAAAATCAATGATACCGCGTTATTCACGAAAAGAAATATCCGATATTTGGTCGGATGAGTCGCGCTTTAATATATGGCTGCAAATTGAAGTACTTGCCTGTGAGGCACAGGCGCAGCTTGGAAATATTCCGAAATCAGCCGTTGTAAATATAAAGAAAAAAGCAAAGTTTAATACAGAGAAAGTTTTAAAAATAGAAGAAGAAGTTAAGCACGATGTAATTGCGTTTCTTACTAACGTCGCGGAATATGTCGGTATGGATTCACGTTTTATTCATATGGGAATGACAAGCTCCGATGTAGTTGATACCTGCCTATCCGTCCAGATGAAATTGGCAGGCGAAATAATTTTGAAAGACCTCATTGAAGTAAAATCGAGCTTAAGCAAGAAAGCGAAAAAATATAAATACCTTGCTCAAATTGGCAGAACCCATGGAGTCCATGCAGAGCCGATTACGCTGGGATTAAAATTTGCTTTATGGTACGATGAAATGAACCGTAACATCGAGCGTATGAAAAGAGCATTAGATGTTATTTCAGTCGGGCAAATATCGGGCGCAGTAGGAACATACGAACATCTTTCTCCAAAAGTGGAAGCTTACGTTTGCAAAAAGCTTGGTTTAAAGACAACCAAAATTGCAACACAGATTTTGCAGCGCGACAGGCACGCAGAATATATGAATACGCTTGCATTGATAGGCGCATCAATAGAAAAATTCACAACTGAAATAAGGCACTTGCAAAAAACCGAAACACTTGAGCTGGAGGAATCTTTTTCCAAAGGTCAAAAAGGTTCTTCTGCAATGCCGCACAAAAAGAATCCCATTACCTGCGAGCGGCTTTCAGGAATGGCTCGCGTACTACGCGGTAATGCACTTGCTTGCATGGAAAATATTGCTCTATGGCACGAGCGGGATATAAGCCATTCTTCGGTGGAAAGAATTGTCGTGCCGGATTCCACCATTCTTACCGACTATATTCTTTATCAGTTCAAAAAAATCGTAGATAATATTGTAGTTTACGAAGAGAATATAAAGAAGAATTTGAATCTTACAAACGGATTAATATTTTCACAGACAGTTTTATTGAAGCTAATTGAAAAGAAAATGAAACGCGAGACTGCATATAAAATTGTACAGGATGTTGCAATGAAATGCTGGCGGGAAAAAATAAGCTTCTACGAACTGCTCAAGAACGATGAAGAAGTAAAAAAGTATTTAACGGAAAAAGAACTGAAAGAGATATCCGATTACAATAAATCGAAAAAGAACGTTGATTTTATTTTTAAGAGAGTGGGGTTATGATTTCAGATTTCAGATTTCAGATTTCAGATTTCAGATTTCAGGTTTTATACTTCAGAAGTGTAATAATCTAAAATTGAAAATATAAAATTAATAAATAAAAATCTTAAATCTTATTTCTTAATTCTTAAATAAAACTACGCTGCTACGTAACCCCTTCTAAGCTCGATAACCTTTCCTATGATGCTGAACGGTCTGTTCATTATTGCTTTGTATCTCGGATTAGCCGCTTCAAGGTAGGCTTTTATCTTGGTCTTCTTTAAAGTTTTGCAGGTTGCTTCGTCATCAAGCAATGCAATCACAACGTCTCCATTATCTGCATCGTCCTGCTTTCTTACAATAACTATATCGCCGTCATAAATTCCGGCATCCTTCATACTTTCACCTTTTATTTTCAAAGCGAAATGTATTTTGTGTCCTGCCTTATTTTTTTCCATCGTAACATAGCCCTGAATATTTTCCTGAGCAAAAATAGGCTCTCCTGCTGCAACGTTTCCATAAATAGGAATCATATCTGCCATATCCTGAGTTTTATTATCGCCGGGACGGGTAACTTTAAAACCGCGCGCAACATCTGGAAATCTTTTTATAAAGCCCTTTTTCTCTATGGCAAAAACGTGGTCTTGAACAGTTCCAAGAGTAATTTTGAACTCCTCCGCAATTTCCTTTAAGGTCGGAGGAAACGGATTTTCGATAGAAAACTTCTCAATAAAATTGAGAATTGCATCCTGCTTTTGAGTAAGTTTTTTTGCTCGTGCCATATATTATTTACTTTATTTAATTTACCTTAAACAAATATGGCTTAAATTTATTTAAAATGCAAGTGATATTTGCCTTAGAATAAAGGGGCTTATCCAACTGCGCAAATCACTGTCGGGTTTTTAATTTGCAGAATATTGTAAAAACAATACCGCCGAAAATATTTTTCGACGTAGTGTCGGGTTTTTGACGGGTTTTTCTGCAAAATAAAATTACAATTCTCAGTTACCGTTTGAAAATTGCCGCTTAGCAAATTATAAAATTTAAAAGAACTAGAATACAAATTAAAAATTCATTTTACTCTATAAAATGCAAAAGAGCCTATTAGCAGTAATAGGGAAAAAATTACAAGCCGTAGTTTAAAGAAAGTCCTAAAGAGTTATATATTCCGGTTGAGTAATATTCTCTATATCCGTATGGGTTTATGTAACCGGAAAAATCTGTTTTAGCATAATCAATTTTCAGAGTAAAATCTTTCTTTAAATTAAAGAACTTATGAAACGGAAAATTAACACCTCCTCCCCACAAAAATTGCGATGAAATAAAGTCATTTACTGAATATACATCTAAATCTTTTCTATTAATAAAAAACATTCCGGCTCTCAATGAAAGCACTTCGTGCAGCGTAATTTCCTGACCCACTTTCACAAAGATGCCCAGATTTGAATTAACGACTTTTTCAAATTCAATATGTGTAAAAGAAGTAACGGGATAAAATTTTCCGTTCAGTGTTTCAGTACCTGCCTTGAATAAATAACTTCCTCCGATTCTAAGAATAGAAGGCAAAGGAGATTTGTATGTATAGCCATAACTATCATGAGTGTATTTTGAATTTGTAAGGTTATAAAATGCTGCCGAAACTTCTGCAATCTGAGTCCCTTGTTCTTTGCTTAACTCAAACTTTTTCAATACCCCAGCATCAAAAGAAAATCCGTCTTCAAAAATCAAATAATCAAAAGTAGTCCAGCTGTCATATATTTGCGAATAGTGAAAGACATTGAAATTTATACCTGCATAAAAATCTTTTGAAACTTCCCTTGCGTAGTTTATTGTATATAGTGCATCATAATAACTTTTATGATTCTGCATCTCAATAAACCAGCCGGATAATGGACTTTTGGAATAATAATATGCGCTTAATCCTATACTACCCATTTTTTGATTGGAATAAGAAGCTTCGTAATAATTCAGGCTCGGCTTTTCACTTTCCTGCTGAGAATAAGAATAATTTACTTTCACACCTTTTGTTAGACTTGAAAGCGCTGGATTATATAAAGGCGCATAATCTCCGTTATCACTTGCCGAGAGTCCCCTGCCCATTGCTTCAGCTCTGATATTCGGATGATGATTCAGGTAAATATTGCTAAAAATGCCTTCATAAAAATTGTTATCGTATGTTTCCTGAGGAAAGGAAGAATTAGGTAAACCTAAAATTAGGATTAAAAATAAACCTGCACGGATTTTCATAAATGAATTTAATTTTCTGAATGAAAAAAATCCGTAAAATTATTTTTTATAAATTAAGGTTGATTTGCGGAATGGTAGAAAAACGCTCTATAAGATTTGTATTTTTATTGAATAATATAAACTACAACTCATTCTTTTCAAAAGCAACTCTAAAATTAACTTGAATGAGAAGGATAAATAAAGTAGATTGGAAACTATCAAGACCAATATAGTTTCCCAAGATATTACATGCTTAACGATAAACAAAAAATTATTGATTACTCGGGCAGAGTTTTTTTTAAAGAAGGTTTTTACAAAATCACTTTGAATGAAATCGCCTCCGGCTTGATGATTAGCAAAAATACAATTTACAAACATTTTAAATCCAAAGATGAACTGCTGCAGGAAGTTGTAAATGTTTTTCTAGCAGGGATGTATGAAGGGATTACAAAAATTGCTGAAAGTAATACCAACTCCGTAAATAAATTTATTTCCCTGCTTAATTTTGCAAGCGGCAAACTTGCCCAGCACTCACCTAAATGGCACAACGATTTAAAAATTTATGCCCCAGACCTTTGGCAAAAAATAGATGATTTTAGGAAAGAAAGACTGCACGGATTTCTTTCTAAAGTGATTCTTCAGGGACAAAAAGAAGAGCTTGTTGAAAAGTTTCCACCTCCTATAATAATTGAAATATTCATCAGCTCTGTGCGCTCCGTGATAAATCCTTACTTTCTTACATCAAGCGATTTATCGTATCAACTTGCTGCAAAAAGTGTATTTGATATATTACTCAACGGCATTCTTACAAAAAAAGGAAAAAAAGTTTATAAAAATTTTTCATCACAAAATCATGAAATACATTAATATCGTAATCCTCATTTGCTTTTTACTATACGGCTGCTCAAAAAAAGAAGAGACGGATACAATTTCTTCCACGGGAACAATAGAAAGTGTAAACGTTACCGTAAGCTCTAAAGTCGCCGGACAAATTAGCGAGCTTAACTTTAAAGAAGGCGATAAGGTAAAAGAGGGTGATTTGCTCCTGACTATTAATCACGATTTACTCGACATACAGCTGCGTCAGGCGCAGGCAGGTGTTGACCTTGCGCAAGCTCAATATAATCTTGTGAAGAACGGAGCCACAAAAAACGATATTAGGATTCAAAGCGATTTAGTAGAGCAGGCACGAATAAATCTTGATGCGGCAAAAACTGAAAGAGACAGAGCGGAAAATTTGTATAGAGAAAATACCATTACAAAGCAGCAATACGATAATGCAGTTTCACGATACGACCTTTCAGCATCACAATATCAGACTGCAAAAGATAATCTCACAAAAATAAAAAATATTGCCAGACCTGAAGATATAGAATCGGCAAGAGCAAATCTTAATAAAGCAATATCTGCCTATGACATGCTGAAGCAGAATATAGCCGATTGCAGCGTGTACGCTCCCGCAAGCGGAATTATTTCAAAAAAATTTATTGAGAAAGGCGAGATAGTAAATCCGCAATCATCGCTTTTAAAAATTTCAAATCTGGAAACTGTTAATCTTATAATTTATGTTTCCGAAATGGAGCTTGGAAAAGTAAAATTAAACGAGACAGCCGATGTTACGGTTGACAGCTACAAAGATAAAGTTTACAAGGGAAAAGTAATTTTTATTTCTCCCGATGCAGAGTTCACTCCGAAAAATATTCAAACGAAAGATGAAAGAACAAAACTTGTCTTTGGCGTAAAGCTTGAGATACAAAATCCGCAATTTGATTTAAAACCCGGCATGCCGGCTGATGCAAAGTTGTACACAAAATAGTGAAATAGCCATATAGCCAAATAGTGCAGGAAATAATAAAAATATCGAACCTGAAAAAAATTTACGAAGGCGGTGTTATCGGAATAGATGACATCAGCTTCAGCATTTATAAAAATGAAATGTTTGGATTTGTAGGTCCTGACGGCGCAGGAAAAACCACCACTATAAGACTTCTTTGCGGATTGATAAATCCAACCGATGGAAACGCAGATATTATGGGCTATGATTTGCGGAAGGACAAGATGAAAATAAAAGATAATATCGGGTATCTTTCTCAGAAGTTTTCGCTATATACTGATTTAAGCGTGGATGAAAACATAGAATTTTTTGCCGACATTCACGGAGTAAAAGACTACAAAGAAAGAAGGAACGAATTGCTGCAATTTACACGGCTGACTGATTTCAGAAAATTTTATGCAGGTAAACTATCGGGCGGAATGAAGCAGAAGCTTGCTCTTGCATGCACTTTAATTCATAAACCGAAAATAATTTTCCTCGATGAGCCGACAACTGGTGTTGATCCGGTTTCGCGGCGTGATTTCTGGAAGATACTTTCTGACTTAATTAAGGAAGAAATTACAATAATTATTTCCACTCCATACTTAGATGAAGCGGAACGGTTTAACAGACTGGCGTTATTTAATAATGCAAAAATATTAAAACTTGATACTCCGGCAAAGATAAGAGAAAGCCTGCATAAAACAGTGATTGAAATTGTATGTAATAATATTCGCAGCGCTGATAAAGCGCTAAAGGAAAATACTAATTATGAAATACAGACATTCGGCGACAGACTTAACATCGTAGCAGATAGCTTTGAAAAAGATTTTCCGGTTATTGAAAATATTTTAAGTAAAAACGGAATAGAGATTCAGGACAAAAGAATCATTCCCGCTTCGCTCGAAAATGTATTCATCCATTTATTGAAAACAAAAAAAACTGAATTACAGCAATTATGAATTCCATCGAAGTAAAAAATCTTACTAAGAAGTTCGGCAATTTTACATCGGTGGATAATGTCTCATTTGAAGTTTACAGAGGAGAAATTTTCGGATTTCTCGGAGCAAATGGCGCGGGGAAATCCACTACTATAAAAATGCTGTGCGGGATTTTAGAACCGACTTCAGGCGATGCCACAGTCGGCGGATTTTCAATTAAAACGCAGTCAGAGCAGGTAAAAAGAAATATAGGATATATGTCGCAGAAGTTTTCGCTTTATAATGATTTGACGATTGAAGAAAACATAAATTTTTTTGGAGGGGTTTACGGACTTGAAGGAGAGAATTTATCCAACAGAAAAAAATGGGTTCTAAAAATTGCTAACTTAGAAGGGAAAGAAAAACTTCTCACAGGCTCTCTGCCAACAGGTATAAAGCAGCGTCTCGCATTGGGAACAGCCGTGATTCACTCGCCTAATATTGTTTTCCTCGATGAACCTACGGGAGGGGTTGACCCTATTGAAAGAAGAAACTTCTGGGACCTTATAAACACATTATCCTCAGAAGGCACTACAGTTTTTGTTACGACACACTATTTAGATGAGGCAGAATTTTGCAACAGAATTTTATTAATTAATGCAGGTAAAATTATTGCAGGCGGAAGCCCGAAAGAACTGAAAGAAAATTATATAAAGACAATTATTCTTGAAATAGAGTGCGGCAAAACCATTGATGCTCTTACGATATTAGAGGATTCAAATTTTTTTGGCAGCGCTACTATATTCGGAAACTACATTCACGTGAAGCTGAAAGAAAACGATACCGAGGAAAATGCGAAAGACTTTATAGTGAAAACTCTTTCTGAAAGCAAAATTAACACATCAAGAATTGATAAAATCTCCCCTACTCTCGAAGATGTTTTTATAACGCTGCTCGAAAAGAAAGATTAAGATGCTGACAAGAATTTACGCCATAGTAAAAAAGGAATTCCGGCAGATATTAAGGGATAACCGTTCCCTGATACTAATATTTTTCTATCCCGTATTTATGCTTATTCTTTTCGGATACGCTCTTAACTATGATGTTACACACATAAAAATCGGAATATACGACTTGGAGAAATCCGAGCTATCCAGAGAATTTATAAAAACGTTTAACTCATCCGAGTATTTCGATATTGTAAAATACGTTACTTCTCCCGAAGAAGCTGACCGCTCGCTTAACGATAAAACGGTTCAGTGCGTTGTTACAATTCCTGTGGATTTTTCAAAAAAGTTTTACTCAAAGGAAAATGCTTCAGTTCAATTTTTAATTGACGGAGTCAACGGCAACACTGCGACAATTATTATGAACTATGTTAACTCCGCAACGCTTGGCTTTTCAGAAAAAGTTTCAGCGGATATTTTAGCAAAAGAAGGCATCAGAATAACGCGCCCACTCAATATCGCAGGGATTTTCTGGTACAATCCTGATTTAAAGACAACGGAATTTTTAATTCCCGGACTTATCGCAACTATCTTAATGGTTATTTGCGTTACCCTCACAGCTATTTCAATAGTGCGTGAAAAAGAGCAGGGCACTATCGAACAGATAAATGTGTCGCCCGTTTCGCCGTTCGAGTTAATTCTCGGTAAAATCATTCCCTATATTTTTCTTGCAATATTGATTTCAATTTTAGTGCTTATACTCGGGCATTTTTTATTTGGTTTGGAAATAAAAGGCAGGATAATTTATCTTGCTGCAGGAACAATATTATACATCATAGCAGGACTAAGCCTAGGAATTTTTGTTTCTACCATAGCTGATTCTATGCAGGTTGCTTTTCAATTAAGCACGTTAATTTCACAGCTGCCGACAAACATACTTTCAGGCTTTACTTTTCCGATTGAAAGCATGCCGCCATTTATACAGATAATTACAAATTTAACTCCCGCAAAATTTTTTATAATCATTTTAAGGTCTGTTGTAATAAAGGGGACAGGCATAGAAGCGTTCTGGCAGCAATATATATACATTACTATATTTGCTCTTTTTTTCCTGACGATTTCGATGATTAAAACAGCGCGGCAAAGGAGAACTGTATAATGCAGCTGCTGATTCAATTCATTAAGAAAGAATTAATTCAATTCAGAAGAGACCCTAAGATGTTTGCAGTCGTTCTGATACTTCCCGTTATTCAATTAATTATGCTGGGTTATGCTGCGAACTATGACTTAAATACCGTTCACACTGTTGTTCTAGATAGGGACAAATCTGAATCGAGCCGTAATTTTATTCAGCTTTTTGAGAAGTCGGGTTACTTTGCTATGGATTATTATGTTTCAGACTATGACGATGTTACAAATCTTCTCGATAAAGGAAATGTTCTTATGGCGATTGTGATTTCTTCCGATTACGAGAAAAATCTCAACTCAAACAAAACAGCAAATGTTCAATTAATCTTTGACGGCTCTGACGGCAACAAAGCATCAATAGCTGCGGGATACTCGGCGGGAATAGTATCAGGTTATTCACAAAATTTATTGATAGAGAAAGCCGAGCGTTACGGAATGAAAACAAAATTTTCCGGCACAATTACCCCCGAAGTAAGGGTTTGGTACAATCCCAATCTCACAACAAGAAATTATATGCTTCCGGGTGTTGTATCACTCATAATTTTAATTGTTACAACCAGCTTAACTTCGCTTGCAATAGTAAAAGAAAGAGAAGTCGGAACGCTCGAACAATTAATTGTAACACCTGTAAAGCCATATCAAATGATTCTGGGAAAATTCGTTCCCTTCATAGCTATAGGATTTATTTCCGCCACAATAGTGCTGACAGTAATGAGATACTGGTTTGGAATAGACGTAAGGGGAAGCATTGCTTTTCTTTACCTTTGCACATTTATATATATGCTTTCTACTTTAGGGCTTGGATTGTTTGTCTCTACAATTTCAAAAACGCAGCAGCAGGCAATGATGACTTCTGCATTCGGCGTTATGCTGCCGATGCTTTTTTTATCCGGGTTTATTTTTCCTATTGAAAACATGCCAAAGGCAGTTCAGTATCTTACAACAATTATTCCTTTGAAATATTATATTACAATTATTCGGGGAATAGTATTGAAAGGAATAGGATTCGCTGAATTATGGCAGGACTTAGCTATACTTTTTGCTATTGGGGTGATTATACTTGTCCTTAGCGCTTTAAGGTTTAGTAAAAAACTAGAATAAGAACAAAAAAAAAAGCCGGACAAGTCCGGCTTAAATTAAAAGCGCACCATACTATCTGCCCAGAGGCAATATAAAATTCAGTTCCGGCTGAAATCTTTTCTGCGGAGTAAAATCAACAATATTATTTTGCGCATCCCTCACCGGCGCAAATGTCTGCTGATATGATAAAGAGAACACCATAAAATCATTTAAAAGATAATCTAATCTTCCGAAGAAATAAGCGTCCTGATTGAGAGTAAATATTTCAGAAGCATCCTGTATGTTACGCTTGTAGTAGCCTCCGTAGATTGATGTCTTTTCAATTGCCTTTGGAAGCGCTGCAACTAAATATATCTCTCCACCAAATCCGCCCTTATCAATTTTCTGATAAGCTCCGAGCACATAAAGCTGTTTGCCGATTTCCCCGAATGCCTGCGCAAGTGTGCTTCCCTGTAATTCTTCAAGACTATCGAGCAGCGCAGCTTTTGAATTAAGTATATGCCTGCCGTTTGAACCTACTATATCCTGAAATCTATCTGTCTCATAAAATGCGTCAAAGTATGTCGGAAGATATTTCCCCTGTTGAAATCTTCTTTGAGCAGAAAGCGAAAGCGAGCCGGCTTTAGAAGTGAAATTAAAATCAAGCCCTGCCATAAAGTTGCTTCCAAATTTCATTATTTTAGAGTAATCTCCGTATAGCTCTATATTAAAATTCGGCTCATCGAACAATCTCATCTGGGCATAAGTATCAATAATATGCATTGCCCCTTTATCTTCGCGTATAGCTCCTGTCAATGAATCAATTTTCGTAATCCCGGCTTTTTCATTGAAATCTCCGCCATAGTTAAAACCAAGGAAGAAATGCTTTAGTACAGGAATATCTAATCTGGAATTTTTCTCACCAAGCAAAGTCATAAGCTCAAGATTAAAATCAGCGCCTACAACTCCTCCCTTTGTAATATCAGCAAGAAGGAAATTAATGCTGCTGCCCTGTATCGCCATAGATAAGTCAACTCCGCCTTTTCTGTCTTCATATGAAGTAGAGTTGTTATATTGATACATAATGCTTCCTTTACCCATTGACTGCTCTTTTACTTCGCGGAAATTTCCCGTTAAGCCAAAGCTCCTGTCATAGGAAACATAATTATATGCTAGGTTCAAAGCGCTCAGAACCTGCGTGCCGGTTTTGTAATCATCTTTTCTGAAATCAAAACCTTTAGTTGCAAACCTAAGCGGAATATTCAGCTTTGCCTGAAATGTTTCATCTTTAGTGGTATATGAAGGAAATGCATTGAAGAGATAAAAATTAGTGCTGTCAACGGAAGTCAAACCAAGCCCGGTTTCAAAATTCCATTCATTTTTCTCATTGTAATTCCTGTCGTATGCAAGGTCAGGAATTTTTTGGAACAACTTTCTTGAAGATTTAAGATTTTGCAAGAATTCTTTTTTCTTGCTTAATTCAGCGGGGAAATACAATTTGGCATTGGTTTTTTCTTTTTTGGAATCATGCAGTAATTTCTTAATCCTGTCCCCGGGATTTTCTCCTGCAAAAGAGCATTGAACCGAAAAAAACAATAAAAGAACAAAAGAAAAGGTAAGTTTTTTCTTCATTAATATTTGAGGTTTAATTTGATAAGTTACAAAATATGATATTTTTGAATTAATTTGAATATAAAGTGGAAATTGTAAAATTTTCAGAAAATGATTCCGTTGAAGAGCTTACAAACCTTTTACATTCTTCTTATAAACGGCTCGCTGATATGGGTTTGAAATTTGTTGCCACATATCAAACTTCGGAATACACAAAAAGTTTCCTGAAAAACGGAGAATGTTTTATCATAAAAGAAAATGAAATGATTATTGCAACAGTGATGTATTACAACTCTTTTTTTATGAAAGAAGAAGATGCTCCTGCCTGGTATAAAAAAGATTTTGTTTCTTACTTTGGAAAATTTGCCGTGATGCCGGAGTATCAAAACAAGGGTATCGGAGGAATGCTGATGGATTTTCTCGAAGAATACGCGAAGTCGAAAGGTAAAACCGAACTTGCCTTAGATACATCTGAAAAAGCGCTGCACCTTATAGATTATTATAAAAAAAGAGGTTACCGATTTATTGAATATCATCAATGGGATGTTACTAATTACAGAAGCGTCGTGATGAGTAAAAAATTATCTTCATAATATTTTGCCGCAAAAACACTAAAACACAAAAGCTCACATAAAATTACATTAAATATTCAGTTTCGTGGGTATTTGTGATTTTGAGTTTTAGTGGCATTTTATAAATTTCTTGAACTAAATTCCAAAAAATTCGTTATAAAAGTACAGGCAAACATGCGAAAATAAATTGTTTTTCTAAACTTTCTTTCGCATATTATTCTTGAGAACTATTTAATTTTTAACTCTTTTAAAACAGTAAAAATGAAAGTAAATTTCACTTCCAGACACTTCAAACTACACGAAACACTTCAGGAACAAATCAAAGAAAAACTGGAATCACTTGAAAGACACAGCTTCCCAATAATTCATGTAGATGTTATTTTGTACTATGAAAGAGCAATAAACAGTATTAAAACCTGCGAACTAAATGTAAAAGTAAAAAACAAAGTAATAATAGCAAAAGAGACATCGGAAGATTTCCTAAAGTCAACTGATAAGGCAGTAGAAAGAGTAGAGGCGCAGCTGGTTAAATTTTTTGACAGAAGAAAAAACGGCAAAAAGTCTCACTCGATTAAATATGCCGAGTTAGTTGAAGAAGAATAAAATTTATTTCAATATGGTAAGGCGGAATGTTTTCCGCCTTATGTTTTAAAAGCCAATCTTACCGGATTTATTAATGCGGAATTTCAGTGATATTAAGGAAATAAAAAAAGAATCTATTACTGTAGAATTTTTTTATGAAGAATGCAGAGACAGGTTTAAGCTTTCAAAACTCTCACCCTCTCCTATTAATCCTGAAAAACTAATTGTTGATAAAGATATTCACAGACCCGGTCTTGCGCTTGCAGGGTATGTTGACCTCTTTACTTATAACAGAGTTCAGGTATTCGGAAATACCGAGATGAAATACCTTAACCAGCTTCCGCATGAAAAAAGAGTTGAAACGCTGACCAGGTTTTTTTCGTTCAATGTTCCTTGTGTAATAATTACAAATGATAACAGTCCTCAGGAAGAACTGGCTTACTTAGCAGAAAAGACCAGCACTCCCCTTTTTATTACGCCATATCCTACAACAAGATTTGCATATTTTATAACCGATTTTTTAGACGACCAGTTTGCCATTCAGGCAGCAATCCACGGCTCTTTTATTGATGTTTACGGAGTCGGGCTGCTCTTCGCCGGGAAATCGGGAATCGGAAAATCGGAAATTGCATTAGACCTTGTTGAAAGAGGTCATAGGTTAGTTGCAGATGACATTGTGATGGTTTTGAAAAAAGGAGAATCTGTTCTTATGGGAGCGGGCACTTCCCTGACGAAAAATTTTATGGAAATACGCGGGCTTGGCATTATAGATGTAAGGAGCATTTTTGGAATTCGCGCTATAAGATACCAGAAAAGAGTGGAAGTAATAGTCGAGCTGGAAGATTGGGATAAAAACAAAGCATACGAAAGAACAGGATTGGATTCAAGAAATATAAGCCTGCTGGGAATTGATATAGAGCACGTTACGCTGCCTATTTTCCCGGGTAAAAATATTACAGTAATTGCAGAAGTAATCGCTTTAAACTACCTTTGCAAACATTATGGATATAACGCTGCGATGAAGTTTCAGCAAAATCTGGACGCAAAAATAAAAAGCAATATAGCACAAAAGAAAACAAACGGATTAGACAGAAGCATCGAGTATTTTGAGCATGACTTTGAGTAATCCGTATAAATTTTTATATCAGACTAAACAAAATTAAAATGAGAAGAATTAACATTCTGATTGCTCTTGTTCTCTTAGGAGCAATTACCCTCTCTTCCTGCGGAAGAAAAAAGACGGAAACGGTAGAAAACAAAAACTCAATTAAAGTCGTAACTCCTCTTGACCCTCCGGATACTAAAGAAGCAGTAAACGGCGACTGGGTTATAAAGCACGAGATGGCTGACGCTGAAAAGCTTCTTCCAACTGTTACTAATGATGCAACTGCCTCTGAAATCGATGACTTAATTTACGAAGGTCTTTTGATTACTAACCGCGAGACATATCAGCTTGAACCATTGATTGCAAAAGAGCTCCCTACATTATCCGATGACCACATGTCATACACATTTACTTTAAGAGAAGACGTTACTTTCTCAGACGGCACACCTTGCACCGGTGAAGATGTTATTTTCACAATAAAGAGTATAAAAGTTCCGTTTGTAGATGCTCAGTCATTGAGAAACTATTTTGATGATGTTAAAAGCGCAGAGTTTGTAGATGGTAATAAGTACAAAGTAAAAATTAATATGTCCAAGCCTTACTTCAGAGCTATTTATTCTTTAGGCGAAATGAAAATTACCCCTAAAAAAGTTCTTGACCCTGAAAACGTTACCGATAAATTTACGTGGGATATGATTGCCGATGCTCAAAAAACTGTTGATAATAAAAAATATGCAGATATGCAAAAATTTGCAGATTTTATAAACTCGCAGGAAGTAGCAAGAAGCGCAAAGTATTTAGTAGCAACAGGTCCTTATAAATTTGAGAAGTGGACAACCGGTCAGGCAATTAATTTGGTAAGAAATGATAAGTACTGGAACAAATCAAGAACTCCTAACTATGCAAACAAAATTGTTTATAAAATTATTCAAGATCAAAACGCAGCAGTTGTTGCTGCAAAAAACAAAGAAGTTGACTACATGTTCGTAATTCAGCCTGCTGATTTTTACACAGGTGTTACAAATCCTGAACAGTTTAATATTAAGAAAGCTATTGTTCTTGAGCCTTCTTATGTTTACATCTCATGGAATAACTTAAGACCTTTCTTCAAAGATAAAAAAGTCAGATGGGCATTAAGTTATGCAATTAACAGACAGGAAATAATTGATAAAATTTTATTCAGCGCTGCGGTTCCAATTCAGTCACACATTTTTTACAAAAGCAAATTTATTAATGATAAGTTGCCGCAAATTCCATACGACATAGAAAAATCAAAACAATTACTTGATGAAGCAGGTTGGAAAGATTCTGATGGAGACGGCATAAGAGATAAAATGATAGACGGTAAAAAAGTAGATTTTAAATTTACTTTTATGAACAACAATAACCCGAAGAGAAAAAAAGTAATGCTTATTGTAATCGAAGCATTGAAACAAATCGGTATTCAGGCAGACCTTCAGGAATATGAGTGGTCAGTGTTCCTGGATAAAACGAAGAAGCATGACTATGATGCAAGTTACTCTTCATGGCAGTTGACTGTTACTCCTGATGACCCGTATCAAATCTGGCACTCATCTCAGGCAGAAGGCGAAGGCAGCAATCATATCAGTTATAAAAATCCTGAAGCAGATAAACTTCTCGAAGAAAACAGAATTACATTTGATGATGTAAAGAGAAAAGAAATATTAGATAAATGGCAGCAGATTGTTTACGATGACCAGCCTGTAACATTTATGTGGACAGAAACCTCCAGATATTTCTATAGCGATAGATTCAGAAATACAAGATGGTATTCATATCCAAGTTCAGGTCTGCTTAATGAGTGGTGGACTCCGACAACTTTGCAAAGATACCAGTAATCGTAATTCGTAATATTTTAACAACCCCATTTTCGCTTTTTTACGGGAATGGGGTTACTTTTATGTAGTAAAAGTTTTGAATTCTATTTTTTAGCGGACTGCAAAAAATTTTGGTATTTTAAATTTATTATTAGAATATAAAGTCTTTTTGCTTTATATTTGTGGATTATTCAATACCACCAAGCGAAAAAATTTTAATTAATAAAATAATCTTCTAATGACACAATACGTAATAAAAAGAATTCTTCTTTTTATTCCTACCCTTATAATTATTACGGTTATAACATTTTGTGTCTGTCGGTTAGCGCCCGGAGACCCAACAGAAATGAAGATGGGTAACACAGGGGAATCGCAAAAAACAGATTCAAAGAACCAGATAAATGAAACTACTAAAAAATACTACAGACAAAAATTCGGATTAGATAAGCCGCTTTATCAGCAATATTTTATCTGGATGGGAAATATGCTTCAGGGAGATTTTGGGAATTCGTTTAAAGATAACAGACCTGTAATTGATAAAATACTTGAACGCATGCCAATCACTATAGGAATGAACATAGCTTCATTTCTTCTTATCTATCTCATTGCAGTTCCAATAGGTATATACAGCGCGGCGCGGCAATATTCATTCGGAGATAGAGTTACTACAATTCTGATGTTTGTTTTATATTCACTGCCAAGTTTCTGGGTTGCAACGCTTGCAATAGTATTTTTATGTAATGTTGAATATATAAAAATATTCCCAACATCAGGTATAAAATCCCTAACTTATGATTCCATGACTTTCTTTGAACAAATGAAAGACCGATTTATGCACTTCTTCCTGCCGATAACAGTTTCCTCCCTCGGAAGTTTTGCATTTATATCCCGTCAGATGAGAAGCTCTATGCTTGAAGTTATTAGACAGGATTATATAAGAACTGCCCGAGCTAAAGGACTCTCTGAAAAGAAAGTAATTATGAAACACGCTTTGAGAAACTCACTAATTCCAATTTTGACCTTATTGGGGGGTTTACTTCCTGCGATGGTTGGAGGCAGCTTTATTATTGAAACAATATTTTCTATTCCCGGTGTCGGTCAGCTGGCAACACAGGCGATTTTTGACAGGGATTACCCTATTATAATGGCAGAACTTTTCCTTGTTTCCTTTTTGACAGTTATTGGAATACTACTTGTAGATATACTATACTCTGTAGTTGACCCAAGAATTGCATTTACTCAAAAAGCCGCATAAAATTTTAAAAGAAATGAACACAATAGAGGATTTACCAAATAATTCAGAGTTATCAGACGACCAAAAAAAATCCCAAAAGGAAGTTGATTCAACTTATTGGTCGTTTGTAAAGCATCAATTTAAAAAAAATAAACCTGCTATTATTTCTTTATATATAGTGATTTTATTAGTAATAATGGCTGTATTCGCTGATTTTTTAGCGTACAAAAAACCAATCTATACTTCTTATAAAGGCGAAACTTATTTCCCGATTTTTAAGGATTACGGAGTTTCATTGGGAATTTCCAAATGGGAAAACCCTGAATTAATAAACATAGACTGGAAAAAACTTGATGATGAAGGAAAATTAGGAACTACTATCTGGCCGCTGATAACTCCATTCGGACCCGGTGAAATAGATTTAGGAAACGTCCTCTCAAAACCAACAGGCACGCATTTGCTCGGCACTGACCCAATTGGCAGAGATTTACTGGCAGGGATTATACATGGCTCGCGTATCTCATTATCGGTAGGATTTGTAGCGGCAGGGCTTGCTGTGCTTATAGGAGTGCTGCTTGGCAGTCTGGCAGGATTTTATGGAGGCACTACTGATATTTTAATTATGAGATTTGTTGAAATTATGACTAACATGCCGACTTTCTTTTTAATTATAGTAATAGTTGCGATATACGGCTCAAGCATATGGTATATTATGGCTGCCATAGGGCTTACAGGCTGGACTACAGATGCAAAATTAATACGGGGAGAGATTTTGAAAGTAAGAAACATGGAGTATGTTGTTGCCGCAAACTCAGTAGGATTGCCCAATATGAGAATACTTTTCAGACATATATTGCCAAATGCAATTGCTCCGGTTTTGGTTTCTGGCGCATTTGCAGTAGCTTCCGCAATTTTAGTTGAAGCATCGTTAAGCTTTTTGGGATTCGGAGTAGCAGCAACTACCGTTACATGGGGTTCATTATTGAATTCCGCAAGAGAATCTTCAAGCGCTTGGTGGCTGGCAATATTTCCAGGTTTTATGATATTCCTCTCTGTAGTGGCATATAACTTGATCGGCGAAGGGCTTAGGGACGCATTAGACCCAAGATTAAGAGACTAAAAATTTGTGAAACTTTTATACAAAAAATTAGTTTATTGTTCTAAAAGAGGAAACGAATAAAATTCGTAAAAAAAAAATAAAAAAGTTTCTTTGAAGTAAAAAAATTTTTAGTTAATTTTGCTAAAATCATTTATTAACATTAAGGAGGTAAAAGAAAATGGTTTGGACGCTTGAGCTTGCTTCCTATCTTGATGACGCGCCTTGGCCCGCAAATAAATCTGAACTTATTGATTATGCAACGAGGTCCGGTGCTCCACAGGAAGTAATAGAAAACCTTGAAGACCTGGAAGACCATGACGAACCTTATGAAAGCATAGAAGAAATTTGGCTTGACTATCCCACTGACGAGGACTTTTTCTACGACGAAGAAGCAAAGGATTTTTAGAGAAAATTTCAAACTATATTTTTCAAAGCCCAATAATGTTTCTATTATTGGGCTTTTTTTGTTATCAATAGTTATTAGTTTTCCACTATCTCAATTTTTACTGCGGATGAGTTTATTAAAATATTTTTGTGCTATATTTGTGTTCCTTTCCTTCGCTTCTATTTTTGCGCAGGATAACAATGATGACACGGAAAGAAAATCTACAATTCTAAAATTAGACGAAGTCAGATTCAAATTTGCGGACAATAAACAGGACTTCGACGAATCCACTCTGGAAGGAATAATAAACACAACTAAAAGCGACAACTTTTTAAGATCAGAATTCTATACTGATTCTAAAAGGATACAGAAATACTATTTTGATAATGGATTTCTTGATGCCTTTGTTGATACATCAACTGCCATTGGAAGTGACAGCAGTATGATAATTGCGACATTTATTATTAATGAAAATACGAGATACAAAATAAACAAAGTCTTTTACAACGGTCTGGAAGATATAAACGAACAGACCTACTCACTGGTTTCTAATGACAACTTTCTAAAAAATAACAGAAATTATAACAAGGCTGAAGTACAGCTTGAAATCACCAGAGTGTTAGGTATTCTTTTGAATAACGGTTATGCGCTGGCTCAAGCAGATGTGCCGGATATAGTTAAGTTTGTCTCTAAAGATTCCGCTTTGGCAAACCGGGTTGATATTGTTCTGAATTTTACTCCCCGCAGCAGGTTTAACTTTGGAAGAACAAATATAACAATCAGCAACAACAGCTATGGAATAAATTCAGATGATATAAGAAGAGAGCTTGAATACAAAGAGGGGGAGCTGTACTCAAAGGAAAAGCTCATCTCTTCCGAAAACCGCATTTCCAAAATTGCGATTTTCCAGAATGCAAGAATTCAAATTGATGAAATTGATTCCTTAGAAGGTGTAATTAATTTAAAAATTGATGCCGCAGTAACAAACAAGTTTGAGCTGAAGCCGGAAATTCTTGCCTATGATATTGGGGGCAGATTTTACGCGGGTGCCGGACTGACTTTTTCGAATAAATATTTTTTCGGCGGCGGGAGAGTTTTTACTGCCAGCTTAAAAGCCCTTATACATAGTTTTAATTTTTACAGATATGAGGGACTGACTACTTTGTTCCAGCCTCATCTTTTTGATAATGATAAAATTACGGGTAATGATAACTTTGGGATTACCAGCCAAAGGCAGTTGTATAACGATTCACTTGATTATCAACTTACTAGCGTAAAGAATCTGGCAAGCTTAAAATATGAACTCAAAAATTATACCTATTTTAACAATTTGATTTTAGACTGGAAGATAGCTAACGAAAGAACAATTATTTTTGACACCTTGCTTAGTATAGTGAATCCCGTATATAATGATTTCACATCTTCAATTGGATTATCTGTAATTCATAATCATGTTGATAATCTTCAGTACCCTACAGACGGCTCCTATGCTTCCTATTCGTTTGAAGAAGCAGGTTTGCTTGGCACTCTTGTACGAAAAATTTTTAACACAAGCACTTCAAGCTATCTAAAAGTTACAACTCAGAATAAATTCTTCTGGAATTTGTCGGAAGAGAACAAAGGTGCTTCCGTATTCGGCACAAAATTAGTGGTTGGAAATATTTTTGAATACGGGGATAATACATTTGAACTTGGTGATGTTTCTATTTCAAGTGATATTGTTCCAACAGACGCGAACTACACAATAGGAGGAAGCGTCAGCTTGCGAGGATGGAGAGCAGGAACACTGGGAGCAGTAGAAAGTCCTTCATTAGGAGGAAGGTTTATTATAGACGGAAGTTTTGAACACAGAACAAAGCCGTTTTCAAAATCAAAAAATCTTTTAATAAAAGACCTTGGGTTTGCAACGTTTTTCGATTATGGAAATATTTGGGATAGCTATAAAGATTTTCAATTTAATCAAATTGCGATGGCTATCGGCGCAGGTATAAGATACTACACAATTGTCGGCGCTTTCAGATTTGATTTAGGCTTTAAGCTGTTTGACCCGGGAGTAGATGATAGGCGATGGCTATTCGATAATAATATCGGCACAATTTTTAAAAGCGGGGAAAAAATGGTAATTCAATTCGGAATAGGAAACACTTTTTAATTTTATGTGGTCAAATATAATAGGACAGGAACGGGTAAAAAATATTTTAAAGAGCATTCTTTCCAGCGGCAGAATTTCTCATGCTTATATTTTTTACGGAAAACCAGGGACAGGCAAAGATGCTGCTGCTATAGAGACGGCTAAATTTCTCAACTGCGAAAACCCTGATATAGAAAAAGGAGCATGCGATGAGTGCAAAAACTGCAAAGACATCCAAAGTCTGAAGTCGCTTTTGCTAAAATTTATCACAGCCCTTCCTACCGGAAAGGATGACAATGAAAGCTCTGTTTTGGAATCGTTAGATAAATCCGATTATGAAAGCTATCTCAGCGAGATTGAGGAGAAATCTAAAAATCCATATCATAAAATTCAGCTTGAGAAAGCAAACTTCATCAGGATAAGTTCAATACGGGAAATCAAAGATTTAATTTATCTTACAGGGACCGAAAACAGAACAAAAGTTTTTTTAATCTCCGATGCAGATAATATGAATCCGCAGAGCGCCAATGCTTTGCTGAAAATTCTTGAAGAGCCTCCCAAAAATTCTCTTTTGATTTTAACGACTTCAAAGCTGAACTCCCTTCTGCCTACGATTATAGGACGATGCCAAAAAATTCATTTCGACAGTATCGGCAAATCCGAACTTACCGGCTATATTAAAAAAATTCAGCCCGGTATAAATGATGCAGAATTGAATTTTTACTCCGAATTAGCTGACGGAAGCATCACAAAAGCGCAAAACATATTGCGCGGAAGCTATGATGAACTCAGGAAAAAAGTTCTTGTATTGTTGAGAAATCTTGTAACTATGAATACTGTAAAAGCCGGATTTGATATTGATTTTGTTATCGGCAAAAAAGATAAGGAAAGAGTGCGTCAATTTTTAATTTTAATGCAGATATGGCTTCGCGATGTTCAGTACAAAAGAAGCGGGGCTGAAAACCTTATAATCAATAAGGATGAACTCGATAGTATCTCAAAATTCGCATTAAAATATAATGCAGATTACTACGGGATAATAAGTATGCTGGAAAACTCAATAAATGATGTAGATTACAATGTGAACTTAGAGTTGATGTTGTTTAATCTATTTATAAAAATCAGGGAAATGATATTAGCGGGAGAAGCTAATACTTAAAAAATAATCTGTGCATTATCGGTATTCCACATTCCTTTTACTTTCAAATCTTTCTCATATAAGAAAAAAGGCTCTGAAGGCTCAAATGGGAAATAAGCACCTGCATCATAAACTCCATTTCTGTTATAATCAATAAATGAAAATAAAATGTAATCCCCCTCGGGAATATTTTCAAATTTATATGCTCCTGCGTTAGTAAGGCTTTGAGTAAACTTGTTTGAAAAATTATTTTTCTCTATTAATTGAATGACAATATTTACCCCGGAATTTATGGCAGAGTCGCTTACAATCACCGAGCCGGAAACTGTTCCTGTTTTGCTTTCTGAAATTGTCTTAAAAAATCTTACAAAATTTAACGGCAGTTTAAGCACGGAAAATTTGTAAGTTCTGTTCTGCTTTAATTTCTCCGGTGAAAAAACCTGCAGCAATGAATCGTTTATCCAGTTAAAGGCAATTTTTACGTTTGTGTTTGATGCAGAATCCGTGAGTTTCAGGTTATCAGCAAGCTCATACTTGCTTAAATTTGTATTCCTAAAATAAAAATAAAAACGCTCATTATCCCGTATTGAGTTTGAACCATTGTGGAAAGAAGCAAAAACAAGATTAAGCGAGTCAGACTTTAGTGACTGAATAAACTCTTTGCTTTTTACATCAAAATTAAAATTTTTAAATAGAAAATTTTTTCCGCTTAGCTTCGTAGAATCCAAAATCTCTATATCGGAAGACAGCAGAGCAATTTTCCCGTCCGATTTATTGTATAAAAAATTTCTATCATCATCATTAAAAGCAAACAAACGAAATTTTCCTTCGGGAAGATTTGAAAAAGCATAGTTTCCTTTTTCATCAGGCTGAGTAATAAAATCAGGCTTAATGGTGTCAGGCTTAACAAAATTCCCGTTCAGGCTTGTAACTTTATAACAGGAAACAATCATCTTTTCAAGATTATCCGAGAAAATTTTCCCGGCTACACCTCCCTTGTCAATTTTATCACCCGTAGAGAATGCAAAATTCATAGGAGAAGTAAGCTGGTTTCCTCCGTTAACATCCCGTAAGTCCTTCGTAATTACTATTGAATAAGTTTTATTCTTTTCAAATCCGTTTTCAAAAATTACTTCAACATCTTTTGCTCCCCAGTCAAACTTCTTACGTCCCTCAGGCAATGGCGAGATTTTAAAAGCATCTTCAAAACTTCTCCTATTCACATATTCATCAAAGTAAAACTTTATCGAGTTACCTGTAAATTTTATTGTGTTACTTTCAGGATTTACTTTTATAATCTTAGGTGGAGTTTTATCATCCTCTCCGCCGGAAGGCGGCTGCTGGTTTGCGCAGGATGAGAAAAAAATTGCGCCTGCGATGAGCAGTAAGAATTTTATCAATATGAGTTTATGAGATTTCAATTATTTTCCGTAAAATTTTTTAGAAAATTTTAGCGTAACCTTTGTGCCTTTTCCTTTAGCGCTTTCATAAGTAATTACTGCATTCATATTATCTAAAGATTTTTTCGTAATGGAAAGCCCAAGCCCCATACCGGCAGACTTTGTTGAAAAATTCGGTTCAAACAATTTTTTTAAAGTCTCTCCATCCATCCCTTCGCCATTATCCTGAATAATAAAAATCACATATCCTCTATCTTCATCCGAAGAAATTCTTATGCTTCCTTCTCCATCAATCGCCTGCAGCGCATTTTTTATCAGATTTTGAAAAATTCTGTTCAGCTCCTGTTTATCAGCAGTGATTGTGCCTAAATTTTCTTTTAAATCAATTTCAAATGAAATATCAGGGAATTTTTCATAAAGCATTATCACGTCGCGCATTATTTCATTCGGCTCTATCAATTCATAATTTCGCTGAGGCAATTTAGCAAAATTAGAAAATTCAGTTGCAATTTTGTTCAGCTTGTCAATCTCGTTCAGCATTATATCCTTTGTCTTAGTCAGGGTGTTTTCAAAATCGCCGCTATCTTTTTTTCTTAAATACAAATCATAGAGATGCTGGACAGAAAGTTTCATAGGAGTAAGAGGATTTTTTATTTCATGCGCAACCCGCCTTGCAATATCCCTCCAAGCAGCTTCTCTTTCCGCTCTCTTCAGTTTTTCTTTAGAAGCCTCAAGCTCGCGCGTCATTCTGTTAAACGATTCTACTAATGTCCCAAACTCATCTTTCCTTTTCAGCGGAATTTCTATATTGCTCTCCCCTCTTGAAAGCCTTTCCGTTGCGATTTTTAGTATGGAAATAGGTCTGGTTATTCTCTCTACAAAAAAAGTAATAAACAGCAAAAGAATAATTATAACTATTATATAGATTCCGAAAATAAACGTTAGCGACTCTGTCAACTCTTCACTTATCTCAGCCTGCCTGTAAACGGTTTGAGAGGAAATAATCGCGCTAAGATTGTTGCTTTTATCTAGTATGGGAATATATCCTGCATAAAATGAAAAGCCCGGCAGGTCTAAATATTTAAAGTAAACATCTTTTTTCTCGTAGTTCAAATTATAGTATGCTCCCCCGTCAACTCTGTTATCCAATAAATCGGATTTAAACAACTCTTCATTTGTTGTGGAAGATAATTTCAATCCAGAATATATATTGAAGTTTTTATCTGAGCGTATCAACGGCTTATTGAAGGTTGATTTTTCTTTCTGTTTCAGGCTGTCAGTCAACTTGCCGCTTATAAATCCGGTATTACTGTTTCTAAAGCTTTCAGCTACAAGGTTTAAATCTGACTTAATCTGGTTTTCAAATGAGCTATCATATTTATTCTTAATATATCCTCTGGTGTAAATTGCCAGTAAAATAATAGGAATGACTGAAACGATTATAAACGATGTCAGCAGCTTTTCACGGAAATTAAACACAATCCTGTTTTGAGATACGACGTAATATAAAAAATACAATACACTGATAAGGCCGAATATCATAACAATAAACAGAACAAACTTAAGGTAGAAAAACAATATAAGGTAAGCATCATTTCTTTTGATACTTATAGAATATACTTTTTGATAGCCGTCAGATGTGTTTGTAAGCACATAGAATGTTCTGAATTTTTCATTGTTAAATATTTCGTATCTCCATGCAGATTTTACGGGTTTACTTTTGACAAAATCTTTAAAGCTCTCAAGAGATTTTGTATTCCCTTTTGAAATTTCAGGATTTGTTGAGCTTACAAATTCATCATCAATGTACTCCGTAATGACAGGTGTAGAAATCAGCTTATCAAAAAGATTATCTTTAGTATAGTTTTTAAAAATCTGAAAAGATGATTGAGCAAGAAGATTTTTGGGTTCATACTGCACTGTTACAAGAGCATATCCGGTTTTCTTGGCAAACTCAGTATTTCTTAAATCAAGGTTTTCCAGCTTTACCACTCCGGCATAATATTTGTCCCCTGAATTTTTATAAACAGAAAATTTATTTTTTATCTTTGATGAATCATCTTCCGACGCTCTGACAAACTCTTCAAGTGAAGTTCCATCGTACTCCGGCTCTTCAGAGACAAGGCTATCAGAAGACTGCAAACTATCAGGAGCCGGCTGCATTTGATTTATACCCGCTCCTTTAACCGATTTTTTTACAAACGAAATTAACGAATCTACGTTCAGAGAATTGTAGTTAATACTGAAATCGCTTACTGAATTAAAGTTCGTATCCAGTAAAATAATTGAGGTGTTGAGATTTTCAGTGCTAAGTTTGCTCTCCGCCCACGTTGTAAAAGCAAGATTTGATGAGTTAGCTTTGCTTTTAAGGAGATTTTCAACTTCTTTGCTTTCAACAATTTTATTCAGTTCGCCTGTAATCAGAAAGAGAATTTTATCATTATCATCTTCAGAAAGCTTACTGCCAATTAGCTCAACGAATTTTGTTTCCTGAGCGGTAAGCTTATCCAGAAGAATGTAAGGAATAGAAATTAAGCTAATTAAAACAAGCAGGGAAATATTTGCATAGGAAAAGATTCTGAACTCCCTTTTCAGCAGAATATTTTTGCTGAGAAAAAACGAGAATAAAAAAATCGAAGCAATAATTATAAGACGCTGGTAATAATTCACGGGAAACTCAGGAAAAGCAAGCTCAACAACCTGACTAATCACGGCAAATAAAATAAATAAGGCAATAAAAAAATATTTTTTTAAAAATTTATTTTTTATTAAATCCTGTTTTACTGCGAAGTAAAACTCATTCACAATGATGATCGTCAGAAAAGTGAAAGCTGAAATTCCGCACAAGAAAATCGAAACCAGAATAAAAATTAATCCTGTATCCGGGATAAGATTTGTCTTATCGAGAAATTTTAAATTAGAATCAGAAACAACACTTTGAATGACTACGCCAAGCAAATAGAGAATGCCGAAAAAAAGGATAATCTGTCCAGAAAATTTGGCAGCTGCATATCCAATACTTTGCTGCCTGCTGATATTTTCTTTGTAATGGAAAAAAATTATCTTGAAAAAATAAAATGACCAGATAAGCAGAAGAAGAGAGCTGATAAGCAAATCGCCCGCTGACCTTACAATCCCCTTACCAAAAGTTGAGGCATAATAAGAAGGAGAAAATAAATCAGTATCAAAGAGAACGGAGGGGAAGCCTATTTTTACCCATAGAAGTCTGAGCAAAACAAGCAAAAGAAGAAATATGCCGCCCTTTAGCCAGACTGACTTTAACTTATTCGCAAATGTAAAAATTACTGATAGAATTATAACCGAGAGCAAAAAAATTGTGAGTGAGTTAATTTTATCAATAAGATTATTTATTTCCGAAATATAGTTTTCAGCGGTGTATTCGGGCAGAGAAATTTTCCCGATTGCTGTGCCGTCAAGCCCTTTGATATTTAATGACACGGAAGATTTGAAAGCAGACGAATCCGTTTGCAAGTTTCCTGACACTTCATCAGAAGGAATAACAGAGGCAGCTACTTTATATTTATTCTCAATCTCCCCGGAAAGCCCCAGATAAGAAATAAATTTGTTCTTGATTTGAAATTTTGTATCCAACAGGCGGGCTGTTACCGAAACCCCTATAATTGAGTTTGTATCAACTGCATCTCTTACAGGCAAATATACAACCAGATATGAATAGAAGCTAATATTTTTTAAAATCGAGAAAGACTTTCCTGATAGAGCTTTTTGCAGGCTGAAAATTTTCGGCTGGATTTCTCTTCCTTCAAATGCGACAAGTTCAAGTTTTCTGTTATAAATTTCCATTTGATACAGCTGTCCCGGAAATTTTTTCAAAAACTCATCAAATACTTTTTTATTTTCACCGGACTGAAGATATTTTCTTATCTCTTTATCAGATGCGATTTCTTTCGCCTCTGAAATTGTTTCAGAAGAAATATTGGTGTATAGAGTTTGAATGTAGTTTATTCTCTCTTCATTTTTCTCTTTGAAAACAGAGTTATTCTGGCGGTTTGTAGTAAGGATAGTCTGGAAGGTAACGTTTGAAACAATATTCCAGAATAAAAGTAAAAAAGCGATTAAAATTAAAAATTTTAACCGCCTTCCAAATTTATTATTAAGAGCAGTATTAATCCCGAGAATTTTTTTAAGCATTACATGATTATTATCAGTTAATCATTATCTGGTCAATAAACCATTCGTCTTTATAAAATTTGAGAGAGATAGATACTTCAAGTTCGCTTTTATTTCCGTTAATTGAATATTTGTATTTTCCAGTTGCAAAAGCATAGGTGTTATAACGGGTAGAGCGTTTAAAGCTGAAAGAAATCACTCTGAAGTAATCCATAAAATCAGTGAGAATTAATTCCGCCTGGGAAGAGCTGTAATATCCTTTTTCATTGCTTATCACATTCAGGTAAACCTGTTCATCAAAGTATTTGCTTACAGCAGAAATTTGTTTAAAGCTTAAACCGCTTCCAATATCTTTGAAAGTTTTCTTACACAGGGCATATTTTTGCCGGGTAAATTCATCCTTATATTTTTTTTCCTTCCACCAGCCGTCTTGCGCATTTGCGCTATGCAAAAGAAAAAAAGTGAAACAGAAAAGTATTAAGACAAAAAGAGGATATCGGGACATAAGTACTTAATGAATAATAATAGCGTTTTTATGATATGTTTTAAATGATTAAATTTTAACTTAAGAAACGGAAAAAGGTTCAAAAAATAAAAGGCTACTGAACTACTTTTCAGTAACCTTATCATACTTTCTATACTTCCATTGCCTGCAGGATATTAGAAACTACAGGCACCGAGTGAACCAGCCGGCGAAAGAATTATAATTAGAAATACAACAAAAATAAAAAATTTAAGAAGGGTTTTCATAAATCCTCCTTTATTAGTTTACAATGAGCTGGTATTGTTATAAAGCAATTTTACCCAGTAAACATTTCCCCTGATATCAAGTGAGGAGACAGGCGCATCAGAGTCATCCGAATTCACATCATTTACTAAAAAGAGTGAATCCGCTTTGTGATGTATGACGCTTTTATTCATGGCTATTGGTTAACTTACCTATAACAAATTAGATACATTTCAGCAATTATTGTATGATTTACATCATAAGAAAAAAATTATTTTATAAATCTCGGTATGGAATTTGTTTTTGGGAAAAATTGAGGCAGGAAAGGAAAGTTGTACCCCCAAGAGGATTCGAACCTCTAATATCTGATCCGTAGTCAGAAGGTTTATCCATTAGCCTATGGGGGCTTGGAAAAAATTCTAAAATAGGTTAATTTTTTGAGGTTTTAAAGTCAATTTTTTGAGGGCGTAAATTACTGAAAAAATACAGTGCAAAACTTACGCCCCCTCGTAAGTTTTCACTTAAATATTTGTTTTTTCAATTTCAAGCGGCACTACATCTAAACAAGTTACTGCTTTTTCTCTAACAAAAAACCAATGAAAATCTTCAAATAATCACCAAAAACCAACCTTTTGGTAAAATTTATTTTCTTTCCCTATAACATTAATGCGTATTTTTAAAAAATACCCCCTCTAACAGATTTTACCCATTTTTACTCTGGTTTTACACTATTTCAAGCATTTTCCTGCTCGGTATCTCTAACATTTTTAATACATTTTATTTGTTATGCGAAATTTACTGCGTTAAATTTGTATAGCTTTTTAAAACTGCTTTAAGATTTCTCTTTCGCACTCTTTAAGCAGAGCTTTTGAAGATAA
This sequence comes from Bacteroidota bacterium, assembly GCA_018266845.1. Taxonomy (GTDB): domain Bacteria; phylum Bacteroidota; class Ignavibacteria; order Tepidaquicellales; family Tepidaquicellaceae; genus JAFDZO01. Next base: position 165 of record JAFDZO010000010.1, on the reverse strand, counting down.
AAATTTTAGTCATATATAAAATGTACTCTGCCGGAAAAATTTTGAAACCAAAAATTCACAAACTCTCCGGCATATAAAAAGTTTGGGAGAATGCTTTTATGTCCTTTTCGGAATGAAAACTGTATCGCCGACTGAAAGGTTCGGAAAGGAAGAAAGCTGTTTTTT